>JBMNUZ010000006.1:0-101312 GCA_050946535.1 Anaerovoracaceae bacterium
ATATTTACTGATTATATCTCCTTCATAAATTCTTTATAATTTATTTTTCTTTATATATCTTTTCCTTTCAGTATCATTTCATTATGCTTCTCTTAATGGATCTCTTTTTTCAATGTTATTTTATTGATATTTGTTCGATATATTTCTATTTTTAGTTCCTTTTCATTTATATTTCTTAACAATTAAATATCATTTTTATATATATTATTTTCATTTATTAATATTTTTTCTTCTTTTATGAATATCTTTCCTCTCCTCTGCCGAACCACACGGCATTGATGAGCATTCCCACGACGAGGATGAATCCCAGCCAGTAGAACCACATCATGAGTGCTATGATCGCGGCCAGGCTCCCGTAGACGAGGTTCAGGTGCGAAAAATATTCGAAATATATGTAATATAACAGGGTGGCGACGAGTATTGCCACGGCTGCGAACAGGCTTCCCGGAATCGTTTCCCTGAGCGTGATCGGTTCGTTCGGAGTCATCATGTAGTTGACCGCGATAACGAGCCAGAATATGAACAGCGCCAGCGGCCATCGGAACACCGAAGTAAGGAAATGGAGCTTTATATGGAATGTATCGCCGAGGGCTGTATTGAGCAGGCTGATGGCTACGTTGCCGTACACCAGCAGCAGCAGACACGCAACCATGGTGACGATGAGTATTATCAGCGTCAGAATCGCTCTGGCACGGGATTTGAAATAACCCAGAAAACCGTTTTCACCGCTGCACATGTATGTGTAGTTGGCGATTCTGATCATCGAAAATTCTATCTTTGAGGCCGACCACAGCGCTACTATTATGAATATGAGGTTTATGCCTCCCGTATGGGCGCTCGTCAGCGCCTGGAGCAGCGAGTAGATCACGCTGTTTTCCTTGAAAACCTCAAGCAGCTGCATGTAAACATCGTGCGCCGCGCTCAGCTTGTAGACCAGCTGCAGCAGCAGCGTTGCTATAGGGACGATGGCGAACAGGAAGTAAAAGCCTATTTCGGCGGCTGTTCCCTGGTAATAAGGATCCTGAAGGCGCCTGATGGTTTTCATGCCTACAGTGAAGATCCTCTTTCCGGTTCCCATGTTTTTCAGGTGGTCAGGCAGTTCCCTTTTTCTTGGCTTGCGGAATAATTTCATTTTCTCTCTTCTGAAATCTTTTCTTTCAGCGCAGCAAGCGCCCGCGCTCTGTGACTTATCCTGTTCTTCTGCTCCCCGCTCAGTTCGGCGAACGTCTCTTCGTAACCGTCGGGAACAAAGAGCGGATCATATCCGAAGCCGCCTTCGCCCCGCTGGCTTCTCAGTATGCGGCCGCTGCACTCTCCTCTTGCGGTTATCACCGTGCCGTCCGTCCTGCAGAGTGTGATCACGCACACGAAACGCGCCGTTCTCCTGTCGTCAGGCACATTCTCGAGAAGGTTCAGTAATTTTGCGTTGTTTTCACTGTCGGAGGCATGCTCGCCTGCGAATCTCGCAGAATACACTCCGGGTGCTCCGTCGAGAGCATCGACCACCAAGCCCGAATCGTCGGCTATCGCATCGATTCCTGCCGCGTCCATTACTGCCTTCGCTTTTATGAGGGAATTCTCCTCGAACGTCGTACCGGTTTCCTCCGGTTCCACATCACCGGCGCCGGCTTCTTTTTTCGACAGAAGTCTGATGCCGAACTCTGATGTGATTTCCCCGATCTCGCGGAGCTTATTCTCATTGCCTGTCGCAGCGGCAAGCAGTGTAATTTCGTTTCCGGAACCTTTCATGTGCACTCCTCCAAAACTCAGATTCTTTTCAGATTATTTTATCAGCTAACGGGCTCAGTGGCAATAATCTTGAGGGCGCATGCGCGCAATAATTAAGGCTCCCGGGGCGCGGAGGTTTTTACCCCTTCGGCCGCGGGCATACAATATTTTCCTGTTGCAATTTCGCTTCAAGAATACTATGATATTTGAATTTACTAGTCCTTTACGGAAGTCATTTTGCAGATGGTTCCGTACGAAGCACACATTCACGCATTGGTTTACGCACATTGCGTCAGCGCGCATTCTCGCGCTGCTTTAACGAATATTGTTATTGCGCACATTACGTCAACGCACATTCTCGCGCTGCTTTGACGCGCATTGTTTTTGCGCACCTTATTTCAGCATGCGTTGCGGTAATGCGCATTGTTCTGGCACAAACACGAATTGTCACAGCGCTCATTGTGCTGCTGTTTTCAAATATCAGGATGAGGATCAGCCATGTTTTTAGTAACTCTGCAACAGGTCATAATAATGCTTCTGCTGATGTTAACCGGCCTTCTGTGCGTTAAGATCGGCTTTCTGCACGAAAAAACCGTGTCAGATCTCACGCGCATACTTCTGTACATCGTGTCGCCGTGCCTGATACTCAACGCTTTTCAGAAGGATTTCTCCGAAGAACGCCTCATTCTTCTGGGAAAACTTTTCGCGATAATGGGACTCATCTTCGCAGCCAATATCATCATGTCGACGCTTCTTTTCAACAAAAAGACTTGTCCGGACAAGGAAAGGCGCGACATACTGAGATTCGGTGCGACATATACAAATGCCGGATTCATCGGTATTCCGCTTTCACAGGCTCTGAACGGAGCCGACGGTGTGTTCTGCGCTGTTCCTTATCTCGTGCTCTTCAATATATTCCTCTGGACTCACGGCATTTCGATCTTCAACAAGAACAACGACGCGCGCATAAGCCATTCCGAGACTCTGAAAAAGGTCGTCCTGAACCCGAACATTCTCGCCTCGGCTGCTGGCTTTCTGTTCTTCGTATTCAACGTGAAATTCACGGATATAATCTCTGATACACTGACGTATATCGCTGACCTGAACACAGGCCTGAGCATGATCGTAATAGGTTCGAACCTGGCTCTGATCAGCATCAGGGAAATCATTTCCGACAAGAAGGTATGGATCGGCACATTCGTAAGGAATCTGCTGTTCCCGATAGTGCCGATAATTCTTCTGATGATCTTTCCTGTCAGCCCGGTCGCGGCTTCGTCCACGCTCATCGAAGCGAGCTGTCCGGTAGCCGGGACTGCTGTGATGTTCAGTATTTTGAACCACTACGACGTACAGTTCACCACCAGGCTCTTATGCCTGTCTACTGTGATGTCGGTGATCACAATACCTCTGGTAATGACCGCAGGGTCGGCCGCCGGAATATTTTGATGCAGGAATATTGGAGCCCTGGAACCTTGAAACTGTGCGGAAACAGCTCATAAAACAGAAGGCGCAGAACCTTGTTGAAATTAACGGTTCTGCGCCTTTTTCGTCTTTACAGGACTGCCTTTCCGGACTGCACTTCCGGATTAGCTTTGCTGAGCAGTCTTTTTCGTGCTGCCTCTTTTGACTGCATTTTCCTAACTGCCTTGCCGGAGTATATCTGCCACGTAGTCCTTTACAGAGTACATTTCCAGAACTGCCTCTTTCGGACCGGCTTCCCGGGCAGTCTTATTTTATTGCCGCTTCGTCGTCAGGCTGCCGGCAAACTATCTCTTGTTGCTTGCTCCGAGCACGTCTCTGATCTTGTGTGAAACCATTCCCTTTACTGCCTCTCTTGCAGGGCCGAGGTATTTTCTAGGATCGAAAACTTCAGGATTTTCTACCAGGAATTTTCTGATTTCTGCTGTCATGGCCAGTCTGATGTCTGTGTCGATGTTGACCTTGCAGACGCCGTGCTTTACAGCCTCTCTGATCATGTCTTCAGGAACTCCCTGAGCGCCCGGAATATTGCCGCCGTACTTGTTGCACTTTTCGACGAATTCAGGAATTACCGTAGATGCTCCGTGGAGAACGAGAGGAACATCAGGGATGAGCTTATGAATTTCATCGAGTCTTTCGAAATCGAGATAAGGTTTGCCCTTGAATTTATAAGCGCCGTGGCTCGTTCCGATCGCTATTGCCAGCGAATCGACTCCAGTGCGTTCTACGAATTCCTTCGCTTCCTGCGGATCAGTGAACGTCGCAGATCTTTCGTCCACGCTGACGTTGTCTTCAACACCTGCGAGTCTGCCGAGCTCTGCCTCTACTACTACGCCGTGATCATGAGCATAATCCACGACTTCCTTTGTCATCTTGATATTCTCTTCGAACGGGTGCTTTGAACCGTCGATCATAACCGATGTGAATCCGTCGTCCACGCATTTTTTGCAGATGTCGAAGTCTTCGCCGTGGTCGAGATGAAGCGCTATGTCGAGTCCTGTGTCTTCGATTGCAGCTTCTACCAGCTTAACCAGATAAATCGATCTCGCATACTTGCGTGCTCCCGCGGAAACCTGAAGGATCAGCGGAGCATTTTCCTCGATCGTCGCGTCTACAATGCCCTGTATGATCTCCATATTGTTTACATTGAATGCACCTACAGCATAGTCTGAATTGAGCGCTTTTTTAAACATCTCAGTTGTGGTGACGAGTGCCATGAATTTACCTCCCGTTTTTCATGTTTGAGTTTATACGAAGTTTATACGTGATAACTTTACGCCGGGCGTCCGGCGCGTAAATGCATCTGTCAGCTGTCAAGCTCTTTTATCGCATCGTTGAGCCATTCCTCGAGTGCAAGCGCGTTGTTGTACATCTTGCTCTTTGCAGCGTAAAGAAGGGTAACCTGTTTGCCTGAATCGAGTTCTCCGGCGATCTTCTTCACGAACTCTTCGGCATCCGGATTTTCGTCGAGTTCGTCTATGTATTTTCCCTGAAAATCGAGATACCTTTCCGCTTTGTGTCCGAACCAGTCGCACAGTGCCTTAGAAGGAGCGATCTGCTTCGCCCATTCGTCGAGCTTTGCCCTCTCCTTGCTGACGCCTCTCGGCCACATTCTGTCAACGAGGACTCTGTATCCGTCCGCTTCGTCCGGTTCCTCGTAAATTCTCTTTGTCTTTATTGCATATGCCATAATATCTGCCTCCTGTTTTGTCGATGCGATATGGACACATTCGTTTTGTTTTTTTCAGTAATATAAGTATATCACGTAATAAATATTTTATGAAAGAAATGCGGCGAGCATCGGTAGCTGCCGGCTGAAGATGTGACCACAGCCCGGGTCTGGTGCAGTTTTAAGTGTAAATGCCGGCCAGCGAGAGAGGCACTCTCTTCACTCCACTAGTTTATCGGCTTTATACAATATATGCGGTAAAAAAAGAGACCTGCATCAGATGATACAGATCTCTTTATGATTTTTATTTATGAAGCGCCTGGGCGCTGTGTCTATCTGTCGCGATTTTCCATCAGTGATTGTCTGTCAGTGCCTGACCATCAGCGATTTTTCGTTAGTGATTATCCTTCAGCGTCTGATCACTAGCGATTTTTCGTAAGCTCCTATCTGTCAGCAATTTTCAGTCAGCACCCTTCACTCATCGCTTATCGGTTTTGCGCTTTCTCGCTGCCAGAATTATTCCCAGAGCCGCCAGCGCCGCTGTCGTTACAGCAGCAGTTTCAGGAAGCATCGAACCATCGCCGGTCTTCACGCTCTGTACAGTTGCACTGTTATCAGATGTACCGGTGCTTCCGCCGTTATTGCTGCTTACAGTGCTGCCATTGCTGCCGGTGTTCACGGTCGTTGTTCCGTTTCCGCTGTTCGTGTCCGTAGTATTCGAATCCGTTGTACTGTTGTCTCCGGTATTGTCGCCAGTATTATCGGTATCGCTGGTGTCATCGTTATCGTCGGCATCGCTGTTATCGTCGGTATCGCCGGTATCTTCGTCATCATCCGTAGTAATCTGAGTCTTGCTGTCTGTCATGGTAATTGTCTGTACAGCCGCTCCCTGAGTTACAAATGTAATGTCATCCGCTTTCTCGTATCCGTCCGGTGCGTAAACCTCGCGCAGCGTGTACGTGTGCCCGAGCGCCAGTCCCGCTATCTTGTGCGTCTTCGTTCCGGTAACCCACGTATCCTGAACTTCACCTGTAGCAGTATCTATCAGCTGCAGCGTAGCACCTGCCAGATATTCTCCGGACTCGTTCTTCTTTTCGATATCTGTCTTCGAAACATAGTTCTCAAAATCGATTACGTCTGTCGACGACTGCTTCTGTCCATTTACATAGACGCTTACAGAATCACTGTCTTCTGCAACGACCCTGATCTCAGGCTCGCTCGTGACCGCAGCCGTTCCATCAGGCATCTCCGTTTCCTTCAGGACGTATTCGCCAGGAAGAATTCCGCTGATTTCGGCGTTTCCGTTCTTGTCGCAGGAAACCTCTGCTGATACTGCGGTTCCTGCCTTGTAGAGCACCGTCGTTCCGTCTGCAGGTGAAACTATGTTGTTCTTAGCGTAAAGTGTGAATCCATACAGCGAGAGATCCTTCTGATCGAATATGCTCTTATCGGCGGCGTATGTGCCGAGCGTCTTGTGTATCGATATCGAACCTGTCGGAGGCGTCGTCTCTGTCTCTGTTTCTGTCTTGGTTTCATTCTTGAATACAGGCACGTCGTCTATCTTATTGCCGTCTGAATCATAATAAGCAACAGTAATATCAGAAATGCTGCCATTTTCATCTACGCTGTCACCGACAGTAACTTTTGCAGTGTAGGAGCTGTTATCGTAGATATAGCTGTCCCCGCTGCCGCTGTCATCGACCTCCACCATTGTATATGTAAGGGTTTGTCCCAAATCGTCTCCGTCCAGAGTGATCGGATTGAACGTCACGCTGTTTCGTTTGCTTGTCGCTGTGCTCACGACATTTCCGTCTTCGTCGATAATTTCGAACTCAAATGTCTGATCGCTGTCTGGAACTCCACCGTCGATCGTTTTTTTCGCCTTAAGCGTAACACTGCCCCTAGGCGCGTAATTGTTGATGGTAAAGCCGTATCCGATCGCGCCCAGTTCATCTTCGTACTCGACGGATTGATCCGAATAAGCTTCGTCCATGTCGTCTGTATCATCGTAAACGAAGAAATGTACATTATTATCGTTGTCAACGACGACATCGAAAATCTGATAATCGCTGGAAGCGACGACTGGATGTCCGTTTACTTCTGCATTATTGGTCTCCTCAACCATCTTATAGCGGTAAACACCTGCATCGCTTGCATCTATCGTGCCGTCATCATTTTGATCCAGATCGAGAGACTTAACGAGCGTGTCTCTGTCAAACTGATGATCATACGGGGAAATCGTATCATCCAGCTCAAAGAACAGAGGCTTCGATACAGACACTATATTTCCGCTGTCGTCAAACTTCGGAATATATACATCGTATCCGGTCGAAGACAAAGAATGTGTGTACATCATCTCTGTACTGGAAAAACTATACAGGCTGTCGGTTGAACCGGACAGATCATCGCCTAATATATTATAGTTCGCAAGGGATACTCTAGTCGCGCTTCCTTCATACGGTTTTGTAACAAACTCGTACGGCCAGACAGTCGTGGAATTATATGTAAGTCCTCCTGCCATATGCACGTACGGAAAACCCGAACTTTCAACAGATCCTCCGTCAAAGAGGAAGAAATAGTCTTGCAGCGAAAGTCCGTCGATAGAAACATCGATAGAATAACCGAGGAGAGTATGAGAATAATCATCCTTCAGCGGAATAGTTGGAAGAGTGTCACCGAAAGCTGGCAGGGTATCCCATAAGTCTGAATCGTAAAATTGATCTTTATTGTTGAAATTTACAGAGGTCAGATGAACAGAGCTTGCCGAACTGTCGCTGAATCCGCCGTTGTAGACCTTGAGTGTATCTTCTCCTACGGTGATCTCGGATTCTATCCCATTATCAGCCTCTTCGCTGCTGTCAAACGATTCGAGATAGAAGTCGAATTTTGCATCCGAAAGAACGCTCTGGAGCCGCTCGTTAATGGTGTCGCTGTTCAGCTGAACGGCACGTTTCTCTATATAATAGCTGCGTTCTGTACTTGAAGAATTTTCCTTCAGACTTTTTAATTTACTGTACCTTTGATACCAGGCCACGGTTCCGATCTTGGGATCACCTGATGATTCCGGGTATAGATATTTGAAATAGCGGTATCTCAGATATTTCTCCATACGGCTTCCCGGAATGCCCGAAGCGTTTCCGGCGATACCGGAGCTAATTTGCTGAAAATAATTTTCGGCTGTCGTTTCCAGCTCTGAGACATCATCATTTTCAGAAATACTGTTCCACGCCTCGGTGATGATCTCAGCGGCAGTCTTGTCTCCAGTATCGGTAACTTTTGTCGGCCAGTCTTCAGCTATATCGCCGCTGTCATCGGTAAGATTCTGACTACCACTATACGTATTCTGGATATATTCCGCCATATCGTAATATACCGGATCGAAAAGAGCTAATGTTTCCGATATGATGTCATCGTATTCCTGCGCTGCTTCTGCCGTATTCGCTTCTCTGTCGGCATCCGTAAACTGGACAGAAGCGCCTGCATTCTGAAGATCCAGCGTCTTCCGCGCACCGAAAAGCGTATTGCCGACATCCTCACCTATTGTTATTTGTATTGCCTCAGCACTCGCTGTTATCGGCATTAATGTCACACACATGACCGCGGTGCACAGTATTGCAAGCAGCTTTTTCCTTACACCTTTCATGTGAATTACTCCCCCCTAAGCCAAAACAAGTTCATCCAGATGATGTAATTATTTACTATAATAATACCATCCCATGCCGCCGCTCAATTGCTGATGGTAAAAAAATAATTTATACATTTTGTATATTTTGTTTATGAATAAAAAAGAGACCTGCATCATATGATACAGATCTCTTTGTGATTCTTATGTAATGCAGCGCCTGCCTAGGCGTTGCGCCAGGACGTCAGCTATTTTCCGCCATTGATTATCCTTCAGCGCATTTCGGGTCAGCGCCCTTCACTCATCGCTTATCGGCTTTGCGCTTTCTTGCCGCCAGGATTATTCCAAGAGCCGCTAATGCCGCTGCCGTTGCAGCCGCTGTTTCAGGCAGCATCGAACCGTCGCCCGTATCCACGCTCTGTACAGCCGTACTGTCCGATGTGCCGTTGCTGCTTCCTGTAGTACTTACAGTACCGCCGTTGCTGGTGGTGTTCACGATCGTGGTTCCGTTTCCGCTGCTCGTTTCTGTAGTAGTATTCGTAGTAGTATTAGTTGTATCGTTGTCTCCGGTATTGTCGGTATTATCGGTATTATCGTTATCTCCGGTATCATCCGTATCGTCATCCGTCGTTACCTGCGTCTTGCTGTCTGTCATAGTAATTGTTTGTACAGCTGCACCCTCAGGTACAAACGTGATGTCATCTGCTTTCTGATATCCATCCGGCGCAGCAACCTCACGCAGCGTGTACGAACGACCGAACTCCAGTCCCGCTACCTTGTGAGCCATCGTTCCTGTTACCCAAGTATCCTGAACTTCGCCGGTTGCAGAATCTATCAGCTGAAGCGTAGCACCTGCCAGATATTCTCCTGACTCGTCTTTTTTCTGAATCTCTGTCTTCGAGACATAGTTCTCAAAGTTTATGACGTCCGTCGACGACTGCTTTTGTCCGTTGACATAGACGCTTACAGAATCGCTGTCCTCAGCTACGACCCTGATCTCAGGCTCGCTCGTGACCGCAGCCGTTCCTGCCGGCATCTTCGTTTCTTTCAGGACATATTCGCCCGGAAGTATTCCGCTGATCTCGGCGTTTCCGTTCTTGTCGCAGGAAACCTCTTCTGATACCGCGGTTCCGGCCTTGTAGAGCACTGTCGTTCCGTCTTCAGGTGAAACTATATCGTTCTTCGCGTAAAGCGTGAAGCCGTACAGCGAAAGATCCTGCTGATTAAAAATGCTCTTATCTGCATTGTATGTGTCGAGTATTTTGTGTATAGATATTGAACCGGTCGCAGACGTCGTTTCAGTCGTCGTGGTTTCATTCTTGAATACGGGCTCTCCATCTATCTCATTGCCGTCTGAGTCATAATAAACGACCGAAATATCTGAAATGTTTCCATTTTCATCTACACTGTCACCGACTGTGACCTCAGCGGTATAGTAGCTTGTGTCGTAGACATAGCTGCCTCCGGTACCGCTGTCCTTGTCTTCAACAATCGTATACGTAAGGGTTTTACCCACATCGTCTCCGGTCAGACTGATCGGATCGAAAGTAACGCTGCCTCGCTTGCTTGTCGCTGTGCTTACGACATTTCCATCTTGATCGAGAACTTCAAAAGTAAATGTCTGATCGCTCTCTGGAATCGTTCCGTCGACAGTCTTCCTCGCCCTCAGTGTCACGCTGCCCTGAGACGCGTAATTATTTATATAAAGGCCATATCCAATTTCGCCCAGCTGGTCTTCGTATTCCACGGATTGATCCGAATACGTTTCGCTGACATCATCAATGTCGTCGCTGAGGAAGAAATGAATGTCTCCATCTCCGTCAACAACTACATCGAAAATCTGATAATCGTCGGGAGCGACGACTTTCTGTCCATTTACCCGGGCGTCATAATCGTTTTTCTCAACCATCTTATAGCGGTAGACGCCTGCATCGTTTGTACCGTCATCATCTGTATCCAGATCGAGAGAATTTATCAATGTATCTCTGTCAAACTGCTGCGGATCTTTTATAGAATCCTCAGGGTCTCTGAGTTCATAGAACAGAGGCTTCGATACAGACACTATATTTCCGTTGTCGTCGAATTCAGGGATATACATATCATATCCTGTTGTAGAAAAAACATTTTCACCACCTAAAGGAATATCCCCCGTAAAGCTGAAAAGTTCGTAACCGAACATTCCATAATCTGCAAGTGGGTCGACATTCCAATATACATCTTGTGCCCCGCGCGATTCAACGTTATACGGCCAGATAGTCGAAGGAGTATATGTAACGCCTCCGGCTCTAAAATTAGAAGATTCCAAGCGTAAAACTGATCCTCCGTCAAATATCAGGAAATAATCACCAAGTGAAACTCCGCCTATAAATTCATCATTAAACGCATCTATCGGAAGAGTCTCTCCGAACTCAGGCAAAGCATCCCACAAATCGGAATCGTAAAACTGTTTTTCATTGCCGAAATTCACATAAGTCAGATGAACGGAACTTTTAGAAGGATCACTGAATTCGCCTTTGCTGACGTCAAGGTTCTGACCGTTATAACTGAGTTTTGAACCAATTTCATTAGCCTCCTGTTCGGCGTCAGTGTCAAATTTTTCGAGATAAAAGTCGAATCT
Organism: Anaerovoracaceae bacterium; assembly: GCA_050946535.1. Classification (GTDB taxonomy): domain Bacteria; phylum Bacillota; class Clostridia; order Peptostreptococcales; family Anaerovoracaceae; genus RUG708. The sequence continues at coordinate 11,116 of JBMNUZ010000006.1, forward strand.
TGCATTCGAAAGAACGCTCTGAAGCCGCTTATTTATTTCTTCACTGTTCAGCTGAGCGGCACGCTTTTGTATATAACTTGTGCGTTCTGGATTTATATTGCTCTTTCTCAGATTGCTGTAATAATGGTAATAATTGTTATACCAATACTTCAGCTCTCGAAAGAAGCTTTCTCCATAATAGTATTTTAGATAATAATGATATAAATAAAGGTGGTCGAAAAAATGGTATTTTAAATATTTCTCCATCCGGCTGCCGGAAACCAGTGTAGCGTCCTTGCTTTCGTAATAATTGACCAGGCTGACAAATTTACTGGCATCATCATAAGATATGTATTCTGACTCAGGATCCAGGCTTGTTAATTCTGTTGACGCAGCCTTTACCAGTTCCTGCGCATGTGCATCAATTTCTTCATTGGAGCTGGCTTGTTCTGCCAATAATATCGGCCAGTTTTCAGCTATCTTGCCGCTGCCGTCCGTAAGATCAACAGTAAGATTATAAAGCTCCTTATATTTATCCTGAACATATTCGGCCATACCGTAATAAAAAGGGTTAAAAGTATCCAGAGTGTCAGATAAAATCGCATCGTATTCCCGCGCAGCTTCTTCCTCGTTGGCTTTTCTGTCTTCGTTCGTAAACTGGACGGAGGCTCCGGCACTCTGCAGATCGAGCGTTTTACGCGCTCCGAAAAGCGAACCTGTGACATCTTTTGCGATTTCTATACTGCCACCTGAAGCGCTCGCGGTAATCGGCGTAAAAGTTACACACATGACTGCTATGCACAAAAATGCCAGCAGCCTTTTCCCCATACTTTTCATATGACATTCTCTCCTTAACACTAAACATTTCACCAAATGATGTAATAATTTGATAATATTGTACCATCAATCTGTATATAATGCTGTATACAATTCAGATCTTTTCAATATGCAATAATCATTATTCGATTTTTTATAAACTTTTTACATAAATATATCCTTATTATTACGTAATAATCCGGCAGGTTTCGTATATTACAGATGCTGGAAAGCCTGACCGGCTGCAGCAGGCCAATTTCAGCCCAGCCAATCGCAGCACGACCAATCGCAGCTCGGCCAATCGCAGCCCTGCCAGCCACAGCCCAGCAAATTTAAGTTATATTGTATATTGGCTTTACACGATAATTGATGTTGTCGATGTGCGATGTTGAAATACCGGTGATGCTGCGGCGCTGCGGTTTCGGTAATGCTGTGATACCGGCGGCGATGCGATACTGGTTATCGGCAACGCACAAATCAGCCGCTCCAGTGCGCAAAGACGCCGCCAGACTTCTTCAAGCCTGACGGCGTCTTTGCATTGGTGAATTATGTTTGGTTTTATTTGAGAATGTCTTTATTAATAAGCCATGAGGCTGCAAATTCATTTAAAGCCGATGCCTTCAGCCGCAATCAGGCAGCGATTGTCTGCCAGCACCTGGCAGCCAGCGCCTATCCGTTCCTGCGCTTTCTTGCCGCCAGAATTATTCCAAGAGCCGCTAACGCCGCTGACGTTGCAGCCGCTGTTTCAGGCAGCATTGAACTGTCTCCTGTCTCCACGCTCTGTACAGTCGAACTGTTATCCGATGTACTGCTGCTTCCTCCATTATTGCTGCTTACAGTGCTGCCGCCATTGCTGGTGGTAATCACGGCCGTGTTTTCGTTCCCGTTGCTCGAGTCAGTAGTATCCGACGTGTCCGGCGTGTCTGTCTCTGTAGTATCCGTCGTATCCGGTGTGTCCGGCGTATCTGTTTCTTCAGTAGTATCCTCCGTTGTAATCGATGTTTTGCTGTCTATCATCGTGACGGTCTGTACATCCGATCCCTCAGGTACAAAAGCAATGTCATCCGCTATCTCGTATCCGTCCGGCGCGTCGACCTCGCGCAGCGTGTACGTGTGGCCGAGCTCCAGTCCCGCAACCTTGTGCGCATCCGTTCCGGAAACCCACGTATCAACAACCTTTCCTGTTTCATAATCTATAATCTGCAGAGTAGCTCCCTCCAGATATTCACCGGATTCATTCTGCTTTTCGATCTCGGTCTTCGAAACATAGTTCTCGAAGTCGATGACGTCCGTCGACGACTGCTTTTCGCCGTTGACATATACGCTTACAGAATCGCTGTCATCCGCTGTGACCGTAATCTCAGGCTCGCTCGTGACTGCAGACGTTCCTTCCGGCATCTTCGTTTCCTTCAGAACGTATTCTCCCGGAAGTATTCCGCTGATTTCGGCGTTACCGTTTTCGTCACAAGAAACCTCGTCAGACACTGCAGTTCCTACCTCGTAGAGTACCGTCGTTCCGTCCGAAGGTGAAACTATGTCGTTCTTCGCATAAAGCGTGAATCCGTACAGCGTGAGATCCTCCTGATCGAAAATACTCTTGTCGGCGTCGTACGTGTCTAGCGTCTTATGAATAGTTATCGAACCCGTCGGAGACGTAGTCGTTTCTGTCGTGGTTTCATTCCTGAATACAGGGAGTCCGTCCAGCTCATTGCCGTCGGAATCTTTATACACAACAGTAGTCCCCTGGATGTTTCCTTCTTCATCTACGCTGTCGCCGACCGTGACCTCTGCAGTATAATAGCTGTCATCGTAGGTATAGGTGCCTCCGCTGCCGCTGTCACTGACCTCCACTATTGTATACGTAAGGGTTTGCCCCATATCGTCCCCGGTCAGAGAGATCGGATCGAACGTCACGCTGCCTCGTTTGTTGACTCCCGTGCTCACGACATTTCCGTCTTCATCGATCACCTGAAATTCAAATGTCTGATCGCTCTCAGGAATTGACCCGTCGATAGTTTTTTTCGCTTTAAGCGTAACGCTGCCCTGAGCCGCGTAATTGTTGATAGCGAGGCCGTATCCGATCGTTCCCATCTGAGTGTAAAGCAAGGATTCATCCGAATACGCGTCGCTCACATCGTCTATATCGTCATATGCTAATATTGCCGCAGTTATTGAATCATCTTCATCTTCTGAATCTGAGGCAATATAAACAACGTCTAAAATCTGATAATCATCTGAGGCAACGACTTTCTGTCCGTTTACACGTGCATCATAATCGTTTTTTTCAACTATCTTGTAACGGTAAACGCCGGATCCGTTCGAGAAATCCAGCGAATTTAACAGGTTTTCACGGTCAAACTGATCCGGATCCTTTACAGCATCCTCCGGATCTCTGAGCTCATTGAGCAGAGGCTTCGATACGGACAATAGATTTCCGTCGGAGTCGAAATACGGAATATAGATATCGTATCCCGTAGAGGAAAATGAATTACCACCCGTAAGAGGAATTTCTTCTGTAAAACTCCAGTAATCCCCATCAGGCTCGGATTCTCCTACACCGTCCCCGAAGATATCATAATCTGCAAGCGATTCGGCGTTCCAGTTGGTATCCTGCGCTCCGCGCGTGGCCGATTCGTACGGCCAGATGCTCCATGGCGTGTATGTCAAACCTCCGGCTTTATGAACGTACGGCTCGGTGTAGCTTTCAAGCGATCCTCCGTCAAAGAGGAAGAAATAATCTCCAAGCGAAAGTCCGTCTATACCTATATAGCCCTCTTCAAATATATTCCCCGAAAGAATATCGCCGAAGTCAGGCATAGCGTCCCACAGGTCAGAATCGTAAAACTGATCCTCGTTGCTGAAGTCCACATAAGTCAGATGAACGGAGTCTGCCGAGCTGTCCTCGAAGCCTCCGTTGTAGACCGGCAGTGTGTAGTAGTCTCCTATAGTGATCTCGGATCCTATTCCGTTGGCATCCTCTTCATCGCTGTCAAATGGTTCGAGATAAAAGTCGAATCTTGCATTTGAAAGGACTTCCTGAAGCCGTTCGTTGATCGTCTCGCTGTTCAGCTGGACTGAGCGTTTATCGATAAAATGCGTGCGTCCTGCATTTGAAGTATTTCCTTCCAGATTTTTAACATCGACATATTCTTCATACCAATCGGCGAAATCATTGGCGAAACTACTTGAACTACTGCCATAATCTTTATCGAGGTACTCGTGATATGCGTAAATAATTCCTAAGTATCTGTAACGCAGATATTTCTCCATCCGGCTGCCAGGAATAAGTGTGGCGTCTTGTTTGTCGAGATAATTGTAAGCTGTCTCCACAAAATTACTGGCATCCTCATAGGATATATAATCTGTATCTGCTTCTGCATTCTCTACTGCGTCCGATGCTTCTGAGACAATAGCCTGCATGTCTATGTTTTCATTGGCGTCAGCTTGTTCAGCCAGTAATTCAGGCCAGTTATCATACGGGTTCCCGCTGTCATCTACAAGAGCAAGATTATACGTAGTCCCGTAATTATCCTGTATGTATTTCGCCATACCGTTATAAACCGGCTCGAAAAGATCTACAGTTTCCGCAATAATCGTATCGAATTCCTGTGTAGCTTCTTCTATATTCGCTTCTTTGTCAGCATCTGTGAACGTAACAGAGGCTCCGGTGCCCTCCAGATTAAGGACTTTCCGCATTCCGAGAGTCGCATTGGCGACATCGGTTCCAAGCGTTACGCTTCCGCCGGAAGCGCTCGCGGTGATTGGAACAAATGTTACGCACATGGCTGCAGCGCATAGAAAAACCAGCAGCTTTTTCCCAATCTCCTTCATTTTTACATTCTCCCCATAAAGCAAATCAGATTCTGTTGAATCAACAATTGTTAAAATATATTATTATATTGTATCACTTTTTCTTATATTTATGGCAGGCTGACTGTCTCCGATTTTTTCATACTTTTATTACGAAACATAAGTAAACATAATACATTATTTGCCGATTATTGAATTCAATTGGAATTTTGCCTAAAGTTTGTGGACCAAGGAGTCGTTGTAAAGGCAGCGTTTTACAGCAGGTCCTGGCGCTGTGAAAATATAGCCGCTCAGCACTTCTAGCCGCCAAACAGGTGCTGTGGAATGGAGTTGTTCACTGCGAAGCGCAATACAGCATACTACGAAGAGCGGAGCTGCCAGGCAATGCGATGCCAGGAACAGCTAAATACGAGACGTCAAAAATACGCTGCGGAGGCGTAGGCCACACTGCATTGTGAGAAACGGTGCGCTGTGGGGAGTGGTGCCGCGCTATTCAGGGTGTAAAAAACGCCGGCAGACTTTCTCAAGCCTGCCGGCATTTTCATTGTTTACGCATCCAATGCAATCCATTTATATTATTCAAAGCGTTCACTCACATGCCTTGATGCTGTGCAGAGTCTGGCTTCCAGAGCTAATCAGTGTCTATCTGCCAGCGCTTATCTGCTGGCTATTTCAGTACCTGGCTGCCAGCGGTTTACGTCAGCAATTTTACATCAGTGTCTGCGTCTATTCGTTCTTGCGCTTTCTGGCTGCCAGGATTATACCCAGAGCTGCCAGCGCCGCTACCGTTACAGCTGCTGTCTCAGGAAGAATCGAATCGTCTCCGGTCTTCACGCTCTTGACATTCGCACTGCTGCCCGAAGTACCAGTGCTTACACCGCTGCTGCTTACTGTGCTGCCGCCATTGCTGCTTACAGTACTGCTGCCGTTGCTGCTGCCACCATCGCCGGTGGTGTTCACAACAGTGGTTCCGCTTCCGCTGCCCGTGTCCGTACTTGTGTCTGTACTCGTGCTCGTAGTAGAATTCGCTGTATTGCCGTTTCCGGTATTGTCAGTATTTTCTGTATCTCCGGAATTACTGGAATTTTCGTCATTGCTGGTATCTTCATCCGTCATAACCGGCGTCTTGCTGCTTGTCATCGTTACGGTCTTAACGCCAGAGCCTTCCGGCACAAATGTAATGTCATCCGCTTTCTGGTATCCGTCAGGCACATCGGTCTCGCGCAGCGTGTATTCGTTTCCGAACTCGAGTCCAGCTATCTTATATGCATCCGTTCCGGTAACCCAAGTATCCTGAACTTCGCCAGTATCAGAATCTATCAGCTGCAGGGTAGCTCCCTCCAGATATTCTCCGGACTCGTCCCTCTTCTGGATCTCTGTCTTCGAAACAGCGTTCTCAAAGTTTATAACGCTTGTCGGCGACTGCTTCTCGCCATTGACATATATGTCTATGGAGCCGCTGTCATCCGCTGCAACCTTGATCTCCGGCTCGCTGGTGACTGCAGTCGTACCTGCCGGCATCTTCGTTTCTTTCAGAACGTATTCGCCAGGCAGAATTCCGCTGATCTCTGCATTTCCGCTCTTGTCACAGGAAACCTCTGCTGATACCGCAGTTCCGGCTTTATAGAGCACCGTCGTTCCGTCTGCAGGTGAAACTATATCGTTCTTTGCATAAAGTGTGAAGCCGTACAGCGAGAGATCCTGCTGATTAAACATGCTCTTATCGGCGTCGTAAGTGCCGAGCGTCTTGTGTATCGATATCGAACCTGTTGCAGGCGTCGTCTCTGTCGTAGCTTCGTTCTTGAATACAGGAACTCCGTCGATCACATTGCCGTCGGAATCTTTATACACAACCGAAATATCGAGAATGTTTCCGGTTTTATCCACACTGTCTCCGACCGTGACCTCTGCAGTATAGTAACTACTGTCGTAAGTATAGCTTCCTCCGCTGCCGCTGTCCCTGACTTCAACTATTGTATATTCAAAGGTTTTACCCATATCATTACCATCAAAAGTGACCGGATCGAATGTCACGCTTCCTCGTTCGTTTGCCGCTGTGCTCACGACATTTCCATCTTCATCGATAAGTTCGAACTTAAATGTCTGGCCGCTGTCTGGAATTTCCCCGTCTACGGTCTTTTCCGCCTTCAGCGTCACGCTTCCATCAGCCATGTAATTGTTAATGGTAAAACCGTACCCGATCGCGCCCAGTTCACTTTCGTAAGTCACGTTTTCCTGCGAATAAGCGTCGGTCATGCCGTCTATATCGTCGTAAACGAAGAAATGTATATTTCCGTTTTCGTCGACTACAACATCGAAAATCTGATAATCGCTGGAAGCGACGACTGGCTGTCCGTTTACTTTTGCATTGTTGGTATCCTCCACCATCTTATAGCGGTAAACGCCTGCGTCGTTTGTGCCGTCGTTATCTCTGTCGAGATCGAGAGCTGCTGTCAGTTTGTCTCTGTCAAACTGATCCAGATCTTTTTCATCATCCTCAGGATCTCTGAGCTCGTTAAACATAGGCTTCGAGACGGACACTATATTTCCGTTGCCGTCGAATTCAGGAATATATATATCATATCCAGTCGAAGATATAGAATTGGTGCCTACGAGTTCCATTTCGCTGGAAAAACTGAACAAGTTACTGGTTGAATCGAATAAATCATCGCCCAATATGCTATAGTTCGCAAGAGATTCACTGTTCCATTCGCCTCCTTCGTACGGCTTTGAGGCAGACTCGTACGGCCAGACGGTCTTGTAAGTGTATGTCAGTCCTCCTGCCTTATGCACGTACGGATTAGCCGCACTCTCAAGTGATCCTCCGTCAAAGAGGAAGAAATGATCCAACAGCGAAAGGTTGTCGATAAAGCCATCTTCCATAATATTGCTTGAAAGAGTATCGCCGAAGTCAGGCAGAGCGTCCCATATTTCTGAATCGTAGAACTGATCCTTATTGCTGAAATCCACAGAGGTCAGATGAACAGAGTCTGCCGAGCTGTCACTGTATTCTCCGTTATATACTGTAAAGTTCTGATTGTCCAGCTTGATCTCGTCTCCTATTCCGTTGGCAGTCTCTTCGCTGCTGTCAAACGATTCGAGATAGAAGTCTATTTTTGCATCAGAAAGAACACTCTGAAGCCGTTCGTTAATCGTATCGCTGTTAAGCTGAACGGCACGTTTCCTGATAAAATTCGAGCGTTCTGCACTTGAAGAATTTCCCTTCAAACTTGCTATTTTAACGTACCTTTGATACCATTCCACGGATCCGAACAGGGGATCACTTTTTTCAGCCGGGTAAAGACATCTGAAATATCGGTATCTCAGATATTTTTCCATCCGGCTTCCTGGAATGCCCGCAGCGTATCCAACGGTAGGATAGGAGAAGTCATCGAAATAGGCTCTGACTATCAAATCAAGTTTCAAGGAATTCTCACCTTCAGAAATATTGAACCACGATCTGCGGAGAATATCATCAACCGTCATATCTCCGACAGCGGTAACTTTTGTCGGCCAGTCTTCAGCTATATTACCATTGCCGTCGGTAAGATCAATATTATACGTAGTCTGTATATATTCAGCCATATCGTAATAAACCGGCTCGAAAAGAGCTAATGTTTCCGATATGATGTCATCGTATTCCTGCGCCGCTTCTGCCGTATTCGCTTTTCTGTCAGCATCAGTAAACTGGACAGAAGCTCCGGCACCCTGCAGGTCGAGTGTTTTCCGCGCTCCGAAAAGCGTATTTCCGGTATCTTTACCTATAATAATATCTTCGTTGTTTCCCGCACTCGCAGTAATCGGCGTAAATGTAACGCACATGACCGCGATGCACAGGAAAGCCAGCAGCCTTTTCCATTTCCCCTTCATATTACATTCTCTCCTTAAAGTAAAAATATTTAGCAAAACGTTACAATGCATTATGAACATTGTATCACCTTTATGGTATTTTTGTAGTATTCTCTATTTTTTTTATATGTTAATAAAGATTTACAAACAGAAGCGCTATCTAATTGACAATAACTGTATGGTTGGTGCCTGCCCCGAGTTTGCGAATGGATGAGCTATTGTAATGGCATCGTTTCGCGGCTGGGAGTTCAAGACAGCAGGGAGCAGCTGGTACAGCAGTTTACCGAAGGGACAGCAGGCTGCGTTGTAGATAATTGAGTTTTCAGCACTGCGATTCACGAAACAGCACGTTTAACTGAAATGAGTATATGGCAGCACGATGCAGGAGGCGAACCGGTCAGGACCGCTGTATCCATAACAGCAAACTGCAGTGCGTAAATCCGGCACGGTGTAATAATAAATCGACATCCTGCATGGAACAGACATCTCCCTGCTTCTATTTCCGAGCAGCAACCTGCTGGAAGTGAAACAGCCTATCGCTACGATGTCCATAGCAGCAAACTGCGAAAGATTCAAAATACTTTGCTGAGAGTAAAACTACACAATTCAGGACATAAAAAATACCGGCAGACTTGCTCAAGCCTGCCGGCATTTCCATTGTTTACGCATCTGATGCCAACATATTTTATTTATTCAAAGTATTCGCTCACAGGCCCGGATGCTGCGCAGTATCTGGCTGCCAACGGTTTCCGTTTGCAATTTGCAGCACCAGACCGCCAGCGCTTATCTGTCAGCGTCTGCGTCTATTCATTCTTGCGCTTTCTGGCTGCAAGAATTATGCCCAGAGCCGCTATCGCCGCAGCTGTAACAGCCGCTGTCTCAGGAAGCATCGAATCGTCTCCGGTCTTCACGCTCTGTACTGCCGAACTTTTATCCGATGTGCCGGTGCTGCTTCCTGTGCTGCTTACAGTGCTGCCGTCGTTGCTGGTGGTGCTCACTATAGTGGTTCCGTTTCCGCTGCTCGTTTCTGTAGTAGTATTCGTAGTAGTATTAGTTGTATCGTTGTCTCCGGTATTGTCGGTATTGTCGGTATTATCGTTATCTCCGGTATCATCCGTATCGTCATCCGTCGTTACCTGCGTCTTGCTGTCTGTCATAGTAATTGTTTGTACAGCTGCACCCTCAGGTACAAACGTGATGTCATCTGCTTTCTGATATCCATCCGGCGCAGCAACCTCACGCAGCGTGTACGAACGACCGAACTCCAGTCCCGCTACCTTGTGAGCCATCGTTCCTGTTACCCAAGTATCCTGAACTTCGCCGGTTGCAGAATCTATCAGCTGAAGCGTAGCACCTGCCAGATATTCTCCTGACTCGTCTTTTTTCTGAATCTCTGTCTTCGAGACATAGTTCTCAAAGTTTATGACGTCTGTCGACGACTGTTTTTGTCCATTGACATAGACGCTTACAGAATCGCTGTCATCCGCAACTACCCTGATCTCAGGCTCGCTCGTGACCGCAGCCGTACCTTCAGGCATCTTCGTTTCCTTCAGAACGTATTCACCAGGCAGAATTCCGCTGATCACTGCGTTTCCGTTTTGGTCACAGGAAACCTCTGCTGACACTGCAGTTCCTGCCTTGTAGAGTACCGTCGTTCCGTCTGCAGGTGAAACAATGTCGTTCTCAGCGTAAAGCGTGAATCCGTACAGCGTAAGATCCTGCTGATCGAAAATACTCTTGTCGGCGTCGTATGTATCGAGCGTCTTATGTACAGTTATCGATCCGGTCGGAGCCGTCGTAGTAGTAGTCTCGCTCTTCGTTTCATTTTCAAATAGAGGCACCCCGTCGATCACATTGCCGTCCGAATCCTTATACACAACCGTATTACCAGTGATGGTTCCGTTATCGTCTACACTGTCTCCGACCGTGACCTCAGCAGTATAGTAGCTGTTGTCGTAAGTATAGCTGCCTCCGCTGCCGCTGTCCTTGACTTCAACTATTGTATATTCAAAGGTTTTACCCATGTCATTTCCGTCATAAGTGATCGGATCGAACGTCACGCTGTTTCGTTCGTTTGACGCCGTGCTCACGACATTTCCGTCTTCGTCGAGAACTTCAAAATTAAATGTCTGATCGCTGTCTGGAATTCCTCCGTCGACGGTCTTTTCCGCCTCCAGCGTTACGCTCCCATTAGCAACGTAATTGTCGATGGTGAAACCGTATCCGATCGCGCCCAGTTCGCTTTCGTAAGTCACGTTTTCCTGCGAATAAGCGTCGGTCATGTCGCCTATATCATCGTAAACGAAGAAATGTACATCTCCGTTTTCGTCAACAACTACATCGAAAATCTGATAGTCGCTGGAAGCGACGACTGGCTGTCCGTTTATTTCTGCATCATTGGTCTCCTCCACCATCTTATAGCGATAAACGCCTGCGTCGTTCGTGCCGTCATCATCTTGATCAAGGTCGAGAGACGAAACGAGTGTGTCCCTGTCAAACTGCTGCTCATATGAGGAAATCGGATCTTCCAGCTCATAGAACAGAGGCTTCGAAACAGACACTATATTTCCGTCGTCGTCGAATTCAGGAATAAATATATCGTATCCGGTCGAAGATAAACTAATGTAACCAGTGACCGGAATATTTTCCATAAAACTGAACAAGCTGCTGTCAGATCGGTCGTCGCTGGATAATATTTCATAATCCACAAGGGATTCTGTATTCCATTCTCCTCCTGCGTACGGCTTGGATGCAGACCCGTACGGCCATATAGAATTATCAGGGTACGTCAGAGCTCCTGCCATGTGTACGTACGGATTTATCGCACTCTCATATGATCCTCCGTCAAAGAGGAAGAAATGATCTAACAGCGAAAGGTTGTCGATAAAGCCGTCATCCATCATATTGCTCGAAAGAGTATCGCCGAAGTCAGGCAGAGCGTCCCACAGCTCTGAATCGTAAAACTGATTCTCATTGCTGAAATCCACGGATGTCAGATGAACGGAGTCTGCCGAGCTGTCACTGAAGCCGCCGTTGTATACTGTAAGGCTCTGGTTGTCCAGAGTGATCTCGTCTCCTATTCCGTTGGCAGTCTCTTCGCTGCTGTCAAACGATTCTAGATAGAAGTCGAATTTTGCATTTGAAAGAACGCTCTGAAGCCGCTCATTGATCGTATCGCTGTTAAGCTGAACGGTGCGTTTTTCGACGAAATTATCGCGTTCTGCATTTTCAGTATCATCATCCATAAGAGCTTTTACCGAAAGGTACGTGTCATTATACCAGCTCGTGGTTCCATAATTACCTGATGAGTAAAGCTCACTATAAAATCTGGATCGCAAATATATTGCCATCGGATCGTCTGAATTACTGTCAGAATTACTGTCTGAAATGCTTTCTGCAATGCCCGAAGCGTCTGCATTTTCATAAGCGGTAATTGTATTAGTAAAATTATCGTAGTCTTCTGAGTCTATATAGTCGTCTAAATTATCTAATACATTATTAACAATTGTCTTTACCTCGTCATCAATCTGGTCATCGGAATAATCTGGGTACTCCTCCTTTAATCCGGACGCTAATAACTCAGGCCAGTTTTCCTTGACATTGCCGTCGTCATCGATAAGATCAATATCGGTAATATTCAAAGTATTTTTCAAATATGAATCTATGCCTTCAACAACAGGGTCATAGATTGCTAAAGTATCGGATATGATATCATCGTATTCCTGCTCTGCTTTTTCGCGATTTGCTTCACTGTCAGCATCCGTAAACTGGATGGAAGCTCCGGCACTCTGCAGATCGATCGTTTTTCTCGCTCCGAAAAGTGTATTGCCGGTGTCTTTACCTATTGTCAAACTAGAATATGCACTCGCAGTAACGGGTGTAAATGTCACGCACATGACCGCTGCGCACAGAACAGCCAGCAGCCTTTTCCAATTCCCCTTCATATTACAATATCTCCTTGTAGCAAAACATATTCACCAAATGTTATTAAATGTATTATTGATATTGTATCACTCTTTGTACATCTTTGGCGAGTGTAGATTCTCTATATTTTTTATATGTTTATTAAAATGCATAAGCAGGAATAATATGTAATTACCTGGTATTGCTTCAAATTGGTACTTGCGTCGAGTTTGAGAATGGATGGGTTGTGGGAATGGAAGCGTTTCGTGGCTGGGGCGGCAGGGAGCATCTGGAGTGGCAGAGAAGCAGTAAAAGTAAAAGGACTTTGCTGAAAATGGAACTGCACAATCCAGGGCATAAAGAAGCGCCGCCAGACTTAATTTTCTTAAGTCTGACGGCGCTACCTCATTACCGTTTCTATTTGGTTTTAATTTGAGAATTCATTTTGAATAAGGCCTTATAAAGTCATTTGCAGCCGCTGCGCCGAGCCACAATCGGTTTGCAAGCGATAGAACGCGAGAAGCCGATCGAAAGCCTGTCTGCAGTGCCACGCCTGGATGCTGCAATTACCCATTAACGTTTATCCGTTTTGCGCTTTCTGGCCGCTAATACTATTCCAAGGACAGCTATTGCCGCTGCCGTGACAGCCGCCGTTTCAGGGAGCATCGAATCGTCACCCGTATCCACGCTCTTTACAGTCGTACTGCTGTCGGATGTGCCGTTGCTGCTTCCTGTGCTGCTGACAGTGCCTCCGTTGCTGGTGGTGTTCACGATCGTGGTTCCATTTCCGCTGCTGGTATCCGTACTCGTGTCTGTAGTAGTATCCGTACTAGTTGTGTTGTCTCCAGTATTGTCGGTATTGTCGTTATCGCCGGTATCATCTGTATCATCTGTATCTTCGTCCGTCGTAACCTGCGTCTTTCTGTCTGTCATGGTAATTGTCTGTACTGCTTCACCCTCAGGTACAAACGTGATGTCATCAGCTGTCTGATATCCGTCCGGCGCAGCAACCTCGCGCAGCGTGTACGAGCGACCGAACTCAAGCCCCGCTATCTTATGCGCCGTCGTTCCGGTAACCCACGTATCCTGAACTTCGCCTGTCACAGAATCTATCAGCTGCAGCGTTGCTCCCTCCAGATATTCGCCGGATTCGTCCTTCTTCTGAATCTCTGTCTTCGAAACATAGTTCTCAAAATTGAGGACATCTGTCGACGACTGCTTTTGTCCATTGACATAGACGCTTACAGAGCCGCTGTCATCCGCTGCGACTTTGATCTCAGGCTCGCTCGTAACCGCAGCTGTTCCTGCCGGCATCTTCGTTTCCTTCAGAACGTATTCGCCAGGAAGTATTCCGCTGATCCCGGCATTTCCATTCTCGTCGCATGAAACCTCCTCTGATACCGCGGTTCCTGCTTTGTAAAGCACCGTCGTTCCGTCTGCAGGTGAAACAATGTCATTCTTCGCGTAAAGCGTGAAGCCGTACAGCGAAAGATCCTGCTGATCGAAGATGCTCTTGTCGGCGTCGTAAGTATCGAGCGTCTTGTGTATCGATATCGAACCTGTCGCCGATGTCGTCTCGGTCGTGGTTTCATTCCTGAATACTGGTACTCCGTCGATCACATTGCCGTCGGAATCTTTATACACGACCGTAACATCAGAAATATTACCATTTTCATCTACACTGTCACCGACCGTGACCTCTGCAGTATAGTAGCTGTCGTCGTAGGTATAGCTGCCTCCGGTGCCGCTGTCCCCGACTTCCACAATTTTATATTCACGGGTTTTACCCACATCATCTCCGGTCAGACTGATCGGATCGAAAGTAACGCTGCCTCGTTTGTTTGTCGCTGTGCTCACGACATTTCCGTCTTCGTCGGTAATCTCGAACTCAAATGTCTGGCCGCTTTCTGGAATTCCTCCGTCGATGGTCTTCCTCGCCTTCAGAGTTACGCTGCCTTCAGCCGCGTAATTGCCGATGTCAAGGCCGTATCCGATTGTGCCGAATAAATATCCGTCTTCCAATGATTCCGCCGAATACGTTTCGTCTACATCATCGATACTGTCACTGAGCAAGAAAAAAACATCTTCATCTCCGTAAACAACTACATCAAAAATCTGATAATCATCAGGGGCGACGACTTTCAGTCCATTTACCCGCGCGTCATAATCGTTTTTTTCCACCATCTTGTAACGGTAAACGCCTGGATCGTTCGTGCCGTCATTATCCTGATCGAGGTCCAGAGCCGCAACAAGCTTGTCTCTGTCGAACTGGCCCGAATCCTTTTCGGAATCCTCCGGGTCTCTGAGCTCGTTGAACAGAGGCTTCGATACAGACACAATATTTCCGTTCTCGTCGATATTCGGTATATATGTATCGTATCCGGTCGTTATCTGATAACTTTCAACTGCAGGAAAATCTGACAACGTATTCAGAAGATCTGAAAAATAATTTACGAAGCTGAAAATTCCTTCACTGTCAGTGTCACTTTCAGTGTCGCCGCCAAATATATCCTGATCTGCCAGGTTATAAGATTTCCATTCATTATCGCTCGTGCTCAAATAACGAAACGAGTATGGCCATATGGCTGAAGACTCGTTCGTGACACCGCCAGCTTCAGCTAATGTTGTATTTTCATCCGTAAATTCAAATGACCCGCCGTCAAAGAGGAAAAAGTGATCCAACAGAGAAACTCCATTGACACTAAAATCGTAGCCGTTTTCTATTGCTTCCGTCAGAGTTTCAATCAGACTCTCATTCTTATATTCAGGCAGAGAATCCCACAACTCTGAATCGTAAAACTGATCCTCATTGCTGAAATCGACATATGTCAGATGAACAGAGTCTGCTGAGCTGTCACTGAATCCGCCGCTGTATACTGGCAGAGTCTCCTCATCATCAATAGTGATCGTTTTTCCTATTCCATTATCATCCTCTTCGCTGCTGTCGAATTTTTCGAGATAAAAGTCGAATCTTGCATTCGAAAGAACGCTCTGAAGCCGTTCATTAATCGTATCGCTGTTCAGCTGAACGGTTCGTTTATTTATAAAATTATTGCGTTCTGCATTTGAAGAATTTCCCTTCAGACTTTCTACTTTACTGTACCTTTGATACCAGTCCGCGGTTCCGATCTCAGGATCACCAGATTCATCCGGGTAAAGATATTTGAAGTAGCGGTATCTCAGATATTTCTCCATCCTGCTGCCTGGAATGCCTGAAGCGTCTCCAGTGACACCGGAGTCATCTTCCTGGAAATAATTTTCGGCTGTCGCATTCAACGTTGCGACATCATCATTATCAGAAATACTGTTCCAAGCCTCATCAATTATCTCATCGGCAGTCTTATCTGTAGTATCGGTAACCTTTGTTGGCCAGTCTTCAGCTATGTCCCCGCTGTCGTCTGTAAGATCAATATTATACGTAGTCTGTATATATTCAGCCATATCGTTATAAACCGGCTCGAAAAGAGCTAATGTTTCCGATATGATGTCATCGTATTCCTGCGCTGCTTCCGCAGCATTTGCTTCTCTGTCAGCATCCGTAAACTGCACAGCAGCCCCTGCACTCTCCAGATCGAGAGTCTTACGCACGCCAAAAAACACATTAAATGTTTCTTTTGAAACATTTAATGTAACACTACCTCCACTCGCACTTGCGGTAACAGGCGTAAACGTAACGCACATGACTGCGATGCAAAGTACGGCCAGAAGCTTTTTCCTTATACCTTTCATATTATATTCTCTCCTTAAGCCAACATATTCTCCCAATTGTTGCAACATATTGTTAATATTGTACCACTGCTTTGTATATTTATGGTGTATACATTTCAGATCTTTTCAATATGCAATAATCATTGGTCAATTTTCCATACACTTTTTTGCACAAATTCACAGCTGCATCCCGTTGAATAAGCCTGCTGTTTCGTATGCCTCAGCGGTCTGCAAGGCTGACCGCACGATATAATTAATGCATATTGGCTTTATACGATAATTAATGTCGTTTCTGTGTGATGCAAAAAGCAGCATACGGCAGCTCACTTCAGCATGCAAAAGCGCCGCTAAACTAGAATATCTTAAGTCTGACAGTGCTTCATCATTGCCTTTTCTATTTAGTATTAATTTGAGAATGCATTTTGAATAAGACTATATAATCATTTGCAGCTGCCGCGCCGAGCCACAATCGGTTTGCAAGCGATAGAACGCGAGAAACCGATCGAAAGCCTGTCTGCAGTGCCACGCCTGGCCGCTGCGTCTGACCTTCAGCGCAGCGGTCTGGATGCTGCAATTACCCATTAACGTTTATCCGTTTTGCGCTTTCTGGCCGCTAATACTATTCCAAGGACAGCTATTGCCGCTGCCGTGACAGCCGCTGTCTCAGGAAGCATCGAATCGTCTCCGGTCTTCACGCTCTGTACAGTCGTACTGTTATCAGATGTATCGGTGCTGCTGACAGTGCCGCCATTGCTGGTGGTATTCACGATCGTAGTTCCGTTACCGCTGCTCGTGTTTGTAGTAGTATTCGTATTAGTTGTATTGTTGTCTCCGGTATTGTCGTTATCACCGGTATCATCCGTTTCGTCGGTATTGCCGGTATCATCCGTGTCGTCATCCGTCGTAACCTGCGTCTTGCTGTCTGTCATAGTAATTGTCTGTACAGCCGCACCCTCAGTTACAAACGTAATATCATCTGCCTTTTCGTATCCGTCCGGCGCATCGATCTCGCGCAGCGTGTACGAGCGACCGAACTCAAGTCCCGCTATCTTATGAGCCGTCGTTCCTGTTAGCCAAGTATCCTGAACCTCGCCAGTCGCAGAATCTATCAGCTGCAGCGTAGCACCTGCCAGATATTCTCCGGACTCGTTCTTTTTCTGAATCTCTGTCTTCGAAACATAGTTCTCAAAGTTTATAACGTCTGTCGACGACTGCTTTTGTCCATTTACATAGACGCTTACAGAGTCGCTGTCATCTGCTTCTACCCTGATCTCAGGCTCGCTCGTGACCGCAGCCGTTCCCGCCGGCATCTTCGTTTCCTTCAGGGTGTATTCGCCCGGAAGTATTCCGCTGATCTCGGCATTTCCGCTCTTGTCGCAGGAAACCTCTGCTGATACCGCGGTTCCGGCCTTGTAGAGCACCGTCGTTCCGTCTGCAGGTGAAACTATATTGTTCTTAGCGTAAAGCGTGAATCCATACAGCGAGAGATCCTTCTGATTGAATATGCTCTTATCTGCATTATATGTGTCGAGCGTCTTGTGTATCGATATCGAACCGGTCGGAGACGACGTCGTCTCTGTCTTGGTTTCATTCTTGAACAAAGGTACTCCGTCGATCACATTGCCGTCGGAGTCTTTATACACAACCGTAGTACCAGTGATAGTTCCGCTTTCGTCTACACTGTCTCCGAACGTGACCTCAGCGGTAAAGTAGCTCTTGTCGTAGACATAACTGCCTCCGCTGCCGCTGTCTCTGACTTCAACCATTGTATATTCGCGGGTTATCCCCATATCGTCACCGCTGAAAGTGATGGGATCGAAAGTCACGCTGCCCCGGTTGTTCGTCACCGTACTCACGACATTACCGTCTTCGTCAAGAAGTTCAAACTCAAATGTCTGACCGCTGTCAGGAATTCCTCCGTCGACGGTCTTCTCCGCCTCCAGCGTCACACTTCCTTCAGCTACGTAATTATTGATGGTAAAGCCGTATCCGATCGCGCCCAGTCCGTCTTCGTAAGTCACGTTTTCATTTGAATAAGCGTCGGTCATGTCGTCTATATCATCATAGACGAAGAAATGTACGTCTCCGTTTCCGTCAACGACGACATCGAAAATCTGATAATCGTCTGATGCGACGACTTTCTGTCCGTTCACTTCCGCGTCATAATCGTTTTTCTCCACCATCTTGTAGCGGTAAATGCCTGCATCGTTCGTGCCGTCATCGTCCGTATCGAGATCGAGAGAACTTATCAGCGTGTCTCTGTCGAACTGATCCGTATCCTTCGCAGAGTCCGTTGGATCCATGAGCTCGTAAAACAGAGGCTTCGATACAGATACTATATTCCCGTCGTCGTCGAATTCCGGTATAAATACATCGTATCCCGTCGAAGATATTTGATTAATGCCGGTCAGCTCCATTTCATGATAATAGGCGAAAAGATCATCGCTGAGTCTATTGTCAAGCTCATCGCCGAATATGGAATAATTTGCGAGTGATTCGAAATTCCATTCCGCCCCTTCGTACGGCTTTGAGCCAGACTCGTACGGCCAGATTTTCGAAGGCGTGTACGTCAGGCCTCCGGCCATATGCACATACGGTATGGACCGGCTTTCCAATGATCCGCCGTCAAAGAGGAAGAAATGATCTAAAAGTGAAAGTCCGTCTATCAATCCATCATCCAGTATACTGCTTGAAAGAGTATCCCCGAATTCAGGCAATGCATCCCACAGTTCCGAATCGTAAAACTGATCTTCATTGCTGAAATCGACATATGTCAGATGAACAGAACTTGCCGAGCTGACGCTGAATCCTCCGTTATAGACCGTCAGGCTGTCATCGCCTATTGTGAGCTCTGAGCCTATTCCGTTGGCATCCTCTTCCTCGCTGCCGAATTGTTCGAGATAAAAGTCGAATCTTGCATTTGAAAGGACGCTCTGAAGCCTCTCGTTTATCGTTTCGCTGTTCAGCTGAACGGCGCGTTTATCGATAAAATGACTGCGCTCTGCATTTGAACTGTTTCCCATCAGATTTTTTACAGTAAGATATTTTTCATACCATTCGACTGATCCGATCGCGGGATCACCAGATTCATCCGGGTAGAGATATTTGAAGTAGCGGTATCTCAGATATTTCTCCATCCTGCTGCCTGGAATAGTTGTCGCGTCTGTATTATCGATATAATTTTCGGCTGTCGTATCCAGAGCAGTGGCATCATCTCTGCTGAGATACCCTTGTGAGTACAAACGTCTGTATGCCTCATTAACGATATCATCGACATCCCGGTCAGGGTATGCAGCAGCTAATATTTCAGACCAGTTTTCAGCCAGACTGCCGCTGCCATCGGTAATATCGGTGTTATAGTTATCTTGTATATATGCAGCTATGCCGTTAAGCACAGGATCGAAAAGAGCCAGAGTATCCGATATAATCGTGTCGTATTCCTGTGCAGCTTCTTCGAGATTCGCTTCTCTGTCGGCATCTGTAAACTGGACAGAGGCTCCGGCGCTCTGCAGGTCGAGCGTTTTCCGCGCTCCGAAAAGCGTATTGCCGGTATCTTCCCCTATCGTATAGCTGCGCGCTATAGCTGCTCCACTGACGTTAAGCGGCATGAACGTAACGCACATGACCGCGATGCACAGGAAAGCCAGCCATCTCTTCCTAATACTCTTCATTTTACATCCTCTCCTTGTGCTGAACATTTTTTCTGAATGTTGCAATAATATGATAACATTGTACCACCCATTTGCATATTCGTAGTGTATACATTTCAGACCTATTCAATATGCAATAATCATTATTCAATTATTACTACACTTTTTGCGCAAATTCACAGCTGCATTCTGCTGCATTAGCCTGTAGTTCCCAATGTCCCCAGCTGTCTGCCCTGCAGGCTGCCCGGCCAAAACAATTAATGTGTATTGGCTTTATACGATTTTTCTGATGAAAAAAAGAGCTCTGCATCAATAAATGATACAGAACTCTTTGATGAATATTCTTCGTGAATTTTTTTCGTGAATTTCCTTTGTGAATTTCTTTTCCGGCATTGCCGATATGTCTGATTCCTACAGGAAGAATACCAGAGTATCGATGATAAATGTAGGAATGAGTATTGCGAACGACCATCCCATGTAGCCGAAGAATGAAGGCATCTTGATCTTGTTTTCTTCCGCGATGGATTTGACCATGAAGTTCGGTGCGTTTCCGATATATGTGTTCGCGCCCATAAATACAGCACCGGCTGAAATAGCTTCCAGCATCTTGACTTCGATCATGCCGACCGAGGTTGAAACTCCGGCCGTCTCTCCGAGAGCACCAGCAACCTGCAGGAATACGAGGTATGTCGGAGTATTGTCGAGGAACGACGAAAGCATACCTGTAGCCCAGAACATCTGAGCAGGATGCGTAAGTCCGAGCGATGCGCCGTGAACCTCAAGTATAGCGAGGGCAGGAATCATAGTGATGAAGATTCCGATGAAGAGCTTCGCTACTTCTGCGATCGGTCCGTAAGTGAATTCGTTTATTTCTCTCGTCGACTTCTTTGTAGTCTTGAGCGACAGGAAAGCAGCCAGGAGAATGATCACGCACTCGACGAGCGATCCCCACGGGAATACGCAGTCGTCGAACACTCTTATTCCGGAGCCTTCCTCGAACGGAAGAACGCCTGAAAGTATAACGCCGAGAATGATCATGCCGATGAAGATGATGTTGTGTCCGCCTTCGATCGAGATCTTTTCCTTAGGCGCATCCGGATCCATCATGTCCTCAGGCGATCTGCCCGCGGCATATTCCTTCTTGCAGTAATGTCTGTCGATGAGGATGAATACGATCATCAGAATCACTACGTTGAAAATAAGGATTGGAAGCAGGTGAGTCGTGGTCCAGAGGAACGGAACGCCTCTCTGGAATCCCATGAAGAGCGGAGGATCGCCGAGCGGTGTAAGGCATCCGCCCATATTTGCAACCAAGAATATGAAGAATACGACTATGTGCGCTTTCTTTTCTCTCCATGCGTTAGCCCTGATGACAGGTCTGATCATGAGCATCGCGGCGCCTGTCGTGCCGATCCAGCTGGCAAGGAACGTGCCGATCAAAAGCATGATCACGTTCGTCTTCGTAGTACCGGCTATCGTGCCCTTGATCGCTATGCCACCTGCGACGACGAACAGGCCGAACAGAAGGACAATAAAAGGAACGAAGTCGAGCAGAACAGATTCGAGCAGTCTGTACCAGGCTTCGCCGGCTCCGTATGCTATCGCAAACGGAATGATGAATAACGCAGACCACGCGAGAGCTACCCAAAGCATGTTTCTGTCCCACCATTCCGGCTTTATGAGCGGGATGATGGCGATCGAGAGCAGCATACCGACGAACGGAATTATGCTCCACATAGGCAGTGCTTCGTTTACAGCTTCATGCGCGGCTTCATCCGCGAATACCGAAGGTGCGCTCATGCAGAGCAGAGCTACGGCAGCGAGGATGATCCTGAATGCTTTTTTCATAAACATTACCTCTCTGAACAATACTACAACCTGAAAATTCATAAAATAATTGCGCGTCACGATTGTTGATCATGACGCATATCATAAATTTTAGCCTTTAGATTTAAATAAATCAATAGACTTATATTTATTCCGCAAAGGGAAATTTTTCTCTGCCAAGCCGCCGGACACGCAGCTCAGGTTCTTCCTGAGGCGCCGTCAGACGATGAAGCCGAACGGATCTCCGGTATCGTTGATGAAATTCATCATGACCAGCGCACACATCGTGGATACGTTTTCTTCTTTTAAGATGCGTCTGCACTCCCACCTGTCGGCGAGTATGACTTTGATGTCCTCCGTGCTCTCCTCGTGTTCGCTCGTAGGTGTTCCTGACGCGAAGCCGTAGACGAGCGAAATGCTCTCGTCCGTCATGCCTGACGAGCTGAAAAACGGTCTCGAAGAGGCGCCGCTCGTGCTCTTGAGAAGCATGAGTTTCATGCCTGTCTCTTCGTAGAATTCGCGCACTCCGGCCTCCTCTGCTTTTTCGCCCTCTTCGATGAGGCCTGCCGGAAGCTCGTAAACGTAATCGTCAACCGGATACCTGAACTGTTTTTCAAGCACGATTTTGTCTCCGAGAACCGCGTAGATCATGACCGCGTCGGCCGTCGCATCAGAAGGTTTCCCCTCTCTGCTGAGTTTGAGTTTGTCGGCCGTGCGCGCTCTCGACGCGACTTCGTATTTGATGATGTTTCCGCTTCTCGTTTCCGAATCCAGCGTATAGAGGTTCAGAAATTTATTATCGGTCTCTTTTGTAATTTTCTTGACTCTTTTCATTAAAACCACGCTTTCATCCGTTCTCTTCCATCGATAAATAATCCGATTTTGAAGCCGGTTTTCATCCGAATTAATAATTACAACCTGGCCGTGCTGCCATTGTAACCGGGCTGGCCGTCAGTCTGTAACCGGGCTGGCCGTCAGTCTATGACCGTCATGCTTTCGATTACAGGCTGGTCGTCTGTTGCTACAGTGCCGTTCTGATCCTGTACAGTTGTATTATTGCAGATATCGTCGATGATGTCCATTCCGTCGGTTACGTATCCAAAGCACGCGTACTGGCCGTCGAAATCGGTGTAATCGGCGTCCATGATGAAGAACTGGCATGATCCGCCGTCGTAATCAGACGTCCTCGCCATAGAGATCGCTCCGCGCGTGTGCGAAAGCGTGTTGTCCACTCCGTTTGCAGAGAATTCTCCCTTGATGTTATATCCTGCCGTACCTGTTCCGTTTCCGTTAGGATCTCCGCCCTGCACGAACTCGCCAGGAATGATTCTGTGGAATGTCAGGCCATCGTAGAAGCCCTGTTCCACGAGCTGTACGAAATTCGTCACCGTTATCGGCGCCTGATCCGCATCGAGCTCCAGCGTAACTGTTCCATGGTCCTTTATTACCATTTCAACGTGATGTTTGCCTGAAAGAAGCTCGTCGTCGCTGAACTGTTTTACGCTGTTTTCTGCGGACGTCGAAGCGCTCTGGGAGGAGCTGCTGTCCTCCGATGAGGATGAGGATGAAGCCGACGATGTGTTTCCGCTGTCAGAAGCGCCGCCCGAGGAACTCGAACTTCCGCATGCGGTCATCACGCACAGGCACAGCACGAGGCAGGCTATAATGCTTAAAAACTTTTTTACTTTCATTTTGTCTCCTTGTTAAATGCGGGCGGCTCAGACCATCCGCTTTATTATCAGTTTAAATAATGTAACGAACACCGGCGCAGACCGTCCGGATTCTTCCGACTGAGCGTCAATTCCATCTTCAGTGCCGCCGGCATTCCTCTGCCTGGACGGCCGCCTCTTCAAAATCAGCTCTGCGTCCGCCCGTACATATTCCCGTCAGTTTTCCTGCATGGCAGCCTTGTACTGGTCGTATTCATCGAGCACCTGCTTGTCAGGCTGTCCCGTTATAAGGCTGACGATGATGATCATTGCCAGAGCGAGAAGGAAAGCAGGGAGGAGTTCATATATATCCCAGCCTCCGCCGAGCGGACGAATGAGATATTTCCAGATGAATACCATCGAACCGCCTGTGATCATGCCTGCCAGCGCGCCCCATTTGTTCGTTCTGCGCCAGAACAGAGCACAAAGTACGACCGGTCCGAATGAAGCGCCGAATCCGGCCCATGCGAACGATACGATCATGAATACCGAGCTGTCCGGATCTCTCGCGATGAACATTCCTATTATCGAGATCACTACGAGCGATATTCTCGCTATAGCCATCTCGGCCTTCGGGCTTACATTTATTCTGAACACTTCTTTGATGAGGTTCTGCGACACGCTCGAGGACGCAGCCAGGAGCTGTGAATCCGAAGTCGACATAGTTGCCGCGAGGATTCCTGCGAGAATCACGCCCGCGAAAAGAGCCGCTCCGAAACCGTGCTGCGATATCAGATCAGCGAATTTCACGAGAATAGTCTCTGAATCCGAACCTTCGAGTTTCGCAACCTTGCCGGCAGCAGTGGCTGCAGAACCTGCAATTCCGATGAGTACAGCGACTGCCATCGAAATGAATACCCATACGGTCGCTATTCTTCTCGAAGTCTTGAGCTTGCTGTCGTCCTTGATAGCCATGAATCTCAGCAGGATGTGCGGCATTCCGCAGTAGCCGAGGCCCCACGCCATCGTCGAAATAATGTCTATGACTCCGATGGATTCCGCTCCGCCTGTCTCAGCGTTGTGAGTCGCCGTAAGGCTGAGATATCCCTGAAGCTTGTCGCCGTTGATCAGTACCTGTTCGAAGCCGCCGGCAACGTGAACTCCGTAGAACAACACAGCGAAAATCGAAATCGTCATGACTATGCTCTGAATGAGGTCTGTCGTACTGGCCGCGAGGAATCCGCCGAGAGCCGTGTAGGCGATTATTACCAGGGCACTGATGATCATGGCCGGCAGATAATCGACGCCGAATAAGCTGTTGAAGAGCTTTCCGCAGGCTGCGAATCCGGATGCTGTATATGGAATGAAAAATACTATGATTACCAGAGCCGCAATGGCTGTGAGCATCCTTCTGTTGTCGCCGAATCTGTTCGAGAAGAACTGCGGCAGCGTTATGGAATTGCCGGAAATCACCGAATAGCGCCTGATTCTCTTGGCTACGAAGAGCCAGTTCAGGTATGTACCGATACCGAGTCCGAGAATTGTCCAGAAATCGCTGGCGAGACCTGAAAGATAAGCTGCGCCCGGGATTCCCATGAGCAGCCAGCTGCTCATATCCGATGCCTCTGCGCTCATCGCTGTTACGAGCGGGCCGAGCTGCCTCCCTCCCAGATAGAAATCATCGGTATTTTTGTTCCGTTTCGAAAACCATACACCTATAAAGACCATGAGTGCCAGATATACGACTATCGAAATGGTCATGAAAATCTGTGATGATGTCATAAAAATCTCCTTAACAACAATAACTTAAAATGCAGCTGCTTTCACACTTGTGGCAGCGGCTCAGGTTAACCGTCTGCCGGTCAGTTTGTCTGGCGCAGGTTAACCGTCTGATGACCATCCCTGACTATTCCGCCTGGCCCGGGTTAACCGTTTAACTGTACCGTGATAAA
This sequence comes from Anaerovoracaceae bacterium, assembly GCA_050946535.1. Lineage (GTDB taxonomy): Bacteria > Bacillota > Clostridia > Peptostreptococcales > Anaerovoracaceae > RUG708. Next base: position 36,259 of record JBMNUZ010000006.1, read on the forward strand.
GCAACATAGTATAAAAATTATAACATAGGAAATCAAAAAAATGCAGGACAGAGGTTCCATCCTGCATAATATATTTTACATTTATTTCATGAAAGAGTTAAAAAACTTGTATTTCTTCTGTCTCTCTCTCGTATTTCCGGCTTTCAGCCTGCCGGCGGCCTGATATTGCGTAAACTATCCGTTTACCTTCTTGATAGCCGCAGCGATCTTTCCCGGAACCATTCTGCACTTTTCTTCGCTGATCGCAGAAATCGCGATTCTGATTCCTCCGCCGATAGCTACTCCGAAGATGTTGTCCTTGAACAGTTCCTCGTTAACGGCGTCGTCGTTTGCGCAAGGAACGGTTACGAAGAAGCCTCCCTTGAACGGGCATGTCTTCAGGCCTGCGGCAGCAGCCGAATCCCTGAATGCGGCGCATCTCGAAGCGAGCATGTCTTCGTATACTTTTCTTTCGTCGAATACTTTCTTCAGAAGCGTTTCGTCGTTGAAGACCTTGGCGAGCGCAAGCTGTCCTACCCTTACGCAGTTAGACCACGAGCCTCTGCTTGCGAAAGACGTAACTCTCTTGAACTCTTCGGCTATGGCTTTGTTCTGAGTGATGCAGAGCATGCCGCCCGTACGGAGTCCGTAGAACGTGAATCCCTTTGATGCTGAGAAACCTGCGACTACGAGGATGTTGTCCGGCATGTTTCCGAACTTCGGAAGGAAGCTTCTCGAAGTCTTCGAATCTCCGGAGAAATCTATGTATGCGATGTCGAGGAGCATCGTTATCTTCTTGCCGCCTGCTCCGCATCTCTTGAGGATCGCGACGATCTCATCCCACTCTTCGTCAGAAGGCGTGTAACCCGTAGGGTTGTGAGCAGGAGCGTTGAAGATGATTACCAGGCTGTCCTGCTTCGCGAGAAGTTCGCGGATCTTTTCTTCAAATCCTTTGAGGTTGAAATGTTCGTTTTCGTCGAACATCTCGTAAGTCTCTATCCTGCGTCCGATCTCTGTAGCGATGATGTTGTAAGGGCTCCAGAACCAGTTGGATGTGAGAACCGCATCGCCGTATTTACTGTAGCATGAAATCGTGTTTCTGATAGTTCCTGTGCCGCCCGGAGTAGCGCACCCCTCGATGTATCCGTCTGGCCTGTAGTCGCCGAAAGCCGCTCTCGGAAGAATCTCCAGATATTCCGGAACACCGGCTATAGGAGCGTATTCAGCAAACTCAGCAGGTTTCATGTCCTTTAAAACTTCTACCATCGAAGAGAGCACGATCAGCTCGCCGTTATCGTCGATCAGAGCCCCGATCGTGGCATTCGTAACGTTTTCTTTTCCGTCGCGCTTTACTGCTTCCTTTGCAAGTGTGCTGATTCCAAAAATCTTATCCTTGCCGCTTATCACGCGGCCGTTGCCTTCGGCAAAAACATATTCCATACACTTTACCTCTCGATCTTGTCACTTAAGAAAACGGCGGCCGTCGGAGTACCGTAGCCGCCATCAGCCTTCGTTTTACCTTGACTTTGTGCAAGCATATCACAATTATACTCATAATTCAATAATCATACGCTATGTGTATGGTATTTGTGCATGACGAATATTATATTTATCTGCAATTAATATAGTTTTTGCACGCAATGAATATGATATTCGTGCCGTCCGGCATATCCGGCTCGCATTATCCTTAATTGACTTCAGTTTTTCATTACGTAGGCTTATTATTTATAACTCTAATATCACTAATTATAATTACAGATCGCAATTAATAAAATTTGATAAAATATATATACAAATGTTTTTCTTAATTACCAGAAAATGTTATGGAAATAATTTATATTGATATGTCAATATTCTATCATTAACGCATTATATATATTGATATATCGTGAATTATATTATAGCAATTTTCCATTTTTCTTTACAATTCATCCCATTATGATATAATCAAATTATCTAATTTATCGAGTTTTGGAGATTCAAATTTCTATGGATAAAGAAAAATTTCTGCAGCAGGCTCTCAATATACAGGACGAAGAATTGCTTACAAAGTTTGCCGCCGCTTCAAAAGTTATCCATTTCAAGAAGGACAGCCTTCTGATCAAGGCGGGCGACAGTCAGGAATATGCCGACATACTCGTTTCAGGCATATTAAGAGGTTTCTTCATCGATTTTCAGGGCAAAGATATAACAGACAGCTTCTTTTACCAGAGAGGCGATATAGTTATGGGATGCCACGGTTTCAACAATCCGGCGCTTATCAGCATAGAAGCGCTTACCGAAGGCGACGTGGTCCGCATCCCGGTGCCGGATATTTCCAGGCTTCTGGACGAATATCACGAGCTTTCCATCATCTATTCGAAAATCCTCATGAGGGCTCTCGACAAGCAGTGGAAAATAAAAAACGCAGTCTATCAGTATTCTGCAATAGACCGCTACAAGTGGTTCATACGTTCTTACCCTGAGCTGCTTCACACGGTGCCTAACAAGTACATTGCATCGTTTCTGAACATCACACCTGTGACGCTGAGCCGCATCAAAGCAAAACTCAAAGCAAGTTCTGAACAAATTCAAAAGCCGCTTATGTAAGCGGCTTTTTGTATTTTTTGTTATTAAATTATTTTCCTGAATTATGGACGAGCTCAATTGCTGACGAGCTCTGAAAAAGCTACATCTTTCTCAGTCTTTCCGCTCTCTTTGGATCCTTGATGCCCGCGGCTTCCATAGGTTTTTCTATGCCCTCGGCCGCTATTTTGGCGTCCTTCTCCTCTTCGAGTTCGTCTATCTCCGATTTGAATTTTACTCCGCGCTGAGCAGGTACATCTTTCGTCGCTTTTACGCTCTGACCGTCTGCCGTAATTCCTCTGCCGAGAACATCTTCGCCGACATCTACATGAGCGAAATGACGTTCTCTCGTGTCATAATCGTCGACATCGATGTTTTCCTTGGAGTAGTCTGTAAGACCGCCCTTCTTTGTCTGCATGGACTGCTGCATCTCTTTGGCCTTCTCCCACGGGAGCACGTCTCCGTCCTCCTTGAGGAATTCGAGAAGATCAGGAATGCCTTCGCCGCTGTAAGCACTTATGTAGAAAATCTTGCGGCAGCCGGCAAGCCTCAGCCACCTCGCGGCTTGTCTCGGATTAGCGCAGCGGTGGTCTATCTTGGTCACTATACCGATTACCGGACGCGTGCTTACCGCTGTGCAGCACGGCGGATAAAGAGAATACGGCTCTATCGCACTTATCAGAAGGCCTACGACGTCTGCCTCGCATGAATAGATGGCCAGCGCTTTTGAGAGCCTTGAACATTCGGTGTATTCACCCGGAGTGTCTATAATGACATCGAATGTATTGACATACTGCGTTTTATGGTATGTTATGGTCTCACCCCTCATGGCCTGTGTCAGCGACGTCTTACCGCACTCACTGCGTCCCATGAATAAGATTTTACGCATTAAATATCTACCTCTTCGTTATCTTGCAGCACGCAAATCCAAGCTCAGTCTTGAAATAGTCGACAACCTCCTGTACGGCGTTTTCGACTTCGGACATTGCTCCGGTAATAATAAGCGTGCCTGCAAAACGGTCTACGAAGCCAAGATAAATGTCTCCTGCCTTTGTGCAGATATCTGCTGCGATTACGGCTGTTTCAGACGGACACAGTGTCATGATACCTATGGCTGAGCCGTCATAGTCGATATCAGGATTGAGTCCAAGTTTCTGATATATGATAGGTTGCGGACTACCTATAATATGAGCTAGGGATATCTGATTGCCCGGTACTGTTTCCTGAATAATACGCAGCCTGCCCGAGTCGTCATGAGGCAGCAAATCTTTAATATCCATTACCCGCGGATGTCCTCCCTTCCTTAACTGACAGAAAATGCGGACTGCATAAGCACCCGCAAAGATAAAATCTGATTACACAAAATATAAAAATCTGCAGCGCCGGAGCCATCCGGCTTTTTGTGCGCCGCAACATATCTTACATATATTTTATTAACATTATCAATGAAAGTCAAACTATAAATATGACTAATGCTCGCGCGAGGTTCCTCCGTTGAGGCCGCCGATGTGATATACCATGCGTTTCCCCAGTGCTGTCTTTGAAACGGCTGCAGTCGCAATGCCTCCGACGACTATTCCGAGTATTCCCTGTACGATCATGCCCGACGCTTCGGCTATCGACCCGCCGATTCCTCCTTCGAGGAAGTAAGCGGCTCCCGAGTAAATAACTGTTTCGACGAGGAAGCCTACGATCATCGAGAAGAGCCACCAGATTCTTCCTCTGCCCCTGTCGAGGAGAACGCAGATGACTAAGACCATAACCACTTTGGCGATGAGCGAAAACGGAGCCCACATCGTGTAGCCCAGGATTATATCGGAGAGCATCGCGCCTATACCGGCCGCCGCGGCTCCGATCTTTTTGCCCAGCATCATGAGAGCCAGAACCACCATCGCGTCTCCGAGGTGCGTGTACCCGCCGACACCGTTAGGAATGCTGATGCAGGTCACCGCAAAAATAACAGCGGCCATGACGCCGCCCAGAACGATATTCACTGTTTTGTCCGATCTATTCATGTCACCCTCCCGGTTTCGTTTTGACTAAACGTATTATACATCGCGGCCGGTCTGCTTTTCAACAGATCAGGCGTTTCCGGCACCGGCCCGCAAACGGAAAAGAACCCGCCGCAAATTTATTGTCTGTGCGGCGGGTTCCGTTGCATTTCAAATATTTATTTGTATTTATTGCTGTCTGCTGCGCGGCAGTTTCCCGCTGTCCACGCGCTGTCCCCAGATCGTCTCCCTGAAGGAATTTATTTCTGGTGATAATCAGCCAGGAATTCTCCGAGACCCTTCATGCCGGCTTTGATCGTGTCGACGTCAGGCAGCATTACGATTCTGAAGTGGTCAGGCTCAGGCCAGTTGAAGCCGGTGCCGCTCGTGATCAGCACGTGCTTCTGCTCGAGCAGATCGATTGCGAACTGCGTATCGTCGTGAATGTTGAACTTCTTGACGTCGAGCTTAGGGAAGCAGTAGAAAGCTCCGTGAGGCTTTACTACGGAAATTCCCGGGATTTCGTTGAGCGCGTTGATGCAGGCTTCTCTCTGTTCGTAGATTCTGCCGCCCGGCTGGAGCATCGCTTCGAGCTCGCTCTTGTCCTCGAGGCACATCTTTACGACCGACTGAGCCGGTACGTTTGAGCAGAGTCTCATTGAAGCGAGCAACGTAAGGCCTGCGATATAGTCCTGTACTCTCGATCTGTCGCCGCAGAGAATCATCCAGCCGATTCTGAATCCGCACATCATGTGTGACTTCGACAGTCCGCCGAATGTGATCGTGAACACGTCAGGAGCGAATGTAGCGAGCGAGTGATGCTCGTAACCGTCCATGAGGATTCTGTCGTAAATCTCGTCTGAAAACAGGATCAGCTCGTGCTCGCGTGCGAGATCTGCGATCTGCTGGAGGACTTCGTCAGGATAAACCGCGCCGGTAGGGTTGTTAGGGTTGATGACGACGATGCCCTTTGTGTGTGAATTTATCTTCTTCTTCATATCCTCGATGTCAGGCATCCAGTTGGACTTCTCGTCGCAGAGATAGTGAACAGGAGTGCCGCCGCCGAGCGTTACAGAACCCGTCCAGAGAGGATAGTCAGGAGCAGGAACGAGGATTTCGTCGCCAGGATTGAGCAGCGCATTGAGCGACATCGTGATCAGTTCGCTTGCGCCGTTGCCTGTGAAGATCTCTTCTGTATTGATATTAGGAAGACCCTTCTTGAGGCCGTATTCATATATAGCCTGGCGAGTCTCAGGAAGTCCCTTCGAATGTGAATATCCTTCGTTGTCCTCGAGATGAGCCTTCATTTCGTCGACTACCTTCTGAGGCGCTCTGAATCCGAACGGAGCAGGATTTCCTATGTTCAGCTTGAGGACGTCGATGCCCTGTTCGGTCATCTCGTTTGCCTTTACGGCAACAGGCCCTCTGATTTCGTATTTTACGTTATTAAGCTTCTGAGACTTTTCGAAAATTCTCATATAATACCTCTTTCATACAGTTTACTGCAGCATATTACATATAAAAATATACAGATTTTCGTATATGAAAAAATAATATTACTACGAGCTTAAGATATCAAGAGATTCGGCGTTTTTTGATAAATATTTTGCACATTAATACAATATTCCGATAAATTTCGGACTCATATACCCGTAAAGTACATAATCTGGCGCTGTAAAAGTCTGCTCTCATTTCCGCGCTGCCGTGCCTCATTGCTCTTTTGTTAACATTATTTGTCTTGTAAATCGTAAAAAAAAAGCGTATCATATCTTAAGCATTATAAGATGTAATTCAAACTTGTAATTTAAACTGACATACATTATTTACTATTAGGAGATATAAATGAAAGCAGTTATTATCGGATGCGGCAATGTAGGCCTCGCCGTTGCGCAGAAACTGACCGAGGAAAATCACGACGTAGTTCTCGTCGACCGGTCCGAGGATCAGGTACAGCACGTTCCGGACGACCTCGATGCAATGGTTATAAAAGGCAACGGAAATTCTGTGGGCACTCTCAGAGATGCAGGCATAGAAACGGCCGATGCGCTCATCGCCGTCACACGTTCCGACGAGGTTAACCTGCTGTGCTGCCTGTTTGCGAAGAGTATGAGCAAGTGCCATACCATCGCAAGGGTCAGAGATCCTCTCTATCTGAACGAACTGAATTTCCTCAGAGAGAAGCTCAGCATCAATCTGATCATCAACCCTGAGTTCGCCACGGCCCGTGAAATCTCGAGGCTGCTCATGTTCCCTGATTCGGACAACGTCGTCACGTTCGCAAAGAACAAGATTCTCTTTACCAACGGCCACATCGGTCCCGGACAGCATCTCGACGGCATCACGATAGCGAAAGCCATAAAGAAAATCGGCGTGAACGTGCTTATTGCAGCCGTCGAAAGAGACGGTGAAGTCTATATTCCTAACGGCTCGTTCACGCTTGAAAACGGAGACAGCTTCTACATACTCGCCTCTGCGAAAAACACGAGCGCGTTCTACAAGAAAATCGGGCTTTCCGGAAACAGGATCAAGCGTGTTCTCATAGCCGGCGGCAGCATCATTTCCGAATATCTTACCGAGATGCTCGGCACCATGGGCGCCGAAGTCCATATCATCGAAGAAAACCCGGAGCGCGCCGAACAGCTCTCCGACAAACTGCCGAAAGCCACTATCATAGTCGGCGATGCGACGGACAGAGATACTCTCATCGAACAGGGTCTCCTCAAGGCCGACGCTTTTATCACGCTGATGGACGCCGACGAGGAAAACGTCATGATCAGCCTTTTCGCAAAGGCAAAGACAGATGCGAAGATCGTGATGAAGATCGCCAAGACTTCGTTCCGCGATATACTGAGCGAGCTCGGTCTGGAAAGAGCTGTTTACCCTGATATGATGACGGCCGATTACATCATTCAGTATCTGCGCGCTGTACAGAACACTTCCGGAAACAGTGTAGAAACTCTGTACCATATGTTTGACGAACGCGTCGAAGCGCTGGAATTCGTGGTGCGCACAGATTCACCTGTCACCAACACCAGGCTCGCCGACATGAATCTGAAGGACAATACGCTCATCGGGTGCATCAACCGCCACGGAAAGATCATTGTCCCGACCGGCGAGGACACAATACACATAGGCGACACGGTCGTCGTCGTAACTGCACAGAAAGGCCTCCACGACCTTAACGATATTCTCAGATAGTCCGGAGGTCAGTCCATGAATATTCGACTCATATTCTACATCACAGGCTGGATACTCAACATAGAGGCCGTGCTCATGGCTCCGGCCGTCGTGGTTTCACTCATATACGGCGAGGACTGCATTCCGCTGGTGCTTTCATTAGCCATATGTCTCGCGGCAGGCACGCTGCTCGTCGTCAGGAAGCCCCGCAATCGCCAGTTCTCTATAAAAGAAGGTTATGTCACGGTTGCAATGGTCTGGATCGTAATGAGTATCGCCGGCATGCTCCCGTTCCTGTTTTCCGGTGTCATACAAAATCCTGTGAACGCGTTCTTCGAAACCGTTTCCGGATTCACGACGACCGGAGCCAGCATACTCAGCGATGTCGAATCAGTTCCGAAGGGCCTGCTGTTCTGGCGCAGCATGACGCACTGGATCGGCGGCATGGGCATACTGGTTTTCCTGATCTCGATCATTCCTATGATCGGAGGCAGCAAGATGAACCTCATGAAGGCGGAAAGCTCCGGGCCTTCGGTCACGAGGATCATGCCTACTGCGAGGGAAAGCGCGCGGATGCTGTATAAAATCTACATATCGATGACGATCATCATGGTCCTGCTGCTGCTTGCAGACAAAATGCCGCTTTTCGACGCACTCACGATCACGTTCGGCACAGCCGGCACAGGCGGATTCGGAGTATTGAACGACAGCTGCGCGAGCTATACCGTTTACCAGCAGATCATCATTACCATATTCATGATCCTGTTTTCCATCAACTTCAACGTCTATTTCTACATTCTGAACAGGAAGTTCAAGAACGCATTTTCCGTCGAAGAGGCCCGCTGGTATATCATCATAATAGCGTGCGCCACGGGAGCGATAGCCTGGAATATACGGGACAGTTTCGACTCGGCCGGAGAAGCCATACAGCAGGCGGCTTTTCAGGTAGCTTCGATCATCTCGACCACTGGATTTTCCACGGTCGATTTCAATAAATGGCCTGCTCTCGCCTGCTCGATCCTCGTACTGCTCATGATACTGGGCGGCTGCTCGGGGAGCACGGGCGGCGGCATCAAGATCTGCAGACTTGTCGTGGAGGTAAAGCAGCTCGCCCGCGAACTGCTGTCGTATCTCTATCCCGGATCGGTCCGCCAGGTCAGGCTGGACGGGAAAAAACTCGACGCTTCCGTCATACGTTCGATCAATGTGTTCATCGGCGCGTATATACTCATATTCATGGTTTCCGTGATTATTATTTCAATCGACGGTTACGACTTCACGACGAATTTCACCGCTGTCGCGGCTACGCTCAGCAACATAGGACCGGGACTCGGAGAGGTCGGCCCGGCTTCGAACTTCGATTTGTACTCGAATCTTTCGAAACTGGTTCTTTCGTTCGATATGCTTGCCGGACGTCTCGAAATATTCCCGATCCTCCTGTTCTTCACTCCGAAGGCATGGAAAAAATTCTGATTTCCGCGCTACTGCACCACGCAGCGGGGAATGGTTTTCCTGGCTGCCAGCCGGCATAGAAGGCATACAATTTGCATGAATAAGGCGTGCCGCTCGCGCGCAGCCGACATACATCACAATAAAGGCATAAAAATTCCCGATATGAGGTTTATCGATCCTCATACCGGGAATTATTTTGCTCGTAAATTTTCAATTTTGTGATCACTGTGAGCCGCTGATCTGCTGAACTGGCGGACCCCCGCTTTACTTGAGGTCGACAGCCTTTGCCGCTTCGATCACAGATGCGAGAAGTTCTTCGATGTCCATGCCGTTCAGTTCCGCGCCCTTTTCTATATATTCGCGGTCACAGCCCGCAGCGAATTTCTTGTTCTTGTATTTTTTCTTCACAGACTTGAGATTGAGGTCCTGAGCCGAATGTGAAGGATACATCTTTATAACCGCCCCAAGCAGCCCTGAAAGTTCGTCGACGGCCCAGAGCACGCGTTCCATTTTGAGCTCCGGCTTCGGAAGATCGGAATTGTTGTCCGAGTTATGAGTCTGAATCGAATGAGCGACCTGCGGATTTACCCCTGCTTCTTTCAGTAGTTCAGCCGTCTTGACGGTATGTGTCTCCGAGTCCTGCCACTTTTCCCAGTCGAGATCGTGGAGGATGCCTACTACCTGCCAGAAATCTGCATTCTTGGGATCGTACTTTTCCGCATAGTATCTCATGAGTTTTCCGACCATTTCGCCGTGCGTGATGTGGAACGGATCTTCGTTGTACTTTCTGAGCAGATCCATCGCTTCTTCGCAGCTGATGCCTGCGTCAAGCTTCGGAGTCTCTTCTTTCTTTCCTGTTTTATTCTTGCCGCCGAGCGGTTTCATCGTCGGGAACAGAAGGACGTCTCTGATGGCCGAGCTGTCGGTCATGAGCATGATCATGCGGTCGATTCCGAATCCGATGCCGCCTGTAGGAGGCATGCCTATTTCGAGGGCGTTGAGGAAGTCTTCGTCGGTGTGGTTCGCTTCGTCGTCTCCGGCTGCAAGGCGTCTCTCTTCCTCCTGGAAGCGTTCGCGCTGATCTATAGGATCGTTGAGCTCCGAGTAGGCGTTCGCCAGTTCCCATCCGTTGATGAACAATTCGAATCTCTCGACGTGTTCAGGGTCATCCGGCTTTTTCTTCGTAAGCGGTGATATCTCGACCGGATGCTCTGTGATGAACGTCGGCTGTATCAGGTTCTTTTCAACGAACTCGTCGAAGAAGAGATTGAGAATATCTCCAATCTCGTGGCGCTGCTCGTATTCGACGCCTTTGCTGTCAGCCGCCGCTCTGGCTTCTTCTATGGTCTTTATCTGTGAAAAATCGACTCCCGAATACTTCTTCACCGCTTCGGTCATCGTCATGCGTTCGAACGGCTTTCCGAGGTCGATTTCCCTGTCTGCGTACTGGATGACAGTCGTGCCGAGCACTTCCTGCGCGACGTAGCGGTAGAGGCTTTCAGAGAGTTCCATCATGCCGTGGAAATCGGTATAAGCCTGGTAGAGTTCCATAAGCGTGAACTCAGGGTTGTGCTTCGGATCGAGGCCTTCGTTTCTGAAGACTCTGCCGATTTCAAACACGCGCTCGAGACCTCCGACGATCAGTCTCTTGAGGTAGAGTTCGAGCGAAATGCGCAGGCGGAAATCCTCGTCGAGCGCGTTGTGATGCGTCTCGAATGGGCGTGCCGCGGCTCCGCCCGCATTTGTGACGAGAATAGGAGTTTCGACCTCCATGAAGTCCCGCTCAGCGAGGAATTTTCTTATGGCTGAAATAATCTGAGAACGTTTTCTGAACGTATCCCTTACCTCAGGATTCATGATGAGATCCACGTATCTCTGGCGGTATCTCATATCTGTATCCTGCAGTCCGTGGAATTTCTCAGGAAGCACCTGGAGCGATTTCGAGAGGAGCACAAGCTCTTTCACCCGTACGGTGATCTCGCCTGTCTTCGTCTTGAACACTTCACCCTTTACGCCTACGATGTCGCCGACGTCGTATTTCTTAAATATGGCGTATTCATCTGCTCCCAGGTTGTCTCTGGCTACAAAGCACTGGATCTTGCCGTCTCTGTCGAGAAGGTCTATGAACGAAGCCTTGCCCATGATTCTCTTCGACATGATTCTTCCGGCTATGCTGACCTGCTTATCTTCGTATTTATCGAAATTTTCCTTTATCTCAGCGCTTCTCTGTTCCTGATCCCACTTGGTAATCTTGAATGGATCGCGTCCTGCAGCCTGAAGCTCAGCCAGCTTTTCCCTTCTTATTCTCCGCTGTTCGCTGAGTCCCTGTTCATCTTCAGGCTTGTTGTTCTTATTGTTTGCCATATACTTTTCCTCGTCCTAATTTTCTCCGTTATTCTACTATCTGCTGATATCAAGAACCTTGAGATGGATGACTTTATCAGGAATTTCGATTTCAGCGACTTCACCGAGCCTCGTTCCCCTGAGGCCCCTGCCTACCGGCGATTCGTTCGAAATGAGACCGTTGAGAGGATCTGATTCGTTTGAACCTACGATTTTGTAGGTGCTCTCTTCGCCTGTGTCAACATTCAGGACCTTTACCGTATGTCCGAGGTTTACGCTGTCCGCCTGGATCTCCGATTCGTCGATGATCTTGGCGTTTTTGATCATGTTTTCGAGCTTGTAGATACGCTCTTCGTTTTCAGCCTGAGCGTTCTTCGCCGCATCGTAGTCTGCGTTCTCGGACAGGTCGCCCTGTGCGATAGCTTCGCCGAGCTGCGCCGCTATTTCCTTTCTCTTGACAGCGGTGAGTTCCTCAAGTTCAGCAACCAGTTTATCGTAACCTTCTCTGGTTATAAGCTTTTCTTCTGGATTAGCCATTCTCGTGATTCCTTTCCATTTCCTCTGCACGAAGCAGATCAAGATCTTTATATATTTCTTCAGCTGTTTCCAGCGTGTTTATCCTTCTTCTGATGCGCACAGCGCCTCTTATGCCTTTGATATACCAGCCGATGTGTTTGCGCATGCATCTGACGGCGAGGTACTCGCCCTTTTCCGCGATCAGATAACCGAAATGCCGTTTTATGATCTCTATGCGCTCATCTAACGAAGGAACGTAGTCGCGGCCCTCATTGAGAGATTTGAATATCCACGGATTCCCGAGCGCGCCTCTCGCAACCATGACAATGTCGCAGCCTGTTTCTCTGAACAGGTCTCCAGCATCTGCCACACTGAATATATCTCCGTTTCCGATTACCGGAACCGACACCGCCTCTTTGACCTGGCGGATTACGGAACGGTCCGCGCGTCCGCTGTACATCTGGTCGCGCGTGCGGCCGTGGACCGCAATGGCTGCAGCGCCTGCATCCTCGAGTCTGCGTGCGACTTCGACGGCGTTTATGCTGTTTCTGTCCCAGCCGATCCTTATCTTTGCAGTCACTGGCTTTGAAGAGTGTGAAACGGCTGCCTTCATCACCTCGGCTGCAAGCTCAGGATTTTTAAGGAGCGCCGATCCGTCGCCGTTCTTGACGATCTTCTGCACCGGACACCCCATGTTTATGTCCAGCATGCAGTTTTCCCTGTCTGAGAGTTCTTCGGCGGCATACGCTATCATGTCCGGCTCCGAGCCGAAGATCTGATACACGACCGGTTTCTCGTCATCGGATGTGTTCAGGAGGCGCCTTGTGGCACCGTCGTTATAGTACATGCCTTTGGCGCTTACCATTTCTGAATATACGGCGCCTGCTCCGAAGCTCCGGCATATGCGTCTGTACGAAGAATCCGTCACTCCCGCGAGTGGAGCCAGAAAATACGGATTGTCAAAGCGGATTCCTGCTATACTGCAGGGGCCTCTTGCCTCAGATGGTATATCGTTATTAGACTGTGTATGTGTATTTTCAACCGTCACAGCTTTTCTCCATTAACTGCGCATAGCTTTCAGCTCGATGCTCTCGCGGCTTTCACGGCTTCTGCGGCTGAAGTTGTTCCGGTTCTTTTCATATATATACTGAAGACCTTCGAGCGTCAGGAGCCTGTCGACTTTGTCGATCGATTTGGCGCCTCTGGAAACCATCGTGGCCAGGCCGCCTGTCGCGATGACCTTTATCGGCTTGTCTGAGATCGCATACTTTTCCTGATACTCTTTCTTCATCTTGTCGACGATGAATTCGACCACGCCCATATGTCCGTAGACGAGGCCGGACTGCATGCTTTCTATGGTGTTTCTGCAGATCACATGACCAGGCTCGAGCAGTTCGACTCTTGGCAGCTTTGCTGTCTTCTCGAACAGCGCGTCTGATGAGATGACAAGACCCGGCGCAATAGTACCGCCGAGATATTCGCACTTTTCGGAAATGCAGCAGAATGTCGTCGCCGTTCCGAAGTCTATGACGATAAGCGGCCCGCCGTACTTATTGTAGGCAGCAACCGCATTGACTATACGGTCTGCGCCAACCTGCTTCGGGTTGTCATATTTGATGATCATGCCTGTCTTGATACCAGGTCCTACCTCAATCGCTCTGATATTGAAATATTTGATCGCAAGGTGCTGGAGCGTGTACGAAATCGAAGGCACTACGGTCGAGATGATTACATCATCGACGTCTTTGATATTCAGACCGTTGTACATAAACAGTTCGTTGATAGTCATGCCGTATTCGTCGGCGCTCTTCTCCTTGTCAGTAGCCAGTCTCCAGCTCTGAATCAGATTCTTTCCGTCGAAAACACCAAGTACGATGTTGGTATTGCCGACATCAAATGCCATTAACATTAATTCCTCCCCGGTAGCTGTGGCCCCTTTCGGACCTTAGCCTCCGTTCCTTTCTTACATGTTTTCAGCTTGCATTTTATTAGCTTGCATCATAAAGCGTGCATCATCGATCAGCGGGCGTCATTGTCCGAAGAACCGCCGCTGCCGTTATTACCGTCGCTGCTGCCGCTGCTGCTTCCGCCGGCATTGCTGCTGCCACTGGCGCTGCTGTTTCCACCGGCATTGTTATTGCTGCCGCTGTTGTTACTGCTGCTGCCGTTGCCAGCGTTTCCGCCGTTTTTGTGTTTGAAGACTATGTCGTCCGGATTGAGCTCTCTGACCATTCTCATGAACTCATCCTGGTCAGCCATCTCCTGTCTGCGTCTCGCTTCCTCAGCGGCTTCTTCTTCCTTCTCTCTCTTCTTCTGCGCGTCTATCTTCTTGCGCATCTTTTCGGCTTTTTCACGGACTTCTGCAACTACTTCCTCTTTGGTTCTCGCGCCTGTAAAGAGGTCTTCGAACTGTTCTGCGTCGAGTGTCTCTACTTCGAGCAGCGTTTCTGCCACGAGATGCAGTTTGTCCATGTTTTCCGTCAGGAGAGTTTCGGCTCTCTGATAAGCCTCGTCGATGAGTCTCTTGACCTCGCTGTCGATGAGGGCAGCTGTAGCTTCGGAATACTCTTTCTTCTCGGCGAAATCCTTGCCGATGAAGACTTCCTGTGATCCGCTGTAGTTGATAGCTCCGACCTTTTCACTCATGCCGTATCTCGCAACCATGTTGCGTGCGATTTCAGTAGCTCTCTGAATATCGTTGCTCGCGCCCGTGCTGATGTCTCCGAGGACGAGCTGTTCTGCGACACGTCCGCCGAGAAGGTGAACGAGCGAATCTTCCATGCGTGTCTTCGACTCGAACGACCTGTCTTCGTTAGGCAGGAACATAGTCATGCCGCCGGCCATTCCGTGAGGAACGATCGTGATCTGGTGGACAGGATCCGAGTTTGGAAGGCATCTTATGAGGACTGCGTGGCCGGCTTCGTGGAATGCCGTGAGCTTGCGCTCCGCTTCGGTTACCTTGCGGCTCTTCTTCGCAGGACCTGCCATTACTCTCGTAATAGCTTCCTCCATCTCGTCCATTCCTATGGTCTTGCCACCGCGCCTTACGGTAAGCAGTGAAGCCTCGTTCAGGATGTTCTCGATATCTGCAGGTGAGAATCCAGGAGTCATGCGCGCAAGAACTCCGAGGTCGACCGAATCGTC
Source organism: Anaerovoracaceae bacterium (assembly GCA_050946535.1). Classification (GTDB taxonomy): domain Bacteria; phylum Bacillota; class Clostridia; order Peptostreptococcales; family Anaerovoracaceae; genus RUG708. The sequence continues at coordinate 51,426 of JBMNUZ010000006.1, forward strand.
GAGCGGCTTGTTCTTCGCGTGTACTCTGAATACCTCTTCTCTGCCTGTGACATCAGGCAGTCCGATCGTGATCTGTCTGTCGAATCTGCCAGGTCTGAGCAGTGCCGGATCGAGGACGTCCGGTCTGTTTGTAGCAGCGAATACGATTACGCCTTCGTTTACGCCGAATCCGTCCATCTCGACGAGCATCTGGTTCAGCGTCTGCTCTCTCTCGTCGTGTCCGCCGCCGAGTCCTGCGCCTCTGCGTCTGCCGACTGCGTCGATTTCATCGATGAATATGATGCTCGGAGCATTTTTCTTTGCCTGCTCAAACAAGTCTCTTACTCTCGATGCTCCGACACCTACGAACATTTCCACGAAATCGGAACCCGAAATGCTGAAGAACGGAACTCCGGCCTCGCCTGCCACAGCTTTGGTAACGTAAGTTTTACCTGTTCCCGGAGGCCCCACGAGCAGTACGCCCTTAGGAATACGGGCGCCCATGCGCGTGTATTTGCCCGGCCTCTGCAGGAAATCTACTATTTCTCTGAGCTCTTCTTTTTCCTCTTTCAGGCCCGCTACGTCGTCGAATGTGACTTTGTTGTCGTCTTTATTTACCATGTGCGCCTTGCTCTTGCCGAACAACATCGCGCGTCCCGCGCCGCCCTGGCTGGAATTCATGAAGAATATCCAGAGTCCTACGAAGATGACTATCGTCAGGAGATATGGCAGCATGCTGATATACCACGGCGTCGTCTGCGGTTTCGTGCTTTCGAGAGTCAGCGACCCGGACTCCACCTGAGGCATTATGTACTTGTCATTGATGGACATGAGCTGGATGCTCGAAGGCGCGTACGCATGAATCGTACTTCCGTCCTTGAGTTCACCTGTCAGGCTGGTGTCCTTTATCTCCAGCTTTGTGATGTTTTCATCGGCAAGTTCGCTGACGAACTTCGTAAAGGTAACTTCTTTGATATTCGTCGACGACTGTCCCTGTGTATAAAGGAGAGCCATTCCTATGACAAACAGGAATATAACGGCGTAAATGAGCGCCGTTTTGTACCATTTTCTATTTTTCACAACGACCTCCTGTCGTATCGGATTATAGAAACAATATCTACAACTTTCTATTGCTTAATATATATAAATGCCGCGAAGGCATGGAAATACCGTTCGTGACTGATTGAATACATATTCTATCATAACCGCTTTTATTATTCAATTAACATCATACTTTACCAAAAGTATCTTTTCTGTATTTTTATCGACGGCACAATCGCCTCCGGTTTCTCCGCCCACCAGGACGATTCTGTCTCCCGCCGCAAGCAGGATTATCGTGTCCCTCTGCTGCGCGGGCACCTTTCTGTCTGTAAAAAAATCCTGTATCTTTTTTCTGCCGGACATTCCGGCCGGTCTGAATCTGTCTCCCGGGCGCCTGTTCCTGAAAACCGGCCGGCCGAGCGCCTTGAGCTTGTCGAAGTCGAGCGCCGCGCGGACGTTCGCTTCGTCAGGGCGCTGTCTTTTCGCGAATGGATCATCGCCGGACAGTGGTGCGTCCTTGACCGAAAGAGTAATATCGGCAGCCGGCGGCTTAAGCGTCACGCTTCCTTCCGCCTCCAGCTTTTCCAGAGGAATTATCACGTATGTCTTTTTCTCCTGAGCTTCCTCTTCATCATCTCTTCTCAGGAACCAGAGCTTTCCGTACGATCTCCTCACGTAGCAGCCGTCCGAAATATCGGCTTCGCGCGGTTCGCTGCCGTTCAACGCCGTATCGAACATGCGGTCGACAGCATGAGACGTCAGATTGTACGAAGCGCCTATGCGTTCGGTTATTTCTGTCAGCGCACGCTTCGCAACCGCCGGATGAAGGGAGCCGAAACCGGAGAGATCGAGGACGGCTTCCTCTCCGTTCCAGTGAGATTCGCCGTCTAGATATCTCAGAGCCTCTTTTTTCAGAAAATCATCTGTCTCCTCCGCCTGAGCCGCGAGTCTATCGAGCGCATCGTCGAGTCTCGGGTTGAACTCAGACCTGATATACGGCATGAGGTTGAGACGGATCTTGTTTCTCGTGTACACCGGCTTGAGATTTGTACTGTCTGTACGCGGCTTCAGCTGTCTTTCCTCGCAGTAAGCCTCGATATCGGCTCTTTCGATATCGAGCAGAGGCCTGATGACGACTCCGTCGCCACGTATATGTTCTATGCCTGTGAGCCCGTGAATTCCCGTTCCTCTGATGACGCGCATCAACACGGTTTCCGCCTGGTCGTTCCTGTTGTGGGCAACCGCGATGCGCTGCGCACCGTATTTTTCTCTGTACAGCTCGAAAGCGGCGTATCTGAGCCGGCGGCCCATCTCCTCCTCGCCGAGGCCCTGCTTCTCCGCCATAGCCTTTACGTCGTATCTCACTGCATCGAATGTGGCACCGAACTGCTCTGCGATCCTGCCTGCGAAGGCTTCGTCTCCAAGGCTTTCGCTTCCTCTGAGTCCGTGGTTGACGTGGACCGCATGGATGCTCTTTATGCCGAGCACAGGCCTCAGCTCGTTCAGCACGCTGAGCAGGCACACAGAATCAGGGCCGCCGGACAAACCGATCACTACCCTGTCTGCGAATTTTATCATTCCGTATTTTCTTACGGTGTCAGCGACTGCTGACGCAAGTGGACTGAGTTGCTTGATACCCAATTTGTTTCTCCATATCGCGCGTCTGCGCTTATTCATTCCCGTCTATTCCGAAGAACTCGAGAGCGTTGCGGTACGTGAGCTCAGCCGTCTCTTCGAATGTTTTCCCGAGGTATCCGGCTGCTTTTTCGATGGTATGGACTATGTATGAAGAATCGTTTCGCTCGCCGCGGTGCGGCACAGGTGTGAGATACGGCGAATCCGTTTCAACCAGCAGTCTGTCTTCCGGAACGACAGCCAGTACGGCTGCGGCTTTCCTGTTCGTATTATATGTAATCGGTCCTGCTATCGACAGGTAGCAGCCTCTGTCTGTGAGCTGTCTCGCAAACTCGGCGCTTCCCGAGTAACAGTGGAACAGGATCTTTATCCTGTCGAACGCGCCTTCCTCCTGAAGGATTTCGAACACGTCTCCGTGAGCCTCTCTGTCGTGAATGGCTATCGGCATTTCAAGCTTTTCTGCCAGGCGTATCTGTTCGCGGAACCAGAACTGCTGCACCCTGACGGGCGTGTCGTCCCAATGGTAGTCAAGCCCGATCTCTCCGATGGCCTTTACCTTCGGATCGGCTGCGAGCTTTTCTATTTCTTCGAGCAGATCGTAATTCATGTGGCGCGTTTCCTGCGGATAATATCCGACGGCCGCGTATATCCACGGATACTCCGACGCGAGTTTTACCGCCGCCCGGGAAGTTTCAATGTCGACTCCCGGATTGAGCACATATGCCACGCCGGCTTTTTTTATTTTCTCTAATACTTCAGCCCTGTCATCGTCGAATTCTTTTGCATCGAGGTGTGCATGAGAATCAAATATCATTTCTCTTCTCCCGTTAAAATGAGGCTGCCCTGTCTGAGCAGCCCCACTGATTATTTCACTCTGCTTCCGTCAGGAGCTTCAGCTGTTACAAATTCGTATCTTCCTTCGTTGTCGGCAAACAATATCATGCCTTCAGAACGCACGCCCCTGAGCTTTACCGGCTTGAGATTCGTCACTACGACAACTCTCTTTCCCTTCATTTCCTCAGGTGTGTGGCATTCTGCCACGCCGGAAACGATCTGACGGGTCTCGTCTCCTATCTTCACCTGTGAAACGAGCAGCTTATCAGCATTCGGGTGCTTTTCGCACGAAATTATTTCACCTACTTTAAGAGTCACCTTGTCGAAATCGTCGATCGTGATCTCCTTTTCCTTCTCATCTCCGGCAGGTTTCTTTCCGGCCTTACCTGCGTCTCCGGCTTTGCCTGCGTCTTTCGCAGCCTTTGCCTTTGCCGCAGCTATCTGCTCCTCCTGTATCTTGTTGAGCTCTGCGAGCTCCTTCTTGATGTCGAGTCTCGGGAAGATCGGCTTTCCGCGTTTAACGGTCTGGCCGTTCATGAGGTCGAATCTTCTGGTGTCCTCCCAGACGACAGGTTCGTCCGCAATGCCGAGCTGTTTTCTGATTTCTTCGGAGCTGTGGTGTATGAACGGATTGACCAGAATCGAAATGATCCTGATTGACTCTGCGAGATTGTGCATTACTGCGTCGAGTCTCGCTCTGTTCGCTTCGTCTCTGGCGAGAACCCACGGTTCCGTCTCGTCGACGTATTTATTGGTGCGTCTGATGAACTTCCAGATTTCCTCGAGGGCATTGTTGAAGCTGAATTTGTCCATGTGCTTCTCGACTCTGTCTGCCGTAGTCGTACCCATTTCTATGAGTTCGCTGTCCGGGCCTTCGTCCGCTCCCTTCGCAGGGACCACGCCGCCGCAGTATTTCTCGATCATAGCGATCGTTCTGCTTACGAGGTTTCCGAGGTCGTTCGCCAGATCATAATTAAGTCTGTTGAGCATTACCTCGTTCGTGTAGATTCCGTCCTGGCCGAACGCATATTCCCTGAGCAGGAAGTACTTTAGCGCGTCGATTCCGTATCTGTCGATGAGCTTTACAGGATCGACCACATTGCCCTTGGACTTCGACATCTTGCCGCCGTCGAGAAGGATCCAGCCGTGCCCGAGAACATGCTTCGGAAGAGGTTCTCCGAGCGACATCAGGATGGCAGGCCAGATGATCGAGTGGAAACGCACGATTTCCTTTCCCACCAGATGAATGCCCGGCCAGTACTTCTTGTATTCCGGAGCATCCTCGTCGGGATATCCGAGCGTCGTGATGTAGTTCGTGAGGGCGTCGAGCCACACGTACATTACGTGATCTTTGTCGATAGGAACAGGAATGCCCCAGTCGAACGACGACCTGGAAATGTTGAGATCCTCGAGACCCTGCTTTACGAAATTGACCATCTCTTTTCTGGATGACTCAGGCTGTACGAAGTCTGTGTTTTCCAGCAGATCGAGGAGTCTGTCCTGGTACTTTGAAAGTCTGAAGAAATACGCTTCTTCCTTCATCATCTTGAGCGGGCGTCCGCAGTCAGGGCAGATTCCGTCGGGAGCCTGCGTCTTCGTCCAGTACGACTCGCACGGAATGCAGTACATTCCTTCGTATTCTCCCTTATATACGTCGCCGTTTTCGTACAGCTTCATGAAAATATCCTGAACACGCTTCATGTGGCGCGGTTCGGTCGTCCTGATGAAATCGTCGTACGAGATTTCCATCGTGTTCCAGAGCTTTTTAATCCTCGAAACGACGTCGTCTACATATTCCTGAGGCGTGATGCCGTTTTCCTGAGCGATCTTCTGTATCTTTTCGCCGTGTTCGTCGGTTCCTGTCTGAAATCTGACGTCGAAGCCCTGAAGCCGCTTGAAACGCGCCATCGCATCGGCCATTACCGTACAGTAAGTGTGTCCGATGTGAAGGTCTGCGCTCGGATAATATATAGGCGTCGTTATATAAAATGTCTCTTTTTTACTTTCGGTCTCTGCCATAGTGGCTATTCCTCCCCCGATCGATTCGATCTTTGTTATATGATTTCCGTGGTTTTCCTCCGGCAGGCGGTTATTCGCTCACTGCGTTGTCCTTGAGCACCTGGAGAGCCTTTCTGATCCTGACGTCGGATTCGATAGCGTCCATGTGATCCTTCGTAAGAGCATCCCTTACCTGGTCTACCGGGAGTCCGTATTCGATCGCCATCTGGTTGAGGTACATTTCGATCGCAGGCTTCGTCGCCTCAAGGTGCTCCACAGCAGCGATCTCTTCGAGCACGAGTCTCGACTTAGCTCTCTGCATCGCCTGATCGTGGAAATGCTCCTTTACTTTGTCCTCTGTGATTCCTGTCATCTGGTAATAGCTGTTCGGATCGATTCCGTTCATCTGCAGCGTAGCCTTCCACCTGTTGACCAGATCGGTAACTTCGCGCTCGTACATCTCGTCAGGGACTTTTACCTCGGACTTTGCTACTACAGCGTCAGCGAGCATACCCTCGTACTGATCCTCGACCTCGCGGTTCTTGAACATCTGAAGGCTGTCGAGGACTTCCTTTCTTACGGTCTCGCCGACGTCAGGATACTGCTGCTCCGAAATCTTCTTGATCTTTACTTTGAATAATACGTCCTTTCCTGCGAGATCCTCTGCCGGATAATCTTCAGGGAATGTGACGTTTACATCTACGTCCTGTCCGAGTTCTGCGCCGATCAGCTGATCCTCGAATCCCGGAATAAATGCTCCCGAGCCGATTTCCAGCGGATAATCTGTGTCCGTGCCGCCTTCGAACTGCTTTCCGTCGAGATATCCTGCAAAATCTATGGTCGCTACATCGCCTTTCTTAACCGGTCTGTCATTGATTTCCACGCTTGTAGCGAACTTGCGCTGGCGGTTTCTGATGCCTTCCTGAAGTTCTTCTTCGGTGACAACAGCCTCCGGTCTCTTGATTCTCAGTCCTTTGTACTCTCCGAGCTTAACGTATTCACTCATGTCGTTTCTCCTTTGTGTTTTTTATGCCGCCGGTCTTTAACCTGTTTCAGGCATTATTGTCTGAATTATACCATAACAGAACCCTTTTTACACACTCAATGACAAATCGCCGGCAGCACTGCGTTTATTAATATACCCGCAATATACCCGCGTCGGCATTTGTTGTCACAGAATTTTCTGTCTTTTATTATTAATATTTCTGCTGTATATCCTGCGCGTACGCTTAAATGCCTGGTGCTTGCGCGGACATGTATGGTCTGTGCTTGCTCTTATTTTTCCTATGTGTGCTCTGCAATGGCCCGAAATGTCTGCAAGCAGCGGAATTTGCGCAAACGCTGATACGCAGCGGATCATGCGCGGATACTGAGCAGGTCCTGAAGATCAATATCTGCCTGGATTCCGAAGTGAAGCAGGAACTGTGCTGAAACTGAAGTGAAGCACGGTCTGAACTGGATCTGTACGGAAATTGTGTGGATGCTGACGAGCAGCGGAAAAATGAATTCATGGAAATGAAAAAGCAGCCGATGACCGCGGCTGCTTTTGACAGAATAGAAAGTACCTTTGTCTATATTATGTTAAGAGTGAATAATAGAAGGTCCGGCTTGGCTTTTCCGTACCTCCCTACACCATATATTATAGACATTAATATAAATAATAATATGGTCCAAAAAGGATACTTTCCCTCAAAAAATGCCCTTTTTTGAAAAAACAGGCCGGATCCCGAGCTGCCACAAGGCGGCTCAAATCGTCCGGAAAGCAGATTTCGTATCTGCACGTGCGAGGTTCTCGCCTCTGCACATGTGCGCTTTAGTCTCTGCACATACGTTAACGTGGAATTTCGCGCTTCCTGATTCCCGCCCTTCTTCTGCGGTACTCTGCGATCGCATCCGATTTTTTGTTTACACCGAGCTTCTGATAAGCGCTGGCCATGTGCTTTTTCACCGTGGAGTGCGAAATGAACAGCTGGTCGGCGATCTGCGCTGCCGTCAGTCCGTCGCACACGAGATCCATCACTTCTTTTTCGCGGTTGGTAAGCTCGACGTGTTTTGTCCTGTTTCTGAAATTGCTCTTCGCCATCGTGTACTGCTTCGCGAATTTGAGCACCTTGTCGGCGAAAGGAGTGTTGATCTGCTCGAGCATAGGTATTATTTCATACGTGTTTTCAGCGATCGTAACACAGATGCCGTCCTTTTCGGCCATTTCCACCGCTTTCCTGAGCTCTGCCGTTCCCTCTTTGAGATTTCGCGTATGGTAAAGGCCTATCGCCTTGAATACCTTGAAAATCATTACGCCGTCGAGCGTTTTATGCGCGTAATACTCCGGAATCATTCTGTCGGCAAGCTCTATCAGCTCTTCGTAATCGCCGTGTTCGCTCAGGTATTTTCCTTTGATAATGTATGCGCTGTTGCGGCCTATCGCCATGAATTTAGAGGTTCCCTCCTCGCCCTGTATCCACTGCGGTACAAGGTCGTACTTGCCGAGGAAGCTGAAGACATATCCGAGGATGAATTCGTAGCAGCTGAGCATGACAGGCGTGCCGTTCTTCTCGACTTCCTGCATCATCTGCAGCATGATATCGTTGACCTCGCGCGGTTTGTACTTGAACAGAGCGATCCTGAGCAGCACGAACGACGCCGAAAGGATGATATCGCACTGATCTCTCATCCTGCCCTTGTATATCGCTTTGTACGCAAGCATCTCGGCGCTCTCGAAATCACCCGTCTTGAAGCAGTATTCCGAGTGAAGCAGAAATTCGAATCCAGATCCGCTTCCGTTGGCGACCATGTTGTATATCCAGAATTCGTCCTCCACCAGTTCGACCATATCCTTCAGTCCGCCGAGCTCTCTGTGGTACAGGAACATGTTGAGCGGTATGCCGAAAGTGATCGTGACGTCTGAAGAAAATATCGCCGACGAGCCTCCGTCGAAAAATTCGTAGGCACGCTCGTAGCAGCGGAACATTGCGTTCAGATCGTTAAACGCCTTTATACTTTCTATCATCGCTATCTCGCCGAGGATCTGGTTCCTGTTGACCAGATCGGGCGATTTGTAAGGATCCGAATAATAATCCTTGGCCTCCTGCAGCATTTCGGCTCCGTGCTCCACACCTACCGTCGTACTGTAGGAATATATGTATGAAAGATATCCAAGCGGATTAGAGAATTTCACCTCGCGCGGCATGTTCTCGAATGCCTGTATGATAATACTCGGGGCGAGCGACATGTATTTCGACGAGTGCGGCTCGGCCATGATCGAAAGCACGTGAGCGTAATCGCCGCAGAGCGAAAAGGCCCTGATAGCACCTATCGGATCGTTCGACGCCATGCACCACATGCCTTCTTTTTTCAGGATTTCATTTTCATCGATGTCTGATTTCTCGAATTCCTGATCGAGGACCTGCTTGAGGAGTGTGTGGAAACTGAACGAGCGCGACTCGTCATCGTACTTTGTGAAGCAGTAATTCGTATACATATTCTCGATCGTCTGCCTTATATGGCTGTCGTCCGTTATCATCTCCGCCTGCTCGATCGTGAAATCAGGCAGACGCGACAGCATCAGCAGGGATCTCTTGGTCTGCGGATCGAAATTGTCGTACACAGCCTTTCTCATAAGCTGAGGCCCGTCCGGCATATTCGTCAGCGTACCGTATGTGCGGTAATACAAAAGCGCCATGTAAAGACCGGATGCCCATCCATGGGTGTGATCCCACAGTATTTCGAGTTCATTCGCATCTATAGGGGCATCGTTCAGCATGAAGAAGTTGCTGCACTGGTTCTTTGTAAATGCAAAATCGTTCTGGTTGATGATCTTCGTGTATTCCTTGGAGAGAAGCTGACTGCTGTCATCCGGGTATTCACGCGAAATATATACTATATGGAATTTCGGGATCTTCCTCTCAGCAAGAAGCTTGATCAGATTGAGGTAATATTCGCTCTTGCAGTAATGTACGTCGTCCAACACGAGCACGGTGTCGACCTCGATGGCATCCTTGATGAAACCCTCAAGCCTGTCGAAGTCGTATTTCGAATATGGCATACCGTATTCGAGGAGCTTTTTGCCGAGTTCGCTGTTTGTACGTTCCACCAGCTTGCTGAGACGCACCCAGAGCCACATGTCCTCCACCTGCTCCTGAGGGAAATAGAACCAGATGTATTTTATTCTGCGTCTGTGCTTTATATAATCCTGCAGGGTGGTCGATTTGCCGTACCCCATGTCGGAAATCACCAGGAAAAGCGGGGTGTCGAAAATGCCCTGCAGCTTCTCTTTTATTGCATCCCTGCGCAGGATTTTGAGTTCCCGCATCTGTTTGCGCGACGATCCTCTGTACGACATATTGCATCCTCCTTTCCGGTAAATTATTCTGAATTTTCTCTGTCTTGAATCTGGCTTGAAGCTGTCCTGAGACTATCCCGGGACTATCTCGAGCTGTCCCATCTCTTCAGAGCTTCAATTATCCTGTCCGAAGCTCTTCCGTCTCCGTAAGGATTCGACGCTTCCGCCATCTTTGAATATGCAGCGCTGTCTGAAAGCAGCTCGGCGGCTGTGTTGTAGATGTTGTCCCTTTCGACGCCGACGAGCTTTACAGTACCTGCTTCAAGAGCCTCAGGACGTTCCGTCTCTCTTCTCACAACCAGTACCGGTTTGCCGAGAGAAGGAGCCTCTTCCTGCATGCCGCCCGAATCGGTAATGATCAGGTACGAACGCGCCATCAGGTTTACGAACGGCTGGTACTGCAGCGGGTCTATGAGATGAATCCTCTCGTGTCCGCCGAGAATTCTGTTCGCTTCTTCTCTGACTTTGGGATTCAGGTGTACAGGATAAACTACCTCTACGTCTTCGAAATTCTCCGCGATATCGCGTATCGCAGAAAAGATGTGTTCCATGTATTCTCCGAGGTTCTCTCTTCTGTGGCAAGTGACGGCGATCACCCTCTTGTTTTCGAAATCGATTTTTTTCAGAGTCTCGTCCTCGAATTCGTACGGTTTGCCTGCCACTTCCAGAAGCGCGTCTATCACGGTATTTCCAGTGACGAATATTTTCTTGATGTCGACGCCTTCCCTGAGCAGATTCTGCCTGTTTCTCTCGGTCGGAGCGAAGTGAAGAGCCGCGATATGAGATGTAAGAACCCTGTTTACTTCTTCCGGGAACGGCGAGTACATGTCGTATGTGCGGAGTCCTGCCTCTACGTGGCCTACCGGAATCTGCTGATAAAACGCGGCGAGCGCCGACGAAAACGTCGTGCTCGTATCGCCGTGAACGAGTACTATGTCAGGCTTTTCTTTCAGAAGCACTTCCTCCATTCCTCTGAGAACATTTGCAGTTATCATGCTCAGAGTCTGGTTAGGCTTCATTATGTTAAGATCGTAATCAGGAGTCAGTTCGAAAAGACTGAGCACCTGATCGAGCATTTCGCGGTGCTGCGCAGTTACGCAAAGAACCGATTCGAAATCCGGATCGTTGTTGAGCTTTTTTACAAGGGGAGCCATCTTGATTGCCTCAGGACGCGTCCCGAATACCGACATTACTTTCATCTATGATTATTCTCCTTAATTATTCTTCCTTGGTCTCCGGCTTTTCTCCGGCCTGTTTTTCTTCGTCTTCTGCGCCGTCTCCGTTGTTTTTCGATTTGTGGTTCAGCATTCCTATTTTTTCAGGCGGTATGCCTTCCTGCAGTATTTCCTTCATCGAGTCTCTGTCGGCTATAAATACACAAACCAGTACCACAGCAACTGCTATCAGAACCAGCGATTCGACGAGCATGCGCTGTACGACGAGCACCGCGACCATGCCCATGATCGCACTTATGCAGTACATGATGAGGACGGTCCTGCGCTGCCCCATACCGGTGTTCATAATTCTGTGATGCAGGTGGCCCTTGTCGGCTTCCATGATCGGATATCCGTTTACCCAGCGCCTGATGATGGCAAATGCGGTGTCGAATATCGGGAGGCCGAGTACGAGGAACGGAACTATAGTTGCGATAAGCGTCGCTCCCTTTGTAGATCCCAGTATTGAAATCGCTGCGATCATAAATCCGAGATACAGCGAGCCGCTGTCGCCCATGAATATTTTAGCCGGGTGGAAGTTGTAAGGCAGAAAGCCCAGTGCGCCTCCAGAAACGGCGAACATAGCGAGGCCTACTTCGTACTGTCCGCTGAGAATAGCCGCATAAGCTATGCATCCCGAAGCGATCGCCGCTACTCCTGCAGCCAGTCCGTCGAGTCCGTCTATGAGATTTATCGTATTAGTAATACCCACTATCCAGACGATGGTTATTATGAAACTCAGCCATCCCGGGAAAAATATGTAGGTATGCATGTTCAGCGGATTTTTAACAAAATCTATCTGGATTCCGCCTATATAAATCACTATTGCGCACAAAACCTGAAGAGCGAGCTTCAGTTTCGCCGGAAGCCCTTTTATGTCATCAGCTACTCCGACTGCATAAATGCATGCACCGCCTATTATGATCGTGATAACCTTGGGGTCGCTGTGAAGAAATACGGCGAGCGCGATTTCCGTACCGAGGAACATAGACATTCCGCCGAACCTCGGCATAGGCTTCGTGTGCATGCGCCTTTTGTCGCGCGGAATATCCATGGCTCCTATCTTTGGAGCCAGTTTGATGGCAAACGGCGTGACCGCAAAAGCAATTGCGAATGCCAGCAATATAATCAGTAAATATTTCATATGATGATTTCTCCGATCCTTTTACTCCTGCGTATCGGACTCTCCGAGTTTCTCCACCTTGATGCCGGCTTCCGCGAGCATATCGGCAGCGGCCTGATCCGGATATCCTTCCAGTATTACTATGCGCTTGACGTTCGCGTTTATCAGCATCTTCGCGCATAAAATACACGGCTGGTTAGTACAGTAAAGTGTACTTCCCGAAATCGAGACACCGAGGTACGCGGCCTGGACTATCGCATTCTGTTCTGCGTGAATGCCTCTGCAGAGCTCGTGCCTTTCGCCGGACGGCACGTGAAGCTGCTCTCTCAGGCATCCCGTCTCAAGGCAGTGCGCGATGCCCGAAGGCGCACCGTTGTATCCCGTGGCGAGAATTCTCCTGTCCTTTACGATGACGGCTCCCACGCTCCGCCTGAGACAAGTCGAACGCTTTCTCACCACTTCGGCTATCTCCATGAAGTATTGATCCCAGTCCGGTCTCTCACGGGGACTGGTTTTATCTGAAGCATTAATTCCCTTTTCAGCCATAAAAACACCTTCTGCCGTTCTCCACGGCCAATATCAGTATTTTTCTATTCCGGCGCGCAGCGCATCCATGGTGAAGTAGACTTCAGCCATGTACAGTCCCTGCGGCGGAGCGGTATGCCCTGCCTCGGATCTGTCGCGCGATGCGGCTATCTGCGCCGCTTTGTCCGCCGGTATTCTGCCTGTGCCTATATCAACAAGAGTACCGGCCATTATTCTTACCATATTATATAAAAATCCGGAGCCTGTGACAGCGATATCTACGCCACTGCCGCTGCTGCGGACGTTTACCGCGTAAACCGTTTTGACCGTGCTCCCTTTGAAATCGTCCGAAGCAGTCATAAACGCGCTGTAATCACGCGTCCCGGAAAAGCAGACCGCCGCCTTTTCCATGGCGCTTACATCGAGCTGCTTTTTAATATTATATCTGTAGTTTCTTAAAAAAACAGGCATACTTTCGGCATTATAGATTCTATATATGTATGTCTTGCCTACGGCGCTGCGTCTCGCGTGAAATCCGGGAGGAACGTCCTCGGCCGATAAGATCCTTATATCTCCCTGCCTGAGCCTGCTCTCGGCGAGAAGCCCGTTCGCAGCCACAGGTATCCGGCTGGCAGGAATAGCGAAATCGCCGCTGAATGTGGCGCACTGCCCGAGCGCATGAACTCCGGCATCGGTGCGTCCCGTACCCTCTATCGATACCGGACTTTTGCACAGAACTCCGAGCACCTTTTCTATCTCGCCCTGAACCGTTCTCTTTCCGGGCTGCTTCTGCCATCCGTGAAATCCAGTGCCGTCGTATTCTATTTTTATGAGCACGTTTCTCATAAAACTGCCTTTCACAGGTAAATATAAGCCTTTTTATTATATCACTAAGCAACTGCATGTTCAATTGAGCATATGGCCCTGCAAGGCGGCTGCCGCGTGGTTCTGTGCGGTGTGCTGTGACATGGCTGTGCCGCAGACGGAACTGAGCGGAGACATTTCTGTGCATTAAAAGAGTCTGTCGAATGAGACGGCCGCGCTGCAGACGAAATTTCATAAGCGACGAATGATTGTTCCAGCCGTGGCAGCTCCGGCCTTCGGAACAGACAAGCTTCAGATCGCGCTCTCTAAAGAAAAAGCGGAGCCGGGCTCCGCCAATTGTCTGTTTATTCAGATTCTGTAAACTTGTACATGTGGTTGAGCGGTCCGCGGCCGTGTCCGAGATCAAGGCCAGCTCCGATCGCCCCGCTGATATATTCCTTGGCTCTTCTGACAGCCCCTTCGAGATCTCCCGGATTTTCGGCCAGCTCGCATGCTATCGCGGACGACAGCGTGCATCCGGTCCCGTGAGTATTAGGATTGTCTATGTGCGGAGCCCTGAACCACACCTTCCGGTCTTCGTCAGGCAGGTAAAGAAGGTCGTCGGCACTCGAATCGAGATGTCCGCCTTTAATCAGCACTGCAGGAGCGCGGCCGCCCGCCTTCACCGAAGCGTCGGCTATGATGCCGGCTGCTTTTTCAGCCTTTTCCTCTGTATCGATCTCATCAATGCCGCTCAGCGCCTCTGCCTCCGGCATATTCGGTGTTATCACGGCAGCCATTGGTATCAGCAGCTTCTGAAGCGTAACCGAGGCATCGTCCTGTATCAGCTTTCCGCCGCTCGTCGCCACCATTACAGGGTCGAGCACGACAGACGAAGCATTGTATTCCTTCAGCTTGGCCGCGATGACTTCGATGATCGCAGCGTTCGAGACCATGCCGATCTTGACGGCATCGGGCACTATATCGGTGAATATACAGTCGAGCTGCTGTCCCACAAATTCGGGAGGCGCATCGAATACTCCGTAAACGCCCGTTGTGTTCTGGGCCGTAAGCGCCGTGACGGCACTCATGGCGTACATGCAGTGAGCCGTAATTGTCTTTATGTCAGCCTGCATTCCGGCTCCGCCGCTGCTGTCCGAACCCGCTATCGTAAGTACCTTTTTCATCGTTTACACATCTTCTCTCTTTATATTTTCGATTCCCGGCCAGTCCGCATACGACTCCAGGTAAATCCTGCTCGATCTCTCTATCGACGGCCTGTCACACTCTGAGCTCTTGTCGTAGACGCCTACCACCGTAAAACCTGCGTCGTGAGCCGTGGCAGCGGCGTAGATCATGTCTTCGAACACCAGAGTCTCGCACGGTGCGGCTCCAAGGCTCGCCGCCGCGATATAGTAGATATCCGGCTCGTGCTTTGTCGTCGCCCAGTCCGCGCATGAAAAGATACCGTCAAAATACTTGTCGATTCCGAGCCTCTTGTTTGCAGAATAGATCATTCTCGACGGCGTCTGAGTCGCAACCGCCATTCGGATGCCGGCCGACTTGAACTCCTCGAAAATGTCCAGGAGGCCGGGCTTCATCTCAAGCTCGTTTTTGTAACTGTACCATACCATGTCCATGATCTGGTCTATTATTTCCTCGTCCGTGCCTTTTGCGCCGTATTCTCTGAATTTGGCGGAGCTCTCCTCGAGAGTCATATATTTCACTCGCTCGTCGAGCCCCGGCTCGGCTTCCGCTCCCAGCATCCTTGCGAATCTGCTCGGAACGGTCTCCCACATCGGCATCGAATCGAGGACCGTTCCGTCGTAATCGAAGACGGCCGCCTTGTATTTGTCTGAGCCCAGCATCCTGTGAACCGCGTCCGCCATGCGTGCGGCCGAGTCCTGAATGCTTTCTCCGCCGAAGAACGCTGAAATAGCTGCGGCTCCGGCTATTCCCGTGCCTTTGAGCACGCCCAGATTTCCGCTGTTCACACCGCCTATCGCAACGACTGGAATGTCTACAGCATCGCAGATGCGTCCGAGTTCTTCTTTCGATAGAGGCGTCGTATCGCTTTTTGACGATGTTTCGAAAACGGCTCCCGCACCTATATAGTCGGCGCCTGCCTTTTCCGCTTCGACAGCTTCTTTTACACTGTGCGCCGTAATTCCGAGTATCCTGTCCGGTCCTATTACTGCACGTGCTTCCGCCGGATCTGTATCATCCTGGCCGATGTGGACGCCTGCTGCGTCTGCGTCGCGTGCCGCCTGCGGATCATCGTCAACGATCAGCGGCACTCCGTACTTTTCGAGTCTGATTCTGAGCACCTTTGCACGGTCTGTAAGTTCCTCCGTACCGAGACCTTTTTCCCTGAGCTGCACCATTGTGGCTCCGCCGCGCGCCGCCTTTTCCGCGGCATCCACCACGGTCATACCGTTTTTCAGGATTCCGCGGTCCGTTACAGCGTATACCCTGAGCTTTTCACTGAGATTATTCTTTACGTCTTCCATTTAATCCTTTCACTGCTGCGCTGACTATCACGCACATAACAATTACGATCGCAACCACCGGAAGCGTATAGCCGACCGGAGTGTCGATCTTCATGAAAATCCTGTATATTACAAAGCCTGCCGCCCAGACCGCAAGGTTTCCCCAGTTGACTGCGGAAGAGGAGCAGTCATTTTTATTGATAAAATAGTCCGCGGCAAGAACCGCTATCATCGGGACGAATACCGAACTGATGAGATAAAGGAAATCCTCGTAGAACTCGTCCGGAACAAAGAGCGCGATCAGCGTTCCCGCAACGGTGACTACGGCTGCGGCGGCTTTCTCGTTTATTTTATCATAAATACCTGCTGCGCTCACTCCTCCTGAGTATGCGTCGAGGAAAGTCGTCGTAACCGTTGAAAGGATCACGATCAGCAGGCCTGCGATTCCGAGACCTGCTTTCAGCATGATCTCAGCGATGCTGCCGGAAGGAACCACCGATGCTGCAGCCATTCCAATGATAAACATCCAGCACGATCCGAGGCCGTAGGTGATCACGCTCGTAAGCGTTGCGGCAAGCGGCTTTTCAGCTGTTCTGGTGTAATCCGAGATGAGCGGGAGCCACGATACAGGCATTGCCGCTGAAAGTTCGACGGCCGCCCCGAAGCTGAGAGCATCTCCGCCCGCCTGCGACGATACATTCCCGCCTCTGAAAACCACGACGCTGAGTATGACGACAAGCACGAAGAGAAGCGCCATCACCACGATATTTATTTTCCCGATATGCGTAACTCCTATCAGCACAGCAGCGAGTATAAGCGCACCTATGACAACGGTCCAGAACTGCGCGCTAGCGAAGATTCCGGTTCCGCCTGCTGACGCGGCCGCGTCGGCGCCCTGTCCTGTCATGACAGCCGTCCATCCAACGAGCTGCAGCACATTCATCAATGCGAAAAACGAAGCGCCGTATTTTCCGAACGAAATGCGTACCGTTCCCATAGCGCTTTCGCCCGTGCGCGCGCCGATGATTCCCGCGAGAAACATGAGCGTGCATCCGATCAGATGTCCGGTAAGGATCGCGGCGATTCCCGCCTTGAATCCCATACCTGCAAAAGATGTACCTGTAAGCAGCTCGGCGATGGAAACCGAAGCGCCGAACCATATCAGGCCGTTCTCAAAGGCAGAAGTTTTCCTGTCCAACTTACTCTCCTTTCTGTCGTGAGACATCGTGCCCGCATGGTCCGCATTCCGCTGCGTACTTATGCATAAAACAAAAACAGCCGCCTGTACTCATTCGTACTGGTGGCTGCAGAAAATCCAATTTGCCGGCACTGTCCCTGCGTTGGCATTATCCAAATCAGGTGCGAGCGGATCCGTATCCGCTCCGGGTCGAAGCCGAACTTCCTCTCAGCCGATAAAAGCTCCCCGTAAAACAAATATAAAAATAGCATCATGGCACTGCGTTGTCAATATATCTTCAGATCCGGGAGGGCCAGGAGCGCATCATGGCCATAATTGTCAGGACATATGCTGCGCTCAGCAGGCTTTGAGAAAAACTCTGCGGCGGCTCGATCCGGAGCCACATATTTCAAGACGCCGCACTTCGGCGGCTCGATCCGGAACACATGTTTAAGCTGCCGTCTAATCCGGTGGGCACGGCTGACGTCCATTTTCAAACGCCACCATTCCGGTGGCAAATAAATCTGACGATATTTCAGACACCACCACTCCGGCGGCCCGATCCGGAGCACATAGTTCAGCTGCCGCCGAATCCTGCTGCGAGCACGGCCAGCGCAGATACAGCTATCCACGGCGCCATCGGCAGGGCATCGGTTCTCTTTTTCTTTTTAAAAAGCAGCAGCAGTGAAAACCATATTCCGCTCAGAATAACCGATGCCGCGAAGAAGACGACAGGTGCCGCCAGCCAGTCCTGGCTCTCTGCCGCCGACACTGCCGCGCTGCACGCCGCCATCAGCTTTATATCTCCCGTCCCGAACGCCTCCCTGCCGCTTATGATCCGGCCCGAAACGGCGGAGACCAGAATCAGCGCGGTCCCGGCGGCGCTGCCGAGCGCGGCGTTCTTCAGCGAACCGGCCGCAGCCGCGTATATGACGGCCGACGCGGCTGCGGCCGCGCACATCTGGTCCGGGATTATGCAGAAGTCGATGTCGCTGAGTGCCGCTGCCGTCAGAAATACAGCTTCAAACAGAAAATAAAGTACATAGGCTATAGACGATATTGACGCATTCACATCATATGACCCCGCCAGCTGCCCGGCGCTTACGCAAAAACTGCCATGCTGATCCGCCGCTCTGATATGCATGTTCGCCAATAACAAAAACAGATACACCGCGATAACGATTCGCGCGGCATGCCTGTGACGGCAGCGGTTCTCGCTTTCATGAGCCGGACCAGCCTCCTCTCCGTACTCGCACAGCCAGCCGGACGGCATGGCCGCATACAGCCTTACGGCTGCGCAGGCAGCTGCAGCGGCTGCAGCCGCCGATAAGAGCGCAAAAAAAATATATGTCATAGAAACTCTCCTTTAACTATGACATATATTACCATTTATGTTGCAACTTTACAACATTTACCTGTTTTTCATTTTTGTCTATCCGGCCGTCTTCCGGCCGTCTTCCGTCCGCCGGTGCCTGCGCCAGCAGCCGCTGATGCATTATTGCTCCGGCATCTGCAGCAAGACCGCTTTCCGCCCGCCTCTGCTGTCAGAAACAGCCGTCTTCCCCTGACCCGGAGCCTACTTTCCTCCGTTCGCTGTCGCATCCAGCAAGGCTTCATAGTCCCGAATGCATATTACGTAATCAGGTTTGTATTTTTCTATAAATTCTGAAACGGTGCTTTTATCGTAGTACCGCATGTCTATAGT
This sequence comes from Anaerovoracaceae bacterium, assembly GCA_050946535.1. Classification (GTDB taxonomy): domain Bacteria; phylum Bacillota; class Clostridia; order Peptostreptococcales; family Anaerovoracaceae; genus RUG708. Next base: position 70,289 of record JBMNUZ010000006.1, read on the forward strand.
ATACATCTTGTCGAAACTGTTGTAGAGAATACATTCTACAGCGTCCGTGAAACTGTCTCCGTAAATCAATACCGACGGGAGTTCCGGCCTGTGGGTGTCTATCACGGCCTCCGGCAGATCGCCTCCCATATAATACTGGTATGTGATTTCGGTAGTTGTATCATCCGGTTCGTTGTAAACGTGCGGCTGGACCTCGCTGCCGTTGATCGTCATCGCAAAGTCCACCGGATTTTCGACCGTCAGTTTGTAGAGCGATTCGTCTATGTCTCTCAGATTCAGAATCTTTCTTTCGTATGCTCCGAGATAAGGGTTCTCGACCTTTGTGATATCCACTTCGCTGTCGTCGAGGACGTGAATGCTGCTGCCCGTATCTTCGTTTATCTTTTCCAGAATCGCCTGATATGTTCTGAACGCTCCCTGCATTCCGTAGTGATTGTCGACTCTCGAACTGTATTCCTCCGGCATTCCGTCTGCTTCAAACACCGGGCCCAGATCGAGGAAATTTACGCCCTGGCTCTCGAGACTCTTTTCGAGCGCCGGAACCTCAGCTTCCACATATGAAGACCAATTGTCCATATACCACGGGTAGTCGTCCGCGTGACAGTAGAACTGAGGCGGAACAGCTACATAACAGTAGTATCCGCCGTACGATTCCGTCGCGTCGGATACGGCCTTGAGGTTAGGAGTGATTTCCGCTACCTGCTCCGGAACGTCGTCGGGGTTTTTTCCATCATATTCACAATACGACAGCAGTATGTCGTCCTGTACCACGATGTCGTTCACGACGGGACGTTTGAATACGTCGATGTCGAGTTTCGTCTTCGTCTTCACGCTCGTGTTTCTGAAAGCCGAGTGGTCGATGAGGAACGATTCCAGGCTGTCGAAATAATCTCCGTCCATGATGTCTTTCACGACAGCAGCCGGCATCGAGGCGAGGTCCCTGTTTTCATAATATGAATATTTTTCTGCTCTGTTCCCGACCGTCGCGACCATGCAGACCGCAATGAATACGGTAAAACAGCAGATTATCAGAATTTCGGCAAATCTTTTCATGGAAACGCCTCTTTAGAATTGGAAGTATATGAACGGGTTGAAGCTTCCCGTAACAAGTTTCATATATGAAACCGCCAGCAGGAAGAGCGCGAATATCTTCGGTCCCCAGATCAGCAGCTGCGATGCAGCTGTGCTGCCCGACGAAGCCTTATTCTCGAGCGCGTTCTGTACGATTACCTTCACAGGGAATATCGCGATCAGGCACAGTACCCATTCAGGCCAGTACTCGAGGAGATAGTATACTGCTTCTCCCGTTCCTGCACCCGAGCCGAGTCCTATCATCGAAAGCAGCATATTTCCTGCATAGCCGAGCGTCGGAGAACGGAAGAACACCCATCCTGCGATTACAATCAGCATCGTGTATATATGTTTGAATGCGGACGGAGATCGCTGAAGCGGGCTGGTCCACACGAATTTCTCCATCAGCAGGAAGAACAGATACCACAGTCCCCAGAATATGAAATTCCAGGCGGCGCCGTGCCACAATCCCGTAAGCAGCCAGACAATGGTGAGGTTTCTTATGTTCTTCGCTTTCGAGCAGTAGCTTCCGCCGAGCGGGAAATAGACGTAATCCCTGAACCACGTCGACAGCGAAATGTGCCAGCGTCTCCAGAATTCCGTGATGGAATCGGATATATACGGATAGTTGAAGTTCTCGAGGAAATGGAACCCGAACATGCGGCCCAGGCCTATCGCCATATCGGAATAAGACGAAAAGTCGAAATATATCTGGAATGTGTAGGCGATCGCCGCGATCCACGCCGCCCCGGTAGAGAGGTCTGCCGTGTTCTGTCCGAAAATGGCGTCCGCGACTTCGCCCATAGGATTCGCGAGAATAATCTTCTTGCCGAGACCTATCAGGAATCTGACGGTTCCGGCGGAAAAGTCCTCGATGTTCTCATGACGCTCGGTGATTTCCTCTTCGATTGTCGTGTAGCGGACTATAGGTCCCGCGACGAGCTGAGGGAAAAGCGCTATGTAAAGAGCCAGATACAGCGGATTGCGCTGGCATTTCGCATCGCCCCTGTAGACATCTATCACATAACTAAGTCCCTGGAACGTGAAGAACGAAATCCCTATAGGCAGAGTTATCTGAGGCACAGGAATGAGTATTCCTATCTGATTTATTATCTCTGCGAAGAAACCTGCGTACTTGAACCATCCGAGAAGCGCAAGCCCCAGAACCACCGCCAGGACGACGCCGGCTTTCCTTACGCGCCGGCTGTTCCCCTCTGCGGCGAGCAGCCCTGAAACGTAATTTATCAATATCGAAGCTGCGAGCAGCGCTGTGAACTTCACGCCTCCGAAGGCGTAGAACACAATACTGAACGCCAGTAATATATAATTTCTCGCTTTCCTGAATTTCGCCGGTACTATGAAATAAACAGCCAGCAGGCTTGGAAGGAAAAACAGGAGAAACGTCACACTGCTGAATACCATAAACCCAATCCCGATTTATTAATGTGAAAAAACGTGCTTGCTATTATATCACATTATCAGATATCTGTTAAGTGTTCGTAAATGCAGTGGTCTGCTTCTCCTGTCCTCATGTTTTCAGTTGTCTTCGCGCCGTTCCCAGCGATGGCCTGTACCCAGGCTATCGCTGGGCACCGGCCACTCTATATTCCTTATTCCTGCAGCGCCATCGCGATATCGGCAAGTATATCGACGAAATGGAAGCAGCCTTCAGCGCCTCCCAGCACTTTGCCCACGTCTCTCTTTCTGATGTCGTACAGATTCATGCCGATGATCTACTGCGGATCCAGATGGTCGAGCTCTCGGCACCTGTCGAACGGCACTCTGACCGCAGTCATGTCGTAATCCTGGATTACCCCGTCCTGGTCGAATTCGAGCTCGATGTTCATTTCGTGAGCCGAGTCGTTGAATGTGCCGGCTGCGTAATTCAGGCCGTCTCCATTGTCCAGTACTATGTAATCAATGTATTTATTGTAAAGATCGTACTTCCTGTAATGCTGGATGTTTCCAGTATAAATCGGCCATTCCTCGAGCGCCGGCATGCTGCCTTTCACGTAAGGCCTGCAGTAGCCCGGTTTGAGCTTTTCCCAGTACGCTTCATACTCTCTGAGCGTGCCCATGCCGCGTTCCTCGATCAGGTAAGCTTCCGCCTGATACGCGCCGCGCAGCGTTTCGTTGAAAAGTTCGCGGATATGGCGCCACGCGGGCGACACGATATCCGAAGGAGCGCTGTCCAGCAGCTTTTCTTTATGCGGATTTACGTTCTCCCATCCTCCCGGCGGACAGTTGTAATCCGTCACATATGTGTAATCAGGCAGAACTTTCACCGAATTTCTCCTGTCATCTATGTAGGCCGACTCGCCTATAAGCATTTCTGCGGTGCCTTCGCCTCTGCGTTCCGGATCTTTGTCTCTGTGTACGGCCCACTTCGCATCCGTGATCTCAAAGGTGTCCACTTTAAACGTGATGCTTGCGCTTCCTTCGAAATCTGTGGATACCAGATATGCGTCAGACACGCACTCTTCTTCGCTGATACGCCTTACAGTATTTGAATAAACGCCCTGTTTTATAACATTCATAATAAGCTCCTCTGTCACACTGCGGGGAAAATATTGTTGTACTTATTATTTATTATATTGCCTGCGCCGCCTCATGACTACCTGAGTGATGAAAAAAATAAAAATTAACGCAGAATTGCAGCGGAACTCACATGATACACATATGTGAGAAACGCGTAAAAGAAACGCATGGCAGGAACGTATATGAAGAACGCGTTACGTTATATGAATGCTCATGAAGAACACGCAAGGGAAACGCACGACAGGAAGGTACCAGGGCAGCGCACAAGCTGAACGAATGTCAGGAATGCACCAGGGCAGCGCACAAGCTGAACGAATGTCAGGAATGCACCAGGGCAGCGCACAAGCTGAACGAATGGCGAAAACGCACCACAAGCTGAACGAATGACGGGAACGCACCACAAGCGGAACGAATGACGGTAACGCACAATAGGGATGCACAAGCACAACGCAGTGCCAGCATACAAAGAGAGGCATGAAAAAGGCGCGTGAAAAATCTCTTTTCACACGCCTCTGATGTTTTTCAGAAAATATAATAATTATTTTTTCTTGGGCTTCCACGAACTCTTGAGGCTTACCGTCTGGTTAAACACCTTATGTTCTGGTGTGCTCAGTTTCGTGTCCTCGATGTAATATCCGTGTCTGAAGAACTGCCAGCGGCTTCCCGGCTTCGAGTCGGCGATAGCTGGCTCAGCAAACGCCTCGTGTACGGTCATCGTGTTTTCGTTTTCGACTTCCTCACCTGTCTCTTCGTCTGTTCTGAGCAGATAGCCGAAGTCACGCACCGTGACCGGAACTGCGGTCGCAGCATCGACCCAGTGAATCGTTCCTTTCACCTTGCGGCCGTTGAATCCCGAACCGCTCTTTGTCTCAGGATCGTAAGTACATCTGAGCTCCGTGACGTTTCCGTCCCCGTCCTTTACGACTTCGTTGCATTTTATGAAATAGGCGCCTTTGAAACGGACTTCGTTGCCCGGGAAGAGTCTGAAATACTTTTTCACAGGCACTTCCATGAAGTCTTCTCTCTCCACGTAAAGCTCGCGTGAGAAAGGTACCTGTCTGCTGCCCATTTCAGGAACATTGCGGTTGTTCTCTATCTCGCACATTTCGGTCTGATTCTCGGGATAATTCGTGATTACCACCTTGAGCGGATCGAGAACGACATTGCGGCTCTCGGTCTTAAGCTGCAGATCGTTTCTGATGCAGCTTTCTAGCTGCGCCGAATCCACCACGCTGTAGGCCTTCGCCACGCCGATCTCAGAGCAGAAGTTCCGTATAGATTCAGGAGTATAGCCTCTGCGTCTCAGGCCTGATATCGTCGGCATGCGTGGATCGTCCCAGCTTTCTACGGCGCCGTCGTCGACGAATTTCTTGAGATAGCGCTTGCTCATAACCGTATTGGTCATGTTGAGTCTCGCGAATTCAATCTGTTTAGGAGGCTCCTCCCATTCTGTCTCTCTGAGCACCCAGTCGTACAGCGGCCTGTGATCCTCGAATTCCATCGTGCAGATCGAATGAGTTACGCCTTCGATAGCGTCTTCGAGAGGATGCGCAAAATCGTACATAGGATATATGCACCACTTGGTGCCCGTCCTGTGATGCGCTTCGTGGGAGATTCTGTAGAGGACAGGATCTCTCATATTAATATTAGGAGATGCCATGTCGATCTTAGCTCTAAGGCACATGGCTCCGTCCTCGTATTTTCCTTCCTTCATCTCTCTGAACAGGCGCAGATTTTCGTCGATGCTCCTGTTTCTGTAAGGGCTTTCCTTACCCGGCTCGGTGAGCGTTCCTCTGTATTCCTTCATCTGCTCCGGCGTAAGCTCGCAGACGAAAGCCTCGCCTTTTTTTATCAATGTTACGGCGCATTCGTACATCTTGTCGAAATAGTCAGAAGCGAAGCATTCCTCGGCCCAGTCGAAGCCGAGCCATCTGACGTCTTCTTCGATCGCTTTTACGAATTCGTCGTCTTCCTTCGTCGGATTTGTATCGTCGAACCTGAGATTGGTGGAACCGTCGAATTCGGATCCGAGGGTAAAATTGAGGCAGATCGACTTCGCGTGGCCGATATGCAGGTAACCGTTAGGCTCCGGCGGAAAGCGTGTTTTTACCGGCCTGCTGTATGTGCCTTCTTCTAAATCTCTGGCTATAACAGCCTCGATAAAATTTCCTGAACCCGTCTTTTCATTACTTTCCATGCTTCAACTCCTCCGTACGGATGCCGCTAACGTTTTATCTTTCTGTGCGCTACTCTCCTGGTATGCATTCTGAAGATCTGATACTCCTCGAGTTCCTCGTCGATCTTCTGTTCCATCCTCTGCTCGCGCTTTGCGTTTTTCTTGTTTCTCCTGTCGATCTTCTTCTGTTCTTTGGCTCTCTCTTTATTGATTATCTTCGTAGCCTCTTCGACCGATATGCCCTTCTCTTTCGCGAGTTTATAAGGATTTTTCGGCACTTTCGAATCCGGTTTTCCGGTTTCTATTACCTCTTCCTCTTTTTCCTTGCGCTGTTCTCTGAAAGTGAAGAAAATCATAGCTGCCATCATCGCAACCATGAGCAGAACATATACGATTCCGCCGCCCGACTTCTTCGTGGTAAATCCGATGGTCTGGTCTTCTCCGAGAGTGTCTCCGTCGTCATCGACGAGGCTGCCGTCGACCGTCACCTTGTACGACTTGTTGTCTGTCAGCTTCTCTTCGGCGAGCAGGCATATCTTTTTGCTGTCGCTTGAATCGTAGTAAATTTTAAAATCGATATCCTTGCCCTTCGAGTCTTCGAATGTGAATTTATCCTCGTTGGCTTTCTTCGCTTCCGACGAAGAAACGTCGGAATTGAAATTGAGCTTTATCATGACATTCTGCGACTGAACCCTTTTATATCCGTCCGCAGGCGAGGTGCTCTCGAGTTTGAACGAACCTGACGATGCAGCCGCGAAAACAGACAAGCTGCCGAACATAAAAAGAAGCAATACTGTAATCGCAATGACTGCAGTCCTTTTCTTCATATTATTTCCTCCTAAGTTCCCTGAAAAATCTGCGCAGTAACTGAGCGCACTCATCCTGCATGATACCCGTGTGAACCGCAGGATGGTGGTTCAGTTTCGGTTCCCCCGTGACATCGAGAACCGATCCGCACGCTCCGGATTTCGGATCCGGTGTACCTATATACAGGTTGTCAATTCTCGCGTGTACGATGGCGCCTGCACACATGGCGCACGGCTCCAGCGTTACGTACATATCGCATCCGGGAAGTCTCCATCCGCCTGACGCTTTGAGAGCGGCGTGAATTGCCTGCATCTCCGCATGCGCCGTAGGATCCTTCTCCGCGATCGTACGGTTTGATCCGCGTCCTATTATCTTTCCTTCTTTTACTATGACCGCACCCACAGGTACTTCACCGCGCGAAGCAGCTTCTTCAGCAAGCTTCAGGGCTTCTTCCATGTATATTCCGGCCGCGGCTCTTTCATTGTCCGTCATCGGTTAACTCTTGACGGTGAGTGAAGGCGAAACGCTGTTCTTGATCTTTGTGGTCGAAAGAATGACGTTTGTCTGAGTTCTCTTGATGCCGCTGAAACTCCTGATTCTGTTCATTATCTGCTCCAGAGAAGTCGTGTCTTTCGTCACGACCTTAAGCATGTAGTCGTATTCACCTGTTATATAATGGCACTCTAGTATTTCCGGTTCGCTGTCCACGTATTCCAGAAATGCATCTGTATCTGTCGTCGATTCGAGGCCTATGCTGACGACTACAGACAAATCCTTTCCCATAAGCTTCGGGTCGAGAATCACCGTGTATTTATTTATCACATTTGAATTCTCAAGTTTCTTCAGTCTCTCGCTTACAGCCGAAAGTGAAAGATTTACCCTCTTGCTCAGCTCTGAGATTGAGACGCGTGAATTATCCTGAAGCACTTCAAGAATTTTAACGTCTATCATATCCATTATATTACTCTTCCTCCGTTTCTGTTATATAGACAGCTGCACAAGCAGCATGAATGTCAAAATTCTTTTTCACAATATCTTTCTTATTTTAGCATAAGGCAAAATTATTGCAATAAAAAACGGAGGATATCAAAATATCCGTCCGTTTTTTTGCATTTTACCTGATAACCTGTGTTTTTTACAGATTTTGCATTTTTTGTTCTGAGGCATGCGCGCCTCGTGTGCCTCTGCTAGTATTCCTCTATTTTTATTCCTTTGCCGAGCTCTTTCAGCTTTTCTGCTATCGACGTCACGATTCGCATCTTGACATCCAGTCCGAGCCTCGTGTCGCCCTTGTGATAGGCAGGATTGTTGGCCTGTCCGAGCATGAACGTTATGTTGGTCGATTCGTCCACCAGCATCTTGACGAGCTGCGTCGCACCGTCCCGCTGGTCGAGGTCGACATAGGTTTCAGGTTTCTGACCCAGCCTGACTTCCGATAAATATCTGTCCAGAAGCGTTTCGGCCGCAGTCAGCGTAAGCACGCCTTCCGTCACTAGATCGACGCCTGGTATATAGGCAATAGGCGGTACATCGTCGTTATAGTATCTTGTATCGCTGCTGATCGGCTTGTGCAGTTCCCTCGCCACGAGCTGCGACGTCGAGCCTCCGCAAACGATCTTCTTTCCTGTAGCCGACATCAGCATATATGCCGCTTTCCTGTCGTCGGCCTTGTCAGCCGGAGGTCCGACCAGAACACGCGTCATCGTCTGAGGCATGATTCTCACGGTCGTAATAGTGGTGTCGTCGCCAGGTTCGCCTTCGTAAAGGTCGTCGCAGACTCCGAGCAGCTTTCTCGTCATCTCTCTGGCAGGCATTCCGTGTTTGTAGTTCCGCTGTACAAACTCCACGACGTTTTCGCGCCGCCAGCCCAAATTGAGCAGCTGTCCGATTCCCGCGTGTATGACGCCGTCTGTAAATGTCACGAGCATGTCCTCCGGCCGTGCCTCGAAATGGCACTCCCATATGTTTTTGCCGTTGATGACACGCATCTTTTTGTCCATGTTTTCGTCGATCACTCCGTCTCTGATGATTATCATCTCCGGACCGTCGAATTCTGCCGTATAGACGTCTCCGCCAGCTCCGACCTGAATGATCGAAAACGTGGAATATGCGATCCCTCGCTCACTGCACACCGGAAGAGTGTCTGAAATCGTATTAACGCAGTCTGTTATAGACGCACCGCCGGCCAGCATCGTGGCTATGATCTTGCTCGTAAGGGTCGCAAGGATATTGGCTTTCACGCCGCTTCCCATGCCGTCGGCGAGCACTACGATCGATTCCGACGGGGTGTAGAGAACGTTCACCATGTCGCCGCAGAGCTCCTCGCCCTTCTTATTCATGCTCATGCTGTACGTATCTATACTGTAACTATCCCTCATCTGATCTCACCTCCGCGCTACTCATCGGATTCGCTCGATATCATGAGGAGATTTTTCAGTCTGTTGAACGCCAGCTTCGATTCCGCGGTCGTCTCTCCAAGCAGACTCGCGATTTCCTGCGCGATTGTCATCTGCTTTTCGACTACCTCCTGCGTAACTTCTATAGTTTCGTTCCTCAGTTCGGCAGCCCTCTTTATCCGGTCGGCATGAGCCGTTCTGTCGTAGATGACAGCCATTTCTATATCGTGGCGTTCCACCTTGAAAAACGTTACGGCTATAATCCTGTTTATTTTCGGGCATTCTATTGTATCGCGGACGTATTTCGTCTCTTTCAGCATCGCGTGGTCGAAGAAATCCTGATCGAGGTAGTCGCCTATAGGCTGCCCCTTCAGCTCAGCCTCCGGCTTGCCGAGCAGATCGCAGGCCACCTGGTTTGCCTCTAATATTCTGAGCTTGTCGTCCATGATCAGGACGCCGTTCGGAGCGTTGTCGAACAGGAGGTTCGACTGAGCTTCCGCCTTGTCGCGTGCGTTTGGAATGCACATGAACGGATCTGCCATTCCCTGATAGACCGCCTTCGCCTTCTCTACGCACGTTCCGTATCCGCAGCCTCCGCAGTCGAGCATGTCTTTCTTCGACCTGCGTCCGATGAGCGCCAGCAGGTCTTTAAGTTCCTCCGCGCTCGGCTCTCTTTCCTCGATAGGCATCGGCTTGAATACCTTTCTGATATTGACTTTTGCTTCCTCCGACGGATTATGATGATCCTTGCTTACATCGTCTCTGACGCTGATCAGCCATCTCGCCATGCTGCCGAAAGTATTTTTGTTCTGGAGTCTGAATATCGGACCTCCGAGGCATGCCGTGTTGCAGGCCATGACTGTGATGAAAAAGCTGCTGATATCACTTTCCATCTGCCCCAGCATGTTGTAGACACGCGATTCGCCGTTGATGTCCCACATGTTGTAGTTGTACTTCAGCTGTCCAGGAAGCGCTCTTACCATTCCTCCCGGCTCATCCGGATATTTCCACCTGTAGTTGCTGCAGAAATACGTATCAGGATCTTCTTCGTCCGTCATCTTCAGCCCCTCTTCAGCCATCCAGTTTTCAAGCTCCTCGAATGTCAGATAGGCATCTATAAGTTTTCCGTCCTCCGAAATATTCGAAAGCTTGTGATATGCGATGCACTGGCCTATGCCGACCACCCTGATATCGTCTCCGTAGGCAGCCCGCATCATCTTCGCGTGCGCCTCGAGAGGAGTGGCCACGGGCACCATCCACCTCACCAGATCCGGGTAATATTTCTGAATCAGGAAATTCGTCGACGGGCATATCGTGCTTATAGCGTTCTCCATATTGTGTTCGTAAAGCAGCTCCGTATATTCCTGAATGACTCGTCCGGTGCCTTCCGACATCTCCTCTACGCCCGTAAATCCCAATTTTTTCAGTACGACCGCGAGGTTCCTCAGATTGCTGTCAGGGAAAAATACCGACATCGCAGACGAAACAGACGCGTAGACCTTTTCGCCGGATGCAATCATCTCCTTTACCCTGTCCAGGTCACCGATGAGATCTCTCGCATCCTGAGGACATACCATGTAGCACTTACCGCAGTATATGCACCTGTCTTCGTTTATCTCAGCCTGCTCTCCGATGATGGCTATCGCCTTTACCGGACACGCCCTGACGCACTTGTAGCAATTTCTGCAGTTGGCTTTCTTCAGCCGCATTATAGATTCTGTTGATCTGTTTGAAGTCTTTTCTTCCATACCGGGCAATCACCTTCGTCGTTCTTTATTATTCCTTATTTTCCCTTGCTGTCGAGAATCTCTCTCTTGAAGACCTCGTCTACCTTGTCTTCGGTCATGTCATAGATTGGACGGCCGTCGATCTCCGTTGATATGGCTTTTCCCTCGCATCTGTCCATGCAGAATGACGCTTTAAGCTCCACTTCGTTCTCGAGCCCGTATTCCTTTATCAAGTCGGCCAGCCTGTTGAGCGCATGGTGTGAACCCTTCAGATGACATGATGTTCCTACACATACTGTAATCGTTTTAATGGTAATGCGCCTCCGTTCTGCCAAGTTCCTCTGCTGCAATGGTTACTGACTTAATTATAGCATTTTTGAACCTGCTGCTGTGGAAAACGCGGCGTTCATTACAAAATACTGTCATCGATGACCGATTTTCTATTTATTTATGTAATACCAGCGTCCTGCGAGCGCTCCGCGCACATTTTGCATACACGTCCGCATGTTTTTTCCGGACAATTCACGCGGACTATTTGTGTGCCGTCAGGAGATCTTTTAAAGCAAAAACATCCAGAGGTATGCGCTGGCATATCCCTGGATGTCAATATTATCCTTTTTATTATTTATTGCAGATTTCAGTATGTGTTTTTCAGATCGTGACCTGCAGCTTTCATCCGGCTTTCATGCATTCCTGCATTACAGAGACAGCCTTGCATTACGTAATCCGTGCCGTCTGATGACAGTGACAGCATCTTTGCACGAAGTCACAACCGTCTGATGACAGCACTTCCGCACGAAGCCTTTCCAATGGATCCCGTACAGTCTGATAGAGCCAATTTCTGCACAGAAGTCCGCAGTCTCGTGACCGCGCACCTCCGAATGATCAGCCGTGCAGTCTGATGACAGCACCTCCGAACGAAGCAACTATCATCTTCAGGAAAGCGCACTTCCGCTGCGGCCGGTCTTCGCAGGTTCTGATCCGAAGCAGTTATATAACTGCTGAAATAGCGTTGTATTTGTTCATTACATTATTGTAGTAACCGAGCTTGTATGTTCCGCGTGAAACGTTGCCCTTTCCGTAGCAGTAAGCGCTGATCGCTTGCTGCGCGTTGCTGAACGAACTGAAGTTGTCCGCCATAATAGCGGCTGCAGCGTGTACATTGGAATCTATCTGCAGGAGCTCGCTTGCCGAGAAGCCGTATCCGGCTCCTGTGGATTTGCTGATCTGCATGAGGCCTATGCAGCCGTAGCTGTTAGTCTCAGATTTGTTAAACGTGCTTTCGCACTGCGCCGTTGCCATGAGCAGCAGCGGATCGATTCCGTATTCCTGGCCGTATTTATAGAAGGCCGCAACCATAGCTTCCGCATCCGCCTCTGAAACGCTGCTGTTTACATTGCGAATGTATGATACAAGCGCCGATGCATCAGATGATGAAAGCTGAACTGACGATGATGACGAAGAGACCGACTGCGAAGCCGTCGATGCCGTCGATGCCGTCGAAGTCGTCAGACTGAGGCCGGTCTCATCCGAATAAGATGCTTCCCATCCTGCGGCTCCTGACTCGAGAACAGGACTGATCGCAATATATACTGTAGTTCCGTTGTAGAGCACCGGACTATCCGACATATCGAGTGTAACCGTGTTTCCGTCCGATGATGTGAATGTCACAGTTATATCCTTTACAGCCAGCATCCTGACAGTTCCGGACATCCCGTTCTGCTGAGAGTCTGAGAAATCCTTCTGCTGTGCCTCTGTCTGAGTAATATTTACCGTGGCTGTCTCGGAATCGAGCTCTGCGCTGATGCCGAGAAGACTGCCGAAAGTAGCGTCTAAAGGAATATAGATGTAGCCCCCGCTTACAATAACCGGATCGGCCAGCTTGTCTGCAGGAACGCTCTGTCCATTGATAACTATGTCTTTGTCGAAATACTGGGCGGTTACGACATCGCCGCTGCCCGACATATCCTCGGCAAAAACATCTGACGGCAAGAGTGTGATCATCATCGCCACAGCAAGAATTACCGCAGTTATTATCGCTTTGATTCTGTTATGGTTTATATTTTCCAATACTCAATACCTCCTTGATAAGTTTATTTATATAAATTTCTTATACAAATGCAGACATTATACCGGAATAATCCGCATTTGTCAAAGAAAAGACAAAAATCACCCTCTTTTCCGCAATTGTATAAGCGCCAGAACCGTTCGAAAAACAGGGTTTCCAAAAAATATCGCTTGATTGCATAAGGCTGAGATCGATATTATTTGACAAATATACTGAAATTCTTTCGCTGTGATCTGACAGAAATCAGACATATATCAGAAAATTATAGATTAAATGATAAATAATATGCCAAAGCAGCTCTCCGCCATGGTCTTGCCTTAATTTATCCTTTGAATTTCATTTTTTCAAGAACATTTATGCTTTTCGCCGCAAATTTATCTCATTTATTCCTGCATTTTTATCTTTTTAATGTGATTGTTATTTGCATGTAAAAAAACATTATGGTATCATTCCTCTCGTATTCATTCAAAATCAAATACAGACGTAGAAGTTTTCAGGAAAAAGAATCGTTTATCAACGTTTTCTGCCGAAGGAGTAATACTCTCAGGTGCCGCATCGCGGCAGCGACTGGAAACCGAGTGGCTCTGGAGAATCTCAGATGAGTGCCGAAGGTGCAAGGCAGACGCAAAGTCGAACCAATCTCTCAGGCAAAAGGACAGAGTAAATCGCCGTACATTTCTGCATTATGTGCGTTTTCTTCTGCCGCCTTCACAGTTTTTCGAAGACGGCTTTTTATTTTGATCATCTGGCGGGCCGCGTCATCTGAAAGGAGAGAAAAAAGGAAAAGAAATGGACGCATTAAACAATATCGTCGTACAAGTGGATGGGTTCCTCTGGAACAACATTCTTTTGTTTCTGTTAGTCGGAACCGGAATTTTCTATTCATTCCGGACTAATTTCGTGCAGGTACGCCGCTTCGGCGCTGCAATGAAACGTGTTTTCGGAGGATTCAACCTCAACGGCAAGAAGGCCGGCAAGGACGGCATGAGTTCGTTCCAGGCTCTGACCACTGCCATAGCTGCACAGGTCGGAACGGGAAACATCGCCGGATGCGCGACCGCGCTCGTGTCGGGAGGTCCGGGAGCGATATTCTGGATGTGGCTTTCGGCATTCTTCGGCATGTCGACGATTTACGCCGAAGCGACGCTTGCCCAGAAGACGAAGATCCGCGGAAGCGACGGTGAAATCTCCGGCGGCCCGTATTTCTATATCCGCACGGCCTTTAAAAACAAATTCGGCAAATGCTTCGCCGTGTTCTTCTCGATCGCGGTTATCTTTGCGCTCGGATTCATGGGCAACATGGTTCAGTCAAATTCGATCAGCGAAGCATTTCACACCGCATTCGGCGTTCCCAAATTCGTGCTCGGAATCATATGCGCCGTCATAGCAGCTTTCATATTCGTAGGCGGCATCAGAAGGATCGCATCCTTTACTGAAAAAGTCGTACCTGTAATGGCCATACTTTACATCGTCGGAAGCATCGTCGTACTCGTGATAAATCACGAAAATCTGCTTCCTGCACTGGGTTCGATATTCACATGTGCGTTCGACCCTCAGGCGGTGCTCGGCGCCGGCGCCGGAATCGGCGTAAGAGAAGCGATGCGCTACGGCGTCGCAAGAGGACTTTTCTCGAACGAAGCCGGCATGGGTTCGACTCCGCACGCGCATGCACTCGCGAAGGTCGAAAAACCTTCCGATCAGGGAGAAACAGCGATGGTCGGCGTATTTATCGACACGTTCGTAATACTGACGCTGACGGCTCTAGTGATTCTGTCTTCGGGAATGCTCGAGTTCGGCGAAGGCGCGACTACAGGAACGGCCCTCGCGCAGCAGGCGTTCTCCACCGCGTTCAAATCCGCCGGAAGCGCATTTATCGCGATCTGCATGTTCTTCTTTGCATTTTCGACGATTATCGGCTGGTATTTCTTCGGCCGTACTAATATCAGGATCCTGTTCGGAGATAAAGCGATCAAGATCTATTCAATCCTCGTTGCCGTATTCATCTTCATCGGCTCGCTTCTCAAGGTCGATCTCGTATGGAACCTCGCAGACCTGTTCAACGGGCTGATGGTCATCCCGAACCTCTGCGCAATACTCGCTCTGAGCGGCATAGTCCACAAGGTCGCAAAAGGTGAGGATCCGGAGCTCAGGATCAATCCGGAACTCACCAGAATCAAGAAGTAACTATTGCAGGATTCCGCTTTGAGGCGGCTTTTCGGGCAGCTTTGTGTTCCGAACGGCGAGCCGCCCTTTCCTGCTTATTTTACTGCTTCAGACAATGCATCAGTATCGCGCATTTTTGCGTCATTACATCATTTCCACGTCTGCAAAAAAAAGAAAAGTCCCTGAAGCACATGTTTCAGGGACATCATATATACATGGTGCTCGTGGGGAGACTCGAACTCCCGACGCACGGTTTAGGAAACCGACGCTCTATCCGCTGAGCTACACAAGCATTACTAGAACATAATAGCACAGGGCAGAGCCGTTTTCAAATATTTTCTAACCTGCAAGAGCCTCCAGGTTGCTCAGAGAATCGGCGTAAGGAATCATGTTGTATTGCTGCAGGAATCCCATCACGATCGAATCGTCGAGCTGCGAGCTGAGCATCGATACGTCCAGGAAAACCGATATATAATAAAGGCATAAAAGCAATATGTATGAAAGGAATATGCCTTCGACGAATCCGAACAAAATGCCTAAGACTCTGTCTGTAGAACCGATGACGCGATTTTTTCTGACTGCGTTCCTGGCTATCGAGATGATGATCTTTAAGATGATTCCCACGATGATCATGATCAGGATGATCGCAATCACATTCATGATTACATCTACGATCGGAGACGCAATCTTCTCGGCCTGAGCATTCACGGCACTGTTGGACGAGCTCGCCAGAACTGCCTTTACAGAATCAGGAAGTTCTGTACCGTCCGATGTCCCGCTCAGCTGTGATATAGCCCTTTCCTTGACATATTGTACGATACGTGTATCTATATCGCTTCGTAAATTCGTATATTTATCCAGAAAATCTACTCCGGCGGGATAGCACAGGAATGCCGCTATAAAAGAGGCCGCCCAGCCGATAACACCAAGCAGGGACGAAATAAACCCGCGTCTGTCTCCCCTGAATATGAAAATCAGCAGCACAGCTGCTATCAGAAAATCTATCCACATGTGGTTACTACTCCTTTTTTATCAAGGGACTTTCACCTAATTTTATCAAGACAAACAATACTTAGCAATACAGAACCTTTTTGATTTAATAGCAACTTACACAAATTTGTAGTAATCTTTACGCAGATATGACAATAAACATCTCATCCCGCAGGCTATATCTTCATCGAGAGTGAGATTTTCTTACGTTCGTTGTCGACGTCGAGTATTCTGACCTTTACCACGTCTCCCACGCTTACCGCATCCAACGGATGTTTTATGTATTTATCCGACATTTCAGATATGTGCACGAGTCCGTCCGTTTTTACGCCGATGTCGACGAACGCACCGAAGTCGACGACATTTCTCACCGTGCCTTCGAGGATCATGCCAGGAGCAAGATCGTCAAATGACAATACGTCCTGTCTGAAGATGACCGGCGGCATTTCGTCACGCGGGTCTCTCGCAGGCTTTTTTATTTCGTTCACGATATCGGTCAGCGTCATGATTCCCATGTCCAAATCTTCCGACATGAGCTTCATGCTCTCGTTGAGGCGTCTCTTGTTTTCGGCCGCCTTCTTTTTGCGCGAGCCCTTTTTGTCACCGCCTTCGTCTTCCAGCAGAACGGCGAGAACTGCAAACGGGCTGTCTGCATTGGCATTGCGGCGCTGCTTGCTGCTGCGGCGTTTCGTCTCTTTCTTCACCGGATATTTTTCCATGATTCTCTTGTCTATATCAGGTACGCCGCCCGATGAAATCTGAGATGCATCTATGCCGAGCCTGTCCAGCATCTTTTCAGCCGTTTCGTACGATTCAGGGTGGACCGCGGTCGAATCGAGCGGATTCGTTCCGCCTGAAACGCGCAGGAATCCAGCGCACTGGCTGTATGTCTTTTCGCCGAGGCGCGGTACTTTCAGCAGCTGTTTCCTGTCCGTGAACGGACCGTTCTCCTCCCTGTATTTGACTATGTTCTTTGCTGTCAGCGAATTTATTCCTGCAACATATGAGAGGAGCGAAGCCGAGGCCGTGTTGAGGTCGACGCCTACGTTGTTTACACAGTCCTCCACTACGCCGGTAAGCGCTTCGTCGAGCATCTTCTGGTCGACGTCATGCTGATACTGCCCGATACCCATGCTGCGCGGAGGAATTTTCACCAGTTCCGACAGAGGGTCCTGGAGCCTTCTGCCTATGGACATAGCTCCGCGCGTCGTGACATCGAGGTCGGGATACTCTTCACTCGCCAGTTTCGATGCTGAATAGACGGATGCTCCTGCTTCGCTGACAAAAGTGTATTTCAGGTCTCTGCCCGTTTTCGCTATGTAATCGGCGATGAACTTCTCGGTCTCTCTCGACGCCGTTCCGTTTCCTATTACTATAGTGTTGAGATTAAATCTGTCGATCAGTTTGGTGATGGTGCGCTCCGATCCTGCAATGTCTTTTTTAGGCGGCGTCGGATAGATTGTGGCATAAGCGAGCAATTTTCCCGTGCTCCCGAGTGCAGCCAGCTTGCATCCGGTTCTCTGCCCCGGATCTATCGCGAGTACGCGCGCGCCCCTTACAGGTCTCTGCATGAGGAGATTCTTCGTGTTTGCAGAGAATATCTTGATCGATTCTTTCTCGGCTCTTTCGGAAAGCTCGTTTCTGAGCTCTCTTTCGACTGACGGCGCCATAAGCCTTTTATACGCGTCGTTTACGGCATCCGAAATCAACCCTGCGAAGACCGACTTTTCATTCGTGATAACCCGCTCTTTTAACATGCTGCAGATCTTATCGGTATCGACGTCGATTCTTACCTTGAGTTTCTTCTCCTTCTCGCCTCTGTTCACTGCCTGCACGCGGTGATTCGGGATTTTGTTCACAGCCTCTGAATATTCGTAATACATCTCGTAAGGAGTCTTTTCCTCCTTATCGACGCCCTCTGACACGATCAGTCCGTGATCTCTCGTAAAATTCCGCACCATTTCGACGTTTTCAGGATCATCTGCCACGCGCTCGGCGATGATGTCGGATGCTCCCGCAAGCGCCGCAGCCGCATCTTCAACTTCTTTCTCAGGGTTTACATATTCTTCGGCAACGTCTTCCGGAGAGCCTTCCGTGATATCCTGTGCCATAATCATTTCAGCAAGCGGCTCGAGCCCGCGCTCCTTTGCCTTCCCCGCTCTCGTGCTCTTCTTCTGTTTGAACGGCTTGTACAGATCTTCAACCCTCTGAAGAACTTCTGCGCTGTCGATTTCGGCCTTGAGCTCATCCGTCAGTTTGCCCTGTTCTTTTATGCTTTTCAGCACTTCGCCTTTCCGCTCCTCGAGATTCCTGAGGTAAGTCAGCCTCTCCATCAGCTCCCGCAGAGTCACATCGCTCATGCCGCCCGTAACTTCTTTGCGGTAACGTGCGATGAACGGAATCGTATTTCCCTCGTCTATCAGGTCAACTGTCTGTCTGATATATCTTTCGTCCACTTTGAGCTCTTCAGCCAGTTTTTTGTTAATATCCATAAAAATTCTCCTGAAAATCGTTTATCTGCAATATACGAAGATCAATTCCCCTGAAATTCATATAGCACAGAAGGCGGAGACCCCGGTACAACGTACGCAACGGACCTCTGCCTTCCAATAATCTTTATTTCATTGTCACAGCAGCCTGTCAGTCAGGCTGTCTCTGTTATTTGTCATCTTTCTGTTTCAGCTTTTCATTGATAAAGTAATCGATGTCTCCGTCCATAACTCTCTGGACATCTCCGACCTCCGCGCCTGTTCTGTGATCCTTGACCATCGTGTATGGCTGGAAAACATATGAGCGGATCTGGTTGCCCCACGTGATCTGGCCGTAGTCTCCGCGGAGCTCTTCGATCTTCTCCTTATGCTCGCGTTCCTTGAGTTCGAGCAGTCTCGACTTCAGCACCCTCATAGCTACCTCGCGGTTCTGATGCTGTGAACGCTCGTTCTGACACGAAACCACGATGTTTGTAGGAATGTGAGTGATGCGGACCGCGGAATCGGTCGTATTTACGTGCTGTCCGCCGGCGCCGCTCGATCTGTAGGTATCTATGCGCAGATCCTCAGGGTTGATCTCGATTTCGACATCGTCGTCGACCTGAGGCGCGACATCGACCGATGCAAACGACGTGTGGCGCCTTGCATTCGAATCGAACGGTGATATTCTGACCAGACGGTGGACGCCGCGCTCATTCTTGAGATATCCGTATGCGTTTTCGCCCTCTACGACGATCGTCGCGCTCTTGATGCCGTTCTCGTCGTCGGCCTGAATCTCGATGATAGTGCATTTGTATCCTTTGCGCTCGCACCATCTCATGTACATGCGCAGCAGCATGTTCGCCCAGTCCTGGGCATCGACTCCGCCTGCGCCCGAATGAATCGAGAGGATCGCATTGCCGTGATCGTATTCACCTGTCAGAAGAGTTTCTATCTTCAGATCGTCGATGTTTTTCCCGAGATTTCTGAAGTCCTTCTCCACCTCCGGTATGAGCGATTCGTCGTTTTCTTCGTCCGCCATTTCTATAAGCACCTCGAGATCGTCGTAGTCGCTGTTGAGCTTGTCGTAAGCCTCCAGCTTTTTCTCGATATGCTTCTTTTTCTGCATCACACGGGCGGCTTTGTCACTGTCGTTCCAGAAGCCGTCGGCCTCCATCTCTTTATCTATATCTTCCAGTTCCTCTTTCAGTGAAGCCACGTCAAAGGGACTCACCCAGTTCTTTAAGTCTTTTACGGACGTCTGTCATCTCGTATCTTATCTGATCGAGCTGCAGCATCTGTTCTTCACTCCTCTCGGATATACAAATTCACGTTAACGGTATGGCGCCTGAGATCAGGAAATATTCCTTCCGTGGCAGTTCTTGTACTTTTTGCCGCTGCCGCACGGGCACGGATCGTTTCTGCCGATTTTCGGACGGACACGTTTATATGGAACGTGATTTCCTTCTCTGCTCTCTTTGGCCGCAGCGCCAGGCATATTCCTGCCGCCGGCTGCCGCTCTTCTCGCAGGATCAGGCGCAGCACCCGACTGTGCAGGCACCTCGTCCTTGCGTTCCGTTCCTCCGGACATAACCTGACGGCGCTGAGTATTCGTCCTGATGGTTACGTTGAAGCAGAACTTGACAGTGTCTTCCTTGATGTTGCTGATCATCTCCTCGAACATGTCGAAGCCTTCGTTAGCGTACGCCATCGCAGGATCCTGCTGTCCGAGACCTCTCAGGCCGATTCCTGTACGGAGCTGATCCATCGCGTCTATGTGATCCATCCACTTGTTGTCTACTACTCTGATGAGGATCATGCGCTCAAGCTCACGCATACGGTCTTTGCCGATCTCCTCTTCTTTGGCCTCGTAAGCCTTTTCGATGGCGTCGTGAACGTCCTGCTTGAGCTGTTCAGGCTCTATCTGCGGCTCCTCGCCGTAATCAGGAAGCTCGATGCGCGGACTGAGACGTGCTATATTCTTGCGCAGCGTGTCGAGATCCCATTCCTCCGAGAACTTCGATCCGGCCGTGCATGTGTCGACATATCCATCCGCAAATTCGTAAGCCATGTTGAGGATATGGCCTCTGAGTTCTTCTCCGTCGAGAACCCTCCTGCGCTCGTCGTAGATGATCTTTCTCTGCGTGTTCATGACATTGTCGTACTGGAGGACATATTTACGTGATGTGAAGTTTCTGCCCTCTACACGTTTCTGAGCGTTTTCGATGCTCTTTGTGACCATCTTGGATTCAATCGCTTCGTCGCCGTAGCTCTGGAATCTCGACATTATACTCTGGATTCTCTCGCCGCCGTAGCGTCTTACGAGATCGTCGTCCAGGCTTACGAAGAATCTGGTCGAACCAGGGTCTCCCTGACGTCCGGCACGGCCTCTCAGCTGATTGTCGATACGTCTTGATTCGTGACGTTCCGTTCCTATAATATGAAGGCCTCCGAGCTCGATTACTTTCTGCTGCTCGTCGTGTCTTTCGGCCTTGTACTTTTCGTACAGATCCTCGAATACCTTTCTCGCCTTGAGAAGTTCCTCGTCCTCGAGAGGTATGCGGCTCGACGCATATGAAATCGTATTGTCGTCGTAACCCTGCTTTTTCATTTCTTTTCTGGCTTCAAATTCAGGGTTGCCGCCGAGTATGATATCTGTACCTCTGCCGGCCATGTTTGTCGCTATCGTAACCGCGTTGAGACGTCCGGCCTCTGCTATGATAGCAGCCTCGCGCTCATGGTGCTTGGCGTTCAGTACGTTGTGCTTTATGCCTCTCTTGGAGAGCATATCGCTGATTAATTCCGATTTCTCAATCGAAATAGTACCTACCAGCACAGGACGTCCTGTGGCATGCACTTCTTCTATCTCTTTGATGATAGCGTTGAACTTGGCTTGCTCGTTCAGATATACGCAGTCATCGTAGTCGATTCTCTTGATTTCCTTGTTAGTAGGAATTACAACAACGTCCATGTTGTAAATCTCGCGGAACTCGTCTTCCTCTGTCTTGGCTGTACCTGTCATGCCGGCGAGCTTGTTGAACATTCTGAAGTAGTTCTGGAGTGTGATCGTAGCGAGAGTCTTCGATTCGCTTCTTACGAAAACGCCTTCCTTGGCCTCGATAGCCTGATGCAGGCCGTCGCTGTATCTTCTGCCCTGCATGAGACGTCCTGTGAACTCGTCTACGATTATGATCTCGCCGTCCTGAACGACGTAATCGACGTCGCGCTTCATGATGAAGTTAGCCTTCAAAGCCTGCATGATGTTGTGGTTGAGCTCCATGTTGTCAGGATCGGAGAAGTTTTCGATGTTGAAGTAATCTTCGCATCGCGCCACGCCTTCTTCTGTAAGCGCGATCGTTTTGTCTTTCTCTTCGATCGTATAGTCGACATCTCGTTTGAAGTTTTTGACGAATCTGTCGGCCTTGACATACATATCGGTCGATTTCTCACCCATGCCTGAAATGATCAGCGGCGTACGGGCTTCATCGATGAGTATCGAGTCGACCTCGTCGACGATAGCGTAGTTCAGTCCGCGCTGTACCATCTGCTCTTTGTAGCTGACCATGTTGTCACGCAGATAGTCGAAACCGAATTCGTTGTTCGTTCCGTAAGTGATGTCGCAGTCATAGTTCTTCTTTCTCTGGTCGGCAGGAACTTCGTGGAATATTCCGCCTACCGTAAGCCCGAGGAATGTATAGATCTTGCCCATCCATTCCATGTCTCGTTTGGCCAGATAGTCGTTGACCGTGACGATATGAACGCCCTTTCCTTCGAGAGCGTTCAGATACGCTGGCATTGTTGCAACCAATGTTTTTCCTTCACCTGTCTTCATCTCGGCGATTCTGCCCTGATGGAGGGCGATGCCGCCTATGATCTGAACAGGGAACGGTTTCATGCCGAGAGTTCTGTCTGCAGCCTCGCGGCATACCGCAAATGCCTCAGGCAGTAGCGAATCGAGCGATTCTCCCTGATTCTGGCATCTGTCCTGGAATTCTCTGGTCTTTGCCCTGAGTTCATCGTCTGAAAGCTTCTGCATTGTTTCATCGAGTGCAAGCACTTTATCCGCAATTTTTTCAAGCTTTTTTACTTCTTTTTTATTTAGGTCTCCGAAGAGCACCTGCATTACACCCATTTTTACCTCGTTTCTCTATCCCGGTAATTATAATGAACGCTTTTCGTTTCCGGATAATTCTCCAGATTCCAGGCAGCTTCTGCTTGTAAATTCTGCCTCTTTCGTGGACTTCGCGCACCGGTGACACGAAAAGCACTGCTTGAAAAGCCTGCCGGCTAAGCCGGCATCGTGCTTTCAGCAGTGTTATTTTACAAATGCGTTATATATAGCTCCGATAGCTGTCTCGAAGTTATCGTTTTCAACACCTACAATTATATTCATTTCGCTCGAACCCTGATCTATCATTCTGACGTTTACGCCGGCATCGTTGAGTGCTCCGAAGAGTTTCGCGCATACTCCCGGCCTGCGTGTCATGCCTGTGCCTACAGTGGCGATGACTGACATATCGTTGTAGACCTCAAGAGAATCAGGGTTGAGTCTTCTCTCGATGTCGTCGAGCAGGTCCTGAAGCTTGCCTTCCAGCTGCTTCTGCGAAACCACTACGCATACTGTGTCGATTCCTGTCGGAAGATGCTCGAACGCCACGTCGTTGTTCTCGAGAATCGTAAGAAGTCTCTTAACGAATCCCACCTCTGCATTCATCATGTTCTTGTAAAGAGTGATGACTGCAAAATCCTTTTTGCCTGCGATTCCGGTGATGATGTGCTCGTTTTCATGAGGCTCGTCCGAAATGATTGTACCCGGATCGTCAGGATTGTTTGTATTTCTGATGTTTATAGGGATGTTCGCCTCTCTCGCAGGGAATACTGCGTCTTCGTGGAGCACGCTCGCTCCCATGTAAGACAGCTCCCTGAGCTCCTTATATGTGATTTTTTCGATAGGCTTTGCATCAGGAACGATTCTAGGGTCCGCCATGAGGAATCCCGACACGTCTGTCCAGTTTTCGTATACGTCTGCGCCCACGGCCTTTGCTACCAGCGAGCCTGTGATGTCGGAGCCGCCGCGCGAGAATGTCTTGATGCTGCCGTCCATGTTACTTCCGTAAAATCCCGGAATAACGGCTCTTTCATGTTTCCTGAGTTCTGCCGAAAGGCGCGAATCGGTCTGATCAGGCAGATACCTGCCTCTTTCGTCAAAGCATATCAGCCCTGCCGGATCGACGAAATCGTATCCGAGTACGGCTGCCGTCAGTTTTCCGCAGAGATACTCTCCTCTGCTCGCTATGTAGTCTGCTGTTACGCCTGGCTTGAGATTTTCCTTTATTGCCTCGAGCTCTTTGTCTATTCCTACATTTACGCCGAGATTCATCTCCATCATTCTGTATCTGTCGGAAATCACCTGAAATACGTGAGCCGCCGTCAGGTTGTTGTCTATATGTGTTTTACAGAGATAGAGCAGATCTGTGATCTTGCTGTCTTCCGAGAAACGTTTGCCCGGAGCTGAAACTACCACGTATTTTCTTTCAGGATCTGCTTCAACTATTTTTTTTACCTTCTGAAGCTGGAGGGCGTCGGCTACAGATGAGCCTCCGAATTTTAAGACTTTAATACCCATGATTTTCCTCACTTAAGCAAGTTTTATATTATCGATAATCAATACCGTTAATTTCGAAAAAATCCCTATTAAATACTCATTTTAGTATATTATTTTTTCTCGGTCAACCTGATCAGAAAAAATTACCGGCACTTTACACAAAGCGTACGAAATGCAATTCATTCGGCTTACAAAAAGATGAACAAAATTTTTCGCTTCAACCCGGCCACAACTGGTTATTATGATATATACTACAGTTATTATTCCAAAGGAGTATATAGACAATGCCATCCACATTTACCGTCATAAGAGGCGGACTGGCGCCTGCCGCCAGTGCAAGAAAATATAAATTTGTCTCGGGTACTTCGACAAACACACGTCTCATGGGTGTTCTTGGAATCGAGCTCAACTGGACTTTTACAGGAGAAGACGAAGAAGGCATGCTCAGGCAGGTTTTCTATCTCGACTGCGAATCGCATATAGTTGATACATATACGGAATGTGTCGGTGAAGACAGCGCAGAGATAACAAAAAACAGGACGAGGCTGCATGCCGCTCTCGGGGGACGCATCGTCCCTATAGAAGAAAAAGAAGCGCGTTTCCTTGTACAGTCATATTCGTACGGAGAAGGCTCGGATCATATAAAAACCGAAGGACAGCACGGATACGCTTTTATTCTTCATCCGGTGCAGACTCTGAGCAGCGTGGAATATCAGATTCTCGCCGCCAGGTTATGCTGCGATCTTCCTTCACCATACTATGCCGTAAACTACTATCTGATGCGCTGTGCTTCGCTTGACCGCAGAGGCGCCGCATATCTGCTCGGGGATTTCTCATTCGCCGATCCTGACAGAATAGGCCCGAAGGATCAGCCTGAGAATACAGATGCAGATATTTTCGGGGTAAAGGAACCGATCACGCTGTGCCAGAACAAAATTACAACAGCGAGAGATGACAGCGGGGACGTCGTTTACCTGTGCGAATCGCTGACCGAACGCGATGACGGATACACGCTTTCGACCGCGGAAATGCGGATCTGCGATACTGTCAGCGAAACACCGTACACAGTGAAGGACGCTGAACTCACATCGGAATTCCACATCACAGATGTCGAATCGGCTATGATGATGAAACGGCCTGAGTTTGTCACGGTCTGCGATATCCTCGATCCCGATGAGAACTTCGAAGACGAGCTGGGAAAACTCACGGCTGCGTTTACTGAAACACGATACGACAACGGGCGGCTGTTCATCGATTTCAAAAGCAACAACGACCACGTCGGCAATCAGCTGTACCGCATCAACGACGATATCAGGGCTGTTTTCTTCTTAACCGATAATTATCAGCTGATCATTATGTCTTATTCAGTGCGCGATGCCCAGTATGCGGAATACCGTGCAATCCTCACTCTGCTGCAGTTCGACATATGCGTGACCATGAAGTACGAATTCGTAGAGCCCGTGCTGTACGAGTTCGTAAACAGCGACTTCGAAGACTTCTCCGAATTCCTGCAGTTCATAACGGTGCACAACGATGACGACGACGGCAATTAATAAGGCAAATAAATCGGCTGGGATAACTGTTGGCAGGCAACCCTGGAACAGAGGCCGGCAGCACGGCAGCAAACCGGAGCAGAGGCCGGCAAGTGAATCAGAATAACAACCGGCAGATAAATCAGAATAACGGACGAATCAAAACAGGGAAACCCTGCGTATGCGGGATCTCCCTGTTTTTTTATAATTTATTAATATTTCTTCGAGGCAGCCGTACCTGCCTTCTTCATCTTTACTTCTTCAAGGCAACCGTGCCCGTCTTCATCATCGAAATGACGCCGTAAGGTTCGAGCACTTCGACTATACCCTTGATGTTGTCCACTTCTCCGGTTGCTTCGAGCGTGATCGTATCGGCCGTCATATCGACTACCTTCGCCCTGAACGCGTTGGCAAGCTCGAGTATTTCCATGCGGCTCTGCGGAGTTGTGGAAAGTTTTATGATAAGAAGCTGGCGCGTTATCGTCGGAACGTGGGTTACGTTTTCGACATCGATGATTTCCTGCAGCTTGCACATCTGTCTTACGACCTGCTCGATCATCTGGTCATCGCAGTCGACTACGATGGTCATGCGCGTCACGTTTTCATTTTCAGTAGCGCTGGCTACTATAGAGTCTATATTGTATCCTCTTCTGCCGAACAGTCCGGCAAGCCTTCTCAAAACGCCCGGTCTGTTTTCCATAAGCGCAGAAAGAACGTGCTTCATTGTTATTACCTCCCCGGTCAAATAATAAATAGATTATATCCCAACGGCAGTTTATATAAAAGAAATTTTTTCATATAAGAAAAGCACTTTTATTCTCCGGAACCGTATAAATATTAATTTTATTTTACATTTATGTAAACTAAAATGTAAATCTTGTACTTTTTTAAAATCATAATTTCCACAGGCGCAATCCCTGTTTATTCTGCGATTTCTCACAAGGGAGCACAGGTTGTCCACTCAGTTATCCACTTGTGGCATGTGGAAAACTTTTTCGGCTGTATACGTTGAAAATAAACGGCTGTGACGAGTTGATAAAATATTATCATAAAAAGTTATCCACAGTTTATCGTCACTTTCCACAGTTATCCACGAAATAAAGTGTTGACTTTTTGTTGTCAATAGAAATACAAAATTTCTGTAAAAAATATTAATATTTTTTTCCAATATGACACCACGACATTTATGAATATCTGTCTATGCATTTTTTTAAATTTATGCATATTTATGTGCGATCGCCGTCTCATTTATCGGAGTGGCTGCGCTCGAGAATAATAGTCACAGGTCCGTCGTTGATGAGAGATACCTGCATTTCCGCACCGAAGACGCCCGTCTGGACATCGGCTGCACCTTCGGATCTGAGTGCTTCGCAGAAATACTCGTAAAGTTCCTCTGCTTTGCCGGGTTCCTCTGCGTCTGTGAAGCTCGGACGGTTTCCCCTGCGGCAGTCCGCGTAGAGTGTGAACTGCGAAACCACGAGCGCCGATCCGTTCTTGTCTCTGAGCGAAAGATTCATTTTCCCCTGTTCGTCGGAAAAGATCCTCATATTCACTATTTTATGGGCGAGATAATCCGCTTCTTCGTGTGTATCTCCCTGGCCGGCGCCGAACAGTATCATCAGGCCGTTTCCGATGCTTCCTTTGATTTCACCGCCGATGCTGACATCTGCAGATGTCACACGCTGTAAAACTGCTTTCATGATATTTCTCTATTCCTCCGCCCATCTGGACGCCCGTTCGACGGCTTTATGCCATCCTCTGAGCAGTGCCTCTATTCTTCCGTCTTTCAGAGGTCCCGGCCTGAAAATTTTCTCCGCTTTTCTTATGCGTTTGATTTCGTCCGGGCTGTTCCATATTCCTGCGGCAAGACCCGCGAGAAATGCCGCGCCCATCGCCGTCGTCTCCGTGCACTGCGGACGGTTGACCGGGCAGCCGAGTATATCTGCCTGGAACTGCATCATCACATCGCTGACGCACGCTCCTCCGTCGACTTTCAGTTCCGGCAGCGTAGTATCGGTATCGGCCTTCATCGCCTGGATCAGATCGTAAACCTGATAAGCTATGCCCTCGAGTACGGCTCGTGCGATATGTTTTCTGTTCGTGCCGCGAGTGATTCCGACGATCGTGCCTCTCGCGTACATATCCCAGTAAGGTGCTCCGAGTCCTGTAAATGCAGGAACTACGTAAACGCCTCCGCTGTCTTTTACCTGCTCGGCCAGCAGATCGCACTCGTGAGACTCTTTTATGAGACCGAGTTCGTCTCTGAGCCACTGTATTGTCGATCCTCCGTTGAAGATGCTGCCTTCGAGCGCATATGTGGTCCTGCCGCCGATCGACCATGCCACCGTCGGAATCAGTCCGTTGGATGAGCGGACGATCGTGTCGCCGGTGTTCATGAGCGTAAAGCATCCGGTTCCGTATGTATTCTTCGCTTCGCCTCTGCCGAAGCATGCCTGTCCGAAGAGAGCCGCCTGCTGGTCTCCTGCCGATCCGCATACAGGCACACCGTCAAGCTCCGGAATGCCGACTGCTTCTCCGTCGATCCTGCAGTATACAGTAGAATTGACTACTGGCGCCGGAAGCATCGACACTGGGATCCCGAGCCGCCGGCAGATTTCTCTGTTCCACTTGAGGTCCTTTATGTCGAACAGCATTGTTCTCGCACAGTTTGAATAGTCCGAGACATGAGCCTTGTGTTTCCCGCTGAGATTCCATATCAGCCATGAATCGACCGTGCCGAACAGCAGCCTGCCGTTTTCGGCTGCCTCTGCCGCTCCTGCCACATTGTCGAGAATCCACTTGATCTTTGTAGCAGAAAAATATGCATCGATCAGCAGGCCAGTCCTGTCGGACACGTAGTCCACGAAGTCACGGTCTTTTTTCAGCTCGTCGCACATCTCCGCAGTGCGCCTGCACTGCCACACGATTGCGTTGTAAACCGGCTGCCCGGTTTTCCTGTCCCAGACGATCGTGGTCTCTCTCTGATTGGCGATTCCTACCGCCTCTATGCGTCCGCTGCCGGCGGAGCACTGCGAGACTGCCTCTCTTAGTGCTATGAGCTGTGACTGAAGTATGTCAAACGGATCGTGTTCAACCCAGCCTGGCTTCGGATAGATCTGACTGAACGGATGCTGAGCCTTTGCGACGATATTTCCTTCACTGTCAAAAACTATTGCCCTTGAACTCGTCGTTCCCTGATCAAGGGCTGCAACGTATTCTTTCATATATTTTTCTCTTTCAGTTATCGATGGTCTTTTTATTCTTGTGATTTTTCGTGTTCCGGCATTCCCTTGAACCAGTAATCCGGTTCGTCGTACTCAGCCTGGATTTCCTTTACGATATCCTTGGTGTTCAGGAACAGGCGCTTCTTATCGGTAAGATAGTTCACATGATTTGCCAGGGCTCTCTCGGTGAAATATCCGTTGCTGTCTTCATCATTCTGTATGATTTCATAGCCCTTAGCGCCTCTCTTCAGCGTTCCGGTTGCGCCGCACACAGCGCATTTTACCTTTCCGTCCGGATTGATCTTTATCGCGGTCGACGTGCAGACCGGACATTCTATGAACTCGGAACTCTTGTCAGGATTCTTTTTGCCTTTTTCGAGAAGATCCGCAAGCTTATTGAGCATTTCAAGATTATCGCCCTTTACGGAATCAGCCGGAAGTGTAGCGAGCATCGGCTGCACGGCAAGAACGTTCAAGTGAAGTTTGTTCGCAAATGTAATCGCGTCTTCTTTGATACGGCCTTCCCATCCGTCCATGCCGTAAGGCGTAACTACGACGCAGTCAGGATAAGGATGCGGCCAGTTCGGGTAATCGCTCGTGATCGAGAGGAATCTGTCGAGAATATTCTTCACAGGGCCCGGTGCTGTAAATATGTAAGCAGGAAATGCGATTACGATCTTGTCGCTGTGCTTCACGTTTCTTATGATGATGTCGAGATCGTCGTTTATGGCACATTTGCTGCCTTCGGGAACGCATCTGTAGCAGGCTCTGCACGGCTTTATATCGAGGTCGTTTAGCCGGATCATTACTTTCTCCCAGTCATCGGGAAGGCTCTTTAATATTGCTTTGACGGCAAGCTCGGAATTTCCGCCCCTTCTCGGCGAATATACAAATCCACATACACGCATAATATACCTCCAGCCATTGGTGGCTATTCTGAATACTGATACTTATTGAATTCTACATATCTTATTGATAATTTTAGCAAATCTAATATTAATATACAATAAAGCAGCGCATGAAAGTCCGCCGTTTCCGGCTCGATCAGCCACCTCCGGAAGACGGGTAAAGGATGCTCGCGCGAACTGATGCTGTGAAGCGGCAACCGGTACACGACGCATTTGTTTTTTAATAAGAGAATATTAAAGCTGGCGTTTCCCTCACCGAATCATCGCTGATTGGCTCTGGCGAAGGAATGGATGCTCTGGTGAAAAGGAGAACTGACCTGTTAAAGAGAAGACTTCCATGTCGCTGAAAACATTTATATTCTGGCGAATTGCGAATTAAAGAAGCAAGTTCTTAAATAGTATGGACAGTATGGTCATCAAAATAAAGAAAAATAATTAATGGATGAAAGTCAGCTGTTTCCAGAGCAATCATCCATCTCTTGAAGACTCTGAACGGGAGGGGTGCGGCCTTTATAGTTCTTAGTAAAGAAGGATGCTAATCAAGAATGTGAAAGGAATAGATTCATTATCAATATAAAACATTAATAGCGGCAGCTTCATATTTTCCCGGGAACACTCCGCAAGCTGCTCTGGTATTCTACGTTGCCTGCTACGAAGCTCACTGCGGCTTGCTCCGTTCCTACGTTCGAAAGCCCTCATCATATTTTATTTGGTGGGCTTTCTCGCTACGCTGTCGCATTTTACCTTAGCCGACTTGGATGCGGCTAAAGCCGCGTAAAATGCGCATCACTGCGCAAGCTGATTTGTTCTTCTACGTTGTATGATATAAAGCTCACTGCAGCTTGCTTCGTTCCTACGCTCAGGAATCTTTTTCATATTTCATATGTTGATTCCTTCGCTACGCTGTCGCATTTTACCTTAGCCGACTTGGATGCGGCTAAAGCCGCGTAAAATGCGCATCACTGCGCAAGCTGATTTGTTCTTCTACGTTGTATGATATAAAGCTCACTGCAGCTTGCTCCGTTCCTACGCTCGAAAGCCCTGATCTGATTTTTATGGTTGGCTTTCTCACTTCGCTGTCGTATTTTACCTTTGCCAACTTAGCGTACGGCTGAAGCCGTTTGGCTTCAGCCGTGTAAAATACGCACTCGCGCGACTGCCCGGAAAGGAAGATCATCGTGCGGGCATGAAAAAAAGCGGAATCTGAATAGATCAGATTCCGCTTTTTTTAAACGGCAGCTTCATATTTTCCCGGGCAGTCGCCCGCCAGGTATCGTCTGCGCAAGAGAGCTTAACTTCTGTGTTCGGGATGGGAACAGGTGGATCCTCTCCGCAATCACCACCGTATCTT
>JBMNUZ010000007.1:0-93346 GCA_050946535.1 Anaerovoracaceae bacterium
TATTATTACAACAATGAGCGGATCCAGAAGAAAACAAATTGGATGCCCCCTGCAAAGTACAGGGAAGCATCCATGTGTTAGGTTTGGCTCCTAGATCAATGTGTCCAGTTTTCTGGGTACATATCACAGGCAGGCGGTTTTTTAAAGGGATTTTAATATGAGCATACTGGCTGTAGAAACGACAGGACAGGCGGCTTCGGCGGCTTTCTCGGAGGGGGCTGGAGCCGAGGTTTTTGAAAAGAAAGACGAGAGCAGCGAAAGCGGGATGAATCATCTCAGGCATCTTATGCCGCTCGTGTCCGGGCTCCTTAAAGAACGGGGAGCCGATAAGAAGGACATAGACTGCGTGGCGGTCTCGGCAGGACCGGGATCGTTCACAGGAATAAGAATAGGCGTCGCGGCTGCAAAGACGCTGGCCCAGGTTCTCGGAGCAGACGTCGTCACTGTGATGACGCTCGAATCATTTATATACGACGATTACGGAAGAAACGGCAGTTATCTTCTCTGTCCGATGCTGGACGCGCGCAGGCACAAAGTCTACGCCGCGGCGTGGGAAATGCCTGCTAAGAAAAAGGTTATAGAAGAGGGCGTATACGATGTATCGGAGTTCGCTGCAGAGACGGCCGGCGGCCTTCCGGTGGTTTTTACCGGAGACGGCGCTGAAAAATACGCTGAAGATCTCGGAAGCGGAGAGATAATAGAGAACAGCCAGCATGCCGGTGCGGTGCTCAGATGCGCGCTCGAAGGAGATAGGATCAGCTACAGAGAAGCCGATCCCGTCTATCTCAGAAAGGCTGAAGCCGAGATAAAGAGAAAAGAAGGCAGGCTCGGACTCAAGAAGAGGAAGAAGAAATCAGACGGACCTGAACTCAGGATGCCGCCGGCCGACGGAAAGATCGAGTACAGGAATCTTTCGGAGGACGACAGCAGAGAACTGGCTTCGCTCGACAAAATCTGCTTCGGCAATCCGTGGAGCACGGAATCGTTTGAAAACGAATTCGGAGGGGCGAAAACCGCCGTATACAGAGGCGCGTTTAACAGCAGAGGAGAGCTCATCGGATTCGCAGGCCTCGTATATATAGAGGATGAAGCGGACGTCAACAGAGTCGCCGTACATCCCCTCTACAGAAACAAAGGCATTGCCGGAAAATGTCTTTCCGCAGTCCTGGACGATGCCCGCCGCGCAGGAGCCGGAAGCGTCATGCTCGAGGTCAGGGAAGCTAACCGGAGCGCGATTTCGTTATACAAGGACTGCGGATTCAGGGTGATTTCCAAACGCAGGAACTATTACAGAGAGACCGGTGAAAACGCGCTGATCATGAAGCTTGAAGAGGAGGAGAAAAATGAAGGACGGTAAATTTCTCGTTCTCGGCATCGAGAGCAGCTGCGACGACACATCCGCGTCTGTCGTGGCGGACGGCAGAGAACTTCTTTCGCTTTCGATCTCTTCGCAGATAGACATTCACGCCCTCTACGGAGGCGTCGTTCCTGAAATAGCGTCGAGGAATCATATTAAGAATATAAACGCCGTGATAGATCAGGCGATGGAAGAAGCCGGCATCGGTTTCGGCGATCTCGATCTCGTGGGAGTGACATGCGGACCGGGACTCATAGGATCGCTCGTGGTAGGCGTTTCGGCGGCCAAGGCAATAGCTTATGCCGCAGATAAGCCGCTCGTCGGCGTCCACCATCTGCAGGGGCATATTTCTGCGAATTTCATAGAATATCCGGAACTCGAGCCTCCCTTCACAGCGGTTGTAGCATCGGGCGGAAACACGGACATCGTAGACGTTAGAGGACATAACGACCTGGTCATGCTCGGTACGACCAGGGACGATGCGGCAGGCGAGGCCATGGACAAAGTGGCGAGAGCGATGGGCATCGGCTATCCGGGCGGACCCGTGATAGATAAGCTCGCAAAGTCGGGAAATCCTCACGCCATCGAATTCGGCAGGGTCATGCTTGAAAAAGGAAGCTACGATTTCAGCTTCAGCGGCCTCAAGACACAGGTCATCAATTATCTGAACCAGTGCCGCATGAAGGGCCAGGATGTGCGGAAAGAAGATCTCGCGGCATCGTTTCAGAAGGCGGTGATGGACGTGATCACCACGAAGGCACTTGAGGCAGCGGAAGAATACGGCCGCAGCAGTATAGCCCTCGCCGGCGGGGTGGCGTCCAACAGCCTGCTCCGGAGCATGATGAAGGAGCTGTGCGGCAGACATGGACTGAGCCTTTACGTGCCGCGCCCGGTTCTCTGCACCGACAATGCCGCCATGATCGCGTGCGCTGCTTACTACAAATACAGGGAGAACCTGACCGACGATCTTTCGCTCGACGCGTTTCCTGTTCTGGATCTCCGGGACGGGGCAAAAGGCAGCTGGCCGGAAAACTGATATTTTGCATATATTGTGTTTAGATATGCAATCCGATCACATCATATTTTATATACGGCAATATTTTTTCTATAAAATAATGTTATTTATGGCCAAAGTATAATATAATAAAAAAACAAGGTGTTTACACAGCACAACAAGATAATGTTTATGAAGGTCAATTATTTTCAATTCTATTCTTGCAGCCCCTTCGGGCAGAAAGAGGAACTTAAATGAAAAGCTTAAAATTAAAGGAAAACCTTTGGTGGAACGGTGTCCTTGACCCGGATCTGAGAGTCTTCGATATCGTTATGTGGACCAAGTACGGTACAAGTTACAATTCTTATGTTCTCAAAGGCAGCGAAAAGACAGCTCTCTTTGAAACAAACAAGCTCAAATGCTGGGACGAATTCAAGGCTGCTCTCGACGAGGTAGTAGATGTACAAGATATAGACTATCTCATCATGGATCACACAGAGCCTGATCACGCCGGCACTGTCGAAAAGCTGCTGGAGATCAATCCTAAGATTACCGTTGTAGCTACGGCCACTGCTCACAATTTCCTGTCGGAAATCATCAACAAGGATTACACGGCTCTCAAGGTAAAGGAAAACGACACGCTGTCGCTCGGCGACAAGACGCTTCACTTCATGGTACTGCCTAATCTTCACTGGCCTGATACTATGTACACCTACTGTGAAGAGGACAAAGTATTATTCACATGCGACTCGTTCGGTTCCCACTACAGCGAGCCGGGAATCCTGAGAAGCGCCGTGAAGGATGAAGAAGCTTATCTCGATGCCACAAAGTATTATTTTGACAATATCATCGGACCTTACGCAAATCCTTATATGGTAAACGCTCTGAAGAGGATCAAGGATCTTCCGATCGAAATGATCTGCACAGGCCACGGCCCTGTACACGACTGCAAGCTCGACCAGCTGTTCTCGAGATACCGCGAGTGGTGCGGCGTAGATGCCGATCTCAATCCTATAAAGAAGGATTCTTCGAAGAAACTCGTGGTAATACCTTACGTAAGCGCTTACGGTTATACCAAGGAACTCGCTGACATCATCGGAGGAGCTGTCGAAGACGCTGGCGAAGGCGAAATCGAAGTACATAAGTTCGATATGATTACGGCCGATCAGGCGACTGTTCTCGGAGAGATCGGCGTTTGCGACGGCGTTATGTTCGGTACTCCTACAATCGTAGGCGAGGCTCTCGGACCTATCTGGGGACTCGTTACGTCGATGTTCCCGCCTGTTCACAAGGGCAAACTCGCAACGGCGTTCGGAAGCTACGGCTGGAGCGGCGAGGGTGTACCTCACATCATGGAAAGACTGCGCCAGCTCAAACTCAGAGTCGAAGACGACGGCTTCAGGGTAAGATTTAAACCGAGCGAAGTTCAGAGACTCGATGCGTACGAGTTCGGCTACAGATTCGGATGCAACCTGCTCAACAAGAAACCTCAGGGCACAAAGAAAGGCAAGAGCGGACTCGTCAAGTGCCTCGTATGCGGAGCTATTTTCGATCCTGAGACTGCAAACGGCTCCTGCCCTGTATGCGGAGTAGGACCTGAGAAGTGGGTTGAGGCACAGGATACTTCGACTACGTTCAGAAAAGATACAGACGAATCGTTCCTCATCATCGGCGGCGGCCCTGCAGCTTTCTACACTGCAGAAGCTATCAGAGAGAGAAATGCTACGGCCAACATCGGCATCATTGCTGAAGAGCACGAGCTGCCTTACAACAGACCTATGCTCACAAAGGCTCTCCTTTCGGAGATGGACGACGGCCAGCTCGCAATCGCAGGAAAAGAATGGTTCGATGAACACAACGTTCTGCTCAACTTCGATACTGTAACCGCTATAGATACAAAGTCAAAGACCGTTTCATGCGGCTCGAAGACATACAGTTACGACAAACTGATCTATGCTACAGGAGCTCACTGCTTCGTACCTCCTATCAAGGGAGCAGATCAGGATCACGTAATTTCGATCAGAAATATCGCTGACGCGAAGAAGGTTCAGGCCAGACTCGACAGCGTAAAACAGGCAGTCGTAATCGGCGGAGGCGTCATGGGTCTCGAAGCCGGATGGGAGCTCTGCAAGGCAGGCGTCGACGTAACTGTTCTCGAAGGCGCTCCGGGACTCCTTCCTAAACAGCTCGACGACACAGGTTCTGCGATGCTCGAAGATATCGTGAACGGCGTAGGCATGCACGTTGTAACAAGCGCCCAGACTTCTGAAATCACTGCGGATTCTGTAAAGCTCAACGACGGCAGGGAATTCCCTGCACAGCTCGTCATCATGTCGACAGGCATGAGACCTAACACGAAGCTCGCAGAAGAAGCTGGAATCAACGTAGACAAGTTCGTAGCTACCGATCTCCACATGAGAACAAATGTAGAAGACGTTTACGCTGTCGGCGACTGCTGCATGGTAAACGGCGCACCTCAGGCATTCTTCGCACAGGCTCAGGAGAACGGCAGAATTGCCGGAGCCAACGCTGCCGGCGAAGACCTCGAGTACGATCCTTTAGGCGCATCCCTCGCTATCAACGCCATGAACACGAGCATCTTCGCTCTCGGCGCAAACGGCAAGGACATGACGAAGAACTACAGAACTCTCGAGATCAAGGACGACAAGAGAAAGAATTACGAGAAATACTACTTCGAGAACGGCGTTCTCAAGGGAGTCATTCTCATCGGCGACACTTCGAAGATGGCTGTTATGACAGACAACATCTCGAAGGGAGCTACTTTCAAGGAAGTATTCGATCTCTAGGATAAAGCGCAGAAGGCGCGTGCCCGGAGACGGAAAACAAGTGAATAAGTACAGACCGCATATCGATGAGCGGTCTGTGTGAATTACGCATACGGCTGCACGAGACGTGCAGGACGGCCGGCCGACTTCCGCGAAAGAGGTCGGCCGGCCTTTGTAATACCGGCCGCCGGCCGCGGCGAGTCTGCAGTTTTCACAAAAATAACATGTTTATTTATACAGACCGATGCTAATATATAGGTAAAGCCGGAGATTTTACCGAGACTTATCTGCGGCCGGGAGGGGAAAATGATCACAATTATAGGAATAATAGCAGGAGTGGCAATAATCGTCGGACTTATAGCAGCCATGGGAAAGATGAGCGAACAGGGCGTGGACATCAACGACCATTTCTGCTGCGGAAGCTGCAGCACGTGCTCGAGCGTCCAGAAGGGAGAGTCATGCGAACATTATGGCGACCTGAAGAATTTTCACGTCGATCCTGCGGATCTTAAACATGCTGAGGAGGAAAGATAACAATGGCTTCAGGAATTACATCGTTGTCGGACAAGCAGTCGAGGCTGTACCAGACGTCCGGCGACAGGATTGTTTCGAGAAGGCTTTATAACTTTACCATAGGGGCTGTAATTCTTTACGGCGTTATCATCAACGTGCTCATGAGCTGGTATCTGGCCCCGCAGATTTTGTCGATAAATCCGGTATTGCTTCTGGCAGGATATATAATCCTCGTAATCGCGGGCTCATACATCACGTACAGATCGAGTTCGCCGCTTGTGAGCTTCATAGGGTACAATCTGGTGTGCCTGCCGCTCGGCGCGGTTATAACGATCTGCGTCCAGGGCTACAGCACTACGGTAGTGGCACAGGCGTTCATGCTCACCGCTGTGATTACGGGCGTGATGATGCTGGCATCTACTGCTTTTCCGGGCACTTTCGCCGGAATGGGAAGGATGCTGTTCATCGGCCTTATCGGCATAATAATAGCGAATCTCGTATGCCTGCTGTTCGGAATACAGACGACGATCATAGCGTGGATCGCAGCCGTCCTGTTCTCGCTCTACATCGGATATGACTGGGTAAGAGCGCAGCAGTACGTGCCTACTCTCGACCACGCGGTCGACAGCGCGCTCGATATCTACGTCGACATCGTGAACCTTTTCCTGCAGCTGCTCACAATCATGGGAAGAAACGAAGAATGACGCACGCAGCGCCTGTTCATAACTGAACAATCAGATAAATATGTTTGAATAAAAAAAGAGCCGTGAAGCCGTGGGGAAACCGTGCTTCAGGCTCTTTCTGGTTTTTATGCATAAAGCGGCATATGAATTGGCCCGGCTGAGGAGCTTCGTGTACGGCCGGCTGGCCGCGTGCCAGGGCAGCAGCGGATCCGGCTCCATGATGCCGCAAATAAATTTCTGATAAATTTCCTGAACGAATTGGAATTACATGTAGCGGAAAACGCCTTTTACAAGACCCAGAATCTTTACGTCTCGCACGATGATCGGGCTCATCGACGGATTTTCAGGCTGGAGTCTTATGTGGTCCTTTTCGCGGTAGAACGTCTTTACGGTGGCTTCGCTTTCGAAACCGTCGATCATCGCGACCACGATATCCCCGTTGCCGGCGGTATTCTGCTGGCGCACGAGAATATAATCACCGCTCAGGATGCCTGCATCTATCATGCTCTCGCCCTTTACTTCAAGCATGAAGTAATTGTAGGAACCCGACGTATAGCGTGCAGGTACCGGAAAATATTCGGTGATATTCTGTTCGGCAAGGATAGGCGTGCCGGCGGCGACCTGGCCGACGAGAGGAACGTCTGTTATCTCACTTCTGGTGAATTCCGAAACAGATGTTCCGGGATCAGGCATGGTGCCGTTCCTTTCGGGACGTCCCGATCTCAGGATTTCTATGGTTCTCGGCTTGTCGGGATCCTTTGAAATAAAGCCTTTTTCCTCGAGGCTGGCAAGGTCCCTGTGGATTGTAGATGTTGATTTTATGTTAAAATGAGCGCATATTTCGCGGACAGTAGGCGGATAGCCCTTTGTAGTGATTGTATCCTCGAGAAAATCGAGAACTCTGTGTTCACGCTCTGTAAGGTTCATATCATCTGTAGGCATGGCTTTGCGTCCCATTTTCAAACCTCCTTTCCCGGTCATTTTTATTTTAACACATGTTCTTTAAAAAAACAAAAAAGAAAAAATGTTTTATTAATAAAAGAATTGACAACCCGGAAATAAGGATGTAGAATAGCTTTCAGCATGAAGAAGAAGTTATCCGCTTCTCACCCTGCGGCGCTCAGTCGTACGGGTTAATATGAGTTTCAGAGAACAGCCTGCGGATACATTTTTTGTGTCTGCTTTTTTTATGCGCCGGTGAGCGCAGGGCTGTTTTTCCTTTTCCTGCCGGGTAGTTACGGCAGGAGGATTGATATTCGCCAGTCTTCATGTAATTATCGGATAATATGCTCGTGTTTCACTTTTATGTGAATGGAGGTGTTTTAGTATTAGCAAGGGAAATCAGAACCAGATAAACGAAGATATCCGTGCAAAGGAAGTCAGAGTTATCGATACAGATGGTTCACAGTTGGGCGTAATGCCGCCGTCAAAGGCACTCCAGATCGCGGTTGAGAAAAAACTCGATCTTGTAAACGTAGCTCCGAACGCGAATCCGCCCGTTTGCAGAATCATGGATTACGGCAAGTACAGATATGAAATGCAGAAAAGGGCCAAGGACGCGAAAAAGAAGCAGAAGGTTACTCAGGTGAAGGAGGTCCGCCTCAGCACATTTATAGAGAAACACGATCTAATGGTCAAAGCAAACAACGCGTTGAAGTTCCTCAAGAACGGAGACAAAGTCAAGGTCAGCATCAGGTTCAGAGGCAGAGAGAGGGGTCATACCGCTGCCGGAGAGCTCGTAATGCAGCAGTTCGCGGAGGCTGTTTCCGAGTACGGTCAGATCGAGAAAAAACCTCTGCTCGAGGGAAGAAACATGACCATGGTGCTCGCACCAAAAACAAACAATTAATCAGGTATTAACAGGAGGTCAGGAAAATGGCTAAGATGAAGTCGCACAGAGGCGCAATGAAGAGATTCAAAGTTACCGGCTCAGGCAAGGTAGCAAGACATAAAGCTTATAAGAGCCACATCCTCACAAAGAAGAGCCCGGCCAGAAAAAGAGGCCTGAGAAAGGGCACTACGCTTACAAGCGCAGATCAGAAGAGAATCAAGTCAGTTCTTAACGTTTAATTTGCGAGGAGGTATTTAGAGATGGCAAGAGTAAAGAAGGCAGTCAATGCCAAGAAAAAGCACAAGAAGGTACTGAAGCTTACAAAGGGCTTCTACGGTCAGAAGAGCAAGGTATTCAGAGCAGCCAACCCTGCAATGATGCGTTCGCTTTCATACGCTTACGCAGGCCGCAAGAGAAAGAAGAGAGATTTCAGACGTCTCTGGATCACGAGAATCAACGCTGCAGCCCGTCAGAACGGCATCAGCTACAGCCAGCTCATGAACGGTCTCAACAAGGCAGGAGTTCAGATCAACAGAAAGATGCTCTCGGAGATGGCTGTCAACGATTCAGAAGCTTTCACAGCTGTCGTAAACAAGGCGAAGGAAGCGCTCGCTTAAGCTCAGGCGTTCAGGCTTGTCAAACGGCATCCGGAACGTTTTCTGACTGTCATAATAGTTTAATTAATAATCAATATGAAAATAATACCCCGTTCACGGCGGATCGCTGCAAAAACGATGCACCGGAACGGGGTTTTGATTTTTTTGATATATTTATTAATCAGTTTTTACTGATCTTTACTGCTGTTTATGATTCTCTCTGCTGGATCTGCCCGATTGCCCACTGTGCGGCTTCACGGACGCCTTCACACGGAGACTGCAGCGCTTTCTGCAGGGCCGGGATGTTCTTTCGCGTGCCGGTATTGCCGAGAATGATGGCGGCATTGCGGCGGAAAATGTTCTTGTCGCGGATATAATTGTACATGATCGGATGAACAACGCGGTCGTAATATTCGTCGTCCATCAGCAGTACTTTTTCTAAATCGAATTCGTCTTTCAGCTTTTCCAGGAATGGATCTCTGCGCCGTGCCCGCTCAAGTACGGCGGCATTTCTCGGACAGACTATCTGGCATTCGTCGCAGCCGTGCAGATGGCTTCCAAGCAGTTTCCAGTATTTTTCTGGCAGTTCCCCGATCGGCGTATATTGCATGTGCATCATGCAGATGCGCGGCTGCAGCTCGCCCTTAGCGTTCATCGCGTGATTCGGACAGGCATCGATGCATTTCGTGCAGTCCTCCGGACAGTCGCAGTACATCGTCGGCTCGTCGTACGGCAGCTTCTTGTCGACGATCAGCGTTACGAGGATATTGAACGATCCGTCCTCTGGGGTAAACGCGAAATTGTTTCTGCCGAATGTAACGATGCCGGCTCTCGCACAGGCTTCACGGTCCGGAATCTCATCGGTCCGTTCAAAAACATGAATGCCAAGTGATTCGATGTACCGGCGGAATTCTGCCTCACGGATGCCCTCCGCGGAATCCGGCAGCGGAACATATGCTCTGGATTGATAGGCACGCGCAACATGCGGAAGCAGCTCTTCCGGGTAATCGACCTGGCCGAATCCCCAGGTTGCACAGATGATGGACTGCGCATCCGGATAAAGCATGCGGGGCATGCTGGCCTTGAGAAGATAGCTCCGGTACGGCGCCTTCAGATCAGGGTCGTACAAAGAATAGGTTTTTTCCCGGTTGATGATCAGATCAGCCGCGTATTCAGGAAATGGATCCGTTGATGTGATACCGACGTGTGTAAATCCCAGCTCCAAACCTTTGCGTTTGATTTTTTCAGCAATATCCATTTTCATTCTCCTAAATGTGTGTAGAGATCCATCAGATTTTTTACATAATCACAGCAGATGTACAGCCTGCAGTTTCCCATGCCGCCGGCATCCGCGCCGGACTGCCGCCGGCATGGTTCGTATATGTTCCCGTTTAAGCAAAATTTTCACAATATCCTTTGTTAAATTATACTATCAGATCATATATTTTCTATATTCATTCTTTCGTATTCGATTTATTTTTTTATCGTTTCGAAAGATCCAGAATCCACCCAGAATCTGTCCGCTATGTCTTCGCTGACATATATTTTTCCGTTGTTGTCGATGAGGATTATACCGAAATCGAGGTTCGACGTGCGCCAGAAATTCTCCGCTCCGTCGAGACCCATCACGTACAGAGCCGTCGAAAGCGCGTCGGCTTCGGTTCCCGAATCAGAGATTATCGTTACAGAACTCAGGTCGTTGTCGACGGGATAGCCTGTTGAAGGATCCATGATATGAATGTACTTTTTCCCGTCCTCTTCAAAGTAGCGCTGATATCCGCCTGATGTGACGGCGAACTCGTCCTTGATCTTGATATATCCGGCATAGCTGCTCGTGTCCTCTGGATTTTCGACGGCGATGACCCAGCTTTCGCCTCCGGTCTTCGATCCGACAGTCATGACGTTCCCGCCGAGAGTGGCTATCGCTGATTCCACTCCTTCTTCCTTGAACATGTCCTGTATAACCTGTGAGGCATATCCCTTGCCGATGGCGCCGGTGTCTATCTGCGTTTCAGGATCGCTGAACGAGACCTTCGTCTTTCCGTCCTGATCTTCGCTGAGCGAGACTTTCTCGTATCCCACGTGCTGAAGGAGACTGGAAATCTCCTCTTCATCCGGAACCCGGTATTCGCCGGTTGTAAATCCCCACGCCTTTACTATCGGGTAGATCGTTGGATCGAATGCGCCTCCGGTAGCTTCGGCCATTTCCAGAGACTCTTTCAGCACCTCCGCGGCGTCTCCGCTTACGGTATCGGTTTCACGGCTGTTCAGCCTGTATACGGGGCTGGTTTCCCTGACGACCGAAAGCTCGCTGTCCAGCTTGTATAATTCTTCGGCTGCGTCGCTCACCGCCTTTTTCGCCTTGCTTCCGCCGTAGGCTTTGATGTTCATCGTCGTGTCCATCGCGAATACATCCACTGAGTATGCGCCGTCATTGGTGCGTGTCACTGAATATGAATCCGAGGATCCGGATGAATCGTCTGAACTGCTGCTGCCGCACGCAGCAAGGCCAAGCATCGAAACGGCAGCCACCAGGAAAAACAGCATTATTTTCTTATTAATATTCATAAAATATCTCCAGTTTCTGATCAGTCAGATCCGGTAAAAAAGTCATCCGGAACAGATAAAATGACGATCGTGTGCCTTTTATTTTAACATATTAAGCCTGAGTGTGATACATCGGCCTTACAGTGCACAAATACAGCGTTTTTTGTACTTAATAATATTGAAGAAAAACTGTTTTCTGCGGTATAATTAGCATAATGCATCAATTTGTTTATGGAGGGATAGTCGAAAACTATGAATGAAAAGCTGAAGAGTTTATGTATCAAAACCAGTGAAGAAAATATGAACCTCGAGGACTGTCTGAATAAGTACACTAAGGTTCAGCTGAGCAGTATCGCCGGCGTATATGAGAAAAAAATTCATTCTTCAGCCAGAAAAGCGGAGATCGTAGAAATCGTCCGCGAAGCGGTCAAGAGCGATATCATCAGGTTCTTCAACAACGAGGGAAAAGATCTTTCTGCCGAAGTCAACAAGATTATCGTCGAAGGCGGCGAAAAGCTGGACGAAGGGAGCTATGAGAGACTGAAGGTTCTTTTCGACAGAGGATTCATGTTCGCCAGAGCCGGCAGCGGTGACGAGGCAGAGGCGTTCGTTCCTGCGGATTGTGCCGCGATATTCGACACAGGGAGGATGAGCCGCGACAAACAGGAAAGAGAGCAGAGGATCTTCGACGGGGAGCCGGTCCACAAAGAGGCCGATCCGGACAGAACCGAACTCGAGAATGCCGTTATCATCTATGCAGGCGCGCTGGCTCATATGTATGGCATATACAATCTCAGAATCATTAAGGACGTCTGGGATATGAACCACCGCAAGAAGATTTCTCCGGAAGAATGCCACACGCTCATCGAAAAGGCGGGAGACAGCGACGGTTTCTACAGACGTGACAACTATATCATAGACATCACACTCGACAATCCTGAAGATTACTGCAACATACTCGACAGAGTCATGCCGGCGGATCCGTATTACAATCCGACGGTCAATGAGATAGACCAATACAGGTATGGCGCAGTGATCGAAAAAAATCCTCACTACTGGTATCTCAGAAACTTCATAGCCAGGATGCTCGGAATGCCTGTTCCTGTACTGGAAGAAGACGAAAAGCTCGACGGCATCATGGAAAAGCTCGCTTTTGCGGCGCGCTGCGACTCAAACCTGAATGAGCTCATCGACTTGCTCCATGAAAACGGAATCGCTCTCGACGATTCGGAGGATCAGGAGAAATTCATGAATCTTTACACAGGATTCCTGTATGGTCAGAGAATCTGGGCGTGCAAGGGTTTCAAGCCTGAAGACCTTCCGCCTGCAAAAATGGCGGTCAGGAACGTAAAGCTTCCGTCGTACGTTAATCCGAAGTCGGAGATAACGCCGGGCAGAAACGACAAGTGCCCGTGCGGCAGCGGAAAGAAATACAAGAAGTGCTGCGGAAAGAGCATCGGATAAAGGAAATGCCTGCAGCATGCCAGGACATGCCACGGCAGCCAGACGGCTTTGCCGCCATGAA
This sequence comes from Anaerovoracaceae bacterium, assembly GCA_050946535.1. GTDB lineage: Bacteria > Bacillota > Clostridia > Peptostreptococcales > Anaerovoracaceae > RUG708. The sequence continues at coordinate 12,833 of JBMNUZ010000007.1, forward strand.
ATGAAAATTTAGAATATGCATATGACATCCCGGGGTATTGTGCTCCGGGATTTTTGTCAGAACGGGCAGCGGCATTTTACAATGAGATGCGGCATTTTACTTTAATTTTTCCTTCAAATTCAGGTAAGTATATGTATAATTAAATGGTTATAGCAGTTATGCGGAACTGGTATGCCTCATTATGGCTTTCAGCGGTTGTTTTCGGTTTCAGCTGTGTTATTCTTAATTAACACGGAAAAAGTGTTTTGATATCGTGTTTTTATCGGTATCGTTTATCAGTCAGAATCTTCGTTTACGGAAAGGAGAATGCCGCCACTGCTGCATTGTGAGACCGGCAGAATTCTGCGGCTGGATTATTCATGAAAAAACTATGGGAACTGTTCGTGACATTCGTAAAGATCGGATCCATGACGTTCGGCGGCGGATACGCCCTGCTCCCTATCATACAGCGCGAAATAGTAGATAACAAGAAATGGGCCACCGACGAGCAGATCGTCGAATACTACGCGATCGGCCAGTGCACGCCGGGCCTGATTTCTGTAAACACGGCCACATTTGTCGGAAACGAAGTCGCAGGCGTAGCAGGCGGAATCATTGCCACGCTCGGTTTCGTGCTCCCTTCGATCATAGTGATAACTTTAGTGGCCGGCCTGCTCGAAAACTTTGCAAATTATCCGATCGTAAAAAACGCATTCGCCGGCATAAGAGTCTGCGTATGCGTCCTCATACTTGAAGCAGTCGTAAAGATGTGGAAGAACTCAATCAGCGATCCTTTCACGATCGTCATCTACATCGGTGTGCTGGCAGCATCGGTTTTCCTGTCGGCATCACCTGTGCTGCTCGTCATCATCGCTGCCGCAGGCGGCATTGCCGGCGGAGCATTTCTCGCACACAGGAATTCACCTTATGTAAACGATTTTCTCGAAAACAAGGACGCGAGATTCGGCGACAAATACGGGCATAAGATAAAGAAGCGTAAGAACCGTGAAGATGGAGAAGAATAATGACTCTATATCTGAGACTTTTCATAAATTTTTTCGCAACAGGTCTGTTCTCCATCGGAGGAGGACTTGCTACACTGCCGTTTCTCTACCAGATGTCAGACAATACAGGCTGGTTCACGTATCATGAAATCGCAGACATGCTCGCCGTGTCGGAATCGACCCCCGGAGCCATCGGCATAAACATGGCGACATATGTAGGCTACAAGGTGGCAGGTTTCCCGGGAGGTCTCATCGCCACGATCGGGATAATCACTCCGTGTGTAATAATAATACTTATCATAGCGCGTATTCTGGAAAAATTCAGCGACAGCCTGACCGTCAAGTACGCATTTCACGGACTCAAGCCTGCTTCGCTGGCACTCATATCGTCAGCCGGAATATCCGCGGCTGAAATCGCGCTGGTGCATACAGACATGATTCCGGGAGGGACATTCCTGCAGATTTTCGATCTGAAAGCATGGCTGCTGGCGATAGCGATATTTATCATGATGCGTACGTTCAAAAGACTCCATCCGGTAGTATTCATAGGTATTTCGGCTGTAGCCGGTGTAGTATTTTCGTTTGCACAATAAAAAGCAGGGGTATATACTATATCGGTTAAACTTGATAGTAGAGCAGAAGGAGGCTAATTTCATGACAAAAATAGATATTTTCTCCGGCTTCCTCGGATCCGGAAAGACAACACTCATTAAAAAACTCGTTTCTGAATCATTCCAGGGACAGAAAGTTGTACTTATAGAGAACGAATTCGGAGAAATCAACATCGACAGCGGATTCCTCAAAGATTCCGGCATACAGATCACCGAAATGAGCTCAGGCTGCATCTGCTGCACACTCGTAGGTGATTTCGGCAACGCTCTCAGACAGGTGCTCCAGCAGTACGAGCCTGACAGAATCCTCATCGAGCCTTCGGGCGTCGGCAAGCTTTCTGACGTTATCAGAGCCGTTCAGCAGGTTTCTGACGACATGCCGTGCGAGCTCGCTTCATTTGTGACTGTGGCGGATGCCAAGAAGTGCAAGATGTACGCCAAGAACTTCGGCGAATTCTATATAGACCAGATTTCACACGCAAAGACGATAATCCTGAGCAGAACTCAGGACGTCAGCGAAGACAGGCTCAAAGCAGATGTAGAACTTTTGAGAGGATACAACGCCGATGCGAAGATCATAACGACTCCGTGGGAAAAGATTTCGGGCGATACGATCCTCGAAGCCATGGAAGGCGACGAATCTCTCGAAAAGAAGCTTCTTGAAGAGCTTGCGAAGGAGCCTGTACACGAACATCACCATCATCACCACGACCATGACCACGATCATGACCATGACCATGACCACGATCATGACCATGACCACGACCACGATGACCACGATGCGGACGAAGTCTTCTCGACATGGGGCAAGGAAACTCCGAGGAAATTCACCGAGGAAGAACTCAACGACGCATTCGATGAACTCGATCTCGGAATGTGCGGTGCGATTCTTAGAGCGAAGGGAATCGTCGAGACTGAAAACGGTGACTGGCTGCACTTCGACTATGTTCCGGGCGAACACGAAATCAGAAAAGGACCGGCCAGCTACACGGGCCAGCTTGTCGTAATCGGCGCCGATCTCAAAGACGATGAGATCGCGAAACTCTTTCACGTAGAATAAAAGACGGGCACGCTGCCTTCCTCTGAAACATGTGGTTTCTTGGGATGACGGCGTGGCAACTGCCTCAGGACAAGGAGGAAAAAGATGAGTTTACCTGTTTATGTATTTACAGGATTTCTTGAAAGCGGCAAGACACAGTTCATAAAGGATACTCTCAGAGACCCGGGATTCACAGCGAGTGAAGTTACACTTCTGATATCGTGTGAAGAGGGCGAGGAAGAGTACGACAAGGACTTCCTGAAGAGTACTCACAGCAAGCTTCTCCAGCTTGAGGACAAGGATGAATTCACTTCCGGAATCCTTGAGAAAGCTGCCGCGAAAGTCAACCCTGACAGGGTGGTTATAGAATACAACGGCATGTGGGACATGCGCCTGATCAACGAGGCTTTCCCGAAAAACTGGGAGCTCTATCAGGTCATCACGACGATCAATGCCGAGACATACAAGCTTTATCTTGCGAACATGGGTTCTCAGCTCTATCAGCACGTCAGCAACTCAGAGCTCGTGGTGTTCAACAGATGCACCGACGAGCTGAAGGACTACATCCACTCGACGAGCATACGCGCGATGAACCCTCAGGCGTACATATATCTCGAGGACAATGACGGCAATGCAGAGGATTTCGCGGACAACGAGCCTCTTCCGTACGATCTCGATGCGCCTGTCGTGGACATTAAGCCGGAGGATTTCGGCAGATTCTACGTGGACGCCATGACAGAACCAGGCAAATATGAGGGAAAGACGGTAAAGGTTTACGTACAGCTTCACAAGAGAGGCGACGCGGACCCTCCGGAGCGTTTCGCTGCAGGCCGTTTCAGCATGGTGTGCTGCGCGAACGACATCACATTCCTAGCATTTTTCTGCGACATGGACAACGGACAGAATATCGTGGAGGAACGTTCATACGCGAACATTACCGCAAAGATCAAAAATGAATACGTCAAGGAATCGCACGGAGACATGCCTGTGCTGAAGGTTCTCAAATTCGAACCTGCAGATTCTCCGGAGGACGATCTCCTCTATATGAACGCAGGTAATTTCTGATAAATGATGTTTCTGCGTGCGCACTGCTAAATGTGAATATTCTGCGGCTGCCGGTCTGTAAAAAGACGGCAGCCGTTCGGAAAGATGATAAGCCGGCCTGAAGGCCGGCTTTTTTTGCGCCTCAGACATATCGTATTATATATTGAAGAGGTCTGCAGAAGTCCCTCTGCGGTGTTTCGCGGCGCACTGCGATTGATGACTTCCGGCCGCTATGGTAAAATCAGCTGACGACGCCGGCAGTTAACCGGTATTTTATGTAAGAGCGCCCAGGAGTTTTTATGGATATCAAGAGGCAGAATCAGAACGACGAAATTAAAAATGATATAAGCCGCATCGGCACGGGCACGAACGCCAGAATGAAAAGCGAAGCCGGCAAAGATAATTCTGCTTTCAGAATATCCGGCCGAAAAACAGCCGCAGCTTTGCGGGCAGGAATGACAGGAATGAAGCCGGCGTTTTTAATCGCTGCTGTTACAGCACTGCTCCTGATCGCCAGATCATGCGTCTATGGGTTCAGGTATTTCCCGCAGCTTGACGACTATATCCAGTATTGGTATTATCAGAAATACAGTTCGTTCGCAGAGCTTCAGCAGGACAGCGGGATACTCGGTTCGCGCCCGCTCGCGGGAATTGCTGACTATTTCGTCTGGAGCAGGCTTCCGATGATAGCGAGCGTCATAATCCTGAGCATTATTTTTGCAGTATCGGCTGTGCTCATAAGAAATGCGCTGAAGAGGTACTTTGATCTCAGCGCTCTTTTCCCGGTACTCATGACACTTTTGCCGCTGGGAATAGAAGCTTCCTACTGGCTCAGCGCGTCCACGCGCATAATCATGGGTTTATTCGCGGCGGCTCTTTCGGAGATGCTGTTTGTCAGATGGCTCGACACCCGGGGGCTGCGAGGCGTCTTGTGTCTCATCTTTTCTGCGCTGCTGATGACGGCATCATACGAATTCTACGAGCAGACGGGCCTGCTGGCCGCCGCGCTCGTATTCGTAACCGCGTGCCTCGAAGGACGGAGAAACGGCGCGAGGCCTCTCGGTTTTCTGATGTGCGTGCCTGCGTCTCTCGCCGCATTCTTCATACCGGCTCTGTTTACTGTCAAAGGATCGGTGTACAGTTCAAGAGTGAAAGATTCCCTGGAGAGCAGCTCGTCGCTGGGCGAAAGACTGGAACGCCTGGGAGATCAGCTGTACTCCGTCTTCATCGAAGGCGGAGGCAGGCTCGTCACGAAGGGATTCAGCCGTTCCGCCTCATTCATCGAATCGGAGAACCTCGCAGGCTGGCTCATACTTGTTATTCTCCTGTGCTGTCTGATGTTTCTCGTGGCCTTTGCAGAAAAACCTGAAAAGCCGTGGCGCCCGGGGAAGAGTGCGAAAAAAAGAGACTCAAAGAAAACAGGCGTTCGAAGCAGTAACGTAAAAAGCGGCAGCCATGTGATTGTGACGGAAAGAGAAAACGTGCAGACGGCGAGAGGCCCGGCTGCAGCAGTGCTTTCGGCTTTGTTCCTTTCGGCGGCGCCCGCTGCAGTCTTTATGCTTCAGGACAAGCCGTGGTTCAGTTTCCGGAATGCCGCGGCGTCGTTCGCAGGCTTTGCGCTCTTAGCCGATTACTTAGTCTGCCTCATCTTATCCGCGGGCGGGGAAAAGCAGCGCAGAATCGTTTCCGCAGCGCTGGCTGCAGCGGCTGCTTTTTTCTTCATGTTCTGCAGTGTGTCGGAGATGAGCGATTACAGAGATATATATGAATACGATATGGAAGCCGCGAAGGCAGTTGCGCCTGTAATCGAGGCGGATACGGCTGACGGATATGATAAATACGATAAATTCGCGGTGATAGGCGTAACAGACGAGGACAAGGACGATCAGAATTACTTCTGGCACGACCATATACTGAGCTGCACTTCATCGTCGTGGGCGTTCGGAGGGCTGCTGAGATATGCGGCAGAGGACTACGATCTGCCGAGTGTCGTACCTCTCGGAACTTTTGAGATATACGATAAATCGAATAAAGCAGCCAATGATCCCCGCCAGTTCCAGCATCTCTACTACTACGACATTGAGAAGAAGACTGCGTGCAGGGTGACACTCGAGCTGGGAGAAGGCGTTGATATATCGGACAGCCTGCAGTACTGGAAGATGATCGACTCGGAAGGCAACCGCATCGGTACGCTGGTAATTTCAAAGAATTCGGCGAAACTGCTTAAATGATCACCGGTCCGTCATGATTTTGCCAATATAAATTGGTAATATAAGGTGGTTCGGATTCTGACGGATGGTATCAGCCTTCTGCAGAAGAGAACCTTTGGCGCATATGGTTATCACATGTATGGACAGGATATACAATTCGATGCAAATTTCGGAACCGGCAGATGAGCCGGCTTGATATAAACAGAAAAAATTTATGACAGTGAACTGATGATAAGGCAAGGCTGCCCGGACGACAGCGGTTTTGCCTTTTTATCCGGAGAAAACTAATTATGATAATAGGTAGGAATGACAGCGGTACTGGGGAAAAAAGAAAAACTGCGCTGCGCTCTGATGCGGCTGCCTCTGTCTGGCTGGTCATCATCACTGCGCTGCTGCTCATCGCCCGCGCGTTCGTGTTCGGAATCACTTATTATCCTCAGCTCGACGATTATCTTCAGTTCTCATACAATCAGCAGTACAGTTCTTTCGCCGATCTTCAGGCGGCGAGCGGGCTCCTCGCATCGCGGCCGCTCGCGGGTCTTGCCGATTACTTCATATGGAGCAACATGCCTTTCGCTGTTGACACTGTTATTCTCTGCTTCATATTTGCGGTTTCAGTGGTGCTCATAAGAAATGCACTCAGGCGGTATTTCGACTTGAGCGCTTTGTTCGTGGTCATAATGGCCCTTGTTCCTCTGGGAACGGAGGCTACTTACTGGCTCAGCGCGTCGACGCGGGTCATAATGGGGACATTTGCAGCAGCCCTCTCGGAATGGCTTTTCGTCAAATGGCTTGACGTCAGGGGCAGACGCGGTACCATATGTCTTGTCTTTTCAGGAGTCTTGATGACGGCCTCGTTCTGGTTCTACGAACAGACAGGACTGCTCGCCTGCGCGCTGCTGTTCGTGACAGCATGTCTCGAACGCCGCAAGAGCGGGCTGCGTCCGTTAGGCTTTCTCGTATGCATTCCCGCCGCTGCCGCCGCGTTTTATTTCCCGACGCTCTTCATAGTCGAGGGTTCGGGCTACAGTTCCCGCATCGAGGAGGCGCTCGCGAGCACGACGCCTTTATCGGAAAGAATATACGATTTAGCCGCACAGGTTAAAGCTGTCATGATCAGCGGCGGGACAGCGATCATGACGAAAGGATTCAGGCGGGGCGCGGCCGAGATACTGTCAGGCGGCCACACGATCTGGCTCATACTGGTGGTTCTGCTGTGCGTGCTGATTTTCGCCGTATCATTTGCCGAAAAGCCGCCGGCGCAGCGTCTGCGCAGGAAAAAAACGCTCGCAGAAGGCGGTTTTGAAAAACAACATGCTCCGGAATTAAAAAGCTCAGATTCCACCGGCTCAGGTATCGCATCAGAAGACGCTTCCGGGGAAAAGATGATGCGCCGGAGCAGCGGCCCCTTCGCGGCTTTGTTCGCGTCGGCTGTTCTCTTTTTAGTTCCCATACTGGTTTTCCTTCTCCAGGGTGTACCGTGGTTCTGCTTCAGAAACGCTGTGGTTCCGTTCGCCGGCATCGCGCTTCTGGCAGACTACATAGTTACATGGATCTCCTCTGCTGGCGGAGAAATGCTGAGAAGAATTTTACCTGCCGTATTTGCTGCCTTTCTTGCGCTGTTCTTCGTGATATGCGGCGTTTCGGAGATCATGGACTACAAAGCGGTTTACAGCTATGACAGCAAAATCACCAGAACGGTGAGGAGCGAGATTCTGACGGAATTAAGAGACGAGGGCGAATACAACTGGAAGGATCCGATCGGAGTGATCGGTATTTCTTACATCGATCAGAACGAACAGAACTATTTCTGGCACGATCATGTACTCAGCTGCACAACTGCCACCTGGTCACTGGACGCTGCCACCAGAACGAACGCAGTACCGATCCTCGAAGTGGAATTGCTCGACAATCCGGCAAGGCTGAACAACGATGCGCGTGAATTCGATTACCTGTATTATTACGACCGGGATGAGGACGACGTCACACGCGTGAAACTCTTGCTCCGAAGTGGAAGCAGCTCCAGCGGAGCTCAGATATACGACGTCGACGATTACTACACAGGAGAGAAAATCGGCACGATGGAAATTTCCGGCGGAATTCAGACGTTTACGAAATTGACGAAATAAACAGAAAATCATAAGATGAATATATGACCCAACTGTGAGATAATCATATTTGGAAACTGACGAAGCGGAAAAATTTCCGCCGGAGTAATATTTCAGAAAGGTTTCGGATCATGAAGATTTCTCTGGTAATTCCAGTTTATAATGAAGAGAAAATAATAGCAGACACACTTGCACGGTGCTGCAGCGAGCTGGAAGAACATTACGGCAGCGGTTATGAAATAATCGTCGTGAACGACGGCTCGTCCGACCGCTCCGCGGACATAGTGAAGGAACTCGCTTATCCCAGAGTCAGGATGATTTCATACAAGAAAAACCGCGGCAAGGGTTATGCTGTGAGAAGAGGAGTGCTCGTATCTTCGGGAGATGTGATCTGTTATACCGACGCGGATCTCGCGTACGGAACAGAAATAATAAGCATCATGGCCGACGCTCTCGCTTCGTGCGGCGCTGACCTCATGATAGGCAGCAGGCTGGAATCGAGCGACGGATACGGCAATTATCCGCCGCTGAGGAAAGCTGCGTCAAAAATATACTCGCATCTGGTTAAACGCTATTCAGGAATCAGATACGATACGCAGTGCGGTATAAAATGTTTCAGAAGGGAAGTCGGAAGGCTGCTCTTCGCACTTGTCAGGACAGAAAATTATGCGTTCGACACCGAGGTGATCATGCTCGCCGAGAAGATGAAATTCAAGGTAGAGGAGTATCCTGTAAAAATGATAAAACACGGAGACTCACATGTAAATCTGGTGAAGGACAGCGCGGTCATGTTCAAAGACATGATCAAGATCAATAAAAGTATCAAATGACAGCAGGATTCATTCCCTTTTTCACCTGCGGAACGGAGTGACAGATGAATGTTAAAGAAAATGTGCTGAGGTTTCTCGAGAAACACAAAGATCAGTACGTGTCGGGCGAGGAGATCGCTGAAAGCCTGGGCGTAACCAGGTCTTCTGTCTGGAAAGCTATCAGCGCGTTTCGCGACGAAGGTTACGAGATAGAGGCGGCGACCCGCAGAGGATACAGACTAAAATCCGACAGCAACATGCTCACGAAGGCCGGGATCGGATCGAGGCTCAGGTACGCCGATCCGGCTCTGCTGACGATTTATCAGGAGACAGATTCCACGAATACGAGGGTAAAGGCCGCCGCGCTCGAGGGTGCTCCGCACGGAACGACAGCGGTCGCAAACGAACAGACTGCCGGCAGGGGAAGGATGGGCAGAAAATTCATATCTCCGCCTGGATCAGGCATCTATCTTTCGATCCTGCTCCGCCCCGATACAGATATGGCGGGAGCCGTACCGATCACCACGGCTGCAGCCGTGGCTGTCTGTGAGTCCGTAAGAGATCTTACGGGAATGGATGCAGGCATAAAGTGGGTAAACGATGTATATATCGGCCCGAAGAAGATCTGCGGGATACTCACGGAGGCTGCGGCCGACGTCGAGACCGGAGGCCTGGACAGCGTAGTGGTCGGCATAGGGATAAACTACAGATACGACCCGGATTCTTTCCCCGAGGATCTTCACGAGCGCATCGGGTGGATCTACGAGGACGAGAAGCCGGCAGTGAGCAGAAACGAGCTGGCTGCAGCGGTCATCGACAAGACTCTGTATTACGCCGACCATCTCGGCGAGCGGACTTTCATAGAGCCTTACAGGAAATATTCCGTTATAATAGGCAGGGATATAGTCTGCACCAGAGGAAACGAGAAATTTAATGCAAGAGCGGTCGACATCGACGACGATGGAGGCCTTGTCGTAGAGACGGATTTGGGGCGCACGACTCTTTCGTCGGGAGAGATTTCGGTACGCTGGAAGAAGGATCAATGAAGGGACATCATTATAACGGATTCAGAAATTTTATATATGACACAAGCGATATCCTCGTGGCTGTGATAATAATTCTTATTGCTGCGCTCATAATCACGTGGCGTGTATCGGCCCTGATGAACTATTCGTACGACGGAGGCCAGACGGGAAGCACCGAAGTATCGCAGTCTGCCGACAGTTCGGCGGATTCTTCCGCGCAGGATGAAAGCAGCAGCGCTGACACGAGCAGCACCAGTTCCGGCAGCAGTACCGACAGCAGCAGTGCGGACAGCAGCAGTACGGACGGTGCCGGACAGGTCTATGAGATCACCGTGACGCAGGGTGAGACTATCGATGAGATCGCTTCTGTTCTCAGCGATGCAGGCCTCATCTCGGACAATCAGGAATTCATCGACGCAGTGTCGGAAGCGGGAGCCGAATCGAGGATCGCAGCCGGCACATATGAGATCGAAAAGGGCATGTCAGCCGCTGAAATCGTAACGCAGATGACGAGCTGACGAGGACTCTGGCAGGGTAAAAAACCCTTTACAAAATAAAAACATTGTTTTATACTAACCATTGTCGATTATGCGCCATTAGCTCAGCTGGATAGAGTAGCACACTACGAATGTGAAGGCCCCGGGTTCGAATCCCTGATGGCGCGCCAGGAAAACGATCACAGTTTCTGTGGTCGTTTTTTTTCGCTTTTTGCCGTTTTCATGCCTTGTGTCGTTTTATGTCTTGTGCTGTTTTCCTGGGATTTGCCGTTTTTTCGCTTTTGCCGTTTCCCGGCTTTTAAAAAAGGGAAAAACGGGAAAAAATGTTATACATGATCATCGTATGCCTGGAGCACGGGCGCCATGGTGTATTTTTTAACATAGCATCAACATTAATATGGTATAATTTATTCCCGTAAAAGATTTTGAAGCTGTTAGATGATATAATATAAAAACGGTATTAGTATTGTTACGGAGATTGAGAATGGACGAAATAAGCAATTTAATAAATATGTGCAGCAATATCGTCGACGATGTCACCGATTCGGTCGTCACGGGCGATTTCTCTAATCTTGCTTCAAATATAAGAAATCAGACGAATAATTTCCTCGGAGGAGGCGGCCACAACGGTTACGCCGGCCAGCCGGACGACGGCGTCTATATTCCTAACGATCAGGCAGGAAGTCAGGCAGGCGGCCAGCAGAACGGAGGAGCATACACATATTCTCAGTATGACGGCGGCCCAGCGTGGCAGAACGCTCCGCCACGGCCGGACGGAGATTACAACTACTACACATGGTCGAATGAGACCTTTTCACAGGGAAAATACACGCGCCAGACTGTTCAGTATACGCAGAATGATGGGAGAGGCAGAAATGCGCACATTTCCCGCGCGGAAAGACGCAATATCAGAAATCAGATTACGCCGTTCACCAGCATGCGTCCGAGAAAAGGAAGCGGAGCAGGGCTCAGCTCGGTGGGAGGAGTCGGGCTCTTCTTCTTCGGAATGGCTCTTATAGGCTTTATAATCGATCTGGACATCGGAGGAATTATATTTTCCGGCATCGTGACGGCGCTTTCTATCTTCGCCCTCGGCAAGGGCGTGATCAGCAGGAGACTGCTCAACAAGTTCTACCGCTACGCCGGAATCGTAGGCAGAAGGGAATACGTGGATATCCACGAGGTCGCTCTGCAGACGGCCGACTCTGACAGCGGCGTCGTCAAGAACCTGAACAATATGATGGAGAAGAACATGCTCCCTCCGATGGCTGTCTATGACGATCAGCGCACGACGCTCCTGCTTACGGAGAACGCGCGCAGCCAGTATCAGGCTGCAAAACGCGCAAGAGAAACGAGGGAAAGAGAGGCTGCTGCCCGCGAAAATCAGGCTGCTTCCGATTCCCAGAGTGCACAGGTCATGGAGGAAGGAAGAAAGTTCATCGAAGAAATCAGAGATACGAAGAACAATATCACCGACGCCGGCATGAAGCAGAGACTCGACAGGCTCGAGCAGGTGGTCGACAGGATCTTTGACCAGATAGAGAGTCACCCGGAGACATCTGCCGATATGAGAAAATTCATGAATTACTATATACCGACGACAAACAAGCTTCTGGACGCTTACGAAGATCTGGACAAGCAGCCGGCAGGCGACAACGTCTCGAAGACAAGGAAGGAAATAGAAGACGCGGTGGACGCTCTGATATCGGCGTACGAAAAGATGTTCGACAAGATGTTCGAAAATGTGGCATGGGATATTTCGTCCGATATTTCGGTCATGAAATCCATGCTCGAGCAGGACGGTCTGTCGGGCGATGAGGTTCTGGATTCCCAGGAAACGGAACCAGTTCTTAAACAGTAAGTTATGAGCAAGACATTTATTTCAGAGAAACGACAGGAGAAGAAAAATGAGTGATCAGACAGACGATTTCATGAATGCAGGTCCTACACTTACACTGGATCCGGAAGGCGGAGCTCCGGAGCAGGACATTATGCAGCAGGCGCAGCAGACGGCGGACGCTGCGGGGCAGCAATACGGCCAGCCGCAGATGCAGCAGATGCCTCAGTATCAGCAGGCTCCTCAGCAGACGGCAGCTCCGAATCAGCCTGATCTGACGCTCGATCCGTTCCAGCAGGCTCCTGCAGCTCCGCAGGTATTCCAGCAGGCCCCGGTAAAGGCGGCGAACGATGTAGACGATATGGTCCAGTACCTCAACCAGCAGGAAAAGAACCAGGTCAAAGAATTCGCGAAGAAGATCGACTTTACCAATACTCAGGTGATGATGAACTACGGAGCCGGCACTCAGAAAAAGATGGCCGGTTTTTCGGAGAGAGTTCTCCAGGACGTCAGGACAAAGGATATGGGCGAAGTAGGAGGAATGATCACTTCCCTGGTCACCGAACTCAAAAACTTCGACATAGATGAAGACGACGGGAAAATCCTCGGTTTCTTCAAAAAGAGGAAGAACAATCTGAACGCCCTTCAGGCGAAATACAGCTCGGTCGAGAAGAACGTCAGCGACATCCAGAACAAGCTCGAGGAGCATCAGGTGACGCTCATGAAGGATTCCGCGATGCTCGACAAAATGTACGCCGCGAACACCAATTATTTCAAAGAGCTCACCATGTACATCGCTGCCGGAAAGATGAGGCTCGAGGAAGTGAGAAACAACGACCTCGCAGAGCTTCAGAAGAAGGCGGAGGAGAGCGGCTCGCCGGTAGACGCGCAGAAGGCCAGAGATCTTGCGTCAGCGTGCGACAGATTTGAAAAGAAACTTTACGACCTCGAGCTCACGCGCACCGTTTCCCTGCAGACGGCTCCTCAGATAAGGATGGTTCAGGCGTCAGACAACGAGATGGCGGAAAAGATTCATTCAACTATCGTAAACACTATTCCACTCTGGAAAAACCAGATGGTCATCGCGCTGGGCATAGAACATTCGCTGCAGGCTTCGAAAGCTCAGCGGGAGGTGTCGGATATGACGAACAAGCTGCTCACCAAAAATGCCGACGCGCTCAAGACCGCGACTGTCGAGACCGCCAAGGAATCACAGCGCGGCATAGTCGATATAGAAACGCTCAAACACACCAACGAACAGCTGATTTCAACGCTCGACGAGGTTATGACGATCCAGAAGGAAGGCAAGGAAAAGCGTCAGGAGGCTGAAAAAGAACTCTCTTCGATCGAGCAGGAACTCAAAAATAAGCTTATGGAAGCTTCGCGTTCGTAGTATCGTGCCAGCCGTGTCACGGTTCATACGTTTTGAAACGAGAAGTGTTTTGCAAAGGAGAAACTATGAAAAAATGTGTACAGTGCGGGTGCGACCTCGAGGACAATATTATCTTCTGTCCTAACTGCGGCGCAGCCCAGCCGGAGCAGCCGGACGGCAGCGGAAATTACGGAAACGGTTACTACAACGGAGCGCCTTACGGCGGAACGTATATGTCAGAAACCTTCAGGACCAGGAGCATCGTCCTCTGCATCATCTTCAGCTTCATATCGTTCGGATTCTACTATCTGTACTGGATATACAAGCTGGCAGAGGGCTGGAACGATCTGGCCGAATATCAGGGTAAACGTCCCGGCACTTCTCCCGGACTCGTGATTCTGTTTTCGATCATAACGTTTGGCATCTACATGATGTACTACTGGTTCAAGATGAGCAAGATCGCAGCTGAAATTCAGGACAACAACGGGTACTACCTGGAGGACAATTCTCTGGTGTGCCTCCTGCTGGCGATATTCGGCCTCGGCATCGTGTCGGCGGCTATACTGCAGAACGAGTTCAACGAATACATCCGTTACAATCTGCAGACGTACTATAACTGATTCGGACTGATTCAAAAAACAGGGCGGCCGCCGCAGCGGAAACTTCCGTGCGGCGGCCGCTTTTTCTGTTATATTGCCTTTCCGAGAAAGAAATTCGTGACCGCGTTGTAAATCATGATGATTCCGATGATCTTGACGATAAGAGACATCGTCTGAAACGGATTGAACACGACGACGAGCCCGAGGGCGATCGTGATGACGGCCAGGAGTATGTGCAGCGCTGATCCGGAGATCGAATCGCGGTTCTGCATGGTCCTCACGACTTGCGTTATGCCGTCCGCAATTATTCCGATTCCGATGATTACCGGCAGGATCGAGATGAGGAACTGCGGATGAACGACGAATATCAGGCCCACGATGAGCAGCAGCACACCCAGTACGGTGTATCCTGCCTGCTTTTCGCTGATTCCCGAGAAGAGCGTCATTGCAGCCTCGCACAGGCATCCGATTCCGATAACGATTGAGACAGCCTTCAGTGCGCTGTCGGACCAGATCAGAAGTACTATGCCCACGATCAGCAGTACGACTGACATTCCGAAACTCTGTTTTTTGGCAGTATTCATATTGTATCCTTTCTCCAGACGTGTGAGTCTGGTTTTTTTACAATTCCTATATACCACAAATACACCGCAATTTCATGAATATCTGATGAATTGTGAAATTTTCCGTATAAGAAGCTTCCGGCCGGAGCATGTGTTATAGAAACTTTATAAATTATTAATTTCTCACATGGGCTATATGTGGTAAACTGTTTCAGTATTCAGAGATCAAAGGAGAATAAAAATAATGCTGAATCTTATCAAAGCCGCGTTCTTCGGTCTTGTCGAAGGCGTAACCGAATGGCTGCCTGTCAGCAGTACGGGCCATATGATACTGCTCAACGATTTTATAACACTCGACGTTTCAAAAGAATTCTGGGATATGTTTCTGGTAGTCATCCAGTTCGGAGCTATCATGGCAGTAGTTATAATGTACTGGAGCACGATCTGGCCGGTCAGAAAAAAGGTGACCGCCGGCGGAAAGACCATACATGTGCTGGACAGAAATACGCTCTCCCTCTGGGGAAAGACGATAGTGGCGTGCCTGCCTGCCGCAGTGGTAGGGCTCCTGCTCGATGACTGGCTCAACGAGCATTTCTACAACTGGGTTGTCGTTTCGATAATGCTCATCCTCGTCGGCATAGCGTTTATCGTTATTGAAAACAGAAACGAACGTATAAACGGCGGACCTGAAAACGACACCGCACGTATGAAGACGATCGACGACATCGATTACAAGACTGCTCTTGAAATCGGCATGTTTCAGCTGATAGCCGCGATATTTCCGGGAACGTCGCGCTCAGGCGCAACGATCATCGGCGGACTCCTCGTCGGAGTTTCAAGAAAGGCTGCGGCGGAATTTACATTTATCCTTGCCATTCCGGTAATGGCCGGGGCAAGCCTGCTGAAACTGGTTAAATACTTCGCGAGCGGCCTCGGATTCTCGGCGACCGAAGTGATGACGCTGCTCGTCGGCCTCATCGTCGCTTTTGTCGTATCGGTGATCGTAATACGCTTCCTGATGAGCTACATCAGAAAACACGATTTCAAAGTGTTCGGATGGTACCGCATCGCTCTCGGAGCCGTCGTAATATTCTATTTCTTAGTAATAAATTAATGAAATGCATTCACGAACCGCAGATTCATATCTGCGGTTTTTTTGGCTTTGCATTTCCGTTCAGACGTACAGCAGGTTCTGGATGCGCCGCCGGCCCGTGCGCGACGCCGCTGCGAACACATAGCCGTCCAGATACACAGCCGTTACGAATACGCTGTCAGGACGCGCCGCCGTTACGAACACATCACCGGTCCGGCCGCTTTCACTCGAGATAGCAGAAGAGTCCCGCCTCAGGCTGTTCACAGCCTGAGGCGGGACTCTCTGGTTTCGTATGACTATATCGGTTCAAAATGCCTGCTGTCAGGCATTTTTCAGTTCTTCTGTAAGAAGACCGTGCTTCTCGTAATCGCAGACCTTCGTGATGTGGTTGTCGTCGTCTACGAGAACGACCTTCGGTTTGTGAGCGGCCGCCTCTTCAGGGGTCATTTGCGCGTAGCACATGATGATCACGAGGTCGCCCACGCTTACGCAGCGGGCCGCCGCGCCGTTGAGGCAGATGAGACCGCTTCCCGGCTCGCCTGCTATTACATATGTTTCGAATCTCGATCCGTTGTCGACGTCGGCAATCTGTACTTTTTCGTATTCGAAAATACCAGCTGCCTTCATGAGATCCTCGTCGATAGTTATGCTGCCGACGTAGTTAAGATCAGCCTGTGTGACTCTGACTCTGTGGATTTTACCTTTGAGCATCGTAAATTCCATGATTCTCCTCCTTGTTGAATATATGGGTGTACATCTTGCCCCACGTTCGTGCAATAATGTCAGAGTGTAGTATAACACTGTTTGTATACACGTTCCACAGGTTGCCATCAATTTTTTTCATAATACAATGTATTTTTTAATGATTCCGGCCGTGCACGTCTGAGTGCGCTTTCTTTCATGTTGCGAATATCAAAACAGTCGAGTATAATTAGTCGTTAGGTACAAAAAACGGCGGTGCGGTTCCGGCAGAAAAGGCGGCTTTATGATTAAGGTCACAGTAGGCAGAAACGATGCGGGCCAGCGTTTTGACAGGTTTCTCAGGAAATATCTGAAAAACGCTCCGCTCAGCGTGATTTACAGAATAATTCGAAAAGATGCAAAAGTAAACGGAAAGCGTGCGCACCGCGATACAGGTCTCGCCGAGGGCGACGAGATCAGTCTGTACATAAGCAGCGAGGACTTTTCGAAGTTTACGGAGAAGAAGAAATCGGACGAACGTCCGCCCAAGCGTACGTTCGGGATAATCTACGAAGATGACAACATACTCGTTGTGAATAAACCGGCGGGTCTGCTCATACACGGAAACGCAGCAGAGAAAAGAGACACGCTCGTCAATCAGGTGACCGATTATCTGATAAAAAAGGGAGATTACTCTCCACGTGCGGAAAAGACATTTTCTCCGGCGGCCGTAAACAGACTCGACAGAAATACATCGGGGCTGGTGCTTTTCGGAAAAAACTCGGAATCGCTGAGAGAGCTCGCGGCCATGATCCGCGAACGCGGATGCATCGAGAAACATTATCTGACGATCGTGAAAGGCGTATACAGCGGTCCTCAGGTTCTCAGAGGCACCGTCACGAAAGACGAAAATAAAAACCGGGTCAGTGTAGGGGCGGCCGGAGATTCCGGACGTCCGATAGAAACGGGCGTAGCTCTGGCTGCGGCCGGAGACGGTGTGAGCCTTCTTGACATAGATCTCGTCACGGGAAGGACTCATCAGATAAGAGCTCACCTCGCGAGCGCTGGTTATCCGCTCGCAGGAGATTCCAAATACGGCGATCCAGAGTTCAACAGCCTCATGAGGCGGAGATTCGGACTGAACGGCCAGTTTCTCCACGCATACAGGCTCACGGTGAATAAAGCCGGGGATCCGCTCAAGTATCTTACAGGCAGGACATTTATCTCGAAGCTGCCGAAGGCTCTGGAAAAGACTGCTGATGCGCTGTTCGGCACGGAATGGGAAAAGCTGTACAGACAGTGACTGAAAAATGCTGACGTTCATCGGCGAGCCAACAAGATATTAAAAAGTCAAATAAAGGGAATTGAGAATAGAGAACAGAAGAGGGAAGAGAATATGGATGAAAATTTCAACAATGACAAGGTGAATCATGAGGAGACGTCAGCCGTCGAAACGGCAGAGACGGCTGGCGGAAAGCCATCGAAGAATAAGAATACGAGGCGCGAAGTGTTTACATGGGTGAGAGACATTGCCATTGCTGTTGCCATAGCTCTGGTGATCTCGTATTTCATTACGCCGACCATCGTGCAGGAACATTCCATGGAGGATACTCTCCACAACAATGATTACCTCATACTTAACAAGGCGGCGTACAAATTCGGCGGAGAACCTCAGTACGGCGATATCGTGGTATTCAAGAGCAATATAGTGAACGAACAGAACGGAGAGGACAAGCTCCTCATCAAGAGAGTCATAGCCAAGGGCGGAGACACCGTTTCGATAAGCAACGGGGTCGTATACAGAAACGGAGAGGCTCTCGACGAGCCTTACACAAAGGACGGATATACCAACGGAGGCATGGATGAAACCGTCGTTCCCGAAGGAACGCTGTTCCTGTGCGGCGACAACAGGCTGGTGAGTCTGGACAGCCGGTCGTCGGAGGTCGGATTTGTAGATGAGAGCACGGTCATCGGAAAGGCGGTATTCAGGCTCTTCCCGTTCAGCGATTTCGGAGGCATTTACGACAATCTTCCGGATTCGGACTAATGATAAAATTTGATAATGAGAAAGGAATTTCATGGCAGTCAAGACTATAGCCAATAATAAAAAAGCCCGCCATGATTATTTCATAGAGGATACATATGAAGCGGGCATTGTGCTTACGGGCACCGAGATCAAATCAGTGCGTGCCGGCAAGGTAAGCCTCAGGGAAAGTTACGCGAAGGTGGAGAACGGCGAGGTCTTCGTTTACAGCATGAACATCAGTCCCTACGAGTTCGGCAACATCCACAACGTGGACGCTATGAGACCGCGCAAGCTGCTGCTGAACAAGCGCGAAATAAGGAAGATCAGCCAGAGTCTCATGCGCGAAGGGCTTACGCTCATACCTCTTTCCGTTTATATAAATGAGAAGGGACTCGCCAAGATGTCGCTCGCAGTCGCCCGGGGCAAAAAGCTTTACGATAAACGTGATTCGATCGCAAAGAGAGATGCAGGACGGCGCATGGACAGAGCCGTGAAGACGAGCCGCAGAGGCTGAGCCTGCGGAGCAGCAGATATCATGAGCCTGACCGGCTGCCGTTCCCGGGGTAATTGAAGGCTTCCGGAGTTTATGAAAAGAGGTTCGTGCGGGCTTATACCCCAGTACGGTATATGTATACATGTTTTGTGTGTTTCCCACATGCCGGCCGGGGGTAAAAATGTTGTGTCAAAGCATTTAATACATTTAAAGTATAGGATTTTCCGGAGGAACCGGACGATCTGACAATTCGAATCATCAGAAACCGCGCTGCGCGACGCGGCCGGGAAATAAACAACGGAGGAAATAAATATGGAAATCAGAAATCTCACAAAAGACAATTTCGACGATGTCGTTAAGAACGAAAATCTGGTGCTCGTAGACTTCTGGGCTAACTGGTGCGGACCGTGCAAGAGCATGGGACCTGTTCTCGAGGAGATTGCAGCAGAAAGAAACGACGTCGCGGTATGCAAGGTAAACGTCGACGAAGAAAGCGAACTCGCTCAGAAATTCATGGTAAGAAGCATTCCTTACTTCGCACTCTTCAAGAACGGAACTCTCGTAGGCCAGAACCTCGGCGCACAGCCTAAGTCGAGCATGCTCAAGTTCATCGACGAACATAAATAATTAAAAATCAGCAGAGCGGAGAGCAATCCAGTCTGAGAGTTAAATTTGGAGCGTAAACATTTGCGCTCCTCTTTTCTATGCTCAATTATTATAAATTATTATATTTTAATACTATTTTGTTTTTCAGACAGTTTTTATACTATAATATTGATTATATAAACTATATTTCCGATTGATTCAACGCCGGGGCCTCAGGGCGCGCGGCGTAATTATTGATAAAACCAGGTGAAAAAGAAAGATGGAAAATACAGGTGTTGTAACAGCAGTTTGTACCAGCGATATCCGCGGAATACAGAAGACTCCTCACGATGAGGTTACATTGATCGAAGACTTCGGCATCGAGGGCGATGCTCACGCGGGCAAGTGGCACAGACAGGTGAGCCTGCTTTCGCAGGAGAGAGTCGACGAGTTCAATGCGCTCGGCGCGGGTGTGAAGCCAGGCGCTTTCGGCGAAAACATAGTGGTGAGGGGCTTTGACTTCAAGACCCTTCCCGTAGGTACGAGATTCAAGTGCAACGACGTGGAGCTCGAGCTTACGCAGATAGGCAAGGAATGCCATTCCCACTGCGAGATCTTCAAGAAAATGGGTACCTGCATCATGCCTCACGAAGGTGTATTCACAAAGGTGCTCCACGGCGGAAAGATAAAGGCAGGAGACAAATTTATAATGGAAAATCCTGATGAAAGCGCCGGCGCAGCAAACGCCAAATAAAGACGGACAAGAGGCCGGCAGATTCAGGGCGAGAGGTAACGAATATTTATGTACACGGTTTTAGACGGCAGAGTAAGATACAGTGAGGCGGACAGCTCGGGTGCGATGAGCGTGAAGAGTGTTTTCGATTACCTGCAGGACTGCTGTATATTCCAGTCCGAAAAAGCGGGCCAGGGTGTGAATACCCTTAAGGAGGAACACAGAGCGTGGCTTGTTGCCGTATGGCATCTGAAGTTTATCAGGCTCCCGAGACTGTTCGAGGACATCAAAGTCATGACATGGCCTTATAAATTCAGGGAATATTTCGGGTACAGATGCCATTCCATAGAAACGACGGACGGAGAAAAACTCATAAGCGGCAATTCTATCTGGATGTTCGTGAATACCGATACAGGCCGTCCGAATAAAATTTCCCAGACGCAGTACGATGCATATACTCTTGAAGACAGGCTCGAAATGCCGTTCGGGAGTATGCACATAAAGTGCAGAGGTGATTATACCGAGGGCGGCAGCTTTAAAATACATAAGTACCAGCTCGACACCAACGGCCACACAAACAACAGCCAGTACGTTATGATGGCCGCCGATTGTCTGCCGGACGATTTCACATATAGCGAAGTCAAGGTCGTATACAAACATGAAGCTCTTCTCGGAGATACGGTTGCCTCGAGGCTGTATACGGGAGAAGACAAGATCGATGTGGAGCTTGTTTCTGAAGACGGAAAGGCTTTTGCCGTCGTCGAATTCACGCGCTGATCTTTAAATGCGCTGATCATTTCAAAGCTGGCGTCTTTCGGGATGCCGGCTGTATTTTTTTGTACAGAAAAGGAGGTGCTCAGGATGAACAACGGCCCTGTAGGTGTGTTCGATTCGGGACTGGGCGGCATAAGCGTACTGAGAGAGATAAAGAAGCTGATGCCGGATGAAAAGTATATATATTATGGCGATTCGCTGAACGCCCCTTACGGCACGCGGACAGATGAAGATGTTTTCAATCTGACGCATAACGTGTTTACCACGCTTATGGACAAAGGCGTAAAGGCTGTCATAATCGCATGCAACACCGCGACGAGCGTGGCGGTGAGGCGTCTCAGGGCGGAATATCCTTCGGTCCCTATAGTAGGAATGGAGCCGGCTATAAAACCGGCGTCCGAAGAAAATAAAGGAGGCCGCGTAGTTGTTATGGCCACTCCTGTCACATTGAGGCGCCCGAAATTTGTAACGAAGATGGATAAATATTCGGAAATAGCGGAAATCGTTCCGATGCCGGCGCCGGGGATCGTCAGATATATCGAAAGCGGAAAACTTCACGACGAAGGCCTCAGGGAATACATAAACGGACTTTTCGAAGGCCTCGAGGGAAGGCCGGCTGACGCGGTCGTGCTGGGATGCACTCACTTCCCGTTTGCAGCCGATATCATTCAGGAGGCAGCCGGCCCGCAGGCCCGCCTCTACGACGGAAGCCTGGGCACAGCAAAGGAACTCAGGCGCCGCATGATCGAACAAGATCTGCTCTGCAGCGGCACGGAGGAAAGCACCGTTGAAATCATGAATTCGGCGGGCGAAGAGCAGGCAGAACTTTCGAGGAAACTGTTCACGGGGGAAATATCATAAACTGTATTAATGCATATTTATTAATAATTGTTGCATAATTATTAATATTGACGTATAATTACACGCATAACCGAAGAATAGTTTTAATGCTTATGTGGAAAATCAATCGGAATCGTTCTGCCGTACACTCGTTTGAAAGGGAGCGGAAAGCTGATGCTGCCGCAAAAGGCGGTGCAGGCTGACGAGGCAGTGCAGACGCCGTGAAAGGAAATAAAATGGAAAACCATGTAATGAATACTTACAACCGTTTTGACATTGTAGCTGAAAGCGGACACGGCCCGTGGATAATCGACGATAAAGGCAATGAATACCTCGACTTTATCTCCGGCATCGCTGTAAACTGTCTCGGCCACGCTGCCCCTCAGATCGCAGAGACGCTCGCGGAACAGGCGTCAAAACTCATTCACGTCTCCAACCTCATGTGGACCCAGCCGCAGATCGACCTCGCAAACAAGCTGGCCGAAGCGAGCGGACTCGACAAGGTGTTCTTCTGCAACAGCGGTACAGAGGCGAATGAAACGGCGCTCAAGATCGCGCGCAAATACGGATATGAGAAGAACAAGGGCAAAAAGACGAAGATAATCTGCTTCAGCAATTCTTTCCACGGAAGAACGATGGGAGCTCTCGCGGTCACGGCTCAGGAAAAATTCAGGGAGCCGTTCCGTCCGCTCATCGGTGATGTGTACGACGCTGAATTCAACGATATCGATTCGGTAAAGGCTCTCATGGACGACGACGTCTGCGCCGTAATCATCGAACTCGTACAGGGCGAAAGCGGCGTCCTCCCTGCGGACAAGAAGTTCGCGGAAGACCTGAGAGCGCTCTGCGACGAGCACGACGCACTCCTGATCTGCGACGAGGTTCAGTGCGGCATGGGACGCTCGGGAAAACTCTTCGCGTATCAGCGTTACGGCATCATGCCTGACATCGCTACTACTGCAAAGGCTCTCGGCGGAGGCATGCCTATAGGTGCTGTGATGGCCAGCGACAAAGCCTCGCAGTATTTCGTCCCGGGAGATCACGGCTGCACGTTCGGAGGAAATCCTCTGGCATGCGCGTGCGGCAATACGATCATGCACGAGCTCCTCGAAAACGGCGTGCTCGATAACGTAAATAAAATGAGCGAATATTTCTTCGGCAGACTCAACGCACTCAAGGATAAATATCCTGACAAAATCAACCTCGTCAGAGGCATGGGGCTTCTGATCGGCGTTCAGATGAAAGAAGGATTTCAGGCACCGGCTCTGGAAGCCGCACGCAAGCACGGCCTTCTGCTCGCCGGAGCGGGAAACGAAGTCATAAGGTTCCTGCCGCCGCTCAACGTAAAGGCTGAAGAGATAGACGAAGCGACAGCCCGTTTCGAAGCCGCAGTTAAAGAACTGTAATGACCTGATTGAAATTCCGTTTCGAAGCAGCAGCCAAGGAACTGTAAAATCCGGCTTGAACCGTTGTCGGAGAATGTAAAAACCGGATTGCCGGACCGAAGAACCGCAGCTTCATGACAGGGGAAAAACCCGCTCTTTGACAAGGGCAAAATGGAAATTTATTGAAGTTATTTTATTAACAACATCGAAATGGACAACTGGATAAAGTAATGCATAAAACACGAGCCGCCGCATATTGTGGCGGCTTTTTCGGACAGAAGCCCGAATTATTTATGCATCAATGACTGTATATTATCAGCAAATTACATACAATACGAATATTACATATTCTTGCTGATTACAGGCCATATTTTTTGACTTTTAAAGTTATATTGAATAGAATATTAATAATATTTTTACAAATAACCGCGTTAATATGTGAAAGTCGCAGCTATGTTAAAAAACGCAGTGCGGAATCACGATGTGCAGACACCGGGAATGTCTGACGGCGCGGAGACATATATCAGGTAAGAAGAAATCGAAATGCCAGAAATTTTACAAGAAGATCCGGTGAACGAATACCGGGATAAGAGAGAGAAGTTTCTCGACAGGCTCCTGAGAAATTACGAGCCGTATTATACGATAACCAGATTCGATGAAGAAGACGGAAACATAGAAGAGACCGAAGGCCTGCCGCTGAGGGCGCAGTGCGTGTTCGACGTGCATTCGGAAAAGTATGTTCTCGTCAAGAAGGCTGTACTTTACGAAGCCGACAGCCACGAATATCTGTATATTTTTGTAGCTCCTCACTTTACGAAGGAGCTTTACGATCAGTGCCACAAGGCAGCTTATGAAAAGGGCATGGAGCTTGTGGATCCGAAGCCCGGTCATATGTATTCGTATATAACAGCATATTATATTTGTGATTCGTGCGACCCTGAGGTCGTGAAAGCGGTCAGAAAGACACGCATAAGAAAGAATTTCCTGCTCTCTTTCAGAGGGTGGATGGAATTTCACAATGCTCTCATCAATGTGGGAGAGAAGACCGTGGTGACGAATCATGCAGGAAAGGGAAATATCAAATTCCTGAGGAAGCTGCTTCAACATTAATATGTTTTTATATATTCAGGAGGTTAAAGTTTATGAATGGTTTAGTTTTGTTCCTGATATGCATGGTCATATTGGGATGCGGCTATTTATTCTACAGTAAATGGCTCGCGGATCAATGGGGGCTGGACGACAGCAATATAACGCCTGCCCATCAGTATGAAGACGGAGTCGACTACGAACCTGCAAAGGCTCCTGTGCTCATGGGACACCACTTCTCGTCGATAGCCGGAGCAGGCCCGATAAACGGCCCTATTCAGGCTGCGGTATTCGGCTGGGTTCCTGTAATTCTGTGGGTGCTCATCGGAGGAATCTTCTTCGGAGCAGTTCACGATTTCGGAGCGCTGTTCGCTTCGATCAGGCACAAAGGCCAGTCGATCGGTGAAGTAATCCACGATACTATGGGTCTCAAAATGAAGAGGATTTTCCTGGTTTTCGCATACCTGACTCTTCTTCTCGTAGTCGCTGCCTTTGCTTCAATCGTAGCTTCTACATTTACGGCGACCTATACCGATTCTGGTGAGATCGACTACGCAGCGAGTGCATCCAATGCTTCTACCGCAATGATTTCTATCTTATTCATAGTTATTGCAATAATATTTGGATTCCTCGTATACAGAAGAAATGTTTCTCTTGCAGTATCGACTATCATAGGCGTGGCTGCCATCATTTGCATTATCGTCATCGGCCTCAACTGGCACCCGATCTACCTGTCGAGCACGGCATGGATGTTCGTTCTCGGAGTATATATCATGATCGCTTCGGTAGTTCCTGTATGGATACTCCTGCAGCCTCGTGACTATCTGAGCTCGTTCCTGCTGTACTTCATGATGATCGTAGCTGTTGTAGGTATCATCGGCGCTCATCCTCATATGGACATGCCTGCATTCACAGGCTGGAAGGATACGATCGCTCCTACAGGAACTTCGCTCGGATATCTGTTCCCTGCACTGTTCGTAACTATCGCCTGCGGTGCGATTTCAGGTTTCCATTCGCTCGTTTCGTCCGGAACCACGGCTAAGCAGCTCGATAAAGAAACTCAGGCCCGTCCTATCGGATACGGCGCGATGATCATCGAGTGCATACTCGCAGTTATTTCGACGCTCGCTGTCGGTTACATCTGGACAAGCTATTCATCGGGAGAAACAGTAGTACCTACTGCAGTATTTGCAAGCGGTATCTCCAAGATGGTAGCTACGATTCCGTTCCTCAAGGGAACAGAGAACGTATGCTTTACTATGCTGATCCTCGCAGTTTCGGTATTCTGCCTGACCTCGCTCGATACAGCTACACGTCTTTCGCGTTACATGTTCCAGGAATTCTGGCTCGGCGAAGGCGAGACTTTAAAGACTGTTACAGGATACAAGAAAGTCCTGACGAACCCTTACGTTGCAACGGTCATCACCGTAGTTCTCGGCATCACCCTCGGACTCACGGGATACGCGAAGATCTGGCCTATGTTCGGAGCTGCAAACCAGCTGCTCGCAGCTATCGGCCTCCTCGCTGTGGCGACATGGCTCGGCAAGATTCAGAAGAACAACAAGATGCTCTTCATTCCTATGATCTTCATGCTTGTTGTTACGATAACTTCACTCTGCTTTACAATTAAGAACAAAGTCCTCGTACTCATCACGGGCGGTCCTGAGACGGGATGGGCTATCGCTCTCCTGGCTCTCGCCGTAGTACTGATTGCCCTGGCGGTTATTCTCGCCGTAGACGGCATCAAGATCCTTGTCGGACAGGCTCGTGACAAGAAAGCAGGCGCAGAGGCTTAAAAAACATATTGATATATGAAGCAGATTTCCGGCGGCAGAGCTGCCGGGACGGACAGGCCGTCTCATTGCGGGACGGCCTGTTTTGCGTTCTGAAATCTTGCTGCCCTGCATTAACAGCCGTGGCCGCCTGTCGCATTACGGGACAGCTTGTTTTACGTTATAAAAACCAGTTTCGTTAAGAGTTAGTTATATATAATTTCTATATTGACATGCTGAGTTAGTGATGCTAAACTAATCATTGCCCGGAGAGGTTAGTAGTAACTAACATATGGACGTTCGCTTTGGCATGTGGCAGCCATTCTGGCTTGCGGCACTTACTCTTGCGTGAGTGAGGCAATCGCTCTGGTAAGCGGCACTCAATCAGTAGCGCGGCGTACGCTATGGCGTGAAATCACGCTCTGGTGCAATGCATCCGCCAGGGTATCCGTAAGGCTTTCCGGGTTGAAATTATATCTGTTTTATTTGTTATATCACAGGAGGTCGCATTATGCCGTTAAGCATGGCGCACGTAGGAGACGTTGTTACAATAATCCGCATTATAGGCAGCGAAAGTGTCCGCCGCCATCTCACGGATCTCGGATTCACCGCGGGGGAGAGGGTGACGGTTGTGAACAAAGTCTACGGTAATCTTATCGTCCTGATAAGAGATACACGTGTCGCTCTCGATGAGAAAATGGCTGACCGCATAATAGTCTGATCTGCAGTCTGACGGAAAGAAGGAAGGATTACTATGAGCAGGACTTTGAGGGACGTAAATGTAGGCGAAACGGTTAGCGTTGTCAAACTCAACGGCTCGGGTCCGGTGAAGCGCCGCATAATGGATATGGGTCTTACGAAAGGCACCGAAATCTACGTGAGGAAAGTAGCTCCGCTGGGAGATCCGGTCGAGCTCACGGTGCGCGGATACGAGCTTTCCGTAAGAAAAGACGATGCCGGACTTATAGAGGTCCGGTAGATGCCGGATTATAAAGTTTATTGTCTGAACCGCCGCAGTACGAAGGCGGTGTAATTTTATGAGGAGCAACAATTAATGTCTGTACGAATCGCACTTGCAGGAAACCCGAACTGCGGCAAAACGACGCTGTTTAACCGCCTGACAGGCGCTAATCAGTACGTCGGCAACTGGCCGGGTGTAACGGTTGAGAAAAAAGAAGGAAAGCTCAGGGGAAAATACCAGGGCGAAGACATCATCGTCACGGATCTTCCAGGAATTTATTCGCTTTCTCCTTATACGCTGGAAGAGGTCGTCAGCAGGGACTATCTTCTTAAGGAGCATCCTGAGGTCATCGTCGATCTGGTGGATGCGACCAACATCGAGAGAAATCTCTATCTGACGACGCAGCTGATCGAAACAGGAATTCCTGTTGTCGTGGCACTCAACATGGCTGATCTTCTCGATAAGAGAAAGATCAGGATAAATACCGATAAGCTCGGGAAAATGCTTGGCTGCAAGGTGGTATCGATTTCGGCTCTCAAGGGGACAGGCCTCGAAGAACTGATGGATACAGCAATTGCAGAGGGTATGAAACTTGACAGGAAGATCCCGGCACCTGTATTCGGATCTGATGTGGAAGGAGCCGTTTCAGCTGTCGAAGCACAGATACCTGACGAAGTGCCTGACGAAGAGAGACGCTGGTACGCGGTCAAGCTGATCGAAAACGACAGCAAGATCGGAACTGCGCTCGATCTCGCGCCGAAAGCTTTCGACGTTGCGGCCGAAAAGAGAACTGCTCTTGAAACAGCTGCCGACGACGATATCGAGAGCATAATAACGAACGAAAGATATCAATACATCAAGCGGGTGGTCGGCAAGACAGTGAAGCTGCCGGCGGACAGAACGACGATATCGGATAAGATAGACAGGGTCGTGACGAACAGAATACTCGGCCTGCCGATATTCATCCTGATCATGTTCGGAGTCTACTATGTTTCGATTACGACGGTCGGAACGATGATGACCGACTGGGTCAACGACGTATTCGTTCCGTGGGTACAAAGCGGAGCTGCTACAGGACTTCAGGCTGCAGGAGCAAGCGATCTGCTCACGTCGCTTCTCGTAGACGGAGTGATCGGAGGCCTGGGCGCGGTTTTAGGATTCACTCCTCAGATGGCTGTCCTGTTCCTCTGCCTTTCGATCCTCGAGGACTGCGGCTACATGGTGCGCATAGCCTTTGTAATGGACCGCATATTCCGCCATTTCGGACTTTCGGGAAAGAGCTTCATACCGCTGCTCATCTCGTCCGGATGCGGAGTTCCCGGAATAATGGCATCCAAGACCATCGAGCAGGACAACGACAGGCGCCTTACGATAATGACGGCGACGTTCATTCCGTGCGGGGCTAAGCTTCCTGTCATAGCTCTCATGGGCGGAGTCATCACATCGTATGCGGTTACCGGTGATTACACGGCAGGCGGCTTCATCGCGCCTCTCATGTATTTCATAGGAATCGCAGCGGTACTGGTTTCGGCAATAATCCTGAAAAAGACAAAACCTTTCTCGGGTGAGCCAGCGCCGTTCGTAATGGAACTTCCTCAGTATCACATTCCTGAGGCCAGGACGATTCTCCTCCATGTATGGGAAAGACTGAAGTCATTCCTGATCAAAGCAGGAACGATTCTCTTCCTGGCGACGATCGTGATGTGGTTCCTCGCATCATTCGGCGTCAGCGGCGGACATTTCGGACTCGTCGATGATTCGTCGGATTCGATCCTCGCTCTTATCGGCGGAGCGATCGCTCCGATATTTGCACCTCTCGGATTCGGCGAATGGCAGCCTGTAGCGGCTTCGATCTCCGGATTTACTGCAAAGGAATCGATCGTGTCGACGATGGGCGTGCTCGCGAACGCAGGAAGCGAAGAGGATGTAGTATTGATAGGAGCTGCAATTGCGGCGTGGTTCCCTAACGCGGTCGCGGCGTTCTCATTCCTGCTGTTCAATCTTCTCGATTCACCGTGCTTCGCAGCAATCGGTACGATCGCATCTGAGATGAACGACAGAAAGTGGTTCTGGTTCGCGATAATCTATCAGAACGTATTTGCATACACCATATGCCTGATGGTTTATCAGCTCGGCCTCTGGTTTACGACGGGCGCGTTTTCAGGAGGAACGATTGTTGGTATAATAATACTGGCAATATACCTGTACCTGCTCTTCCGTCCTGATCCGTACAAGGAAAGAAGACTGCATGTGAGACGTTCCGTTTCGGCAGCCTGATCTCCGGGATCATGCAGAATCTTCGTGATCATGCATAATCTTCAGGATCATGCAGAGATAGATCGTGCAGAAGGAGAAGGATCGTAAAGAGCTGGAAAGAAAGGTACTTTAATCTGGCAAATAACTTCTAACTGATAATATATAGATAATTCAGATATGCGGATTCCGCGTATGATTCAGCGGCAGACATCGCAGGGAGATGATGATATGGCAGCGGACATTATAATACTGGCACTTGTTCTCGGATATTGTGCATTTGTAGTTTACAAGATGATTCGCGGCAGAATCACGGGAGAAGGCAATCCTTTCTCGTGCACCGGCGACTGCCGCAGCTGTATGGGAGCCTGCAGCAATCCTGAACAGCAGGAGAAATTCTACCGTGAAGTCATGGATTCCATCGAGGAAAAACGAAAGATGAACGGTACGGAATAGCGGGTTTCCGGCACAGCGTACGCTTGAAGGGAGGCTTGGCTGATATGATGAGTGCAGACGGCGACCTGATGACGCATTCATTCCTGATCATGGGTGGCATTATCATCGGACTGTATCTCGCCATCGTCCTGATACATATGCTGGTTTCAAAACTCGTCCGAAGGGTCAGAGGAGACGATGAAAGCGCGAGAGCAGAAAAGATAATGGAAGAGCTCAGGCGCGAAGAGGAAACGGAGAAGAACGGTTCAGCAGCGAAGATAGACGCCGCTGATCTGCCTGAATATAATTGCAATATTGAATATAAGTACGATAACATATCGGAATAAAAGGGAGATGTAATGTAATGGCTGCAAATATAATAATCATAGCGCTGCTGGCTGTGGCATGCTTGTTTGCGGCACGCGGAGCATACAGACATCTTAGCGGAAAAGGCGCGTGCTGCGGGGGAGGAGGTGCAGATCTCCCACGTGAAGCCGACAAAAAACTCGGCGGAAAGATCGTAGAGAAGAAAAACATCAAAATAGAAGGCATGACCTGTGAAAACTGCGCCAATAAAGTAAAGCACGCCATAAACTCTGTGGACGGCGCTTCCGGAAAGGTAAACCTCAGAAGAGGCACAGCGGTGGTTTCGTGCGACAGGGAGGTAGACGATCTGCAGATAAAGCGTGCGATCGAAAGGGCCGGATACAGAGTCAAAGCAGTCAGCTAGTCTGTGCACCGGGTCCTGAAAATAAACAACGGCAATTTGTGTGAATCCCCGGATATAAATTCTGTTTATAGCCGGGGACAAAATATTGGTATATGGTTAGTCGAAACTAATATAATCATATAGGTTGAATAGGAAATACAAACCGGTTATAATTTCACATAAAAAAGGAGGCAGACGATGAGTGTAGTAATGCTGGGCGGAAACAAATGCATGGAACGACGATACATCGATACGTGCAAAAAATACGGATACAAGGCAAAGGTATTCAACAGGATGGACGGAACGTCGCTGAGAAAGCAGATAGGATCGCCCGATATGATAATTCTGTTCACGAATTCGGTATCGCACAAGATGGCGCAGTGTGCGCACTGCGAGGCGAAGAAATGCAACGCATGCGTCTACCGCTGCCACGACAGCCTCAGCGCCGTGGAAAATCTGCTCCGCGAGGTCACAGCCGGGAAAGCCGGAAAAGAAAATTAATAACTAACTTGATCGAATTAATCGAAAAATTAATAATTTACGGTATTTTTTGAAAATCCGTGTCCGTTTTTGTTGATGGATGCGGTTTTTTTATTGAATTTTTGTGATTTTTTCTGATTTTCAGGAATAAAAAATATAATTTCAGATTTTTTTAAGAAATATTTTTACTGTCAAACTACTTTTTTTGGAGACTTTGAAGTCAGCGGCTCACAGAAATATCACGAAAACGTTATCTGATTGGACAAAAAATAATCAAGGTGTTATAATTCAGCACGTAAGTTTAATTCCATAATTAAATAAGGAGAAAAAATATGGCAAAGAAGCTGGTATCTGTGTGGCTTTCATTGACTATATTACTTTTCTCTTCAGTTTCTATTTATGCTTATGCGGATAGCGGAGTCGTTCAGGGCGATTATCTTCTCAAGGACGTTGTCATTAACGGAGAAAACATAGTCAACTATAAACTCAGTGATCCAATAGTCAGCTACAATAACTATATCTACGTTCCTTTAGATGAAACCATGGGACAGATATTGGGCATTTCGGCTGCTATGGACACAGAAAGCCGCACAGTATACATTACGCCGACCACACCTCAGGCGGTCGATTTCGGAAGCCGCCAGATCGCAAACAATCTCGACAATCTCTCGATGACTGCCGATTACAGCGCGAAGGTCTGTGTCGTAAGTAACAACAACGGACAGCAGCAGGTCACTTACCTTGATCTGACGAATTGTCCGGTACTTGTGAAGGATTCAATAGTGTATGTTCCGATTAACGCAATTGTTTCTTCAGGTGGACTGGGATGGAGTCTCTATTGGGACGGCTATTCCGGCGCAACTATAAGTACTCAGTCTGGAATAAGTGCCGCATCTTATTTCAATGCAGCCGATTCGGCATACAAAGCCGGTCTTACTGCATATATAATGAAAAAGAATCCGAGCATAAGTCTGTACAAGGCGCAGACCATGATGGAATACTTCAGAAACTACAGTGAAATGTACGGTATCGATGAAGAACTCATGATGGCCATGGCCGAATGCGAGAGCACGTTCAACACGGATATAGTCAACTCTCACGGATGCTACGGACTCATGCAGATAAAGGCTTCCACGGGAGCTATCTACGGATACAGCGCGTCAGATCTGCTTCAGATGAAGCCGGCTATTCGGACTTCAGTTCTCATCATGAGGACTAATCTGGACTTGTTCGGCGGAAACGTAACGAAAGCAGTATCTGCGTACAATTACGGCGAGTATGCTGTCCTGAGGGGCACATACAAGCTGGGATACTACAATAAAGTAGTCAAAAAATTATACAGCATAATTTCCTATGCTTCCTCATACAGCCTGTAATCGGCATTTGCAGTCTGCAGAGTTCTGTTTTCTTTCCGGCTTGACGGAGAGGTTTCAGAAAGGAAGCTGATGGCAATATTAAAAAACGTTGAGAAATGATCGAATAAGCAAAATTAGAAATTAAACTGGGAATGCGCTCCGGATTTTTCCGGAGCGCTTTTTCGTTCAGAAAACAGGAGCGCACCGCTGCCCCGGTTTGTTTTTATTGGCACACAATGACCCGGATAAAGGCGGAATTCCCGCTCCGCATGGTATAATATCTACAATATTATGTGAGACAATTATTTGAGTGATATTCACGGATTGGAGGCAGCGAATGGCTGTATATAAATGCCGCGTATGCGGATATATATTCGACGAAGAAAAAGAAGGCAGAAGCATTGACGAACTGGAGAAATGCCCGGTGTGCGGCGCGCCGCGGACAGAGTTTGAACTGCTGGCGGCGGATGAAGCGTCTGCAGCTGCCAGGACGGAAGCGGAGGCAATCGCTGCAGCCGATGGAGCAGGAGGCGCGCCGGTCGATCTTTCGTACGATCCTGCGACGGCGAGGCACGACGAATCGATCAGATACATGGAAGAAATTCATCAGATGGCTGTCACAGGAAAGAGCATCAGCGGGGCTATGGGAGTCAGAATGCCGATGCCGGGATTCGACGATATACTCATACTCGGCGCGCAGCTCAATCCCGCGCCGCTGCTGGACGACGAGCCGGTCAGCACGATGACGGTCATCGGAAAGAATGCCAAGCGCCCTATGATTCTGAGCATGCCGGTGTATGTTTCTCATATGTCGTTCGGAGCGCTCTCGAAGGAGATGAAGACGGCGCTCGCTGCGGGAGCAGCGGCGGCAGGCACGGCCGACTGCAGCGGCGAGGGAGGAATTCTCCCCGAGGAGATGGAGGCTGCTCATAAATTCATTTTCGAGTACGTGCCTAACAAATACAGCGTTACCGACGAAAACCTCAGAAATTCAGACGCAATCGAGATAAAGATAGGCCAGGGGACAAAGCCGGGCATGGGCGGCCACCTGCCGGGCAGCAAAGTCACTCCCGAGATTGCGAAAGCGAGAAACAAGCCGGTGGGACAGGATGTAAAAAGCCCTTCGAAGTTTCCTGAAATAAACACCAGAGAAGACCTCAGGGATCTTGTGAGCAGCCTGAGGGAACGCTCCGACGGAAGACCTGTCGGGATCAAGATAGCGGCAGGCCACATCGAAAAAGACCTCGAATACTGTCTGTTCGCAGAACCTGATTTCGTCACGATAGACGGCAGAGGAGGAGCAACAGGATCGAGTCCTCTGTTCCTTCGCGATTCGTCGAGCATTCCGACCGTATATGCGCTGGCGAGGGCGAGAAAATACCTCGACGAGATGAACTCCGATATAGAGCTCGTGATAACAGGCGGGCTGCGTTCGTCTGGAGACATCGCGAAGGCGATAGCCATGGGAGCGGATGCGGTGGCAGTTGCGAGCGCGCCTCTCATCGCGGCCGGATGCCAGCAGTACAGGATATGCGGGAGCGGCAGATGCCCTGTCGGGGCGGCGACACAGGATCCCGAGCTCAGGAAGCGTCTGGACGTCGGCAAGGCGGCGGCCAGAGTCGCAAATTATTTCAACGTCATCAAGTCAGAGCTCGAGACGTTTGCGAGGGTGACGGGCCACCATGATATCCATGAACTCGGTTACAGCGATATAGTGACCATAAGCCGCGAGATATCGGAATATACGCCTGTCAGACACGCGTAACGGGCATATGCGATGCTTCGTGTGCACCTGCGCAGACCAAAAGTCATGAGCAGCCGCGGCAGCGTGATTCCGGACTGCAGGCATGGACTTTGTGAAAATAGTATCCTGCGGTGTGAAGGAGTTTTCCCGATGTCTGCGTGATTTGTACCGTTCGATGGAATATCAGGCGGTATTGCGTGCAGTGCCGCCGGAACAGCAGACTGTTATCAAGACGGTTATGCGGAAGTGGCATCATGGCGGGCCGGCAGATAATCAATGCTTGTTAAAAATTTATTAGAATAAACAATTGTTAATCTATTAATGTGATATAATATCACCGTTAGAGATAGTTAGTTTGCAAATATTTTGCATAAAGAACTTATTTTGAAATGTAGTGTATATGCGGCAAAGATTTATCACTTTGCGGAGGATCATTATGAGCAGTTCTAATTTTTTTACGACAAAGGCAGATCTTAAGAGCGAGTACCAGAGAAAGCTCGTCTCAGCGGACGAAGCAGTTAAGGTTGTCAAGTCCGGAGACAAAGTACATCTTGGAGGGTTCGGTGGAATATGCCGCGATCTCGAGGCGGCTCTGGCGCGCAGAGTCGACGAGCTCGAAGATGTAACTCTTTACAGCACATTGTGGAGCCTTCCGGGAACTTACAAAACACTCGAGGCTGACAAGACAGGAGAACATTTCAAGCTTTTCTCTACTCACATGAGCAAGAAGGACCGTGTAATAAACAAGAGAGGCCAGGCGTGGTTCGTTCCTATCCTGTTCCACGAAGGTAACAAGAACTATAGGGAAAACTACGATCTCAACGTAGCTTTCGTCATGACGGGTCCTATCGACAAACACGGCAATTTCAATTTCGGAATAACTAATGCCGAACAAAGAGGCATCATAGATAACGCGGATATAGTAATACTCGAGGCTAACAGAGCCATGCCGCGCTGCCACGGAATAGATCAGATGGTCAACATATCTGAAGTCGACTACGTGGTAGACGCGAACTATCCGCTGCCTGAGCTCCCGATCAGAGAGCCTAAGCCTGAGGAAGCCAAGATAGCGGAATACATTCTTCCGCTCATAGAGGAAGGATCGTGCCTGCAGCTCGGCATAGGCGCCATCCCGAATCATCTGGGCGAGCTGATCAACCAGACGGATCTCGGCAATTTCAGCGTTCATACGGAAATGCTCGTCGATTCTTTCGTAGATATGTACGAAGCAGGCAAGATCACCGGAGGCAAGTCGAGAGATCACGGCAAGATGGTCTACACATTCGCACTCGGCACGAAGAAGCTGTACGACTTCCTCGACGATAATCCGATCTGCTGCAGCGGACCGGTCAATTACGTAAACGACATGGACGTAATAGGTTCAATAGACAAGATGGTATCGGTAAATGCGTGTCTGCAGATAGATCTTTACGGCCAGGTAAACGCCGAATCCATAGGACCGCTTCATATAAGCGGAACAGGCGGCATGCTCGATTTCGTCGAAGGCGCTTTCATGAGCAATGGAGGCAAGAGTATCATATGCACTCCTTCGACAAAGACCCTCAAGGACGGGACTGTCGAATCGCTCATTCTTCCTTATATGCAGCCGGGTTCGATAGTAAGCTGCCCGAGAGCATCCGTAATGTATCTCGTCACTGAGTACGGCATCGCTTATATGAAGGGCAAATCGACGTGGGAGAGAGCCGAGCAGATCATAAATCTGGCTCATCCTGACTACCGCGAGGATCTCATAAAAGCGGCCGAGAAACAGGGTATCTGGAGACAGTCGAGCAAGCTCATCTAGCAGAGAAATATTATGCAATACGGTTTCAGACGTTGACTTACGATGCTGATGCCACGAGATGACATACAGCTTCAAGATCGCGTAAATTCAAGATCGTAAATTCGAGATTGTAAATTCGAAATCGTAATAATCAAGATCGTAAAAAAGCCGGTCCTTTTAAAAGGACCGGCTGAATTTTTATGTTTATTTATAACTGTATCGATAAAGGCGTCCGCCGCATTTATTCTAAATTCTAAATACAGTCATCGGGATGCGATAACCGGAATTTCCGTGTTATCGGCTTCATCAATATGTTTGATATAGTACCCGCCTTCCCTTGCAATGATTCCTGAAAGTGCTATCATACCTATTACGTTTGGTATAACCATGAGTCCGTTCAGTATATCTGCGATGTTCCATACGAGGTCGAGTTCGATGACCGATCCTACGAATGACATTGCTACGAAGAGGAATTTGTACGGCAGAATGACCTTCGAACCGAGCAGGTATTCAGCGCCTCTCTCACCGTAGTACGACCATCCGAGGAGAGTCGAGAATGCGAAGAGCGCGAGCGCTATAGTTATCAACGGTTTGCCCAGAACAGGGATCTGTCCGAATACTGTGAATGTGAGGACTGTCTTGTCGGCAAGTGTAGATCCGAGTGAAGGGTCCTTGAGGACTGAAGATACGAGTGTGAGTCCTGACAGTGCGCAGATGACTATTGTATCCCAGAAAGTACCTGTCATTGAAACGAGAGCCTGTCTTGCAGGGTTCTTTGTCTTTGCAGCAGCTGCTACCAGTGGAGCGGAACCCATACCAGATTCATTGGAGAAGAGGCCTCGAGCACATCCATAACGGATAGCCTGACCAACTGCGAAACCGGCGAGTCCGCCGAATCCAGCCTTCGGAGTAAATGCAGACTGGCAGATGAGCACGATTGCAGGTCCTACGAATCTTCCGTTCATGATGAGGATGATTGCACATCCGGCTACGTAAAACAGAGCCATGAACGGTACGAGCAGACTGCAGACTCTTGTTATCGACTTAACTCCGCCGATGATTACGATGCCGAGCAGCAGCGCTACGAATATTCCTGTAATCCATACCGGAATTCCGAAGTTCTGCGAGAAGGCTGTCGAAATCGAGTTCGCCTGAGTCATGCATCCGATACCAAACGCTGCAAGCGCTGCGAATAAAGCGAAGAGAATGGCCAGCCATTTCTGGTGGAGTCCTCTTTCGAGGGCGTACATCGCGCCTCCGAGCATACGTCCGTCTTCGGTCTGGACTCTGTATTTAACGGACATATATGATTCGCCGTATTTTGATGCCATACCGAATACACCGGTGAGCCACATCCAGAGGATTGCTCCAGGACCGCCGGAGATAAGTGCTGTAGATACACCGACGATATTTCCTGTACCGATCGTAGCCGCGAGCGCCGTCGCCAGAGCTCCGAACTGGGATACTTCGCCTGTGCCTTCCGGATCAGGCGTCACTGAAAGTTTTATGCCTTTGAAAACATGTTTCTGAACGAAGCCTGTTCTTATAGTCATAAAGATGTGGGTGCCTAACAGAATAACGATCAGTGGTATGCCCCACAGGATGCCATCTATGGTACTGACGGCATTAGCAAAAGCTTCCATACTTTTTCCCTCCAATATCCTTTCCAAAGCAGAAATAACTATAAAAAAAAATAAGTGCGTGCACTTCACACTACATTGTATAAAGTGCATACATTTTTAAAACCATATACATTATGACTCGAAAAGCAGGTACTGTCAAATTTCCTTTCATTGAAATGACATTTTAACCAAAATTATTTTTGCCAGAATAAAATAAACAGGGAATTATATTTCGGACTTTATCGCGTTATATCGATAAAATGCATGGTAAATTGAAAAATAACAGTAAATAATATGAAATTTTTCGTATTGATTTTTATATAGATAATAGGTATAATAAGTCTCGTTCTAATGAACTGCGAGGTGTGGCTCAGCTTGGTAGAGCGTTGCGTTCGGGACGCAAAGGCCGCTGGTTCAAATCCAGTCACCTCGACCAGATTACGGCCGCTTATGCCGGTGAGAATTCACCGGCAGAGGTGGCTTTCTTTATATTTATACTTTCTGTATACTAATAATAGTATACAGTCCGTTATATCGACAGATTGAAGACAGCTTTCGGCACCGGGGCCGGCAGGCTGTTTTTTTGTAAGGGGTTTTACCATGAGAAGAGAGAAGAGAGCGGGAGCCGGCGGCGAAGTCGACATGATTCATGGTCCGCTCGGAGGAAAGATATTCATGTTTGCCCTTCCTGTAGCCCTTACAGGAATACTGCAGCAGCTGTTCAACTCGGCTGACGTGGCGGTCGTAGGACAGTTCGTCGGCAAGGAGGCGATGGCTGCCGTCGGCAGCAACAGTCCTGTGATCGGGCTGCTGGTGAATCTGTTCGTCGGCGTTTCGCTCGGCGCAAATGTCGTCATTTCAATGGCTACAGGCGGCAGCGACGAGAAATCGGTCGGAAAAGCCGTGCATACATCGATCGTCTTTTCCGTACTTGCAGGGTTTGCGATCATGATCGTCGGCGAGCTCATATCGAGACCGCTGCTGGAACTTATGGGAGTTCCGGACAATATAATGGGCATGGCTCTGGCATATCTGAGAATTTACATGATCGGCCTGCCTGTCATCTTCCTGTACAACTTCGAGTCGGCTATATTCAGGAGC
This sequence comes from Anaerovoracaceae bacterium, assembly GCA_050946535.1. Classification (GTDB taxonomy): domain Bacteria; phylum Bacillota; class Clostridia; order Peptostreptococcales; family Anaerovoracaceae; genus RUG708. The sequence continues at coordinate 51,441 of JBMNUZ010000007.1, forward strand.
CACGGAGACACGAGAACGCCTCTGATATGCCTTGTCATCTCAGGCGTGCTGAACGTGATACTAAATCTCTTCTTCGTCATCGTAGCAGGAATGACGGCGGACGGCGTCGCGCTGGCCACGGTAATCGCCAACGGCGTCAGCTCTTTGCTGATGTTTGTATTCCTTCTGAAAAGCGACGGAATATACAAGGTGGAATTCAGAAAACTCCGCATCGATTTCAATATCCTGAGGAAGATTCTCAAGATAGGCCTTCCTGCCGGCCTGCAGGGAATGGTCTTTGCGATTTCGAATATAGTCGTCCAGTCTGCCATCAACAGTCTCGGTTCCGATATCATGGCGGCGTCGTCGGCTGCGCTGAACATCGAGATCATGGCATATTACATCGTCAATTCGTTCGGCCAGGCGTGCACGACTTTCACGGGACAGAACAGCGGAGCCAGGCAGATGGAAAGGTGCAGGAGAGTTCTCAAAATCAGCCTCGGCCAGGGGCTTCTCGCCTGTGTATTCATTTTCGTAGTCATGGTGCTCCCGGGCGAGTACATTCTCAGGATATTCAATTCGGATCCGGTCGTGACGAAGTACGGAATGATAAGACTCTACTGCATAGTAGGATTTGAATTTGTCAATATATTTATGGAAATCTTTTCGGGAACGCTGAGAGGCCACGGCTACTCGCTCGTTCCGGCGCTGGAGACACTCATCGGAGTGTGCGGTGTCAGGATATTATGGATATTTACCATTTTCCAGGCACACCACACGTTCGGTACGCTCATGGCGGTGTATCCGATAAGCTGGGCAGTGACTGCAGCAGCCATAATGATATATTACTGGACGAAGCGGAAAACAATCTACGGAATCGCATAGGAGATACCGGTGTTGTGAAGAATAACACTGGCATCAGCGGCAGCAGCACATGCGATGTGAATATTAAAGCACTGAAGCCCGGCGACTTATTTATTCAGCACAGGCGGACGGCAGAAATCGTGTGACTGCAAGCGGCTGGTGCATCCCGCCGGAGTACAGAAGCACGGGATCATGCGTTAAATCTGATGCCAGGAGCAAAGCGAGGATCACGGGACGAGGATCGCTGATAACAGCAGAGGATCGCAGATAACAGTAGGATATAAATTATTTTCCGGAGTCAGACGGCGCATCATCGGGTATAATTATATTGCTGCGTATGCAGATTAATGTGGCGGCACGGGCGCAGACGCACTGGTGCTGCTTTTTGAAAGAGCCGGGAGGCTGTAACGATTTATGAATGACAATAAATACGATATAATAATTGCGGGAGCCGGCGCCAGCGGCGTGTTCATGACATACGAGCTGACGAAGCTCGGTGTGAAGGCACGCGTGCTAATGCTTGAAAAGGGATCGCCTCTGGAGGAACGTATCTGCCCGATACATCAGGGACTTACGGACACATGCATCAACTGCAAAACCTGCAGTATCATGAACGGTTACGGCGGCGCAGGGGCGCTTTCCGACGGTAAATACAACATTACGAACGAGTTCGGCGGAGATCTCTACAAGTATGTCGGAAGAGACGAGGCCATGAAGCTCATGCTCTACGTCGACAGCGTGCTCTGCGAGCTCGACGGCCACGAGGCCAGGCTCTATTCGACCAAGTCGTCGGATCTGAAGACTCTCGCGCTGAAGAACAATCTGCATCTTCTCGATGCCAAGGTAAGACATCTGGGTACAGACCGCAACAGAAAGATTCTGGCAAAGGTCTACGATTACACCAAAGACAACATCGACATGAGGTTTTTCGACGCTGTCACGGACGTCGACAAAAAGGACGGAGTCTTTACGGTTAAGACGTCAAAGGGCGAGACTTTCACATGCGACAATCTCGTGCTCGCATCCGGAAGATCAGGCTCCGACTGGATGTCGTCGATATGCCGCAAATTCAATATAAAAATGAAGAGCAACAGGGTGGATATCGGAGTCAGGGTTGAGCTTCCTGCCGAGATCTTCAGGCACATAACGGACGAGGTCTACGAAAGCAAGCTCGTCTACAAGACTGACCAGTACAACGACATGGTCAGGACATTCTGCATGAATCCGTACGGCGAGGTGGTTTCTGAAAACACGAACGGCATCGTCACGGTAAATGGCCACAGCTACTCAGATCCGGCGCTCAGGACGGAAAACACGAACTTTGCGCTGCTCGTCACGAACCAGCTCACGGAGCCGTTCGACGACAGCAACGAATACGGAGAATCGATCGCCAGGCTTTCGAATATGCTGGGCGGCGGAGTACTTCTGCAGCGCTTCGGCGATCTCGTGAAGGGCAGGAGAAGCTCGGAAAGACGCATGGAGAAGTGCTTCACGCGTCCTACTCTCAACGCTACGCCGGGTGACCTGAGCCTTGTAATTCCAAAACGCCAGCTCGACGACATCATCGAGATGATATACGCGCTCGACAAGATCGCCCCGGGCACGGCAAACGAAGATACACTGCTTTACGGAGTGGAGGTCAAGTTCTACAATTCGAAGATCGAAGTAGACAACAATATGGAGACAAAAGTAAAAGGCATGTACGCGCTCGGAGACGGTTCGGGCGTCACGCATTCGCTTTCGCAGGCGTCGGCCAGCGGCGTACTGCTTGCCAGAATACTGGCTGAAAAATACTGACTGCCCGTGCGGAAACTGCCGGGAGAAAGGAGGCAAAATGTATAAAGTAGGCATCATTACTTCCAGCGACAAAGGTTCGAGAGGAGAAAGAGAGGACAAAGGCGGCCCGAAGATAAAAGAGATCGTCGGACAGTTTTCCGACGATTACGAGGTCGCTGACTACGTAATGCTTCCAGACGAGAGAGACCAGCTTTCGGCAGCCATGATAAAGATGGCGGATGAAGAGGGAATCGATCTCATCATAACGACCGGCGGAACGGGTTTCTCAAAGCGCGACGTCACACCTGAGGCGACGATGGATGTCGTAGAAAGGCGCACACCTGGCATTTCAGAAGCCATGAGGAGCATCAGCCTGGAGATCACTATGAGAGCGATGCTGTCGAGAGCCGAGTCGGGAATCAGAGGGGATACGCTTATAGTAAATCTTCCCGGGAGCCCGAAGGCGATAGAGGAAGTCCTCGGTCCGATACTTCCTTCATTGAAGCACGGTCTCGACATCCTGCAGGGCAAAGATGCAGAATGCGCAAGAAAATAAACGGTCAGGGGAATGAGTACCACTGCGGTGATGCTGTTCCAGTGGAGCTGCCGTTTCAATGCGGCTGCAGCTCCAATAATATTCAGAAAGAAACAAGGTCCGGAACGTCTGTGCGTTCCGGACCTTTTGCTGTATGTGCCGTTTTCGTTTTTTGTGACCGGCCTGGACCGATGCCCCCTGCCCCTGCCACTGTTGTTCGTGCAGTATCAGTCTCTGAATGCTTCCGGAATATCGCATACTCCTTTGAGTATGAATTCAGGCCTGTACGGGAAGTTGTTGACCGTGTGCATGTCTGTGACGCCGGTCAGCACCAGGAACGTGTGCATGCCTGTCTCAATTCCGGCGACGATGTCGGTGTCCATGCGGTCTCCGATAATCGCCGATCTTTCCGAGTGTGTGCCGAGCATGCGGAGACCGGTGCGCACCATCAGCGGATTGGGTTTGCCGACAAAATATGCGTTCTTTCCGGTGGCAAGTTCGATAGGAGCCGTAAAAGCTCTGCAGGCAGGTGCGATTCCGCCGTCCTTCGGCCCTGTGATATCGTAGTTGGTGCCGATCAGACGTGCTCCGTTGTTGACCATATTGCACGCCTTGATTATCGTGTCGTAGTTGTAATTGTGACCCTCTCCGACGACCACGTAGTCGGGATTCGTATCGTTCATGCTGATCCCCTGATCGTAGAGGGCGTTTATCAGTCCCGGTTCGCCTATCACGTATGCGGAACATCCGGGCGACTGGCTTGCGAGAAAGCGCGCCGTCGCAAGAGCGCTTGTGTAGAAATGAGACTCGTCTATGTCGAGTCCGAGGCCCAGAAGCTTGCCCCTGAGATCGACGGGCGACTTGTCGCTTGCGTTAGTCAGAAAAAGAAAATGCTTGCCGTTGTCTTTGAGCCAGTTTACGAAATCTTTTACTCCGGGTAGAAGCCTGCTTCCATAGTATATGACTCCGTCCATGTCGCAGATGAAGCCGTCGATTTCGTTCAGCTGTTCCCTGAGTGTTTCTTTGTTTTCCATTATTATTTAATCACTCCTTCCGATTAAATACTTTCATTAATCTCTTCTTTACAATCTGGATTTTACCAGAGAGGTGCGCCTTAAACAATTAAGTCTGTGTGAAGTATTCATAAAAGTTTCTGAAACTCGTGCGGCAGGGAGATGCAGGCAGGTATATCTGACATTGCTTCCCATAGCTTCTCATTGTTTCTGGCATGGCATTAATAAGGTAATAAACGAGTGTTATTTTATTAACATGTGCTATAATAAGCTTGCGTGCAAACGTTTCTTTTGTTTGTAATATCAATTGATTTTTAACGGGATCATAACGGAAAGGAATAACTGATGCATGAATCATCGCTGGTGCAGTTTACACTGAACGCTGTAGAGCACAAAGCGGCTGAAGTAGGAATCAAGAGGGTGAGGGTCATCCATCTGGTTCTGGGAGAGCTGCGCGGTGCTCTGCCTGAACTGATGCAGGAGTCATTCCGCTTGTTGAAAAGGAGAAGACCTATTTTCCAGGATGCTGTTCTCGATATGGCGGTCAGGCCGGTTATCCTGAAATGCAGGGACTGCGGGACGGAATACCAGAAGGAAGACTTTCATGATGTCAGGTGTCCGAACTGCGGTGAGACCAATTTTGAAATTATTTCAGGCAGCGAGCTGTACATCGATTCATTTGAGGGAGAATAGAAGATGAAGGTATATTTAGATCAGGACATACTGCAGGAAAACGACAACCAGGCAGACGAAAACAGAAAACTGTTCGACAACACGCTGGTAGTCAATTTGATCGGATCGCCAGGATGCGGCAAGACGACTCTTCTGGAGAAGACCATAGAATCTTTGAAAGACGAATTCAGGGTTGCCGTGATCGAGGGCGACATCTATACGACGAAAGACGCCGAAAGGATCGAGAAGTTCGGAATCCCTTCTGTTCAGATAAACACGGCGGGCGGATGCCACCTCAGCGCTGAGATTACTTCGCAGGCTGCGTCCGACCTGGATCTCAACGATATCGATATTCTGTTCATCGAGAACGTGGGAAACCTGGTATGCCCGGCGGAATTCGATCTCGGCGAGGACTGCAAAGTAGCGGTGCTCAGCGTCGTAGAAGGAGATGACAAGCCGGCCAAGTATCCGCTGCTCTTCAGCGAAGCAGGCGTCGTGCTCCTGACGAAGACGGATCTGCTTCCGTACACGAATTTCAATATGGAATCAGCAAAGAAGGACATAGTTGCTCTCAATACAGATGCGCCGATCTACGAAATGGATGTCTTGAAGGGCATCGGCATGGACGAGTGGCTCGACTGGCTCCGCGGGAAGTTCAGGGCTAAGAGCGGAAAGACGAATTAATTTCTTTTTATAATATTATCGCAAATTCTGATTACTTTTTTACGCTGATGCATTATAATTGTATTTGATTAAAGCGATAAACAAGTTCTGAAGCGATAAACGAGTTCGGTTATTAATAATGCAAAATTTGAGATGGCGGAGCATTTTATTGCTCCGCCTTTAAAGTAATAAATATGTTTCGTATTCGCCGTTTTGCGGCGTTATAGCGCAGTTTACAGGCTTGGTATTCTTAAAAATTACGGATAAATGCGTATTTTACAGAAAATATTTTGCCTACAGCCGAATTCTCAAGTTTGACAATGGAAAAATTATGTTTATAATGGATACAAATTATACATTGTACACATTTTGTCTCGCTGAACCAGTGAGGCAATTTTTTCACTCGAGATGTTTTTATGGAAATGAAGGCCGGCGTTTTTGGAGCCGCCGGAGTCAGGGAGGAAAAAATGGAAGAAAAGCGCGAAGATTTGTTTGGAACTGCGCACGAAAGACCGCCTTTGTACGACAGCTCGTACGAGCACGACAACTGCGGAATCGGCGCGATCGTAAATATAGAGGGCAAAAAATCGCATAAAACCGTGGACAATGCCCTGACTATCGTCGAAAGACTCGAACACAGAGCCGGCAGGGACGCTACCGGAAAGACAGGCGACGGAGTAGGAATCCTGCTTCAGATATCGCACTCGTTCTTCGCAGAGGCCGAGCCGGAGTTAAATCTGCCGGCGGACGGAAGCTTCGGAGTGGGAATGTTTTTCTTTCCACAGGACGAACTTCAGCTCAAGCAGTCTATGAAGCTCTTCGAAGTCGTACTGAAAAAAGAAGGGCTAAAGATGCTCGGCTGGAGAAAGGTGCCTGTAAATGCAGACGTACTCGGCAGCAAGGCGCTCGAAAGCATGCCTTCGATCTACCAGTGTTTCATCAAGAGACCGAGGAATGTGCGCCAGGGCATCGAATTCGACAGAAAGCTCTATATCGTCAGGCGCATATTCGAGAAGGCGAATCACAATACGTATGTATGCTCGCTGTCCAGCAGGACGATAGTATATAAAGGTATGTTTCTCGTCGGCCAGCTCAGAGCGTTCTATCTCGACCTTCAGGATGAGAACTTCAAATCGGCGATCGCAATCGTTCATTCGAGATTTTCTACAAATACCTTCCCTTCGTGGGAGAGAGCTCATCCGAACAGGCTCATCGTGCACAACGGCGAGATAAATACGATACGAGGCAACGTCAACAAGATGTATTCCCGCGAGGAAACGATGAAGGGCGGCATGCTCGGAGAAGAGGATCTCTACAAGGTGCTTCCAGTTGTCGACCACTGGGCTAGCGATTCTGCCATGCTCGACAACACGCTGGAATTTCTGATGATGGAGGGCATCGATCTCCCGAAGGCCCTCATGATATGCATTCCTGAGCCGTGGGCCAACAACCGCAATATGGATCAGAAGAAGAGAGATTTTTACCAGTACGAGGCTACCTTGATGGAGCCGTGGGACGGTCCTGCTTCAATACTCTTCAGCGACGGCGACGTCATGGGGGCGGTGCTCGACAGAAACGGACTCCGTCCTTCGAGATATTACGTGACAAAGGACGGCTATCTCGTCCTTTCGTCGGAAGTAGGAGTGCTGGATATCGATCCTTCCGAGATCGTGGAAAAGGACAGGCTCCGTCCGGGCAAAATGCTGCTCGTCGACACGAGACAGGGACGCATTATCTCCGACGATGAACTCAAGATGAAGTATGCCACCGAGCATCCTTACGGCGAGTGGCTCGAGGAAAACCTCACGAAACTTGCCGATATCAAGATTCCGAACAAGGCTGACGTACAGTACAGCAAAGATGAGCTGGCACGGCTTCAGACGGTATTCGGATATACATATGAGGACATCAACTGGTACCTGAAGAATACGGCGATGAAAGGCGAGGAGCCGATCGTGGCGATGGGAGCAGACGTTCCGCTGCCGCTGCTCTCGAAAAAGAATCCGCCTCTGTTCAGCTATTTCAAGCAGCTGTTCGCGCAGGTGACGAATCCGCCGATCGATGCGATCAGAGAGGAGATCGTGACGTCGACGCACGTTTATCTGGGAGCTTCAGGCAACATGCTCAAGGTCACTCCGGAGAACTGCAAGTCGATCAGAATAAGAAATCCTATTCTTACGAACACCGACCTGCTGAAGATAAAGTATACGAAGATCGAGGGTTACAAGGTCAAGGTAGTTCCGATCACTTACTATAAGGGGACTTCGCTCGAGGACGCCATCGAGGACATATTCCTGCTCGTGGACAGGGCTGTCAGGGACGGCACGAATATAATAATCCTGAGCGACAGGGACGTCGACGAATATCACGTTCCGGTGCCTTCGCTCCTGGCTGTTTCGGCGGTTCAGCAGCATCTCGTAAGGACGAAGAACAGGACGCAGCTTTCGTTCATACTCGAAAGCGGGGAACCAAGAGAGATACACCATTTTGCAACGCTGCTCGGCTACGGTGCCACTGCTATCAATCCGTATCTCGCACTCGACACGATCAAGGATCTGGTCGACACCAACATACTCGACAAGGACTACTATGCGGCGTCCGAGGATTACTGCGACGGCGTGCTTGCCGGAGTCCTGAGGATCGCGTCCAAGATGGGCATTTCGACGATCCAGTCGTACATGGGAGCTCAGATTTTCGAGGCCGTGGGCATCGACAAGAAAGTCATAGACAAGTACTTTACGAATACGCTCAGCCCTGTAGGCGGCATAACGCTGAAGGATATAGAGAACGACATCCTGGAGAGACACAACAAGGCGTTCGATCCGCTGGGTCTCACGACGGATCTCACTCCGGAGAGCATGGGATTCAGGAAAAACGTGAACGGAGGAGAAAAGCATCTCTATAATCCTGCCACGATCGACGCTCTGCATACGGCTGTAAGGACAGGAAGCTACGAAAAATTCAAGGAATACGCGTCTATGATAGAGGATGACGATTCTCCGGCTCATATACGCGACCTGATGAAGTTCAGATTTCCGAAGAAGGGAGTTCCGCTTTCCGAGGTCGAGAGCGTGGAATCCATAGTGAAGAGGTTCAAGATCGGAGCTATGTCTTACGGTGCGCTCTCGCTGGAAGCCCACGAAACGCTCGCCATTGCGATGAATGAAATCGGCGGCAAGTCGAATACGGGCGAAGGCGGAGAAAACGCGGACAGATTCAAGCCTAAGAACGGAATCAATAAAAACAGCGCGATCAAGCAGGTGGCATCCGCGAGATTCGGAGTCACGTCTGAATATCTTGTGAGCGCGAAGGAAATACAGATAAAGATGGCTCAGGGGGCCAAGCCAGGCGAAGGCGGACATCTGCCAGGCAGGAAGGTATATCCTGAAATAGCGGCAACGAGATTCTCGACACCAGGGGTGGGCCTCATCTCGCCTCCTCCTCATCACGATATCTACTCGATCGAGGATCTGGCTCAGCTGATATACGATCTCAAGTCGGCTAACAGCAAGGCTGCTATAAATGTCAAGCTCGTGTCGGAAGCCGGAGTAGGAACGGTTGCGGCCGGAGTAGCGAAGGCCGGCGCCGAGATCATCCTCATCTCAGGATACGACGGCGGCACAGGCGCAGCGCCGGCCAACTCCACGATGGGAGCAGGTCTGCCGTGGGAGCTCGGGCTCGCAGAGGCGCATCAGACTCTGATCATGAACGGCCTGAGAACGAGAGTAAAGCTCGAGGCGGACGGCAAACTTATGACCGGCAGAGACGTAGCGGTGGCAGCGCTCCTCGGAGCAGAGGAATTCAGTTTCGCCACGCTTCCGCTCGTATCTCTTGGATGCGTGATGATGAGAGTCTGCAACAGGGACAGCTGTCCGATGGGAATAGCTACGCAGAATCCTGTCCTCCGCAAGAGATTCAGAGGCAAGCCTGAGTACGTGAAGAACTGCATGTTCTTCATAGCGCAGGAACTGAGAGAATACATGGCGAAGCTCGGGTTCAGGACAGTCGACGAAATGGTCGGCAGGACTGACATGCTCGAGCCTGACGAAGATAAGCTGAAAGGAAAGACGAGCTCGGTCGATCTTCATCCGCTTCTCGACAATCCTTATACGGGAGACGACGTGAAGCGCACGTTTGTTCCGGCCGATTCGTTTGATTTCAAGATAGACAAGACGAAGGACGAGACGGTTCTCTACAAGACGCTCGGAGCGAAGCTCAAGAAGAAAGAGCCTGCGACCATTAACGTGAATGTATCGAATACCGACAGAGCGTTCGGCACTGTGTTCGGGTCGAGGATCACGGAGCTTTACGGCAATACGCTGGAAGATGACACATATTATATAAGGTGCAAAGGCACCGGAGGCCAGAGCTTCGGGGCGTTCCTGCCGAAGGGTATGACGCTTGAGCTCTGCGGCGACAGCAACGATTATCTCGGCAAGGGCATGAGCGGCGGAAAAATCATCGTATATCCGCCGAACGGCATCACTTTCAAACCTGAAGAGAACATCATAATCGGAAATGTCGCACTTTACGGAGCCACTTCCGGCAAACTGTTCGTAAACGGTATGGCGGGCGAGAGGTTCTGCGTGAGAAATTCGGGCGCCATAGCAGTCGTCGAGGGTGTCGGAAATCACGGAATCGAATACATGACAGGCGGCAGAGTAGTTATACTCGGTCCTGTCGGGGAGAACCTCGCTGCCGGCATGTCGGGCGGCATCGCTTACGTGCTCGACGAAGAGGGCGACGTCTACATGAAGCTCAACAGAAGCATGGTTTCATACGAAAAGGTCGTCAGAAATACAGATGTTGCGGAGCTCAGAGAAATGATCGAGGAGCACGTGAAGTACACCGGATCGCCTAAGGGGAAAATGATCCTGGAGAACTTCGAAGAATATCTGCCGAAATTCAGGAAGATCATGCCTCACGATTACAAGCGCATGCTCGATCTCGTCACGAAGTACGAACAGAAAGGCATGAGCAGCGAACAGTCGGTTGAAAGCGCGTTTTACGAATACGAAAGGGAGGCGGAGTAAATGGGTATGAACTTAGGATTTCTCAAATATGCACGCCGGACATCGCAGCTGGAAGAACCTCTCGATCGGATAAAACACTACAACGAATTCCATCTGTATCTTTCAAACGAGGAACAGGCGGAACAGGCGGCGCGCTGCATGGACTGCGGAGTCCCTTACTGCCAGTATGGTCACGAAATCGCCGGAAAAACGGTCGGGTGCCCGCTCGGCAATCTGGTTCCGGAATTCAACGACCTGCTGTATCAGGGGAAATACAAGGCTGCATACAGCCGCCTGATCAAGACGAACAACTTTCCTGAGTTTACAAGCCGCGTGTGCCCGGCACTCTGTGAAAAGGCATGCACATGTTCGCTCGACGGAGAATCGGTGACGACACACGAAAACGAATTCGCGATCATCGAAAACGCGTTCGATTCGGGCCTGGTAAAGCCGATGCTCGATATTCCCCGTACGGGAAAGAGAGTAGCGGTCATAGGATCCGGTCCTTCGGGGCTTGCTGCCGCGGCGCAGCTGAACATGAGAGGCCACACGGTACATGTTTATGAAAGAAGCGACAGACCGGGAGGCCTGCTGATGTACGGCATTCCGAACATGAAGCTCGAGAAGCAGGTCGTAATGCGCCGAATCAATCTCATGGAGCGCGAGGGCATCAGATTCTACACCGGAAAAAATATCAATACCAAGCGCAAGGCGGACGATCTTGTATCGGCGTACGATGCGGTAGTTCTGTGCTGCGGCGCTTCGCAGCCGAGAGATATGAAGGTTGAGGGCAGAGATGCCGACGGAATCTACTTCGCGGTTGATTTCCTGACCTCGACGACGAAATCGCTGCTCGACCACGATCTCAAGGAGGGCACATATATCTCGGCGAAAGACAAGGATGTCGTGATCATCGGAAGCGGCGATACGGCGAACGACTGCCTCGCGACGGTCGTTAGGCACGGAGCGAAGAGCGTGCTGCAGATGCAGCGCCATGAGAGACCGCCTCTGAAGCGTGCGGCCGGCAACCCGTGGCCGGAATATCCTAACGTATACGTTCCGGGTTACGGTCAGGAAGAAGCGGCGGCGGTTTACGGCAAGGAGCCTTCGATCTACGGAGCTACTGTAAACAAATTCATCAAGGATGAAAACGGGAAGCTCAGCGCGGTCGAAATCATCAGGATGAAGTCCGTGAAAGATGAGAAGACAGGCAGGGAGCGCCTCGAAAAGATAGAGGGCAGCGAGGAGACGGTTCCTGCTCAGATGGCGATCATAGCGGCCGGATTTACCGGAGCGGAAAACAGCGTGACGAAAGCTTTCGGAGTAGAGACCGGCAAGCGCGGAACCGTAGCGGTTGAGAGCGGCCACTATGCAACGAGCAGAGATAAGGTATTCACTGCAGGAGATATGAGACGCGGAGCGTCGCTCGTCGTCTGGGCCATAAAAGAAGGCAGAGAGGCCGCGCGTGAAGTCGACAAATTCCTCAACGGATATACAAATCTTTAGAAATTAGCCGGTATGCCGGCAGACCGGTTTAAAATGCCGGAGTAAAAAAGGAGCGGAGCACCATTTGGTGCTCCGCTCCTTTTCATTCTGAAAAGCAGTTATCAGCATGCCTAGTGTTCAGAAATATAGTGAACAATCGCGGACTTGCCGTAGAGCAAGTCCGTCCCACGGCTTTTACTGATTATTCTTTGGTTTCTTTTGTTGCATTTTTCAGCAGCGTCGTGACATCGTCTTCTGTGATTGTGACATGGTAGATCTTGTCATAATATTCGATGACACGTTCTGTAAGATCGATGTTCATTTCGTCCGGATACAGTACGTCAGCGAGCCAGAGCAGGCCGATGTAGCGGTTTACTCCAGGCGGACGGTCCGCCCATCCGAATGGTTTGTCAGGCATCTGGTATACGTCGCCGTTCTTTACGGCTGTGATGTTCGCCCAGTCGCTGCTTGTCGTGATCGTGTCGTAAGCGCTGGAATCAGATGTACCCTGAACTACTATGACTTCAGGATCCCAGTCGAGCAGTGCCTCCATGGAAACGGATGACTGACCGAATCCTTCGAGCGCTTCGACAGTCGCTACGTTCGTCGTGCCGCAGGTGTTGAAAACATAAGAACGCTGAGATGAACCCGGCTCGGTCGAAAGTCCGTCGGAACCTTCAGCATAATAAAGCGTCGGCCGGTCTTCTTCCGGTACCTTATCGACGGCTGTCTCTACTTCATCGACGATTCCTTCGAAATAATCGACGACTTCTTTAGCCTCATCTTCTTTTCCGAGGACCTCACCCAGGATGGTGAAGCTGTCAGCCATGTCTTCCGGCGTCGTGCTCAGCAGGATTACCGGAATATCAAGCTGATCCTGCAGATCGTTTGCATCTTCGATGTCGCTGGACATATCATCATCGGTCGAATTGACTTCGCACGATTCGATAACGAGCTGGATGTTCGCTGCTTTAATAGCCTCGTAATCCAGAACGCCGTTCTGTCCGGAGAGCGTTCCGCAAGTTCCCAGGCCGACCATATCCTCCCGGATATACGGCAGGTCATCTTCGGTGAATTCAACCGGTGAATAACCGGTCGATGCGATACGGTCAGGATCGAGTATGTACTGCATGCAGAACACATTTGTGTCGGTGGAGTACACGCGTTCCAGATCTTCCGGAGCAGGTATCTCGACCTCCCGGCCGGCGATGTCCGTGACAGTGACCGTATCTCCTGAGGTTGAGGATGCCGTTTCGGAAGAGGAAGAACTCGAGGAGGAAGAATTTCCCTGAGAACTACCGCAGGCGGTTACGACGAATACCATTGCAACCGACAGGATGATGGCGAGTAATCGTTTTCCTTTCATCTTTTACTCCTTTAACAACAACAGATTAGAGAAACATATTTCAATAACAGGCGAAGAAAGCCTGGAATTGACTTTATTCTGCATCAAACTCATTTGTTCCCGGAATGCAGACACGTACATTATGCTTATCGTCCATAGGCACGTCCCTGACGCGTATATCCATGCCGTAGATGTTCCGGAGCACCGGCTCGGTGATCACTTCGTCGACACTTCCGTCCCCTACGATTGTTCCGTCCGCCATGGCAACCACGTGGTTCGCGCAGTATGTCGCGTGATCAGGGTTGTGCGTGACCATGAGAATGCTTTTCTTCTTTTTCGACAGCTTGATCATCTGTGAGAGAACTCTGTATTGATTGAAAAAGTCGAGGCTTGCTGTAGGTTCATCCATGATCAGGATGTCGCTCTGCTGGGCGATGGCCCGCGCGATTATGACCATCTGGCGTTCGCCGCCGCTAAGATGCGTATAAACCCTGTCCGCGTACGACTCGATGCCCATCGTCTCCAGCGCTGAAAAAGCGATATCACGATCTTCCTGCGTGCAGTTGAACGTCCGGCTCATGTGCGGCGTGCGTCCCATCAGCACTACATCCATGACAGAAAACGGGAAAGGAGGGACATGGCTTTGAGGGATGTAGGCTACTTTTTTTGCGAGCTCTCTTTCACTCAGTTTGTACACATCGTCGCCATACAGAAGAATCGAACCGCTCTGCGCCTTCAGGATTCCCAGAATTACCTGCAGCAGAGTCGATTTTCCGCATCCGTTTTTCCCGAGTATGCAGACGAAATCGCCCTCGTTCATCTGAAAAGAGAGATGATTGAGAACTTGATGATCGCCGTAGCTGAAACACAGATCCTTCACCTCAAGAATTGCCATTTGCATTGCCTCCTCTGTTGTAGCGGTAAATGATGTAGAAGAACGGAACACCGATAAACGAGGTAAGGATGCCGATCGGCAGTTCGACGTCGAAGGCACATCTTGCGACGTCGTCGACTCCCATGAGGAAGATGGCGCCTACGAGTGCGCATGTCGGAATGAGTTTGACGAAATTAGGCCCGCTGAGCGCACGTCCGATGTGCGGAATGACGAGACCTACCCATCCGACGAGTCCGCATACGGATACAGACGAGGCCGTGATAAGCGTCGACGCAAAAATGACTACCAGACGTACTTGTGACGTCTTGATACCCATCGAACGGGCTTCGCCTTCACCGAACGACAGGACGTTGAGCTGCCACCTGGATAAAAACAATAGAACGAATCCGAGCAGCATCGGCAGGAGGATGGTGACCATCTTATCCTTGTTGATTGTATTGAAGCCGCCCATCAGCCAGAATGTGATCTGCGGCAGTTCGTTGTCGGCATCGGCCACCAGCTTGACCAGTGAAATGCCTGACTCGCACAGTGTGCTTACCATGATGCCGCCGAGCACCAGACTGATGATAGGATCCTGGCTCATTTTTTTCGTCACAGTGGATGCAACCGTTACGGCACCAAGACCCATCAGAAATGCAATGAACTGCACCATGAAATTATTCATGCCGACGAGCATGGCCAGGCAGGCTCCGAAAGCGGCACCCGAGGAGGCACCCAGGATATCAGGGGAGACCAGCGGGTTGCGGAACATTCCCTGATAAGCAGATCCTGCGATCGAGAGTCCGGCTCCGACGATCATTACGGTGATCAGTCTCGGAAGACGAATGTTTAACAGTGTCGTCTCCATGTTCAAGTCCGTTATTTTTGACGGATCGGAAAAGTGGTAGTAGATGGTCGACAGAATATCAGGAATGCTGATCTCGTATTTCCCGATCGACGCAGAGATCAGAAATGTAGCGATTACACAGAGAGTCAGGACCAGCCAGTAGATAAAGCCTGTCTTCCGTTCCATCCCATTGCGCCGGTTTAAACGTTCGTTCATTTTCTGTAAATCTCCTTTCGGGCCGTATCTCTCATGGACGGACGACGATGTCATTCACATTCCAGAGCATCCACATGTAGCGGCAGCGATAAGGATAGACGAGCGCACCGCTTGATTCCTTATCTTTCAGGTATTCGTAGACTTTATCGACCGATTCCTCATCATCCCGGTAAATACCGAATTCCTCGACCATTTCGGCTGCCAGATAGCGGCTCGCGGAATAACGATCCATGGACTTTTCATCGAAGTATGAAATATATGGCATGTAGCCTTTTAACCAGAGAATGTTGAACAGCGCGTAGGAGGACCATCCGGTGAAACGTGTCTTGTAAGGCCGGTGAAATACGTGTTCTGCAATATCCGCGATAAGACCGTCGTAGCAGTCCACAAAGCTTCCGTGAAAGCACCAGCCGCGGCTCATCGACATGGATTTCTCAAGCAATTCCCAGTTGCCGATAGCCGGCGTGGTACAGGAAAAGACGAGATCGTACTTTCCCTTCCAGCCGAGTGCTTCTATGTCGGCCTGCTTGAAGTCGCAGACGGAGAAATCGGTGTTGCTGAGTCCCTGCGAAGCAGCATATGCGGCACCGTATTCCGTCATCTTTTTGGAAAAATCGACGCCGGTCACATGACCTGCTGTCTTTGCGAATTCAGCCACGAAGCGTCCCGGCCCGCAGCCGATGTCGATGACCTGGTCATTGGCAGCGAGCAGACCGTGCTCCCGGAGGAATGCAGCAGCGCTTGCAACTCGTTCATCGTTTCTGCGCTTTCGGTCTTCATCTGTTTCGAGTTCCTTTTCCATCACATCCGCCCGTTCGTCCCACAGGTCGGCGGTATGTTTTTTCACCATTTTTGGTTTGCTGTTCCAAAGATCCAGGAAATGCCGGATTTCGCGCTCGGAATTGTAAACGGTTCCCATGATTCCTCCTTTTTTCATACGAAGTTATTAGAAATCAGAAAAAAGTATTATGAATTAAAGAGCGAATATATCTGAAAAAACGAAAACAAAAAACAGCTATATTCATCTCAATATATGTGAAACGATAAATGATATTAATTTAACATAAAATTTATTAATATTATAATCTATAACTATATAAAATCAATAATAACTAATATAAACCAATTATATCCAATAATAATATAAAAAATATGTGAAAATCATATGTTGATGAAAATTAATAATATATAAATAAAAAATAGACGAAAAATAAATTAATATTACTTGCAGCCGGAATATGCGAATTTATTATTTTTCGGGGAACGGTCATGAGATATACAGATACAGCAGGGAAGACATGAGTACAGTCATGAAGAAGCGGCGTTTTTTGCATAATAAAACAGCTCCGCAATTGCGGAGCTGCTCTATACGAAAATTATTTATCAGTCTGCCTGTTCCTTGAGGCTTTTTACCTGGCTGGCGATGTAAGTGCCTACGTCCTCTTTAGGAATATCGAGGACAACTGCGAACTCGCCGTGAAGCAGGTCCACAGCCTTCTTGTAGTACTTTTCATCTACCTGTCCGAGCTTCTTGCCTCTTTCATCCATAAGACGCTTCTTATGATGAACCGATTTCACTACTCTGAGAAGATCCTCGCAATCGTGTGATTTCATGGTTTCCTGATATTTCTCGCTGAGGATCCTGATATTTCTGTTTTCGATAACTTTGTCATCGATATCAGGTATCGATTTGATGAGGTCTATTGCCTTCTGCTTTGAGATAACGGGACGCATAAATACTTTGGTGTCTACAGGGGTGTAAACCGTGCCCTGTCTGTAGAGCGGGGAGAGTTTGTAGTATTCTTTGTCCTGATTCGCATCGCTGATCTCAGGAACGCCGATGGCATCGACCCTGCATACGCCTTCGCTGCCGTAAACTATAAGATCTCCTACATGAAACATGTGATAAACGACACCTCCTAAATAATCCACTTGGCTGCGTGGATAAGTGCTGCTTTCTATTCCTCTCATTGTATACAACAATAGTATAGCACGTGCCGTTTTTAAAGTCAACTCTTTATTATAACCGCTTATAGAAATACTGCAACTATTAATTTAAATTTATTTAAAATTTTTAAGAAAAATTATTAAAATTATTCGGAGTGTTCTTTTTTCCATTTCCTGATCTGCTCATAACGCTCCTTGTACTTTGCCTCCAATCCCTGGTCTGTAGGCTTGTAATACTGCTTTCCTTCGAGCGAGTCAGGGAGGCACTGCATGGCCGCCATCTTTTCTTGCGTATCGTGGGCGTATACGTAGCCTTCTCCGTAGCCGAGGTCCTTCATGAGTTTTGTAGGGGCGTTCCTGATGTTCATCGGAACAGGCTCCGCCAGGTGCTCAAGCGCATCGTCTCTTGCAGCATTGTATGCGGTCTCCATTGCATTCGATTTAGGAGCGAGCGACATGAAGACGGCCGCCTGCGTCAGATTGACGCTGCATTCGGGCATGCCGATGAAGTGGGCGGCCTGGTAGGCTGCAACCGCGATTTCGAGCGCGCGCGGATCGGCCATGCCGACGTCTTCGCTTGCGAATCTCACGATGCGCCGTGCGATATAGAGTGGATCCTCTCCGGCTTCGAGCATGCGCGCGAGCCAGTAGACGGCGGCGTCCGCGTCGGAATTTCTCATGGATTTATGCAGCGCGGATATGAGATTGTAGTGCTCTTCACCGTGTTTATCGTAAAGCAGCGATTTTTTTGAAGTACATTGTTCGAGCGTCTCGCGGTTGACGGTAATATCTCCGTTAGAATCTACGTCTCCGTTCAGGACCGCGATCTCCAGCGTCGAAAGAGCGGAGCGGGCGTCGCCGTTCGCAAACGATGCGATGATCCCGAGCATATCGTCTGAAATGTTTACGGTCTGGTTTCCGAATCCCTTCGGCGAGGAAAGAGCGCGCTTCAGGAGCTTTACTATGTCTTCCTCAGAGAGCGCCTTCAGCACGAAGACCCTGCAGCGTGAAAGGAGGGCGCTGTTGATCTCGAACGACGGGTTCTCGGTAGTGGCGCCTATCAATATTATGCTGCCTTTTTCGACAAAAGGAAGAAAGGCGTCCTGCTGGGCTTTGTTGAACCTGTGGATTTCGTCTACGAATACGATCGTCTTTTCTCCGAACCGTCTGTTTTCCTCGGCCTTCTGCATGACCGTCCGTATTTCCTTTACTCCGCTCGTGACGGCCGAAAACGTGATGAACGATGCGTGAGTCGTCGATGCGATTATATGAGCGAGCGTGGTCTTGCCGACTCCGGGCGGCCCCCAGAATATCATCGAAGTCACACGGTCGCTTTCGATGATGCGCCTGAGCACCTTTCCCGGGCCTATGAGATGCTGCTGCCCGGCGAATTCGTCGAGGCTCTCCGGACGCATCCGGTCGGCCAGCGGCTGAGAAACATCGTTTTCGAAAAATGTCAGTTGTTCCATTGGAATATTCCTGCCTTTTTATATAAAGCATATTTAACCTGATGCAAAAACCTGATGCTTAAGCATGATGGCTGCCGCGCCTTAAATATTAAATGTCAGAGACTGTCGACTTCGGCAAGCCACTCGGACGAATCGGCGTCGCTCGGCATCCTCCAGTCACCGCGAGGCGAGAGCGTGACGGTTCCGACCTTCGGGCCGTCAGGAATACAGCTTCTCTTGTACTGCTGCATGAAGAAGCGGCGGTAGAACTCGCGGAGCCATTTCTTTATGAAATCTTTTTCGTACGTGCCTTCAAACGTCTGACACGCTATGTAGTAGAGCTTTGCGGGCCGCATGCCGTAACGCATAGTGTAGAAGAGGAAAAAGTCGTGAAGCGTATACGGACCTACGCGTTCCTCTGTCTTCTGGACGATATGGCCGCTGCTGTCAGGAGGCAGGAGCTCCGGCGAAATAGGTGTGTCCATGATGTCGTGAAGAGCGGCTGCAAGCGTCTTGTCATCCGCGCTGTAAGGGCTGCTGCCGGATGCTCCTGCGATTTTGTGGTCAGCGACCCAGCCGACGACGAATTTGACGAGAGTTTTTGGTACGCTGACGTTGACGGCGTACATGGACATATGGTCTCCGTTGTAAGTGCTCCAGCCGAGGGCCGATTCCGAGAGGTCTCCAGTCCCGATGACGAGACCGCCTTCCTCGTTTGCTATATCCATGAGTATCTGAGTGCGCTCGCGCGCCTGGCAGTTTTCGTACGTGACATCGTGTACCTCCGGATCGTGGCCGATCGCTTCGAAATGCTGCATTACAGCGTCACCGATAGGAATTTCGCGCACGGTCGTGCCGAGCAGCTTCATTATTGTAAGGGCGTTGTTGTACGTCTTTCCGGTCGTGCCGAACCCTGGCATCGTAACCGCGATTATTCCCTTCGGATCCCTGCCGAGCAGCTTGAAGGCCTCTACGCAGACGAGCAGCGCCAGAGTGGAGTCGAGCCCTCCTGAAATTCCGACTACGACGGTTTTGGCGTGCACATGTTCGACGCGTTTGGCGAGTCCCGCTGTCTGTATCTTGAAGACTTCCTCGCAGCGCTCGTCGACGGTTGCAGTATTCGAAGGAACGAACGGATTCTTTTCAAAGTGTCTGATAAGCCTGTCGCTGTCGTCGAGGAGCACGAGAGGACCGGTTTCCACGTGTGTGTAGTTCCTGGAATCTGAATATGCGTCTGCGCATTCCTCGAAGTCGTGGTCGAGCGATTTTTCGAACTTTATTCTCTCGAAATCTATATCACCGTAAGTGATCGTATCTGTCCGTTCAAAACGCTGATTCTCGGCTATCTTTGTTCCGTATTCGGAAATGATCTGATGCCCGCTGTAGACGAGGTCGGTAGTCGATTCGTGCACGCCGGCCGAACAGTATACGTATCCGCATATGTTCTGAGCGCTCTGCTGGTGGACGAGCTGTCTGCGGTAGTCGGCCTTTCCAACGGTTTCGTCGCTCGCCGACGGATTGAAGATGATATCGGCTCCGTTGAGGCAGAGAAGCGACGACGGAGTAACCGGCATCCAGAGGTCCTGGCATATTTCCACACCGAAGCATATGCCGTTCTCCTGATCTTCAAACAGGATGTGGCCGAACGGTACGTCTTCGCCGAAGAGTTTCACACTCTTCAATTTCTCTGCGGTCCTTATGCCGGAAGCAAACCAGCGGCCTTCATAGAATTCCCTGCTGTTCGGCAGGAACATTTTAGGAACGATTCCGAGCAGCTTTCCGTGGCGTATGACTGCAGCGCAGTTGTAAAGATTCGTGGCGAGCCTCAGGTAAAATCCTGTTATCACGACCGCGTCTATTCCGGCGGAGGCTTCGATGATGCGGCGCAGCCCTTCTAAATTTTTCCTGTAAAGATGCTCCTGATAGAACAGGTCCGCACAGGTGTAGGAAGTGATGGCGAGCTCTGGAAAGAGCACGACAGCGGCCTTGTTCGAGTCGGCCTGCTTCATGCATTCGATGATTCGGCCGGTGTTGGCTTCGGTGTTTGCAACCAGCAGCTCGGGAGACGCAGCCGCCGTGCGTATGTATCCGGTTTTGAACATGTATTATCTCCTGTTATCAATATTTCATTTATGGTATCATAATATGAAATGCGAAAATCAGTGCGCGTCAGAAATCGGTGCACTTTAAGGCATATACACTTAAATTATATACTCTTCATTTATTATTTTAAATAATAATGAGAAGACATATTAAGCTGCGGGAGGCATATATTTTGAAAAATATTTACGTCGCTGATCTCGAGGTCGGCACAGAAATAACAGATTTTTTCCTTATGAAGCAGGTTTCCGTAAAGACGGGCTCTAACCATAAGCAGTATATAGACATGATACTGTCGGACAAAACCGGCGACGTGAACGCGAAGAAATGGGACGCATCGCCTGAAGAGATAGCTGCGGTGGAAAGGCTGGACGGAAGCGCGGTTCTCAAGGTCAGGGCAGGCGTAAACGAATGGCAGGGCAGGAAACAGCTCAAGATCACGAGATTCAGAGAGGCCACGCCTGAAGATGGAATCGAATACAGCACGCTCATAAAAACAGCTCCTGAAGAGGGTGCCGCTATGTACGATGAGATCATGGCAGAGACAGATAAGATAAAAGACGAGGATCTCAAAAAGGTGGCACGTGCCGTTATGGAGAGAAACAGGGAGCAGCTCCTCTACTATCCGGCGGCGTCGAAAAACCATCACGCCGAGATGGGCGGGCTGCTGTGGCACATGAAGAGGATGCTCCTCATGGGCGAAAAGGCGTGCGAGGTATATACAGGCTTGGATCCTGACTGGGTGATCACAGGCGTAATTATCCACGACATCGAGAAGATCAGGGAGATCGATTCGAATAAATGGGGAATATCGTCGGGATATTCCTTCAAGGGAAAGCTGCTCGGACACATAACTCAGGGTGTGGTCATGATCGACAGGCTCGCAGAGGAATTAGGCATCTGCGAGGAAAAGGCCGTCATGCTCGAGCACATGATCCTGACTCATCATTACGAACCTGAATTCGGAAGCCCTAAGCGCCCGATGTTCCCGGAAGCCGAGCTTCTCCATTACCTCGATATATTCGACGCGAGATATTACGATATGGAAGAAGCTCTGTCGTCGACGAAGCCGGGCGAGTTTTCGGACAGGGTATGGACTCTCGAGAACAGACAGGTATATAAACGGACATTTTAATCATTTAGAACCACCAGGACAGAGGATATTGCATATTGTGAGAAGGTGAACCTGTGACCAAACGCGGACGTCTTGCCGGCATCATTTACAGAAACAATGAAAATTACTACACCGTCGGAGTGTTTGAAAACGATGACGAGATGGAGCAGTTTACGTGCGTCGGCAATATGCCTGAAGTCGTCGAGGGCCTTACGTATGATATCGAGGGCGAATGGCGCACAGGCAGATACGGCGAACAGTTTTACGCCTCAGGCATCGTGGAGGTCAGGCCGGATACGAGAGAATCGATACTGAGTTTCCTGGAGTCCGGAGTCATCAAGGGTGTCCGCAGGAAGACCGCCGAGAACATAGTGAAGGTCTTCGGTACGAAAACTCTTGAGATGCTGGAGAATTATCCAGAGAAACTTACTGCCGTCGACGGCATAGGAAAGGTTACTGCAAAGAAAATAGCCGATTCCTACAAAAAACACAACGATTTCGCCAGGGTCGCGATGTTTTTTGCCGATTACGGAATCTCGTCTGATTATGCCCTTAAGATGTACAGTGTCTACAAAGACGACACGATTGAAAAAGTAAAGGAAAACCCGTACAGGCTCGTAAACGAAATCAAAGGGTTCGGCTTTAAAAAGGCCGATTACATCGCGAAGCAGCTCGGATACGATCACAGTTCGGCTTTCAGAATAGAGAGCGGGATCAAATACGCTCTGTCCATGGAGGCCGAAAGGGGCAACACATACGTTCCTTACGACGATTTCAGGTACAACGTCGTGAATATGCTCGACGTTCCGGGCGAAGCCGTCGATGAAGCCGCGCGCGCTCTCGCGATCGAGAGAAAAGTCGTGCTGACGAACTGCGGCGGCGGACTCGCGATATATCTGTACGATTTTTACAAGGCTGAGACGAATGTCGCCAGCAGGCTCATAGCTCTCAACGACAGCGAAGTCAAGCCTGTCATGAAGGACATCGACGGGCTCATACTCAGATCTGAAGCCGACGCAGGCATCACGCTTTCGAAGAGCCAGCGGTCTGCGGTCAAGGCAGCGGTTTCGAACGGTGTCTGTGTCATCACGGGTGGACCTGGTACAGGAAAGACGACGATAATAAATACGATCATCGACGTGCTCGAAGGTGCGGGATTCGACGTTGCGCTTGCGGCGCCTACGGGACGGGCTGCGAAGCGCATGACGGAGGCGAGCGGCAGAGAGGCGAAAACGATCCACAGGCTTCTCGAATACACTTACTCGGACGGCGGAGACAGGATGCAGTTCGGGCGCGATCACGACAATCCGCTCGAAGAGAACGTTGTCATAATCGATGAGATGAGCATGGTCGACATTATGCTCATGGATGCGCTGACAGACGCGCTGCAGCCGTCGACGCGACTGATAATGGTCGGCGATTCGGACCAGCTTCCTTCCGTTGGAGCAGGACACGTTCTCGGAGACATCATTGAGAGCGAAGTAATTTATACGGAAAAGCTGACCGAGATCTTCAGACAGGCCGGAGAAAGCATGATAGTAGTCAACGCACACCGGATCAATCAGGGCGAACTTCCTTTCCTGAATGAAAAAGACGGGGATTTTTTCATGCTCAGACGCAGCGACGACGCCTCGGTCCTGGATACGATCCTCTCTCTCTGTTCAAAACGTCTGCCTTCGTATTACACACAGCTGGATCCCGTCAGAGATATTCAGGTTCTCACTCCTGTAAAAAAAGGCACCGTAGGGACTTTCACGCTGAACGAAAACCTCCAGCTGATCCTGAATCCTCCTGCTGCAGACAAGCCGGAGCACCGCTTCGGAAATAAAATATTCAGAAAAAACGATAAGGTCATGCAGATAAAGAACAACTATACGAGGGAATGGAGATCTCTGTACACGGCTGGTGAAGGAAACGGTGTCTTCAACGGAGACATAGGCTTTATAACGGATATCGACGAGGACAAGGCTGTAATAACGGTCGCCTTCGACAACGAGAAATATTCCGAATACAATTTTTCGGACGTGAATGAAATAGAGCTTGCCTACGCTATGACCGTACACAAGAGCCAGGGAAGCGAGTTTCCGGTGGTCGTCATGCCGGTTTCATCATTTCCTCCCGTGCTTGCGAACAGAAATCTGCTGTACACGGGAGTGACAAGGGCGAAGCAGGGCCTGGTGCTCGTAGGCTCGCCGGCGTATCTGATGGCGATGGTGAAAAACGACAAATCCGACAAGCGGTATACCAGCCTGGCGGAAGAACTTCAGAAATCGCTGAAAGTAAGCGGCCCTGTTGATGTAAAATAATGGTATAATTGATTGTGACTGGGAATACTGAGCGCTGCCTGCACCCTTTAAAGAGGGTGTCATGGTGGCGTTTTGAAGTATAAGGATAAAAGAAAATCGTTGCCGGAAAGAATAACCGATCTGATATTTCCAGGCGACATCTACTGTGCCGGCTGCGGAAAGCCGATAAGACGCGGCCAGCTCTATTCGCTCTGCAGCGAGTGCATCGACAGCATAACGTGGGCCAACCGCAGAACCTGCAGGATCTGCGGAAAACCGCTCGAGAGCTGGTATCCGTCCGATGTGTGCTCCGGCTGTACAGGAGCTGTCCGGCACACGGACGGAGGTGTGGTGTGCTTCATTTATCAGGGCTGCGTCAGAGAGATGATTCATGCTCTCAAATACAGCGGAAGAGCATATCTGGCGCGGATACTCGGGCAGATACTTGCCGACAAAATAACGTATGAAAGGCTCGGTTTCGACATCTGCATTCCGGTTCCGATGTTCGCGGAGAAGGAGGAAAAGAGAGGCTACAACCAGGCGGAGCTCATCGCGCGGTTCATGTGTGAAATACTCGGAAAACCGTGCCGACAGGAGCTGCTTGTGAGGACCAGGGATACGGCTCCCATGAACAGGCTGAGCGCGAAAGCGAGAAGCCGCAATATCAAGGGAGCCTTCTCGGTCCCGGAGAAATATGAGAGCATTCTGGAAGGAAAGACCGTTCTGCTGGTCGACGATATATATACTACGGGAAGCACTGTAAACACATGTGCCGCCGAGCTCAAGCGCGCAGGAGCATCGAAGGTGTTTACGGCAGTCATGGCCTCGGGACGCAATCAGCGCAGGCTTCCGGAGAAAAAAGATGCGGCGGAAGTCCCCGGATACAAGCCCTGACGGTGGGCCGGAAATATAACAATAAGCGTCCTGAGAATAAGACAATTGTGGGATAGAATATCATTTTTATGTTATAATATTTACAGGCAGAAGGCATCCGCGTCTGTGGTTGAAAGTCCAGGCCAGTCGCAGGCAAAAGGATCCACGTAAGCGTTCTCTTCGGAGACGTGATCATGGTGCGGTTTAGAAGTAAGTCCTGTGGAAAATATAAATTCAAACTGTTCACAGGCGAGTGTGGGGTCAAAGACCAGGTCAGGCGGATGAAACTGTCTTACTGATTCGACCGGCGGGAAGCTGGTTTTCCGTAGTGAAATACAGAAAGAAGGCCGGAGATTAGTAACATCTACTATATTTATGAAGGAGGCCGGTATTATGAAGGTAAACATTACCAGCAAGGGCTTTACAGCTAATGAAAGACAGATCGCCCTGATCGAAAAGAAATTTGGTAAATTAAGCAAATTCTTCTCCGATGATACCGTGGCTAATGTTACCATGGGCTACAAAAAGAACCGCCAGACTATGGAGGCAATGATTCCAGTTAAAGGCATGATCTTCAGATCGGAATACACCGACACCGACATGAACGTGTGCCTCGACAAGGTCGTAAACAGACTTACTACTCAGATCACGAGATATAAGAAGAAGATACAGAAGAGTCACCGCCACGTAGTCCTCAACTACGACGAAGTTCCAGAACCTGAAGAAGATGAAGATATCATCCTCAAGCCTGTCAAGACAAAGGAATTCGACATGTCGACCATGTCTGTCGACGAAGCTATTCTTCAGATGGAAATGCTCGAACACAGTTTCTTCGTATTCCTCAACAGCGAAAACAGCAGAGTAAATGTTGTTTATAAACGCAACGACGGTACTTACGGACTTTTGGATCCAAGATATTAAACGCAGGTGGCTGCCGGCAGGACGGGACCTGGGAAATCATCAAAGATGATCCGGGCCGGGCCGCTCAGGCGGCATGACGTCACAAGGCGTTTCTGATATTAACGATATTAAAAAGTTTTTTCGGAGGCTGCTCATGTTAATTGAGCAGCCTTTTTCACTGTCAGAAAAAGCAATTCTTTAATCCTTATTATATTTGTATGATGTTGAAAACAGACCATAAAATAAGTACAATAATAGCATACTGCAATAGTTTTTATTATTTCTGACAAAGTTTTATTAGGGCAGGAGGAAACCCCTTGCTGGAATCATTAATGCAAAATGCGGTAAGCATCCTGTCGAGCATACGCCCTATCGACGTGCTTGATATTGCAATAGTTGCTTTCGCTATATATAAAATAATACAGTTCATCAGCAAGACACGGGCCCAGCAGATAGTCAACGGTCTGCTGATACTCGTGGCAGCCATGCTCATAGCTGATGTATTTAATCTGTATACCGTCTACTTCCTTTTATACAACGGCCTGCGGTACGGCATTCTGGCGATACTTGTCATTTTCTATCCTGAGCTGCGGCGCGCGCTGGAATATCTGGGGCGGCGGCGGTTCAACTTTCCAAAGCTGAGTGCGGACAGGAAAAAACAGAATAAGCAGATGATAGATCAGATGGTCACGGCCATTGACTATTTTTCTTCTCATAAGGTAGGTGCGCTTATCGTCATAGAGCGGGACGTTGCGCTCGGAGACATCCTGGATCACGGCACCATAATAGACGGTGATACGACCGCATTGCTGCTCGAAACCATATTCTACGAAGGCTCGGCGCTTCACGACGGAGCTGTCGTAATCCGCGACGGCAGAGTGTTTGCCGCCGGATGCGTACTTCCGCTTTCGGGAAACAAGAATCTTGAAAAGACTCTCGGCACAAGGCACAGAGCCGGTCTCGGGATCACAGAAGTATCTGATGCCATATCGCTCATAGTCTCTGAAGAGACGGGCATTATTTCGGCGGCATCGGACGGACACCTTTCGAGATTCCTCGACGTCAAATCAGTGGAAAAGATCCTCTACGACGTATATATCACAGACATGGAGGAAGAAAAGCCTTCAAAACCGCAGAAATTTTTCGGCAGCATATTCAGGGAGAAGAAACATGAGTGACGACAATATGAATCCACAGGAAACCCCTGAGATGGACTTGGATAATGCCGTACAGAAGGAGGAGAGAGAGAGACTGGTCGAGCGCAGGGAAAAGAGGCGCAAGATCATCAGCCTGATCGTCTCGATAATCATCGCCATCGTGCTCTGGATGTATGTGATAAATCAGGAGAATCCTACTGTAGACCGGACATTTTCAAATGTGAAGGTAGAATTGATAAACGAGGACGAGCTCGCAGACAACAATCTGGCTGTAAAGAGCTCTGAGGCTCAGTACGTGAAGGTCACGGTCACGGGGCGCAGGAGCACCCTCGTCGATCTCGAAAGCTCTGACATCGTGGCTACGGCAGACCTTTCGTCCTGCGTATCGGGCGAAAACTACCTCGACGTAAATATCAACACGCCTAACATGGTCGAGCTGAAGAAGATAAGTCCGGCCCAGATAAAGGTAGACATAGACACTATCGTTTCGGCAGACAGAGACGTAACAGTCACATTCAGCGGAGACGCCGAAGAAGGCTATCAGCCTGTGGCTACGCGCCAGTCGTACGACAGCATTACGATAACCGGAGCGAAACAGGTGCTCAAGAAGGTGACAGGCATCAGCGCGAAGATAAAGACTTCAGACCTTACGACTGAGTCACAGAAAATCACGGCGGAGCTGATTCCTGTTGACAAAAACGGCGATAAAGTCGACAATGTAACTCTGTCGAAAGAGGAGATGTATGTGTGGGCACAGCTTTACGAGGTCAAGAGCGTCAATCTCGAAACCTCGGTTACGGGCACGCTCGACGAAAGCCTTTCGTACGAGGGCATGGATGCGCCTGACACGATCAAGGTCGCTGCCGATCCGACGATTGCGGACAGCGTCACGTCGGTTACGGCCGAGCCTGTAGATCTATCAACGATTACAAAGGACACATACGTCGATCTTACGATCGACTACCCTGACGGAGTAGTTGCCGCGGATGGCTATGAAACAGTTCAGGCGAAGATTTCTGTTAGTAAGATCACGTCGAAAACGGTGTCTATGAGCACGAGCGATATCACGGTTGAAAATCTCGACAGCTCGCTGAAGCTGAAATTCAATTCGTCGAAGATACAGATCGTCGTATCGGGATCGGCGTCTGCGCTTTCAGATATAAATAAAGACAGCATCTCGCTGTCTATTGACGCGTCTACGCTCACCGAAGGAGAACAGTCTGTCAATGTGACGGCAAAGCTGAAAGACAGCAGCAATTCGGAAGATGTTACAATCAACGAAGCGAAAACTATGGTTACGGTTACTTCGCCGGGCGGAGACAGCGGCTCGGCATGATAACCTGAACAGCTGGGCCTGAAAGTATAAGACAGATACGCAGACGGCCTGAACCCTTAATAAGAAAATAATTCAATATGGAGGAAAATAAATATGGCACGCATGTTCGGAACAGACGGAGTAAGAGGAGTAGCAAACGATGAACTTACAGTTGATCTTGCTATGAAACTGGGAGCCGCAGGCACTTGTGTTCTCGCGAAGAACAACTCCGATCCGCTTATAGTAATAGGCAGAGATACCAGAATATCGGGCGAGATGCTCGAGGAAGCACTTACGGCAGGTATCCTGTCGATGGGAGGAAGCGTTATAAAAGCAGGCGTCATTCCCACACCGGGCGTTGCGTATCTCACGCAGTATTACGGGGCGGACGCGGGTGTCGTCATTTCGGCTTCCCACAATCCGTTCAGATTCAACGGAATAAAGTTCTTCAACTCAGAAGGTTTCAAGCTCGACGATGCTCTCGAAGACGAGATCGAGGCGATCATCAAATCTGGAACGATGCAGGACTGCCGCGCAGACAGCGTGCACATAGGAACTATAAAAGAACCGCCGGAGTCCCCTGCTGACTCGTACAGGAAATTCGTGATTTCGACGTTCGGCGGCGGCACACTCGAGGGTATAAAAATCGTGCTCGACTGCGCAAACGGCGCTTCGAGCGTTATTGCCGGAGACGTTTTCAAAGAACTCGGAGCCGACGTGATAATCACGAGCAACGAGCCTGATGGAGTAAATATCAATGACGGCTGCGGATCGACCCACCCGGAGCAGATGGCGGAAAAAGTAGTCGAGACCGGAGCAGACGTCGGTCTTGCGTTCGACGGAGACGCAGACAGACTTATCGCGAGCGACGAAAAGGGTAATATTATCGACGGAGACAAACTCATAAGCATTATGGAGATGCTCCTTAAAGATGAGGGAAAGCTCGCCGGCAATAAGGTCACGGTCACGGTAATGAGCAACATCGGCTTCCACAAGAGAGCGGAGGAGCTCGGCATCGACGTCGATGTAACTAAAGTGGGAGACAGATACGTTCTCGAGAGGATGATGGAGACAGGATGTGTGATCGGAGGAGAGCAGTCGGGCCATATCATTCTCAGGGAGTTCGCCTCAACGGGAGACGGCATGATTTCGGCTCTTCAGCTGCTCAAGGCATATAAACGCTACGGAAAACCTCTCTCGGAGCTTGCAGGCGCGATGAAAGTTTATCCTCAGGTGCTCGTAAATGCGAAGGTGAGCAATTCCGAAAAATACAAGTGGGATCAGAACAAAGAGGTCGCTGCGGCAGTCGCGGAGGCGGAGAAAAAGATCGGAAGCGCAGGCAGAGTCCTCGTGAGACCTTCAGGCACCGAGCCTCTCGTAAGAGTGATGATCGAAGGCGAGGATCCGGAGGAGATCAGGCCTGTAGCAGAAGAGCTGGCAGGATTTATAGAGAAAAAGATGAACAGCGTTCAGGCATAGGACGGAACCGTCGGAGCTGCAGGCTCAGCAATGAACCGGCGAAGCGGAACAAGGTGATCCGGGGACAGGTGAAGCCGTTGTGTGGACAGACCGGTGCGGAGCGCCGCGCGGGAACAGAGGCAGGAATATGGTAAATTTCGGTAATGACTGGGACGAAGTGCTGAAAGGAGAATTCCAGAAGGAATATTATCTCAGGCTTCATGATTTTTTAAAGGAAGAATACTTTACGCGTACCATTTATCCTTCGATGTATGATATATTTAATGCATTGAAGGCAACACCGTACCATAAAGTCAAAGCGGTTATTCTCGGGCAGGATCCGTATCACGGACCCGGACAGGCCCACGGAATGTGTTTTTCAGTGAAGAAGGGTGTGAAAGCTCCTCCTTCGCTGCAGAACATTTTCAAAGAACTGCACGACGATGTCGGATGTGAAATACCTGATCACGGCTGCCTGGAGCAGTGGGCTGCGCAGGGCGTGCTCCTGCTGAACACGGTGCTCACGGTGAGAGCCGGCCAGGCGGGATCGCACCGCGGCAAAGGCTGGGAGATCTTTACGGACAACGTAATCAAAAAGCTGAACGAAAGAAATGTGCCTGTCGTATTTCTTCTCTGGGGAGCAAACGCCAGGTCGAAGAAGAACCTCATCACGAACCCGCAGCATCTGGTGCTCGAAGCCGCTCATCCGAGCCCTCTTTCTGCGTACAACGGATTCTTCGGGTGCAGACATTTTTCAAAAACAAACGAGTTTCTCGCCGATCACGGCATAGAGCCTGTAGACTGGCAGATAAAATAGTATTATATTTACATAGATAAAAGACACAGTAAGAAGGAGTGTAAAATGCCATTTTCAAATGAAGTCGGTATCGATCTCGGTACCGCTAATGTACTGATATATATACAGGGCAAGGGTATCGTCCTCAATGAGCCGTCGGTAGTAGCGCTCAACAAGGATACCGGAGAAGTCCTTGCCGTAGGCGAAGAAGCACGTCAGATGCTCGGCAGGACCCCGGGCAACATCATCGCGGTGCGCCCTCTCAAAGACGGCGTCATCTCGGATTACGACACGACCGAGCGCATGCTCAAATACTTTATAAAAAAGACTTGCGGATTGAGCAGGTTCTTCAAGCCGAGAATCATGGTATGCGTCCCGAGCGGAGTAACAGAAGTTGAAAAGAGAGCCGTCAGCGAAGCAGCTTCTATGGCCGGTGCCAAGGAGGTATACCTCATGGAAGAGCCTATAGCCGCAGCCATCGGAGCCGGACTCGACATCATGAGACCTGACGGCGTGATGGTCATCGATATTGGCGGCGGCACGACAGACATCGCGGTCATTTCCCTCGGCGGAATCGTAACGAGCCAGTCCGTAAAGATCGCGGGAGACAAGCTCGACGACGCGATCATCAAACACATGAGAAAAGTTCATAAGATCTTCATCGGAGAGCGCACGGCTGAGCAGCTGAAATTCAACATCGGCACAGCTTTTCCGAGAGAAGAGAGCGTCAGCATGGAGTGCAGAGGCCGCGATATGATAACGGGTCTTCCTGTTTCGGTAACCGTAACGTCGGAAGAGATCTACGACGCGCTCGACGAATCGCTCACAACTATCTGCGAGACGATTCATTCGGTACTCGAAAGGACGCCTCCTGAAATAGCAGCAGACATAAGCTCGTCGGGCATCATGCTCACGGGCGGCGGCGCACTGCTCTGGGGCATAGACAAGCGTATCGCGGACAGGACAAAGATCCCGGTAACCATCGCCGACGAGCCGATGAACTGCGTAGCGATAGGCACAGGCCAGGCGCTCAGTCATATGAACAACCTCAGTACAAACAGAATGACTAACCAGCAGGATTACTAAAATACGCGCGGCAGCGTGTTATTTTTGAGAGCGGAGCGGCTTCCGGGCGGCTCCGTTCTTCGTATACGGCTGCGGCGCATACAGCGGCTGAGTCAGCTGCTGCAGCCGCGAAAGGCAGATATATGTCAAAGATAGAACTGATAGCCACCGCGACATTCGGCCTCGAGGCAGTTGTAAAGAGAGAGATCGAAAAGCTCGGCTACAAAATCACACAATCCGAAAATTCAAAAATAACATATATGACGGATGAGAGAGGCATAGCGAGGTCAAATCTGTGGCTCCGGTCCGCAGACCGCGTTCTTCTGAAAATGGGGGAATTTCCTGCGGAGACGTCTGAAGATCTGTTCCAGCAGACCAAGGCGCTTCCCTGGGAGGAGTGGATCCCGGAGGACGGTAAATTCACGGTGCAGTGCACTACTGTAAAGTCGAAGCTCCGGAGCGAGCCTGCCAATCAGAAAACGGTCAAGAAAGCTATAGTGGAACGGATGCAGGAATGCTACCTCAGAGACAGATTCCCTGAAACCGGCGCCGAGTATACCGTCAAGGTCACTCTGCTCAAGGACAGAGCCACGCTTACGATAGACACAAGCGGCAGCGGCCTTCACACGAGAGGATACAGAAAACATCCCGTCACCGCGCCTATCAAGGAAACACTGGCCGCAGCGCTCGTGCAGCTCAGCTTCTGGCGGAGCGGGCGCCTGCTCATAGATCCGTTCTGCGGATCAGGAACGATACCGATCGAGGCGGCGATGATCGAGAGAAACATTGCGCCGGGCCTCGGAAGGACTTTCGCATCGGAAAGATGGGACCGCATAGACGGCAGCATATGGAAAGAAGAGCGCACGAAAGCTTACAGCGATATAGACTACGACAAACCCGTGAGTATTATCGGATGCGATATAGACGGCGGAGCAGTGGAGGCTGCCAGGGCAAACGCCGAGGATGCCGGTGTTGACGACTGCATCGTTTTTAAGAGGGCGGATTTTCTCAATCTGGAGAAGATGCCCGAGCCTTATTCGGTGATTATAACGAACCCGCCTTACGGCGAGCGGATAGGCGGACGCAGGATGCTGGAGAATATAAACGGCCACTTCGCGCGGCTCATTAACAGCGACGAAACGCTGTCGTGCTACGTCATCACCGAGGACAAAGGCCTGGAAAAAGCGGTCATGCCGAGAAAACCTGACAGGAGAAGGAAACTTTACAACGGAAGGCTTGAAACCTGCTACTATCAGTATTACGGCAAAAGACCTCCCCGGAAAGAGAGCAGCGGAAGCGAGTGATTCTGCCGTGGGACGCTTTATTGCCGAGACGTGTACCTGATAACATTGACTGATGTATATTATGATCATATAATATGATTATTAAGTACATAATCGCAGCGGGGATAAAAGGAAAGGCGGAGATATTATGAGATACGAAGAATTCCTGAAGCAGCAGCTCAACACTATAAAAGAAAACGGCGTGATTCAGACGAAGGATATGCCTGACATGGATTTATACCTCGACCAGGTGGAGGGATTTTTCAGGAAATTTCTCGATAATATAAACGATGATCTTGCTGAAAAATACGTCACGAAGTCGATCATCAACAATTACGCCAGAAAAGGACTGATCGCGAAGCCGAACGGCAAGAAATACACAAAGGCGCACATGATCATGATCGCGATGGTTATATACCTCAGGAGCATCTTCAAGATAGAGGATATAAGCAAGCTCATGAAGCCGCTCATTGACAGCTACAATTCGAAATACGACGATTCGATAGATCCGGAAGTAGTGTACGATATCGCTGAGAACGTAGTTGAACACAGCAGGAACGAATTCTTTACAGGTATCGACGACAGCATTTCGCTCATAAAGCGCCGTCTTGAGGACACAGACATCGAGGACGACGAGCGCATGGAAATGCTCATCCTGATTCTGACTCTCTCGATCAGGGCAGGCATGGAAAAATACCTTGCAAACAGGCTTATGACTGTGTATTTCGATGAACCTGCAAAGGAAAAGCAGGAGAAAATAAAGATTCAGAAGCAGGCAAGCGCAAGGGAAATGAAAAAAGAAGAAAATATCAGTGAACTTTAAAGCACGGTCATCTACAGGAGGAAAATAATTATGGCGGTTGATCTGAGAGGAAGAAGCTTTCTCACATTAATGGACTTTTCGACGGAGGAAATCAGATATTTGCTCGATCTGGCTCACAAGCTAAAGGCGAAGAAGAAATCGGGCAGAAAAGGTGATCTGCTTGTGGGAAAGAACATCGTCCTTTTATTCGACAAGACATCCACACGCACGCGCTGCTCGTTTGAGGTGGCAGCGATGGACGAAGGTGCGGGCGTCACATATCTCGACAAGAACAGCTCCCAGTTCGGCAAAAAGGAATCGGTCGAGGATTCCGCGAAAGTGCTCGGAAGATTCTTCGACGGAATAGAGTACAGAGGCTTCAAGCAGTCACTCGTGGAGGATCTGGCGAAGTACAGCGGAGTTCCTGTTTGGAACGGGCTTACCGACGTCGACCATCCTACTCAGATTCTCGCCGACATGCTCACGATGGAAGAGCACATCGGCAAGCCTCTTGACGAGTGCAAAGTAGTGTTCTGCGGAGACATCAGAAACAACATGTCTTATGCCTGGATGTACGGATGCGCGAAGATGGGCGTCGATTTCGTGGCTTTCGGACCGGACGAACTCAAGGTCGACGAGAACGTTCTGGCAAGAGCGCGCGAGGCTGCAAAGTCCACCGGAGCTGAGATCACCGTTTCTTCGGATATCTCGGCCGTAAAGGGAGCCGACGTAATATACACCGACGTGTGGGCTTCCATGGGCGAGGAAGAAAAGACTCCTGAGAGAGTAAAGCTCCTCACGCCGTTCAAAGTTACCGAAGAACTCATAGATGCAACAGGAAACCCTGACGTTCTCTTCATGCACTGCCTGCCTGCCTTCCATGATTTCGAGACCGATATGGCGGCTAAGTGGAAGGAAAAAGGCTACGATATCCGCGAGGTAACCGACGAGGTATTCAGAGGACCACATTCCGTGGTATTCGACGAGGCCGAAAACCGCATGCACAGCATCAAGGCTGTTATCGTTGCGACCATGGCCGACGATCCGGACAGAGACTGATATTGATATTGATACTGAATCTTAATGTTCCTGCTCTGAAAAACCGGCGGAAATTACAATCGTTATTAGATCAGGGATGCGGTCAGTATCCCTGATTTTTCTTTAATAAGGAGACAGAGATGATGAGAGTACCAGAACTGCTGGTCCCGGCAGGCGGAACCGCCCAGCTAAAGGCGGCAGTCGCTGCCGGCGCGGATGCAGTATATTTAGGCGGTTCCGCGTTCAACGCGAGGGCGGGGGCGGAGAACTTCAGCGATGACGAGCTGAAGGAGGCCATCGACTATGCGCACGAATACGGCGTGGACGTACACGTGGCACTCAACACGCTCCTCTACGATGAAGAAGTAGGAGAGGCGCTCGCATTTGCCGGAAAGCTCTACAGATACGGCGCAGATGCTGTGATCGTACAGGACGCAGGGCTCGCGGCTTTAATCAGAAAATACATCCCTGACCTGGCTCTGCATATCAGCACGCAGTCCACCATATACAGCTCCGATGGAGTCAGAGAGGCGGAACGGGCGGGAGCTTCGAGAGTCATACTCGCACGCGAACTTTCGCTGCCGGAGATCAAAAAAATATGCATCGAAAAGGGCGATATGGAGATCGAGATCTTCGCCCACGGAGCGATCTGCATCTGCCTGTCCGGCCAGTGCCGCATGAGCGGATTTATCGGCGGGAGAAGCGGCAACAGGGGCAAATGCGCGCAGCCGTGCCGGATGCTTTATGAAATATGCCGGGACGGAAATCCGGTGACGAAGTACGGTTATCAGCTGAGCCCGAAGGATATGAGCCTGCTGAACCACATTGATGAAATCGCCGAGGCTGGAGTCGACTCGATAAAAATAGAAGGACGTATGAAATCCGCGGAGTACACGGCGGTCGTCACGTCGGTGTACAGGAAATATCTCGACGCAGCGGCACGAGGCGAAAAGATTCCGCGAGAAGAGTACGACTTAGACATGCTGAAGCTCAGACAGATATACAGCAGAGGCAGTTTCACAGATGCATACTTCAAGGGAAGCAGCAGCCGCGAGCTTATGTCGGGCAGTTCGCCGAAGAATCAGGGCATAAGGATCGGCTGCATGAAGAGCTTCGACAAGAACAGACGCCACGCCGTCATAGAGCTCGAGGACAATCTTTCGAACGGCGATGGAATAGAGATCAGAGACGGCACGAAAACTGCCGGAAACGTGGTTTCGTACATACGCGATCTGAAGACCGGCCGTCTCGTAAAAACAGCGGCGGAAGGAATGATAGTCGAAGCGGGCGATCTGCGGACTGAAGGCGGGATCCCGGGCAGCGGCTCGTGTGTATATAAGATCACGGACAAAGAGCTCATGCGTGAAGCCGAAGCGATGGCGGAAAGACACGCCAGACTGATTCCTGTGAAATTCACGCTCGAGGGAGCTGTCGGAGGGAAGCTCACGCTGAGGGCCAGCGCAGCCGGGGCTGAAAGTATGGCTGAAAGTCCGGATGTGCTCGAGCCGGCAAAGGGCCGTGCTCCGAGCGACAACATGCTCAAGAAAAAACTGGAGCGCACAGGGGGCACACCTTATGAATGCGAAGATATAGACGTCAGAGTAGAAGGCGGCCCGTTCATTCCGGCGGCTCTCGTAAATCTGCTCAGACGCGAGACACTCGAAGAGCTGACGGAGAAACGGGTCGAATCCCTTCATCCGGCCGACGGAGCCGCAATCGAAGAGAATTGCCGCCGGTTTGCCGCGGATTACAGATCTTCGCTCGAAAAACACGTAAATGCCGGAAGCGGCAGCGCTGCTGAAAGCAATGCGAACGCCGCGGAAAGAACTATAGATTCTGCGGCAGGGACTCCAGATGCCGCAGAAAAGGCTGCGGCTGATGCAGGAAGAACTGCAGACGCCGCTGAAGAAACGATGAGCGCCGGGGAAAAAACTGCAGCTGAAGAAAACAATGAGTCCCCTGAAGGAAACGATAAGAGTGCTCCGGAGATAGAGCTTTATTTCTATGATGTTCCTGATGCCGCGGACCGCATACTCTCTGTTCTGGATGCTGTTTCTGCACTTCCGGACGAAGTGAGGAGAAGGATATCGGTTTCAGTACCTGCAGGACTGCTTGTCGGCGAATTCACGGATCTGCGTATTGCAGAAAAAACCAAGGCCGCAAGCGTCAGCGCCGAAGCCATTGTACCGGCAGTTACGCACGACATGTCAGACTTTGAAATCGATGTGCTCCTGACGGGGCTCAGACAGCTTCACGACAGAGGCATAATAAGAGCGCTGAAGGCTCAGAATGCTTCTCACGTTTACAAGGCGGTAAGAGCCGGCGTCCCGTTTTCACTGGATCTGAACATGAACGTGCTCAACGCAGTATCGGCATCAAGCTGGGCGGAGCAGGGAATGATCTCGGCTGCGGTTGCAGAGGAACCTGGTGCAGAAGATTTCTTCCGGTTCGACAGGACGAACGCAGCCTGCAGCATAACGGTATACGGCAGAATACCGATGATGTACACGGAACACTGCCCGATAGGGAGCATATATTACGACCCGTGGCGTGCGGATGATGCGGAAGGCAGATGCTGCAGCACGCGCCACAGATATCGTTACTGCCAGAACGGAGCGTGGTCGATACGCAGCCGTTCGGGAGCAGAATACCCTCTTGTGTCCGACAGCCGCAAGTGCCGCTCGGTCATATATTCGTCGAGACCAGTCGACAGAATTTCAGATTCAGATGATTTCGTTTCGCGCGGAGCACGCATCCTGCGCATATGCATCCTTGACGAAGGCGCGAAAGACATCGTAGAAATTATCAATAAAATCAAATAGTACATGCGAAATACAAAAATATTGTATACATGCCCTTACATATTTGACTACTTCACAGTATTAAATTATGATAGTAGACACATTACAAATTGGGATGATACATCGATCATTCTGAAGACATTAACAACAACGGGCGTGTTTGTACGCTCGTATTTTGTTAGCAGATGATCGTCATCATATCGTCCCGTATTAAGGTAATCAAATTGACATAGGATTCAATCAAAGGAGTTAACGATGTCTGAAAAAAAGATGAAAACAATGGACGGCAACACTGCCGCCGCTTATGTTTCATATGCGTTTACTGAGGTGGCGGCTATCTATCCGATCACTCCTTCATCAGTCATGGCCGAACTTACAGATGACTGGGCTGCAAAAGGCAGGAAGAATCTTTTCGGCCAGGAAGTAAAAGTAGTTGAAATGCAGTCAGAAGGAGGCGCATCCGGAGCCGTTCACGGTTCGCTTGCTGCAGGTGCTCTTACTACTACTTATACTGCATCACAGGGACTTCTTCTTATGATACCTAACATGTACAAAATAGCTGCAGAAAATCTGCCGGCTGTTTTCCATGTTTCAGCAAGAGCGATTTCAACGCACACACTCAGCATATTCGGCGATCAGTCGGATGTAATGGCTACGCGCCAGACTGGTTTCGCCATGCTGGCATCCGCGTCTGTACAGGAGGTCATGGATCTTGGGGGCGTAGCACATCTTTCGGCAATCAAGGCGTCGGCTCCTTTCGTACATTTCTTCGACGGTTTCCGTACATCACACGAAATCCAGAAGATAGAGACAATAGATTACAGCGTATACGACAAGCTCCTTGACAGAGATGCTCTGGCGAAGTTCAGAGCCAAGGCTCTCAGTCCGGATCATCCGAAGGAAATAGGATCGGCTGAAAACCCTGATATCTACTTCCAGGGCAGAGAGGCGCAGAACAAACACTACGAAGCTATTCCTGACATCGTAGAGCACTACATGGACGAGATCGGCAAGGTCACAGGAAGACATTACAAGCCTTTCGACTATATCGGAGCGAAGGACGCCGAATACGTAATCGTAGCTATGGGTTCGGTAAATGAAACTATCGAAGAAGTAATAGACAAGCTCACGGCAGAGGGCAAGAAGGTCGGCGCTATAAAGGTAAGACTTTACAGACCGTTCTCCGCAAAACATTTCCTCGCTGTTCTTCCTGATACCTGCAAGCGTATCGCGGTTCTCGACAGAACAAAGGAGCCTGGAGCTTCGGGCGAACCTCTTCTGCTCGACGTAAAGAGCGTGCTTTACGGAAAGGAAAACGCTCCTGAGGTTGTAGGCGGCAGATACGGACTCGCTTCAAAAGATACGACTCCTGACCAGATCGCTGCTGTATACGAAAATCTCGCTTCAGATTCTCCGAAGAAAGATTTCACGATCGGCATCATCGACGACGTTACATTCAAGTCGCTCACTCCTGTACCTGATTTCGTTACAGATACAGAGGGCACGATCCAGTGCAAGTTCTGGGGACTCGGCTCGGACGGCACGGTAGGAGCAAACAAGAGTGCGATCAAGATCATCGGCGACAATACCGACATGTACGCTCAGGGCTACTTCGAATACGACTCAAAGAAATCAGGCGGCATAACGATTTCCCACCTGAGATTCGGCAAAAAGCCTATAAAATCAACGTATTTCATTCATACTGCTGACTTTGTGGCATGCCACAATCCTGCTTATGTAAGTACATACGATATGCTCAAAGACCTGAAACCGGGCGGCACATTCCTGCTCAACTGCATCTGGAGTGCGGACGAGCTCGAAAAACATCTGCCTGGCAGGATGAAGAGAGAACTTGCGAAGAAAAACGTCAAGTTCTATACGATAAATGCCGTAAAGATAGGCGAGGAGATCGGGCTCGGCAACAGGATCAACATGATCATGCAGTCCGCATTCTTCGCACTTTCAAAAGTAATTCCTCTCGATGACGCGATCAAATATCTTAAAGATGCGGTAATCGACAACTACGGATTCATGGGCGACGATATAGTTGCAATGAACAACGAAGCTGTAGAGAGAGGCGCAAAGGCATTTACAAAGATCGAAGTTCCGGCTTCGTGGGCCAATGCCGAAGACGAGCCGGAGAAAGACAAGAAAGATCTTCCTGCATTCATCAGAGACGTTCTCGAACCTATTTCGAGACAGGAAGGCAACAGCCTGCCGGTCAGCATATTCACCGAAGACATCAACGGAGTCATTCCGTCAGGTACTGCGGCATACGAGAAGCGCGGCGTAGCGACAAATGTTCCTGTATGGACGGCAGACAAGTGCATCCAGTGCAACCAATGCTCGTTCGTCTGCCCTCACGCTGCGATCAGGCCGGTACTCGTTTCAAAAGACGAGCTTGGCCAGAAACCAGCCGGTTTCGATACCGTTCCTGCAAAGGGCGTAAAATTCAAAGACAAATACGAATTCAGAATCCAGGTATCTCCTCTCGACTGCCTCGGATGCGGCGTATGCGCAGATGTCTGCCCTTCGAATCCTAAGTCGCTCGTGCTCAAGCCGATCGCCGATTCTGAGGATCAGATCCCTAACTGGGAATACGCTGCGAAGAAGACTTCAGAAGAGCGCGTAGTACCTGCAGACAATGTCAAGGACAGTCAGTTCGGATGCCCTTATTTCGAATTCTCGGGCGCATGCGCAGGCTGCGGCGAGACTCCTTACGCGAAGCTCGTCACACAGCTGTTCGGCAACGATATGATCATCGCGAACGCGACCGGATGTTCGTCGATCTGGGGAGCATCTTATCCGTCGGCTCCGTATACTCACGATGTAACCGGCAAGGGTCCTGCATGGGGCAACTCACTGTTCGAGGACAATGCAGAATTCGGTCTCGGCATCGCATCTGCAAACAGACAGCTCAGAGACAAGGTAAAGGCGGACGCGGAAAAGCTCTCAGCTCTTGACATTCCTGCCAGCCTTAAAGAGACCATTTCTGAATATCTCGATACGTTCGGCGATCGTGAAGCAAACTATCCGGTTGCCAAGAAATTGATAAAAGAACTCGAAAGTGCAAATGTTTCCGGCGAGGCTGCAGATCTCGTCAAGGATATCCTCGATCGCAGAGATTACGTTGCAAA
Organism: Anaerovoracaceae bacterium; assembly: GCA_050946535.1. Classification (GTDB taxonomy): domain Bacteria; phylum Bacillota; class Clostridia; order Peptostreptococcales; family Anaerovoracaceae; genus RUG708. The sequence continues at coordinate 92,241 of JBMNUZ010000007.1, forward strand.
GCGCAGCCTGTGGCTGTTCGGCGGCGACGGCTGGGCTTACGATATCGGTTACGGCGGACTCGATCACGTGCTCGCGTCCGGCGAAGACGTAAACGTACTTGTATTCGATACAGAGGTATACTCGAACACCGGCGGCCAGTCTTCGAAGGCTACACCTGCAGCAGCAATCGCGATGTTTGCGGCATCAGGAAAGAAGACCAAGAAGAAGGATCTCGGACTTATGGCGATGGCATACGGCTACGTTTACGTAGCTCAGGTAGCTATGGGCGCCGACAGGAACCAGGTGCTCAAGGCTGTCAAGGAAGCCGAGGCTTACAAAGGCCCTTCGCTCATAATCGCTTATTCGCCGTGCATCAACCACGGAATCAAGAAGGGCATGAGCAAGGCACAGGAAGTTATGAAGGACGCTGTTGACGCAGGTTACTGGCATCTTTACAGATTCAACCCTGACCTCAAGAAGGAAGGCAAGAATCCGTTCATACTCGATTCCAAGGAACCAAAGGCAAGCTTCAGAGACTTCCTCATGAGCGAAGTAAGATATGCTCAGCTTGCAACTTCATTCCCTGATACCGTCGACGAGCTCTTCGCAAAGTCTGAGGCCGATGCCAAACAGCGCTATACAACTTACAAGAGGCTCAACGATTCACCGGAATCTATATTCTAGGGATGGTTGTGAGTATGCTGGCAGCAGCATGAACGCATGCTGAAAGCGCCGGCCTGCCCTTGCGGCCTGCCCTTGCGGGTATAAACGAATAGCAAATAATAGATCTTCATACATTATTTAAAAAGCACGTTGCACGACAGTACGGCGTGCTTTTTATGACAGCCGTGGCATTGCCACCTGTGGCATTCCCACCGGAGACACCGGCGGGAGGTGCCCTGAAAACGGCTTGTTTTCAACGGAATCGGAGGACGGGACGATTTTACAGTATATTGAAAAACTTTTAAAAAGATTTTAATTAACTGTTGACACGCCTTCGTTCCGGTGATAATATAAAAAAGCTGTCACACGAGACAGCGCGAACTTTGAAAACTTCATAGTACAGAGATTTTGTTAATGTACAAATCTCTCATCACAATTAATTGTCAAGATTCATTGTGAGGGA
>JBMNUZ010000008.1:0-90754 GCA_050946535.1 Anaerovoracaceae bacterium
AGAAAACAGCTGGGCTACCACACCCCGGAAGAACTCTTTGAAGAATTCCTCGATCAGGTATATTCAATTGCCAAGGTTCAGGTTGTTTGATTTAAGGTTAGTGTTCAAGTTGGAATTGCAATTTGTGATTTTTTTCTGAAGAAAAAAGAACGGAAAAGAAACCGAGACCAGAAACATGAGCTGAGGCAATAATTCTGAGGCATAAGCCGGAGACAACAATTCTGAGGAAAGAACGTGGCAAAAACTCTGAAAGAGAACCTCAACAGAACTCTGAGGAAAAACCGGGATAGAACCCTCAGAGAGAGTTGAAACAGGACTTTTGAGGCAGATAAAGGGACAGAACTCCACAAGAGGGATCCGGGAATGAGTTATGAGTACGTGAGCCAGATTGAGCAAGCTGAGAGTGAGTGATTCGCAAATGTGATCTCTGAGAATGAGTGATCCTAGGGTTAGCAATCAGAGTGTGAATAATATGAGACGACAGCCTGACACGCATAAGGCATTGATTTTCAGATAACAGCAAAGAGTTCTCGGATACTAATCATTTTTACATCTTACCGGTGCTCAACAACGCTCTTACGAATAATAAAAGAGCCCCGGACTGATTTCCGGGGCTCCGAAATAACGCAGTTATTTCATAAAATCTTTAAGATCTGTGCTGAAACGATCTTATTTGTCTTCTTTAACTCTGGACATTCCTCTGTAGATGAATGCAAAGATGAGACCTACGACTGCGAGTACGATAGCGATGACATAAGCGCTGTTGTAGCTTCCAGTAGCTGCAAATCTTGCTCTCATGATCATTGGTCCGAGTACACCTGCAAGTGCAAATGCGATGAACATGATACCGTAGTTAACGCCGTTGTTCTTAGGTCCGAACTGGTCTGCAGTGAATCCAGGATATACGCCCATGAATGCACCGAATGCAAAACCTACGAGGCAGATACCTACAACGAACAGTGAAACTGCACCGTCGTCGCCGGAGATCAGCATAAGTACGAGACCTATGATTGCGAGTACGAGGCAGATCATCAGCGTCGTTATTCTTCCGATCTTATCCGAGATTGTTCCGCAGAGTACACGTCCTAATGCGTTGAACAGAGCGAGTACAGATACGATTACGGATGCTGCTGCGATGCCCTTGAATGTAGCGATCGATGCGCACTGTGAAATCATCATCAGTCCGAAGAATGCGCCGCATACGAGCATGATGAACATTACGTAGAAGATAGGGTCTCTGAGCATCTCTGACCATGTCTTATCTGTAGTAGCCTTTACGTTTGCTGCAGGAGCAGGTGGAACGTAACCGTCAGGAACGAATCCTGGAGGGCACTTCTTAACGAGGAATGCACCTACGCAGATAACTACGAGATAGATGATGCCGAGTACGAAGAATGTCTTGTGAATACCGAGGCTCGAAGGCTGTACCATCTTAGCGGCTATCGGCGCAAGAATTACAGAACCGAGTCCGTAGCACATTGTAGTAAGACCGCCTACGAATCCACGCTTGTCCGGGAAGAACTTTACAGTGTTGCCGATTGTGCAGCTGTAAATGAGTCCCATGCCAAGTCCGAAAACAATACCGTACCAGAAGATTATCCAACCAAGCGAATTTGCGAAGCCTGTGATGAACATGCCGCCGCCGAACATCAGGCCGCCGATGAAGATAACCCATTTTGGTCCGAGAGCATCGTTGATCTTACCACCTGTGATCATTGTGATAGGACCAACAGCGTTACAAATTGTAAATGCAAGAGCAGTTGAACCAGCGTCCGTGTTCAGTTCGGTCGCCCATGCTGCACCGAATACCGACCAAGCGTATCCAGTACCGATGACTACGTTGATAATACAGCTGATTACCAGTGTCGTCCATCTTTGTTTTGTCAGAGCAGAATTATCACTCATAACATACTCTCCTTTCTGAAGAATATACCATCGATAAACGATGAAATAATATCGTCCACAATCCGGCGGAATTGTGGAAAAAGTAACAACACGAACCAGTATTTTTTCAGCCAATAACATACCGGTTCATGTGGCAGAATCCCTGAAGGAATCCCGCCCTCAATTACATGATGATTATAATACTAAGTCTAGCAAAAGTATAGTATACTAAAGTATAGTATTGATATGTAGATAATATGTATAACTACTATTATATTAAACAATGTTAAAAATCGGGCGATTTTTATTTATGTTTAATTATAAAATATCATGAATTTTTCATGATCAATATAGTAATTGTATTATGCAAAATTCATACATACTTATTATGAGCACACATATTTTCTATATTATGTAACTCTTTCGCATTTATATAATTTGTCAGAAATTTATCCGGAGATAATATTTTTTACTGAATGATTTTCTTGATCAGCGACGCCCTGTTTGGGACTCCAAGTCTCGAGTAGACATTTGAAAGACATTTTTTTACCGTTATCTCGGCTATGCTCAGCTCTTTCGCGATCTCGAGATTTGTCTTTCCCTCCGCTACAAGCATAGATATCTCCTGTTCTCTTCTCGTGAGCATGCTCAGGGCCGAATCGCTGTTGACGTAGAGAAGGACATTCATGTGCTTCTCGTGCTTGCGGTAGATAGCCGCGCACTTCTCAGTGAACTGAAATTCTTCATCTGTCATGCGCAGCTTGCGGTACAGCTCCGCGAGCTCTCTGCCGTTTTCGACGAACGGCATATAGATTCTGTCTTTCATCGCGAGAGAAACCGCCTTGTGTATCGATTTTACGGCGGCCTCCATCATCGACAGTCTCCTGAACGAAACAGCCTTGTATATCTCATGATATATCTGCTCAATGACGTTGTGGTTCTTTTCCGCATCCTCGACTAGCTCGTCTGCGAGTCCCAGGTATTTGCTGTATTCGAAATTGTCTATGAGTATTTTCGAATAAATGATCGACGTATACGCGATCGCAGGTTTGTACAGCATATGCCTGCCGTAATTTCTGAAATCGCCGCTGCAGATCCATTCTGCCGCGTGATCCAGCTGGTTGAACGCAGCGTAAACCGATGCCTCGCATATATCACCAACATATCTGAGAGAGCGCTTTCCGGTGTCGTGAATGAGCTGATTGATCTTTTCCAGATATTTCAGGCCCTTCTCAGTCTCGCCTCTCAGCAGTGCTATCTTCGCCTGGAGAAACCACGCCGTTATGCCTATCATGCTCTGGCCGTACTTCTCTGCGACCGTTCCCGCCTTGTACGACAGGATGTCGGCTCTGTCTATCTCTCCTCTGTTGAACACTATCTCGGCTTCAAAAAGATATTCCGAACCTCTGCCGTTATTGTCGGTGAGTCTGTAATAAAGATCTCGTGTATCCGTATACTTTTTCAGGAGATCGTCTAAACTGCCGCTTTTCGTATAATACAGGAAAAGAACCGACGGAACTCCGAACGTATACATGCTCAGCCTTCCTGTCTGCGCTACGGTGTGTCTGAGTTTGCGCACGCAGCGCTTCTGGTATCCGTCGACTGCATCGAGATCCCTGTGATACAGATAGCTGCAGAGCATCTGGTATTCGCCTGCAAAATTATCTCTTTCCTTCTCGGGTATCTGCGCCCTGTATTCGTCGCTGTCCAGAAGCGTCATAACCGACTTCAGCTCTTTCATGTCGGAATGCATGAGCAGCTGCCTGGCGTAAATAAAAATCGCTATATAATGGCGGTTCCTTATCTTTTCCGGGCACTCGCGGAACACGGCCTTCATGGCGTCTATGTCCCACGCGCTTAAACATATTCCGCGGTCGCGTTCAAACGCTTTGAGCATATCTTCGAAATTACCGCTGCGGTAGTAGAAATATGACGCGCGGCCGTATTTGTTGTTCAGAAAATACCAGTCCGCAGCGTGCCTGTAGACCTCGTTCTGGAATTTCAGGCCTCTCGCTTTCATTTTCTCCTTGAAATATTTGCTGAATAAGCGCTGTATATGGTAATATCCCGTTTCAGGATCCATCCATATGAAATCGCCCGATTCGAAGAGATCGAGCAGAATCTGTTCAGGATCGTTTTTCCGCCTTACGAATCTCGCCTGCTCCATGGAGAAATCGTCGAATATACAGATTCTCTCCAGGAAATCCTCCTGATCCTCCGTATAATCGACGCAGACCGTCTGACGGAAGATCTCCATTATCTGTTCCGGGATTTCCAGATCCGATCCCATTTCGTCATAGTGAATCAGCGCGAGATAAAGAGCCGCAATCCACCCATCGGTCTTCCGGCTCAGCTTTTCAGCCATTCCTGATGAAAGCTCCACCCCGCAGCTTCTGTAGTATTTGCTGATATCCGACTGATCGAACATCAGATCGAATACGTCGATTACGTTTAACAGATGTTTCAGTCTGAGCTCCTCGCGGTTTGTCCTGAACCTTTCCCGGCCGATCAGCACGATATGCAGATTCGGTATGCGCATACGTGCGATCGCTTCGAAAAAGTGGCACGTCTCTTCGGAAGATATCATCTGGAAATTGTCGATGACCACGATTACATCTTTCTCCAGTTTGAGCTGGCTCAGGATTTCGGCTACCTTGTTCATATTCTCCGCATGAGAAGTGACCGGATAAAGCTCCTTCATCTTATCGCTGCATTCCTCGTCTATTATCGAAATCGTGCGGCAGAACTGTCTGAATACGATATCCAGATCCGGAGTCTGAAGATCCTGCCATGCATAGAGAATCCCAGACTTACGAAGATAATTAAGACACGAAACCGATTTGCCGTACCCAATCGGAGCTTCTATGGATGTCATGGGATATCCCGTGATCTTCTCGAGCTTTTTTTTCAGTTTTTCAGGTATATAAATCTTGTCTGTATCTATTTTGCTTCTTTTATCTCTTCCAAGCATATGAGTACTCTCCATACCTCATAATCACAGTTTTCCGGCATGAAACATCAGATGAGTATGTCAGCTGTGAAGCCAGTACCGGCAAGGGTATTTTTGATTCCTAAATATTCGCATACCGACGCAGAAATGTCGGAAAAAGAATTTCTGATGCCGATATCGGCGCCGGCCTTTATATTTTTCCCGCAAACGATCAGCGGGACGTATTCCCTCGTATGATTCCATCCTTTAAATGTAGGATCGTTGCCGTGATCCGCCGTCAGAACAAGGATATCGCCGTCGCGCATAGCCGACATAAGATCCGGTATTCTCCTGTCGAATTCCTCTATTGCCTTTGCGTAGCCTTCAGGATCCCTCCTGTGTCCGTACTTTGCGTCAAAGTCCACGAGGTTTGTAAATATCAGTCCGTTTTCAGCCGTCTTCATATATTCGAGCGTCTTGTCGACTCCGTCATTATTGTCAGTGGTGTGTACCGATGAAGTCATGCCTCTGCCGTTGAAAATATCGTGTATCTTTCCTACGCAGTTCACCTCGAAGCCTGCTTCCGAGAGCACATCCAGAAGCGTTTTTTCAGGCGGGTCGACCGAATAATCCCTTCTGTCGGAGGTTCTCGTATACACCCCGTCTATATATGTGTAAGGGCGTGCGATTACCCTGCCCACGAGCAGGTCCCCCTGCAGCATTTCACGGGCAATGCTGCACATTTCATACAGCTTTTCGAGAGGAATCACCGCTGTGTCTGCAGCTATCTGAAAGACGCTGTCCGCCGAAGTATATACGATAGGACAGCCGGTCCTTCTCTGCTCCGCTCCCAGTTCCTTTATGATTTCGGTTCCTGACGCGGCATAATTGCCAAGGACTTTCGTACCGATTTTCTCCTCGAACGCCTTTATAAAGCTTTCCGGAAATCCGGTATCTGTAAAAGTCTGAAAAGGCGTTTCGGTCACCAGGCCGGCTATTTCCCAGTGTCCCGTAATGGTGTCCTTTCCTTTTGAAGCCTCCGCGGCTTTCCCGAACGCGCCCGCCGGCTCCGGCTCGCTTTCCAGATTGATTCCTTCTATATTTCCGTATCCGAGCTTCCGCAGATTTGGTATATCGATGTCCGGCACCTTTTCTATTATGTGATTGATCGTAGATGCGCCTTTGTCGCCGTATTCCGCCGCATCGGGGAGTTCTCCCGCTCCCAGGCTGTCCATAACTATAAGTATGACTCGTCTGTCAGTTATCATCGCCAGCACCTCTTTCCGCCAAAATCAATTCAGGCCTGAAGCCTATCGTATCCGACGATACGAGCCTGTATTCGGTATTGTTTATTCTGCCTCTGAACGCGTATTTTTCCGCTTCGTCTCCGTGAAGATGACCGTACAGAACGCACGAAACGTTGTACTCGTCTATTATCCTGGTCACCTGTGTCTCTCTGCCCTCGAAATCTGTAGGAGGAAAATGCAGTGAAAGAATGATGTTGTCCGCTCCGGTCTCCGCTGCATCGTCCAGTGCAAGCCGCAGCCTGATGAGCTCGCGCCTGAAGATCTTATCGTCGTGATCGGTCCACTCCTGCCCAGGATAGTGCAGAGTCCATCCTCTCGTGCCGCATACCGCCGTATTTCCGGCCAGTGCGCAGTTGTTCTGAATGAATATCAGATCGTCGTAAAGAGCATTCATTTTTTTGAGCGAAGACCACCAGAGATCATGATTTCCGCGTGTCAGGAATTTTATGCCCGGACGGCGGTGGATCCACTCCAGATCAGGCAGAGCCTCGCTGAACCTGAGGCCCCAGGATATATCTCCCGATATGATCACCGCATCGCCGTCAGACACCGTACTGTCCCAGTTTCTGCGCATTATCTCGGTATAGTTCTTCCATCTTGCACCGAACACATCCATCGGTTTATCCACAGCATTTGACAGATGAAGATCCGCCATTGCATAAATATTCATATATATAATCACCATTTACAATTGTAGCGGAAAAAATAGAAAAAAACAAACCAGCGGCATATCTCAAGCGATCTGCCGCCGGTCAGTAATAACAGCCAATGATTCTATTTCTTAGCTAAATTATCGTTCATCTGTTTTATGAGATCGATAAATGTCGCGATGTTTTCCTCCGGTATGCCTTCCACGATGTCGTTGTGGACTGAAGCGAGCCTTCGCGAGGTCTCCTTGACCTTTTCACGTCCCTTGTCCGTGATAAATACAAGGAAAGCCCTGCGGTCCTTTTCCGTGGTGCGCCTTTCGACATATCCCCTGCTTTCGAGAATATCGAGTATTCTCGCAAGAGTCGCCTGATCCTTGTCGACTCTTCTCGAAAGCGTCTTCTGGTTGATGCCGTCGTCGTTCACCAGATTGTAAAGTACCACAAACTGTTCCAGCGTAACGTCATATCTGTCGAGGGCCCTTGACATCTGTCTGCGCATCCTCTTCTGCATTACATAAACCAGATAAGTAAGCTGTTCATTAATATCAAACATTTCTCCACCCGTATCTTTTTTGCCGTGCCTTATTTTTTACTTCTTGGGTTTGTGGGCACTGAGCTGAGTCTTCTCAGCCTTTGTAGCTTCAGCTATCTTACGCAGATCCGGCTTTGAAACCTTACCGTTAGTAAGGAGAGGGAACTCTTCGATATCTTTGCCTTTGCCGACAAACCAATAGTATGTAGGGATCGATAATGTAGGAATATTACCGTCGCATCTGTCTCTGATATCCTCTGCAGTAAGGTCAGAGCCTTCTTTTGCCTTGATAAATGCTCCTACAATCTCACCGTATTTGTAATCTTTTACGCCGATGGCGTAAACATCTTCAACATCAGGGATAGTCATGATGAACTTCTCGATGTTGCCCGGACTGATATTCTCACCACTTCTGATGATGATATCCTTCAGCCTGTCTCCAAGCCTCATATTGCCGTTTTCGTCGAGGTATCCGGTATCTCCTGTCCTGAGCCATCCATCACTCGTATAAGTGGATCTCGTCTTTTCAGGATCTCCCAGATATCCGAGCATTAATCCGTAACCCTTTACGCATATTTCTCCCGGCGTGCCTGCAGGAACATCCTTGAGGGTTTCAGGATCGATAAATTTAACCGAAACACCCGGGCATATCTGTCCGACAGTGTTTCCTTTGATTTCAGGGGAATCATCAGGCTTTGTGCCCGATACGCAAGGTGATGTCTCCGTAAGACCGTAGCATACGATAAGATGTTTTACATGCATGATGTCCTCGATGTCGTGTACCATCTTCTCAGGGCACGGAGCACCTGCCGTGATGCCCTTGTCCATGCACTCCACGTGATAAAGATCAGGATTCTTCTTGAGTTCGTCGACGAAGCCTATGAACATGGTAGGCACACCTGATACTACCGTGCACTGCTCGCGTTCTATAGCCTGAAGAGAAGCAGCTGGTTTGAATCTTCTCGCGAGAACCATAGGAATACCGCGGTTTATCGCAGTAAGTCCGGATGCAACTGAACCGAATGTGTGGAACAGCTGAATCTGTACCATCATCTTGTCTTTGTGAGTCAGGCCCATCATGCCGCACATCGTGTTGGAATTTTCAACGATATTGAGATGTGAAAGCATAACGCCCTTAGGGAATCCTGTGCTTCCTGAAGTGTAGATGACATAAGCCAGATCGTGAACGTCGATAGCGTCCTGAGCTGCCTCGAGATCATCGTCAGGAAGACCTCTGCCTATTTCAAGCGCTTTGTTGAAATCGAATACTCCTGGGTAATCGTATTCGCCGTCTGCCCCTACCAGGATTACCTTCCTGATCAGAGGAGCTTTTTCGAAGTGTGTTTCGCCGTATTTCTGTGTCTTGATTTCAGGATACATATCGTTCGCCAGCATGTCGATATTCTCCGTCTTCTTGGCACCTCTGTAAAGGATAAATGTTGAAACCTGAGATCTCCTTACGAGTTCCTCCATTCTTTCCTGTTTTTCATACGGTGTAAACGCGATAACAACGCCGCCTGCCTTGGAAATGGCATAGCATGCTATCATCGACTCGATGCCGTTCGCCATCCACAGTCCGACGTGCTCGCCTTTTTTGAGACCAACGCTGAGCAGATATTTGGCGAACGCTCTTGCGTCTTCTTCAAACTGTTTGTAGGTTATTCTTCTGTCGCCTTCGAATGTGATGAGAGCTTCCTGATCAGGATAAGCCTTCGCAGTCTCTGTCAGAACTTCACCTACCGTGAGATCGAGAACTCGTTCTATATATACAGGAATCTTCATACCCATTATTTCGAACGAATCTGTACCTGTGCCCGAGATAAGCTCCTGTTTCTTAGCGATCTCAGCAGCTCCTTCAGTCATCTTGTCTGTAGCACCCTCAGGCTTTTCAAGAAGAGATCCGTCAGTTGCCTTAAAACGCCAGGTCATTCCTCCTGCAGTAATATAGACTTTTCTGAATTCATCGATATTTTTCATTTCCTTTGGTCCTCCTTAAGCAGATACGGAACGAGAGACCGCCGGCGGCATATGTCAGCTCGCCGCCGAAGCCAAAGCGGCTCCCGCTTGCCATTCAACAAGATTATAATGCAAATACTTTATGATGTCAATTATATGCCTGAATATATTTGCTTTAAATATATTCTTAATGCATTATAAACTGCTTTATCCCGCTTCTGCAGGAGTTGTTTTTCAAATAGAAAAAACCGTACCCCCTATGGATACGGCTTTTCATATTTATTAGTTGTCAGATTATTATGAGTAAATACATGTATAGAAATTGCCTATTCCTGACGAGGTTTCCTGAACGATCCGTAGTCGGTCTTGATCGGAGCCAGCTTGAAATCATTCATCTCCCCGTCGACTATATCGTTGTCGACGAGCTTTCCTCTGATGCAGAATGTACGGCATCCTGAAGGGCAGCGCCCGCAGCCTTTTCTTACTCCGACAGGCGGCTCATACCCGCGGTTGCCTGTTTCTTTTATTACTTTCCCCATATGTACGCGCCTCCTTCATAATATTAGTACGGCTGAGTGAAATCCGATTCCTCTTCGTAAGCTTCGTATACGACGCCCTCCCAAACTCCGCTCAGTCTGTCCTTATTATCCTCGCAGAGCTCTTCGATGGTATCGAATTCATCAGTGTCGCCCAGATAGTACATGTTTATCTTATTCTTGGTAATGCTCCACTTCTTCGTGTCAGGATGATACTTGACAGAAACATCGTCCTCGTCCTTCAGTAAATAGAACTCGTCGATTTCGTACTTGTCATGATATTCCTTAAACGCAGCGGCATCAGGATCTTTTATCTTATGATAAACTCTGTTGATCGCCATCATGAATTTCTGTCCGTCTGGTCTGTAAGCCGTGAATACGTGGCCTATCTGAACCAGCCTGAGCTCCTTGCCCGCCATTTCGAGCATATGCATTACAGCGTTCTGGACTTCGATGTAGAGCTGCCCGTCTACTGTAAAGAACTGGCCGTTCAGCTCGAACATATCGTCTTCAAGATAAAAGTCAACGTAAAGATTATCAAATTTTGCCACCGTTTCCGGATCGTTAATGTCAAGTGTTACTTCCAGAGAATCCATATCGTCAGTTCATCCTTTCCTTTTCCTGTTTACCTGTTTCTATTATATATTATACCTGAAAAACATGAATATTAATCTGATTTTATACCCCAGGCACTATTTTATACCTGAGGCACTAATTTAGGATTTTCGTAGATATTTCCTACTACCTCGGTCTGTACGGCAGTCGATGCTGCTCCCGGCATCAGCGTGCCTTCATTGCTCATGTATATGAACTGGCCGATTTCAGCGCTCCAGATAACCTGCGCCACATCTTCGCCGCCTTCCGTGGTGATTATGTCGCCTTCGAAAATCTCCTTGCCGTTCATATCCTTCCAGCCGGTATCCTGCATAGGAATGAGCTCCATCGGCGGATCGTTCTTAATATCGTAAATATAGAGGGCTCCGAACGAAAGATACGAATATATGGACATCATCATGTCCTCTTCAGGATCCTTCAGATCCTCCGGCTGATACATGACCTTCGCATCAGGATCCCACGCGCGGAATCTCAGAGTCCTTCTTCTGTCATTTGGATCAGCGTCGCCGTTTTCAAAGATATTGCCGGCTATGTGCATCGCGTCTGAAAGATATTCGCCGCCCTGCTCGACGCTTCCGTCGTTATAAAGAAGTACGAATCCGGATGTCTCATCGTCCCAGATGACCTGGCAGTACTTGTCGTCGAGCTCGAGGATATCACCCTCGTAGACCTCGTACTGCTTGTTGTCGTACCAGTCGGTGCTCTGCATCGGAAGGAACTCCGTAGGTGGATTGTGCTTCATATCCAGTATTTTGAGTTCCCCGTCGACAAGTTTGCCGTAAATCGTCTTCGGAGCATCTTTGTCAGCATCAGGCTCCTCAAGATCTTCAGGACTGTACATCTTTTTCTCTACAGGATCCCACGCCCTGTATTTCCATTCTCTCGTGTATTCGTCTGCCATTTTTCCTTTTCTCCTCAAATATATTATTTTATATGATAGATCATTCTATCGGTTTCTTTTTCGGCTCATACCTTTCGTTGTTCATGATCAGGCCGCCTATACCCATATTCACGATATCCTCGCGTTTTATCTCTACATCAGCAAAGACATACGGAAGCATCCTGTCGAACATAGTGTTTTTGAAATACATACCTGCGGCAGGAACGCCGAGAATAGGTACTTCACCCAGATAAGCCGCCATAAACATCGCTCCCGGAAGTACCGGAGAACCCTGTTTGACTATTCTCGCGCCGGTAGCCCTTATAGCTCCCGGAGTCTTGTCGTCGGGATCGACCGACATGCCGCCCGTCGCGACAATGACCTCAGCGCCGCGGTCTCTCATCCCGAGAATTTTTTCCTTTATCTGATCGAGATCGTCAGGGGCGAACTCCATTCCGATGATCTCTCCGCCGTATTCGTCGATCTTTGCGCGGAGCACCGGTCCGAACGCATCGTCTATCCTCTTGCTGAAGACTTCGCTTCCGGTTATCACGCATCCGACCTTTTTGCTGACGAACGGTCTGACGGAAACCACGTCTCCGGCCTCAGCGCAGATCTTTTCAACAGCAGCGACGTCTTCATCCTTTACGACAAGAGGAACAACCTTCGTTGCAGCCACCATCTGATCCTTCTCGACGACGCTGTTGTCTGGAATCGTTGCACAGATAGAATTCTCCAGATTGTTTATCGAATAAACAGCTTGTTCGTTTAGTCGGAGCATTCCTCTGCAGTCAGCGAAAATATTGACTCTGCTCTGCGAAGGAGGCTTTACGTAAGTGTGGCTGCCGTGTATCGCCTCGCCCAGCCTTATTCCGGCATCGTCCTCGTGAACGTCGCCTTCCTCGAGCGAAAGAACATATATATTGTTTTTACCCACATCAAGAAGCTTATCAACATCGCCGGCATCTATTTTATGACCTTTTCTGAATAAATTTCCTTTGAATTCACCCTGAACGATTCTCGCGATATCGTGTGCGATTACCTGGCCGACAGCATCTTCTGTCTTTATGATCTTTGTCTTCATGTGGATATCCTCCTGGTCAATCATTAAGAAAATGTTAAAGTGAAAACGATTATTTATATTATTTTTTCGTGCTGTGCGCCTTTATTGCCTTAAAAATATAATAAACCGTACGATAACAATTTCGTTTAAGCAAACATGTTTATTTTATGATATATAAACATAATTTTCAAGGAAATATAACATATTTTGTTAAGATTATGACAAAGAATTTTTGCAATAAAAAACTGCTGCATGAAAACATGCAGCAGCCATTCATAAAAAATTTTCCGACAGTTATAACGAAGCTGCGGAAACGCTCGCCGTTCCGGCTGAACCAGCGACAAAGCTTCCGTCGATCGAAGATACGTCAGGATCTACGACTTCGAGCCACTTGAGGTCGTAAGGCTCGTAAGTCACGTGTCTGTATTTTTCCACGTCGAGGATCTTGCCGTCCCAGTCTCCGTGAATAACTCCGTTCTGTTTGATGAGGATATCGTAGAGGATATCGTAAGTGACGCCGTCATCGCCCTTCTCGACTATAGTCGAGTAAGGAAGGGTCTTATGATATGTAATGTCGAGATTCTTGTACTTATAGTGGAATCCGCAGCGCATGCGGCATCCGTCGAGGCCGGTGTAATCGCAGAATTCACAGAGATCGTGATAAATCTTGTCATTTTCTCTGTCGTAGAGATTTTCCGGCGTCGTGTCAGTATAGTCAAACCTGAACTGGATAGGAATCCCGTATTTGTTGAATCTGTCGAGGTAAGCTGTAAGCTTCTCACGAGGATAATTCTTGTACAGAACACAGTTGATTCTTACAGGTACAGGGATCTGCGCGATCAGCTCGTCAGGCGATTCCTCTACGTACTTCACGAGGTGACGCGATATATTGATGCACGTGATCTTGTCTTTGTTATGTTCACAGAAATCGAGCATATCCTGCGGGGTACGGTCATTGAAAACAGGAAATGTAGTATTGATGAACAGTCTGTGAGTAGCAGGAATCTGATCGATCATGCGCTGGAGAGAAGCCAGATTCGCAAACGGTTCTCCTCCCGTAAACACGAAATCGCATCTCGGGGTTATCTCGTCCATGGTGTGAATGCTCTCGATAATCTTCTCCTCGCTGAAACCTGTCATATCGGAATATTCTTCCTTATTTATACAGAACGGACAGTGATTTTGACAATCGTAAGGAACGAATATTGTAACTGTCGCTCCGCCCTCACGGGTTTTATATGGATTATTGCTCATAAGTATTTCCTCCAATATATACTACAGGAGACCTGTTTTTTATTTCATACAACTAAAATCATACCCAAATAAAAATGTAAAGTCAACGTTTACACAGACTAAAGAAATATTTAACAAATGCAAGTGAAAAAATAAAATCGATTTTTTTATTTACATATTTTATCTATACTGCAAATGCTGTACTGTTTTATCTTTTCATCTTCCATTCTCTTTTTTTATAGCCCGAAAAACTGAATTTAATCTTAAAATATTTTTTTACCCGCATCTTGATTGAGAAAGATTTAACGTTAGAAAATTGAGCAATTACAACGCTTCATTGACACAATCTTAACAGCAAAATACTGTGATCAGATCCAGCAGCCACGTACAATAAAAAAAAGCGCAGCGGCATAACACCGCTGCGCTCCGCTTAAGCAGAGAACAATCTCTGTTTTAAACCAATATATATTAGAGGTTCTTGCCTACTGACTTCAGGTAATTGAGAACCTTCTCCTGAGTAAGAGGTTCTTCCATGCATCTGAATCCGATAGCATCGTATACTGCGTTGAATATTGCAGAAGGTGTAGGCTGGATAGGGCCTTCGCCTGATTCCTTTGCACCGTAAGGTGATGAAGGATCGTATGATTCAACGATTTCAGTATCGATTTCAGGAATATCCATTGTTCCTACGAGCTTGTAGTCGTGGAATGAAGGGTTGAGCAGACGACCGTCGTCAGCATATCTCATTTCCTCGAGGAGGGCGTGGCCCATGCCCATCTGGATTGAGCCGTGTACCTGGCCTTCGCAGGACATAGGGTTGATCGGCTGACCGAGGTCACCGGCCTCAGTGATCTTATCTACATGTACGTTACCAGTGTAGAGGTCAACTGTAACTTCTGCGATCTGGCAAGTGAATCCGAATGTAGGTGAGTGACCGATGTTACCACCCTGCTGGATACCCTTACGTCTAGGAGGTGTGAACTGACCAGTTGTAACGAGCGGGCCGTTAGCTGAGATGTACTGATCAACAACTTCGTGCCAGTCTACGTTCTTTCTCTTTCTCTCGTAGATTGAATAGAACTGATAGTCCTTAACTCCAACTTCCTGACCACGGCAGCCCATGATAGCGGCAGCTACCGGGAACAGCTTCTGGTTAGCAGCTTCGCATGCTCTTCTGATAGCCCAGCCTGTAGCATAAGTTACACGGGATGCGAAAGTACCGAGGTCGAATGTAGTTGTCTCAGTATCTCTTGATTCTACCTTTACATCTTCGGATCTTACACCGAGAGTTTCGGCAGCCATCTGAGCCATTACCATATCAGCGCCCTGGCCGATATCAGTAGCACCGCAGTAGAGAACTACGTTGTTCTCGCCTTCGATCTTGACCATAGCTACTGTATGAGGCTTGTATGAGAGGTACAGAGTGTATGAAGTACCGGAAATGTAGTAACCACCTGACATACCGATGCCTTTGCCGAACGGGAGCTTGCCGACTTTGTTTTCGAAGTCGCAGTTCTTTGCAGCCGTTGCAAGAGCCTTCTTGTATTCGCAGTGTGGAACGTACATCATTGAACGGCAGGTGTGGCCTGATTCAACTGCGTTGAGGAGTCTGATCTGGAGTGGGTTCATGCCGAGTTTCTCAGCAGCCATATCCATCATGATCTCCATTGCGAATCTAGGCTGTGCACCACCGAGTCCTCTGTGAGCTCCGCAAGTCTGAGTGTTCGTGTAAATCAGTTTACCTTCGAACTTAGCAGCAGGAGTTACATAAGGAAGATGAGTCATTGAAGCTGTGTAGAACAGTACTACAACGCCCCATGACATGTAAGCGCCGGCAACCATGATTTCCTTGAAGTCTACGGCAGTGATGTGGCCATCCTTGTCGAAGCCCTGACGGAACTTCATGAATGCTGGGTGATGTCCCTGGCCCTGAGCAAATACTTCTGATCTCTCATATACGCACTTTACAGGACGTCCGATTCTCGATGAGAACTTCGAAGTGATGAAGTCTGCAGTAGTAGCTACGCCCTTGCCGCCGAAACCACCACCGAGAAGTGGAACTGTGATTCTGATGTCCTTCATTGGCATCTGCAGAACCTTTGAGAGCTGCTGATGAGTGTAATGAGGAACCTGGCATGTAGCCCAGAGGTGGAGCTTGTTCTTATGTACATCGTAATCAGCGAGCGCAGCCTGCGGCTCGATGAATGACTGATGATACTGGCATGAATAGAATTCGCCGCCAACAACGATACCGCCGTTTGCTTCAGTTTCAGCGAGGATTGATTCTACATCACCATATTCCTGGCTGCCCTGGTGAGCGATGTTGCCCGGCTTGTCTTCGTGAATGAGCACGCCTGTCTCATTTGCGAACTGCTCTGATTTACGAGCATCTGTAACTACAGGGAGGAGCTCGTACTCAACGTCGATGAGATCGAGAGCCTTCTCTGCGATTTCTTCTGTAGTAGCACAAACGGCAGCTACAGGTTCACCCCACATACGAACCTTGTCTCTTGCGAGTACTTCTTCGTTTGCTGAGTGAGCAACAATACCGTAATCGATAGGGAAATCCTTACCAGTCAGTACATCGAGTACGCCGTCGAGCTCGAGAGCCTTGCTGTAATCGATGTTCTTGATCTTAGCGTGTGCATGTGGTGATCTGAGGATCTTAGCCCAGCACATTCTAGGAAGACTGAGGTCTCCTGTATACTGCTGTTTACCAGTTACCTTGAGAGGTCCGTCCAGACGTGGGATTGATCTGCCTACTTCTGTATACTCTCTGGTATAGTCCTTATAGTCATGATATCTGTTTGATACTTCGTATGTTTTATTCATTCCCATTTATAACACCCCGCCTTCTGCAGCACATGCCTCAACAGCATCTAAAATCAGGATGTAACCAGTGCATCTGCAGAGGTTGCCTGAAAGTGCTCTTCTGATTTCCTGTCTTGTAGGATGAGGGTTCTCACAGAGTAATGCATAAGAAGACATGATCATTCCCGGAGTGCAGTATCCGCACTGAACAGCTCCGTGGTTAAGGAATGACTTCTGAATAGGATTCATTTCGCCAGTCTTTCTGTCTGCAATTCCCTCGATTGTAGTGATCTTCTTGCCCTGACATGCGATAGCGAGAGTCAGGCAGGAAAGAACAGCCTTGCCGTCGATGATTACAGTGCAGGCACCGCAGTCACCCTGGCCGCAGCCTTTCTTGGTTCCGGTAAGATGAGCTTTCTTTCTCAGAACCTCAACGAGAAGATCGGTAGGAGCTACGATCAGTTCTGTATCTTCTCCATTAATATTTAATGTGATAAGCTGATTTTTCATTGTCATGTCACCTCCCAGTTATTTAGCCTCAGCAGCTATCTCTCTTAAGAGCTTTCTTACGAGAGCGCCGACAACGTCTACTCTGTACTGTGCAGTTGCTCTTACGTCGGAAATAGGATGAACTTCGCTCTGAGCAGCTTCTGCAGCCTTAGCGATTACAGCCTCGTCGCCGAGCTTAGTTCCCTTTAATACTTCTGGAACCTTCTCGGAAATAAGAGGTCTGATTGCTACAGAACCCATTACGCATCTTGCATCCTTGATAGTGTCGCCATCGAGATCAACTCTCATGCTCATGTTGACAATATCGATTTCCATCATACGTCTCATTGCAACATAACCGTACTTAACGTGTGTATTAGGTGAAGGCTCTGGGAGAATGATGTTCTTGATCATTTCGCCGTCCTCGAGGATGTTTCTTCTGTTTCCAGTGATGAAATCCTTGACGTCTACGACTCTTTCGCCGCCCTTCTTAACCAGGGTCATCTTAGCATCGTAGCAGATCAGTGATGAAGGAGTTTCAGCAGAAGGACCTGAGTTAGCGAGGTTTCCTGCGATAGTACCCATTTCTCTTACCTGAGGTCCGCCGATTTCGCCGGCAGCGATCGAGAATGCAGGATACTTATCTCTTAATTCTTTTGAAAATTCACAGAATGCGTCTGTGGTGCAGCCGCCGATGACAGCGCCTTCACCGTCCTTGATCGTGAATTCCTTCAGTTCAGGAATGTGTGTAACGTCGATAATATTTGCTGGATGAATCATTTTTTCCTTCAGCTGGATCATAAGGTCCGTACCACCTGCGAGGATTTTGTAGTCGTCCTTAGTAGCCAGCAGTTCGAGAGCTTCGTCCATAGTCTCCGGGCGATAATACTCAAATGGAGTTAAAATATTCAAACAAGCCACCTCCTTAAAAAATTGATATTGGTTTGTTAAGCGATCCGATGGCTGCACAGCGTGACACCACAGTTGCAGTTGTGAAATCACTAACAGCATCGAATAATATATTAATTTAAATCGTGATCCTTTTCAAGATCCACTTAAATTAAATATTAAAGTTTTTTGAATTCCGTCCTGTATCTGTAAAAAGTGACAGAATTCCGGATTTTCACTGCTGTTTTTCAATCCATATATATATTACGCAATTCAGATGCCTAACCGATAAGTATTTAACAAAAATAATTGTGATTACAAAAAATATATTATTAAAAGGACATTGTAGAAGTCCGGGAAGCGGCTGATATAATGCTTTTTACAAATATTTAATATGTGAAAATATTTATAAAAATAATTTATTTTTTTTACTTTTTTGCTTTTTATTTGTTCAGAGACTGCTTCCCTGTCTTTCTTTCATGCACCGGAGAATAACAGCTTTATTACGCCGCTGTTATTCTCCGGCAGCTCTTACCCGTTTAAAAGTCAAAGCCGTGTCGGATGACTATTAATTCTGTTGTTTGTCAGACTGTTAACTAACGTTCATTACCTGTTAATGTTTGTTTACATATGTATTTACACAAGCAATTACAGCCTGTGGTTACTGTCTATAATGCGATGTTGTACTTCTTGAGTTTTCTGTAGAGAAGAGTTCTCGATATCTTGAGCTCCCGCGCGGCTTCCGACTTATTGTTGCCGCACTTGTTCAGCACTTCGATGATAGTCTGCTTCTCGATCTCGCGCTTTACGTCGCTCAGCGACACGCTCTCCACGTATTTTTTCTGATTATCATGTGATCCGGATTTTTCTTCCTGGATGTGAACAGGGCTGTCCTGCTCTCCGAACTTCGTGAAGTCCTCCAGCTTCAGCGTATCTCCAGTGCACACGACCATGGCGCGCTCGACATTGTTCTGCAGTTCACGGATATTTCCAGGCCACGGTCTGCTCTTCAGATAATTGAGCGATTCATTCGTAATGCCGCTCACGTTTCTTCCGAACTCCACGTTGTACCTGTCTATAAATGCCTGCGTCAGGACTTCTATGTCTTCTATCCTGTCGCGCAGCGGAGGAATTGTTATGTGGATGATGTTCAGCCTGTAATAAAGATCCTGTCTGAATTCACCCTTCTTGATAAGCTCCGAAAGCGGGATGTTCGATGCTGCTATGATTCTGGCATCGACAGGAATGCTTTCCGTTCCTCCTACCCGTTCTATCTCGTGCTCCTGCAGGACTCTCAGAAGTTTAGGCTGAAGCGTCATGCTCATCGCATTTATTTCGTCGAGGAATATGCTTCCGTGATCCGCCGCCTCGAATTTGCCTTTTCTGCCGCCTTTTACGCTTCCGGTAAAACTTCCTTCCTCGTAGCCGAAGAATTCTGATTCCATCAGATTTTCAGGAATCGCCGAACAGTTCACCCTTATAAAAGGAAACGAATTTCTGCTGCTGAGGTTGTGTATGGCGTGCGCCACCAGCTCCTTGCCTGTCCCGGTTTCGCCTTCTATGAGGCAGGCAGCGTTTGTATCAGCTGCGAGTATGATCTGTTCCTTCAGGCGCTCTGTGGCGTCGCTTACTCCGAGTATGTTGTCTATAGTGTATTTTCCCTTCGAAGACACATTCGGAGCCGTCTTTCCCTCTCTTTCATGTATCTTTGAAAACTTAAGAACGAACGACGCTGCTTCGCCCATGTTCTCAAAAATTGATTCGGCGAGGCATCCGCAGATCGCTCCGTCTTCCCTTCTTACGGGTCTGTATTTCGTAAATGCGGTGTATTCTCTGCCCTTATAAGTTCTGTAATACATGACGCCCGATATGTCTTTCTTCGTTTTCATGGCTTTGATCGCCTCTGAACCGCTCAGGATATCGCCGACCTTTTTCCCGATGGCTTCATTGTAAGGAATGCCGGTCTTTTCCTGCCACTCGCGGTTGACATATCTGTAGATTCCTCTTTTGTCTATATACGCTACAATGCCAGCCTGGCCGAGTATTTCATCGGATGTCACCGTCTGGTTCGTTATTTCACTGACTGGCATCGGACTATCTATCTTATCCATAATCAATTCCCCTTTCCGTCTTACTGTGTATATTAATATTAACACATTGTAATATGTTTACGCAAATAAGTGTTTTATTATGTTTACATACAAAAAGGACGACACACGCTGCAACATGTGCCGTCCTTCTTTATTATAGGAAAATTAATAGGAACTGCTTTTTCTTTGTCAGTTCATGAGTTCACTGACGTGCTGTGAAAAAGCTACCGGATCTTCGATAGGAAGTCCTTCTATAATCAGTGCCTGGTCGTAAAGCATCGAAGTGTAAACTCTGAGCTTGTCGTCGTCTCCTTCGTCGAATGTCTTCTTCAGTGATTCGAATACATGGTGCGAAGGATTGATCTCAAGGATTCTCTCCGACTTTACCTTATCCTTTACAGGCATTGAATTCATGACTTTTTCCATTTCAAGAGAAATATCGCCTTCGACCGTCAGGCATACAGGATTGCTCTTGAGCCTGTTGGAAAGTCTTACGTCCTTTACACGGTCGCCGAGCATATCACGCATCTTGTCGAGCATGCCTCTGCTCTCTTCCTCCTGCTGATTCATTTTCTCTTTTTCTTCCTCGGATTCCTCGATGCCGAGATCTCCGCCGGATGACGCCGATTTGAATTCCTTGTCGTCGAAGTTCTTGAGGATCCTGATGAGGAAGTCGTCTACGTCGTCCGTCATGTAGAGGATTTCGTATCCTTTGTCCAGAAGCATTTCCACCTGAGGCAGGTTTTCGATCTGATCCACATATTTGCCTGTAGCATAGTATATGTATTTCTGATCAGGCTTCATTCTCGAGATATATTCCTTGAATGTAACGAGCTTCTTCTCCGATGAAGAATAGTACAGGATCAGATCACCGAGCTCGTCCTTGAGCTGTCCGAAGCTGTTATAGAGACCGACCTTTATCGAGAGGCCGAACTTAGAGAAGAATTCCTCGTAGGTCTCCCTGTCGTTCTTGAGCATATTCATGAGCTCGGTTCTTATCTTCTTTTCTACGTTCTTTGCGATGTTCTTGACCTGTCTGTCTTTCTGGAGAGTCTCTCTCGAAATATTGAGCTCCAGATCGTCGGAGTCGATTACGCCTCTTACAAATCCGAAGTAATCCGGGATCAGGTCAGCGCATTTTTCCATGATCAGCACGCCGTTGGAATAGAGCTGCAGACCCTTTTCATAATCCGGCGTAAAGTAATTGAACGGAGGTCTCTCAGGAATGAAGAGCAGTGCGCTGAACGATGAAACACCTTCTACGCTGTAATGAATTACGCGCAGCGGTTCTCCCTGTCCGTAGAATTTCGTCTGGTAAAGAGACGTGTATTCTTCCGGCTTGATCTCGCTCTTCTTCTTTTTCCAGAGAGGTACCATGCTGTTGAGAGTTTCGATGTCGGTATATGATTCGAACTCGTTGTCCTCTCCGCCTTCCTTAGGACGTGTCTTTGTGACCTCCATCTGAATCGGGTATCTGATGTAGTCGGAATACTTCTTAACGAGTGCTCTGATCTTGTATTCCATCATGTACTCGTCGTAGTTGAAATCTTCAGTGTTGTTCTTCATATGGAGGATGATTCTCGTACCGTGGCCGATCATAGCGCTTTCGTAGATCGTATATCCGTCCGGGCCCTCGGAATCCCACTGCCAGCACTCTTCCTCGCCGTACTTTCTTGAAACTACCGATACCTTGTCGGCAACCATGAATGCTGAATAGAATCCTACGCCGAACTGTCCGATTATGTCTACGTTATCGGCGTTTTCGGCGCTTTCATCGAGCGATTTCTTGAATTCGAGAGACCCGCTCTTTGCAATCGTGCCGAGGTTCTTTTCGAGTTCCTCCTTTGACATTCCTATGCCGTTGTCGATGATCGAAAGTGTCCTCTCTTCCATATCAGGCTCGATAGCGATGTAGAAATCATCCCTGTTCATGCCTTCAGGACCCTGATAATACAGCTTGTCGATCGCATCGCTCGCGTTTGAGATAAGCTCCCTGAGAAATATATCCTTGTTCGTATATATGGAGTTTATCATCATATTGAGAAGCTTTTTTGACTCCGCTTTAAATTGTTTCTTCTTAGCCATCTTATGCACCTCTTTATTTCATTGAATATGTCATTGAATTATTTTCGAGTGTTAGCACTCGTTGTCTTTGAGTGCTAACACTTATTATAATTATCAATTAGAAAAAATCAACCCTATATCAATAAATAAAGAATATTCCTGCCCGGCCTCTGCCGGCAGCTGGTGTTTTACGCCTTACGGCGGACACGCGCCGGAAATATTCCGCAGGCTGACAGGTAATGAGCCAGGCAAATCCAGCGTAAGACAAGTGGCGTTCCGATTGAAAGCAGCGGACCCCGTGCAACCGGAACTGCATTTCGCTGCAGGAAGGGGGCCGTTTCTTTACTCTCAGCCGCATTTCGCCGCATGCAGGCACCAGCGCCCATGCACCGAACATGCTTATCAAAGGGCCCCGTGCACCGGACATGCGTATTAATAACCTCGTGCAACCAGACATGTATATAAAAAGACCCCGGTCCTCCACATAGAGAGCCGGGGTTATAAAGATCTTTGATTTATAATATCAATTAGTCTTCGTCTTTGTGCGACTCAACATAGTCTTTGAGGCTGGCATCATAATTGCCCTTGGCGATCTCGCCCTCGTACCAGTCGAGCAGCTCTTCAGCAGTTCCTGGGAATTCTCTCATAAGACTGCCTACGTGAGTTCTTACTCCGCCTGTTCTGCTCTTGTCAACGTAACGGAGAGGGAATTTGTTTCCATCCTTCTGAAGGATCGAATACTCAGCGTTGTTTGCTGAATCGATCTTTGAAGTTACTCTGTAACCTCTCTCATGAGCTAAATAAACGACATCTTCCATAGTAACCATCTGGAAAAACCTCCTTTAGATAAATCTAATAATATAGATAGTAAAGATGTTGTTATTATCAAACATCCACTAGATAGTTATTATAGCATAATTTATACAAAAATATAGTTTGATATTTCACAGACTCATATTTTTTAATAAATATTATTGAATATCGTCCTCTGAGAATACCTGATCGTTCATGGCATTTCCCGGCGGAACCATCGGGAATACGTCCTCGGAAGAGCTGATATCACATACTATCAAGCTTCCGGTGGTGTCTTCCGCAGCCTTTGTGAGAGCATCCCCGAAGGCATCGATGGTGTCGACGCGATAGCCGTTAAGACCGAACGCCTCCGCCAGTTTTACGTAATCGATCACGTCGGGCAGAGTCGTGGATGAATATCTTTTGTCGAAGAAAAGTTTCTGCCACTGCCTTACCATGCCGAGAACGTTGTTTTTGAACAGGATCGTGATGATCGGGAGTTTCTGTGCGGATTCGGTAGCCATCTCGTTCATATTCATTCTGAAGCTGCCGTCGCCTGTAACGTGGATAACACGTTTGTCAGGGTTCCCGATCTTCGCGCCGATCGCAGCTCCAAGGCCGTAGCCCATCGTTCCGAGGCCGCCGGACGTGATATTCTGTCTCGGCGCCGTAAACGGCCAGTACTGCGCCGTCCACATCTGATGCTGTCCTACGTCGGTAGCCACGATGATGTCGTCTCCGAGAATTTTTTCTGCCGTCTTGAAGATGTTCTTCGGAACGAATGCATCTGCCGGAGTTTCATCAGGACGTCTGAACGAATCGATCATCGCGAGCCACTTCTCATTGGTGCGCTCTTTGATTTCAGGAATGAGCTTAGTAAGCGCATCTTTCATGTTTCCTATAAGAGCGGCATCTACGACGACATTCTTATCGACTTCGGAATAATCGATATCGATCTGTACAATTTTTGCCTTGTTTGCAAATCTCGAAGGATCGCCTGTAACTCTGTCGCTGAACCTGGCTCCGATCGTAATCAGGAGATCGGCATTGTAAACGGCCTGGTTCGCTTCTTTCTGGCCGTGCATGCCTACCATACCGAGAGAAAGTCTGTTCTTCCTCGAAATGGCGCCGAGATTCATGAGTGTTGAAACGACAGGGATTTCCGCCTTTTCGGCGAGCTCGGTCAGAAGATCTGACGCTCCCGCGCTTATGACTCCGCCTCCCGCGTAGATGAGAGGGCGTTCCGCATTGTTGATCGCATCGGCGAGTGCCGAAACATCTTCAGCCGTAAACTTGTTTTCGACAGCATCTGGTTTTACAGCCTCCTGCGGTTCGTACTCGCAGAGTTCACCCATTATGTCCTTCGGAACGTCTATGAGAACCGGACCCTGGCGGCCGCTTCCAGCAATTTTAAAAGCGCTCCTGACTACATCGGCGATATCATCGACGCTCTGTACGAAGAAATTGTGTTTCGTAATAGGAATCGTTATTCCTGTTATATCGACTTCCTGGAAGGAATCCTTGCCTATCTGCGCTCTCGGAACCTGTCCGGTAATGACGACGAGCGGAATCGAATCCATGAATGCCGTCGCTATGCCTGTGACCGTATTGGTCGCTCCCGGACCGCTCGTGGCGAAGACGACGCCGGTGCGTCCGGTGGAACGTGCGTATCCGTCTGCTGCGTGTACCGCGCCCTGTTCGTGGCTGGTGAGGATGTGTCTTACAGTATCCCTGTAATCGTACAACGAATCGTACAGCGGCATGATCGTGCCGCCGGGATACCCGAAAATAGTATCGACTCCCTGCTCGCGGAGACACTCCATAATAATTTTTGAGCCCTTTATTTTCATATACTTTTTCCCATCAGTAATCCATAAAAAACTTAAACTTTTCCATAATAACAACAGGCGGCGGCAGAAAGTGCCGCCGCCTGCCGGGCCGCCACATGCGGCGCAGATTTATATAATCGTTAAAGTAATGCCCCCTGAAGCTTGACTATTTTTCGTCGCTCCATGAATACATAGCTCTGAGTTCCTTGCCTACAGCTTCGAGCTGGTGCTCGTCGTGGAGTTTTTTCTCCATGTTGAAGTGCTGTCTGCCGACCTTGTTCTCCATGATCCAGTTGCGTGCGAAAGTTCCGTCCTGGATTTCCTTGAGAGCCTGTCTCATAGCATTCTTGGTGTCTTCAGTGATGATTCTAGGTCCGATCTCGTAGTCACCGAATTCAGCAGTATCTGAGCACGAATCTCTCATTTCTCTGAAGCCGCCGTGATAAATGAGGTCTACGATCAGCTTCATCTCGTGGATGCACTCAAAGTAAGCGTTTCTAGGATCGTAACCAGCTTCTACGAGTACTTCGAATCCAGCCTGCATTAAGGAAGTTACGCCGCCGCAGAGTACGCACTGTTCACCGAAGAGGTCTGTTTCAGTTTCAGTTCTGAAAGTGGTTTCGAGCAGAGCAGCTCTTGCACCGCCGATTCCAGCTCCGTAAGCGAGTGCGAGATCCTGAGCGTGGCCTGTAGCATCCTGATATACAGCGATGAGGCAAGGAACGCCCTTTCCTGCAACGTATTCGCTTCTTACAGTGTGGCCAGGTCCCTTAGGAGCGATCATAGTAACGTCTACGTCTGAAGGAGGAACGATCAGCTGGAAGTGGATGTTGAAACCATGAGCGAACATGAGCATATTGCCTGCTTCGAGGTTAGGAGCGATGTCCTTCTCGTAGATTTCCTGCTGCTTCTCATCTGGTGTGAGGATCATGATGATGTCAGCTTCCTTGACTGCTTCAGCAGTAGTCTTTACTGTCAGGCCTGCATCTTCGGCAACCTTCCATGACTTGCTTCCCTTATAGAGGCCGACTCTTACGTCGCAGCCGCTTTCCTTGAGGTTCAAAGCGTGTGCGTGGCCCTGGGAACCATAACCGATGATTGCGATCTTCTTACCGTCGAGAAGTGATAAGTTACAATCGTTCTGATAAAAAATCTTTGCCATTTTAAATACCTCCACAGTATTCAACAAATTATATATATGTAATATATATGGTAACGGAGCAGCTGCAGGCTGTGTCCGGTTAACCCAGTGTAAAAAACGTTCTTTAAAACAAAAAAGAGCCGTCTGATGGCGGCTCCGAAATGGTTTTCAGTTTTTAATATAAATACTACTACTGGTTGATGATCTCGTACTGTCTGATCGACGCATCGAGTTCTTCAAGGTCTGCACTGAGGCTTACGACGAAATCAATTCCTGATTTTTCGGAAATATCCGAAAGTTCTCTGAGGAATGCAGGAAGATCATTTACTGTGATATCAGCGTGTTTCAGGATACTGTCGATGAAAATCTCTTCTATGTCGTGATTTGAACTTAAAAGACCGTAAATAAATCCTGTGTATCTCTCGATATTGCTGACATACTCGTAATCGTCCATGACGATCATTCTTATATTATAATTGAGTTCGTGCTTTAATCTGTCGTCCTTGATGATGAAGATGATGCTGCCGTCTTTCTCAGCAACATCTTTGTTGGCCATATCGACCATAATCTTCGTCTTTCCGGAGCCCTTGTGACCTACTAAAAGCTTAACCATCTGAGTCGCTTCTCCTTTCCGTTGTACTTGTGTATTTAATTATACTATTTGGAAAAGAAAAGAACAATATGAAAATGTAAATCCGCAGAAACAAGCCAATTCAGACATCTTCAAGTTTCTGTCCGGCATCCCGTTCACCAGCGGTGCCGTTTGTGATTGTTATCTGCTCTCCTTTTCTCTTTCCTGCAGGCGCAGCTGGCCGCATGCAGCGCTGATATCGGCGCCGAGCTGTCTTCTGATCGTCACCGGGATTCCGTGTCTGTCGAGGATTCCGGCGAATTCCTCCGCCCTCTGGCGTCTGCTGGAGCTGTAAGGTTTTTCTTTCACGCTGTTTACAGGAATAAGGTTGACGTGGCAGAGCATCCCGCGGAGCCTTGCGGAAAGCTCTGACGCACATTTGTCGCTGTCGTTTATTCCGTCAATCAGCGCATATTCGAATGTTATTCTTCTGTGAGTAGCCTCCGTGTAATCGCGGCAGGCTGCCAGCAGTTCGTCCATGCTGTATCTTTTTGATATCGGCATGAGCTGGTGCCTTATCTCATCGTTCGGAGCGTGCAGGGAAACTGCCAGTCCGACCTGAGGCATGTCGGCTGCGAATCTTCCGATCCTGTCCACAAGCCCGCAGGTAGATACCGTAATGTTTCTCCAGCCTATTCCCAGGCCACGCTCGTCGTGGATGATTTCCAGCGCCTTTACGAGCTGATCGTAGTTGTCGAACGGCTCGCCAATGCCCATTACGACGACATGGCTGACGCGTTCTCCGATATCTCTCGATACCGCAACTATCTGATCTGCTATTTCTCCGGCTGTGAGGCTGCGCGAAAGTCCGCTGATGCCTGAAGCGCAGAATGCGCATCCCATCCTGCATCCAGCCTGCGACGATATGCACACCGTCCAGCCGTATTTATAATGCATGAGCACGCTTTCGACTGCGTCGCCTCCGGCGACATCGAAAAGATATTTTCTCGTGCCGTCGGAAGATATCTGCCTTTTCCGCATAGCTACAGCGCTGAAGGAAGCTTCCTGCGAAAGCCTGCTTCGCAGGCTCTTCGGCAGATCGGTAAACTCGTCCGCCGAAGAAGCTCCTTCGTACATACGCCTGAAGATCTGTTTCGCTCTGTATTTTTTCTCTCCAAGAGACAGAACGTAATCTTCAAGCTCGCTGAAAGTCATGTCTTTAAGTACAGCCAGGCCGCTCATGATTATTCTGCTTTCTTTATTTCAAGGCCTGTGTCATGACCGTTGATAGCTTCGGTGCCGAGTTTTGCATCCGTATATTCGATCGATTCTGCAAGCGTCTCTTTCTTGATATAGTCTGCGTACTTTTCCATCGCTGATCTGATGTCGCTGTCGCAGCTCGCTGTGATATTGATATGATCCATCATATTGAGATCGAGATGCTTGCGCATCTGCTGTATCTTCGATACGATTTCCCTCGCGTATCCTTCGCATACAAGATCAGGATCGAGCGTAGTGTCGAGTATTACGAATACGCCGTTTGAAGATCCTACAGCGAATCCGTCGCGGGCGGAAATGCGCACGTCGATGAATTCCTCAGGGATCTCGGTCTCTTCTCCGCCGAGCTCCATCTTTATGCTGTGCTTGCTGCCGAGTTCGCTGATAATTTCTTTCGCGTCTGCTTCGGCAAGCTTTTTGCCGAATTCCTTGATGTTCTTTCCGAGCACCGGACCTGCGGCACGGAAATCAGGCTTGAGGGAGTAATTCATAAACGAATCCATATTCTTCTCGAATACGACGTCCTTTACGTTGATTTCCTCTTTGATAAGATCTGTCATGGCCTTGATCTCCGGTTCGTACTTGCCGTCGACTATGATCTTCGACAGCGGCTGTCTTACCTTGAGGTTCTCCTTCTCTCTCTCTCCTCTTCCGAGTCCTGTGATCGTGCGGACGAGATCCATGCGCTTCTCGAGACCTTCATCGATGAGAGCTTCGTCGCATACAGGATAATCAGCCAGATGAACCGAATGAGCGCCTGTGAGCTTCGTATATATCTCGTCGCTCAGGAACGGAGCGAACGGTGCCGAAAGCAGCGCAACGCCTGTCAGCATTTCGTATGTCGTCCTGTATACCGACTTCTTGTCGTCCGTCATTTCAGGAGCATAGAATCTTCTTCTGGCTCTTCTGATGTACCAGTTCGACAGATCCTCGGAAACGAAATCCGTAATGGCTCTGACAGTTTTCATATGTTCGTAATTGTCCATATCGGCTGTCACTTCCTTTACGAGACTGTTGAATCTCGAAAGTATCCATCTGTCGAGTTCAGGTCTGCCGGCCGGATCGACGTCCAGCTCTGCCGCGTTTATGTCGTCCTGGTTCGAGTACAGGATGAAGAAATTATATACGTTCCTCAGAGTCCCGAAATACTTGCTCTGGATTTCCTTGACGCCTTCCTCATCGAATCTCGTAGGAGTCCATGCAGGTGATCCGTAGAGCAGATACCATCTGATGACGTCGGCGCCGTACTTGTCGAACATGAGGAACGGATCGACGGTGTTGCCCTTTGACTTGGACATCTTCTTGCCGTTCTTGTCGAGAATGAGGTCTGTAACCAGAACGTTTTTGTACGGAGCCTTTCCTGCGATGAAAGTCGAGATCGCGAGAAGCGAGTAGAACCATCCTCTCGTCTGGTCGATTCCCTCGCAGATGAAGTCTGCAGGGAACTGCTCCTCGAACTCTTCTTTATTTTCGAACGGATAGTGCTGCTGCGCGTACGGCATCGAGCCGCTGTCGAACCAGCAGTCCATGACTTCCGAAATTCTCGTCATCGGTTTGCCGCACTCAGGGCACTTGAGATGGATTTCGTCCACGTAAGGTCTGTGAAGCTCGATATCTTTTGCGTCGAACTTTTCGAGAGCCTTCTGCATGAGTTCTTCTCTCGATCCCACGCACTCTACGTGTCCGCATTCACATCTCCAGATTGGAATAGGCGTACCCCAGTATCTGTTTCTGGAAATAGCCCAGTCCTTTACGTCGGCAATCCAGTTTCCGAATCTTCCTTCGCCTACGAACGGCGGCTGCCAGTTTACGGTGTTGTTGTTCTCCACCAGCTGATCTCTGAGCTTTGTCATCTCGATATACCAGCTCGGCTTTGCATAGTAGATCAGCGGAGTGCCGCATCTCCAGCAGTGAGGATAGTTATGGGTGACCTTCTCCTTCGAGAAGAGTTTTCCCTCTTTTGCAAGATACTTGATGATTTCGACGTCGAGGCCTTCCTCCATGACGAAGTGGCCTTTCCACGGCGTCGCCGTGAATCTGCCCTGTTCGTCGACAGGATTGAAGACCATCAGATTGTATTTTCTGCCTGTCTTGTTGTCGTCGTCGCCGAATGCAGGGGCCGTATGAACGATTCCTGTGCCTTCCACGGTATCTACGTAGTCGGCGCAGCATACGAAGAAGCCTCTTTTGTCCTTCCTGTCTATACTGAGGAAAGGCATGAGCTGCTCGTACTCCATGTATTCGAGATCGCGGCCCTTCATGGTCTCCAGGACCTTGTACTCTCCCTCGCCGAGGTTCTTGTCAGCAAGATCCTTCGCGATGTAGTAGATTTCCCCGTCCTTTTCGACCTTGACATAGTCGATGTCTGGTCCTACCGAAAGAGCGATGTTAGACGGAAGCGTCCACGGAGTGGTCGTCCATGCGAGGAAATATTCGTTGTCTCTGCCCTTAACCTTGAATTTCGCGGTAAGGGAATTTGTCTTTATTTCTTTGTAGCCCTGTGCCACTTCGTGAGATGCGAGTCCTGTGCCGCAGCGCGGGCAGTAAGGCAGAACCTTGTGTCCTTCGTAGATGAGTCCTGCGTCGAAGAACTTCTTGAGGATCCACCAGCCGGTCTCTATGAAGTCGTTGTCGAGAGTGATGTAAGGGTGATCGAGATCGATCATGTAACCCATGCGCTTCGACATCTCGCGCCAGAGACTCTCGTATTCGAATACCGACTCGCGGCACTTTTCGTTGAATTCCTTTATGCCGTATTTCTCTATATCTTTTTTGCCGGTCATGTGAAGTTTTTTCTCGACTTCGATCTCGACAGGAAGTCCGTGTGTATCCCAGCCGGCTTTTCTCTTTACCTTGTAGCCCTTCATCGTCTTGTATCTGCAGACGGAGTCCTTGAGCGACCTGGCCATTACGTGATGAATGCCAGGCTTTCCGTTGGCTGTCGGAGGTCCTTCGTAAAATACAAATGTAGGCTGGCCTTCCCTTTCGCTGATGCACTGGCCGAGCAGGTCTTCCTTTTCCCATCTGTCGGACTGTTCGTTCTGAACATCAGCTATAGGCTCTGTAGATAATTTTTCAAACATTCTGATGCAATCCCTTTCAACTTACTGGGGGTAACAAATATTACAGTAATAAAAAAATCCCTGCATCAACGATGCAGGGACGATATAAGTCATAATACCGCGGTACCACCCTGATAGCACTGCACAGCTTCAGCAGGTGCAGATGCCACCTCAATGCCGCATAACGCGCGGTTCACGAATCGGCTTACTGCTGATTCAGCCGACCAGCTCGGAAGTGATCTTCATTTCAGGGTTTAAGCACAGCCTCTCACCTAACGCTGTTTCTCTGTAGCCTGACCGTTGAAACTACTCTCTTCGTCTACGCTTTTTCTATCAAATTTTAATAAATTTAGTATACGACCTTTTAAATAATTGTCAATAACCTTTTTCAAATTTATTCGAGCGTGCGCTTTTTCAAGCCCGAAGAGCGGCTACTTGTCCTGTCCTTTCTCTCCGGCATTACCGGCTGCTTCGAGTTTCTTCTCGATGTTGTCGGTAAACGTGTCGAGCCAGTCGCCGTCGAAGAGCTCGATCATGCCAGCGTCTACGGCTGCAGCGAGCTTAGGGTCTACAGGAATGCGTGCCACATTGTCGATTCCGAACTTCTGGGCGATTTCATCGACGTGGCTTTCTCCGAAGATATTATGTCTGGTGTGGCATTCAGGGCATTCGAAATAAGACATGTTTTCGACAATGCCGAGAACAGGGATCTTCATGAGTTCGGCCATCTTTACGGCCTTTTCGACGATCATGCCGACGAGCTCCTGCGGTGATGCCACCACGATTATGCCGTCGACAGGCAGCGACTGAAAGACCGTCAGAGGGACATCGCCGGTTCCCGGCGGCATGTCTACGAACATGTAATCGACGCCGTCCCAAAAAACATCGGTCCAGAACTGCTCGACGGTGCCTGCGATGACAGGACCTCTCCATACGACAGGATCGGTCTCATCTTCGAGGAGAAGATTGACAGACATGAGCTGAATACCTGTCTTGGTCGTAACAGGGAAAATCATCACATCGTTCGCAGTAGCCTTTTCCGTAACCTTGAATGTCTTTGGAATGGAAGGGCCCGTAACGTCGGCGTCGAGAATAGCCGTTCTGTTTCCGCGTCTCTGACTGATGACAGCCATCAGGGAAGTGACGAGAGATTTGCCTACGCCGCCTTTTCCGCTTATAACAGCTATAACGTGATCTACGCTTGACATCTCGTTGAGAGACTTTTTAAAATCCTGGGGAGCCTGCCTGTCTGCGCAGTCCTCAGGGCATGAAGCACAGTTGTTGTCGTATTCGCATGATTCACTCATATGATTACCTCTTTTAGTATTTCTGAATTATTTGCGTGATTATATTCTTATATTATTTCCATGTAAAAGTCAATAGTATGGAAAAATAAAAAACATATGTCAATAAAATAACAAAAGAGTCCCGCCGTCCGTCCGGCTGGACTCAGTGACATTCACCGGCAGCTGAATTACCGGCTGTGCCCTCTTATCGAACTAAAGATCCGCTATTTTACTGACTGTATAATAAACGCATGAAGGAGAAAAACCTGACGAAGCAAGCCTGCGCGCGAGCCTCGCCTTCATCTTTTCGCGGTACTTATAAGCTTCCTGCCAGCCGCCGCTTCCGTCTTCCGAGTCCGACTCGAAGACGCCTGCTTTTTCGTACAGATATCTGGAATCCTCCGCCGGCACCGGACAGCCTGATTCGTCGACTTCGAAGTCGCCCGAAAGCCCGCATATCTTAAGAGCCTTTTTCATGCATGCAGTGCGTTCGCTTTCCCTTTCCGTATAGTCGGCGAGGACATCTGAGATAACCTCGGAATCCACTCCTTTTTCAGACAGTTTCTGCCTTATCCAGACCGGTCCTTTGCCAGCCTCGGATTTTACACGGGCGTAGCTTTCCGCATATCTTCTGTCGTCGACGATATTCTGACTGATGAGCACTGCAACAGTGTCATTGACTTTTCCGCAGTCGTGTCCCTTTTTTACAAGTTTTCTGGCGAGTTCCGACGCGGTATTGTCTCCGTAGTCGAGAATGCGCAGCGCATCCTCTCTGATACGTGCTCTTTCGAGCTCTTCTCCGGTCAGCGGATGGTCGTTTTTCTTTTTCATATCGGTTCTTCTTCCTGCCTGTCGATGCAGATGAAGTCCGGATAATCCGAGAGCGAATTCTCCGGGGCGCAGATAGAGACGTAGAGGCCTTCATATACGAAAGTTCTGAGGTCGGTTCCCTCCGGCGCGGTAAAAACCGGCGGCACCGAAGAAATTCCTGCGAGTCCTTCGCCTGAATATTTCAGATATGCTTCTTTTCTCGTCCACAGGTATGTGAACTGGGCGCTCTGCTCCTCGGGAGTACTGGCCGAGCACACGTAACGGCTCTCTGCTTCGGTCATAAAACGTGAAGCGAGTTTATCGGCGTCTCTTACATTCCGCAGATAATACTCGGCGTCCGTGCCGTGTACGTAATCTGCCACGGAGCACATCCACATGCTTTCCGTGTCTGTCACCGAAAAATGAACTCCGTATGATCCGTCCACAAAAGGTTTGCCGTGGCTTCCCCGATGAATACTGACGTCTGCCGGAAGCCCGCATTTTTCTCTGAGCACAAGTCCAAGCAGCCTGCTGCCCATATCGATATCGCCAACATGCCTGGTAAACTTGCGGGTGAAGAATATTTTCATAAGATCTCTCCATGGAGATGCAGCTAACAGCAGAGACAGTTGAGGCAGAGATTGAGCGCGCACATCTGAGCGCACCAGTTCTGATCGATTCCGCCTGCGCCGTAGCCGTACCCGTTCTGCATATTGCTGTACCTGTACATTCCTCCGGTAAGCTGCGAGACGAGATTCTGGAACATCTCATTTCCCGGCTCCATCTGGGCTGCGGTCTGAGCCTGCTGGACGGCTTCGTAGTTATTCCCGAGTCCGGCATTCGTCAGAGCCATCAGGTAATACCACATGGCATCCCTGTCTTTGACGCCCATCAGGACATTCATGGCTTCACGGAAATGACGTGCGTTGATGTAATTTACAGCGGCCTGGTACATCTGCGCGTTTTCAGGAGAACCGTAGTACGTCTGCTGATTTGCCCCATAGGATCCTCCGTATGCTCCGCCGTTCTGATATGCATTATAACCTGAATAACCACCGGAATAACCGCCGGACGACCTTCCTCCGTGTTTTCTCTCATCCTGTATCTGCGTATAGGCCTCCTGAACGACCTTGAACATATCCTCAGCCGCTTTATTGCCAGGGTTTTTGTCGGGGTGATATTTCCTCGCCATAGCTCTGTACGCTTTTTTCACTTCGTCGTCAGACGCATTCCTGCTTATACCCAATACCTTATACGGGTCATTCATCTGTTTATCTTCCTTCCAATAATGCAAGTCGCTGGAACCAAGCCGGTCAATTCAGCAGCGTTCCGCCGTCTTCTCCGCTGTCTTCTCCGCCTGCCGTACCCGCGTCGTTTACCGCAGTGCTGCCGTTCTGCATGCCGCGCACAGCATCATTGAACTTTTTCCAGACGCCTGCATAAATAATGTTTCTTAAAATGTCCATATTTTCGTCAACCGGAAGAGTTTCAAACTCGTCGGCAGCTTCTGATATCATTGACATAAGAATCGTTTTAACCTTTCCGGGAAAGTCATCTTCCCTGCTCAGAGTGTCAAGCGGATTGTACCTGCCCTTGCTTCTGTCCTTTTCCAGATCATCGAATGCATCGAGAATATATATGAATTTGCCGAGGAAAAATCCCATGCGGGCAAGGTGGTCGTTCCATATCCCTCCGTAGCTGAACACTTCGGCGGAGACTCGCCCGAAACAACCTGCGGCACCTTCAAAATCGCTGCTGCCGCTTTTCTCGAATTCAGACAGTTCGTCAAGATGCTTCCTGATGGACGCCGTCTTTTCGGGATATTTTTTTTCGATTTTCTTTATTCTGCGTGAAAGAATCATCGAATACAGCCTGCGGACGAGATTTCTGTCGTCGTTCCAGTCATCGAGACATTTCAGATATGTAAGATACAGATTCATATCGGCCGCGTAATCGGTAAAAGAATTCTCGAGCCTGTACCTTTTGCTGAAAGGATGCGCGATGCACCTGAATTCCTCTCTCCTGGTCTCGCTGTCGTACACTCCGTCGAGCAGAACCGCGAGAAACGTCATATCGTAGCCGAGAGACATTCTTCCTGTCTGTCCGTATTTTCTTTTAAGCGTACAGCACAGCCCGCAGTAATATTCTCTGTACCTGTAGTAGTCCCTGAACCTGATATCAGGCTGATCTATTGTAATATACCCGAACACTCCAAATACCTCAATAAATATTAATATATAATTCTGATCATTTTGTGACAGCATCATGATCAGAACCAATGAACATTATTATCATCTAAACAGACTCATTTAGCAAGACTATTTGCCATATTTATAAATCAAGTCGCCGATATCCGTCCTGCCCGACGTGTTTTCGTAAATCTTTACACCGTTGTCATCGACGTGCATGCTGATCAGGCCCTCGTGATAGAGGAAAAGCATGTGCGCGTCCGCTTCACCTGTCGCGAACCATTTCTGCGACGGCGGGAAGGCATCCCAGTTTTTCGCACTTATATCCCACGTCATATGGGCTGCAGCGCTCCATGAATCGAGAGGTCCTCTCCTTTTCAGCACGTCGAGCGCCTCGTTGCATCTGAGCGTGTGATGTTTTCTCAGACCCGCAATCCTGCCGTACACATCCTGCAGCATGCTCCTGTGTCCGACGAAAATCCTGTCTATATCAAGATTTTCAACGATATTGAGGCTTTTCACATACTCGGTCAGCGGGTCGTCCAGCCAGAGCTCGTAGCACAGGTTAGGCGTGATGTCGCCCAGTATCATGTCCCCCGCGAAGAGGAATTTATGATCAGCGTCGTAGAGGCATGTGTGTCCCGGCGAATGCCCCGGCGTCACGACGCACCTGAGATTGTATCCTCCGTATTTCAGCAAGTTGCCGTCATGCACGCAGTGGAACTCTACGGTATCGTCCGGACGCCACATGACTCCCGGATGGGTGCTTATAGCCTCGTCATGGCCCATGCGCAGTCCTTCTCTGGCGAACTCATTGTATATGTGATCCCAGTATTCATCTTTGTGAAGCATGTTGATTACGTCGGCTTCGCGCTCTTCGGCGTATGCGGTGTTTTTTTCGTTTTTCAGATGAAATACCTGACCGCTGTGGTCGGCATGAAGATGCGTTATGAATAAATCTGTGTCGTCCAGATTAGTATGAAGCTCCTTCAATGCCGAATCCATGGCCTCGCGGCACTCGGGCCTGTTGAATCCCGTATCTATGATCAGGTTTCTTCCCTCTCCGTGGCCGCTGATAAAATACGAGTTCAGAAGCTTCATCGGGTTCTGTGGCAGCGGCACCTCTATCCGATATATATTTTCTGCTAATTCCGTGACCAAAAATAATCACAACCTTTCATCGAGCCGCATAATAATTGATATTATTTAAACATTTTAGCATACCATAACGGTCTCGCACCACGATTATTGCATGACAATCTGTTTTTCTTTCCTGAGTCATCAATTATAAAGCTTTCCAAAGGTTAACGCAAATCGCCAGAAAACATATTTCATACCGATATAATCAATAATTTATAAATATTAATGAAATAGTTATTTTTTACCGGAAATCCACCCCGATTTGCCGAAAATAGCGCAACTAAATAACATGTTATATATTATATATTGCATGTTACACGTCTGATTGTATAATTGGCATGAACTTTGTGAAAAAGATATTTAACATTTGTGCCAGCGATGTGGCAGATGTGAACGCGGCGATCACATTATACGTTTTTATAATTCAGCATATAAAATTACTTTGATCACAAAACTAATTCTTTTCAATCATAAAACCATTTGTATAGCAACTTATTTGGTTGTATACAATATGTCAAAATATCACATCTTGAGATTCATTGCTATTGCTTGCTTCAAAACTGCAAAAATTTTTTGAAATATTTTCTGAAATACTTCTGAAACCTATTGCTTTTTTTTTGAAAAAGATATATATTTTATTTGGATTTATTTTATATCTATTATTCGTTTCACGTTTCAACGCTCAGGAGCAGCTTATGCCGAAAGCTGCTCCTGTTTCTGTTTTTTGCCGGAATTTTTTTTCTTTTTCCGGCGCACGATCAATTGTCAATTATTACTAGGATTAATTTTCCATTTATATAGAAACTATATTTCACTATTTGTGCAAATCTATCGCGCAATTTTTACCCAGTATTCAGTGCTGGATGTCATTTCCGATCTGTGATTGGCAGATGCCTCCATGATGTGGCCGAATGCCCAGTGGCTGCTGCTCAAATCGCTGAACATGTTGATATTCCTGACATTTTTCTTGATGTACGATGAATCAGGAGTCCTTCCGAGCAGGTTGTTCGTGATGGTTACCATCTCGGCTCTTGTAATCGGATTGTCTCCTCTGAAAGTACCGTCGCCGTATCCTGAGATCCATCCGTACGAATACGCTTCGTCTATGTACGGATCCGCCCAGTATTCGTCTCCGACATCGCTGAAGCTGTTTTCCGTGATTCCGGAACCGCTGTCTGCGGCTGCCGAAGGACATACATCAAAGAATCTGGCCGCCATGGCTGTAAGCTCTGCGCGGGTTATTTCATCATCCGGGCGGAACATTCCGCTTCCGTCTCCGCTTATCACTCCGTATCTCATAAGGTAGTACAGATCGCCTGCATACCAGTCAGACGAAGCTACGTCCGCGAATATTCTGCTTCCAGGCTGCGGAGCGGTGATCTTCTCGTTTCTGCTGTAAGCCAGAAGGCGTGCGAATATTGCTGCCGCCTCCGATCTGGTCATGTTTCCGTCCGGTCTGAACGTGCCGTCCGGATATCCGTATATATAGCGCATATGCGATTCCATTACGCTCGTTTCATCGCTGCCGGCAGGAACGGTTATCTGTCCTCTGCTGTCTGTAGTCCCGCTTTCCCTGTTGTACGAAGTGTCCGCTACGTCGATTCTGAGACCGGATACAGGATTTCCTTCATCTGAAGTGAGAACCGTCACTGTCGTCTGATTGCTGTAGTCGAGCTTTCTGTCATCAGGCAGAACGATCCTTACGGCTGCGCCGGAGAGCGACACACGCGCACCAGAAACAAACGCTCCGCTGTCTGTGTCAGTCACTATTATCAAATAGCTTCCTATGACAGCTCTCCCGTCCTCGCCGGTTACTGCTCCGCTTTCTGCAGCACCTGTCTTTTCTATCGTCTCTTTTTCAAGCACTTCTCCGCAAACCTCACATTCCTTGTGTCTGCTGCCTTCGCTGTCCGAATCAGGCTGAACGTCGATGATCCACTCACCGGCTTTATGCCCCGCCGGCTTTACGAAATCAGCGCAGTACGAATATCCGCAGACCGTGCATTTGTAAACGGTGCAGCCCATTTCTCCGCACGAAGGTTCCCTGACTTCCTTCTCAAATTTGTGTCCTGCTGCTTCGCTGAGCACTGCTCCGCATTTTTCGCAGATCTGAGGCGTCGTGCAGGTGGCTTCTTTTCCCGGCGTATGGCCTTCAGCTTTTTCAGCACTCAGATATTTGTATCCGCAGCGCGTGCACTCGTACTGGACAACGCCCTCTGCAGAACACGTCGAATCGGTTATTTTGGTACCTTTATCGAAATGATGGCCGAGCGGATCTTTATAATCG
Organism: Anaerovoracaceae bacterium; assembly: GCA_050946535.1. Lineage (GTDB taxonomy): Bacteria > Bacillota > Clostridia > Peptostreptococcales > Anaerovoracaceae > RUG708. The sequence continues at coordinate 38,313 of JBMNUZ010000008.1, forward strand.
GTTATAAACGAGCTGCCGCATCCGCTGCAGACGTGATTGATGTGTCCGCCTGTCAGGCACGACGCCTCCGATACGTGCTCCTCATATTTGTGCGGAAGCGCATCCGTAATATCGTTGATGTACTTTTCACCGCATACGGTGCATTCGGAAACGGTGTAGCCCGGTCTTATGCATGTGGCTTTTACGGTATGTTTTTCGAATTTATGCTCTCCCTCGGGTTCTGTCACGATCTTCGATCTGCCGCACGAAGCGCATATGAGGATGTATTTTCCCTCGTGAGTGCAGTCGGATTTTTGTATCACGGTCTTTTCCCACTGGTGTGGCAGACTGTCTGTGACATTCCGCTCTTCCGTCTTCCCGCATCTGATACAGATATATTTGTCATATCCGCCGCAGGAACACGTCGCATCTACCGTTTCAGAGAATTTGTAGACATGCTGCTGGCAGTCGGAGCAGTCCGAACCGTCACAGTCTTCGCCGCAGCAGCAGTCCTCATTTCCGCAGCTGCATCCTCCGCCGCTGCCGCTCTGAGATCCTCCCGCCAGGATTACGTAGGCAGCTCCCTCCTCTTTCATAGTGCTTCCTCCGAAGCTGTATGTGATCTCGTAATATACGGGATATCTGCCTGATTTCCTGTACGAAGGGGCGTTTTCGAGCGTATATCTGCCGTATTCGGTGCCGTAGAGCACTTTCACATCAACGCCGTCGTCCGAAAAATCGTTTATGGTGATCGAATGGTCCTTTCCGTCAGCCTTTCCTGTGTAATTCTCGGCCACGGCTCCCGCAGCAATGTACGAAACCTTCTCGTATCCGCACATCTTGCACCTGTCCGTCACCTTGAAACGCTTGTTTGCAGGTTCCGTTTCGACGATACGCTTAAACGAGTGCTTCTCCAGCCTCTCCTGTGAAGTGTGTACCGTCCCGTAGCAGAGCGCACAGTAGCTTCCTCCGCTTTCCTTCACGAGATGATATTGTCCGTCCTGGCTTTCGTACGTCTGTTCCGAATCGAGCGGTTTGATGAATCTCTGCGAGCAATCGTAAAGTATATACACATTTTTCCCGTATCCGTACAGATTGTAATCGCAGTTTGTATTCAGACCTCCGCATTTCGTACATACCGACTTCGTCCAGTGATAGCCTGTGTACACGCTGCCGTTTCTGATCACTCCTGCAGAGCTGCCGTCAGCCATCGTTCCGTCAGAATAGACGACGCCTCTTTCAGCCGCAGAAACGCCGTCCTTGGAATACTCCGGAGTCCTGAAAGCCCTGAACATCGTCTGTGTATCGCACTCCTTGCAGTATCCCGTCTCGTTCGTCACCACGGCATTGATGTCGAGCTCATTTGTGCGGTCAGCCGACTCGACCCAGTGATCGAGAGGATCGCGGTATCCGGTGTCCTGCACGGCGTAGGCCGGCAGTGCCGGGAGCGCCGTAATCACCACGGCGGCCGATAAGATAATGGAGAAGATCTTTCTCCGCTTCCTGCTTTTCATAAATCAAACCTCCTACAAAGCAAAATTGGATATATCTGTAAATACATATTAGCCTTGATGGTAATATTTGTCAATCGGTTTATTGCCAATTTAAGGAAATTTTATCGCGGCGCGCTTCCGGCTGCGTCCGCAGGATTTTCGCGATGAACCTGTTTTTCTCCTGTGGTCTGCTGTTTCGTCTGACTGTTTCGTCTGAAAAGAACGCAATATTAACAGGAAGTTATCTGGAATGAAAGCTGTATCGAATGGAAATTTTACCTGGCATGAAACTCATCTGGAAGAAAAATTATCGGAATGAAAATCAAATATAAGGAAATAACATAAATGAAAAGACCCCGGGAACCGGCTGTAGTCCGGCTCCTGGGGTCCGCTTCAAGATTTTTTGTATGAGGAGTATGAGGAATTATTTTTCCCGTCGAAAGCTGAAATGCACGTTATTATCAAGCACCTGAGAAGACATACAATTTACCGGAACTTTTAATATTGAATATAAAAGAAACGGCTGAATGCAGTCACTTTGATCATTAATCTTTCAGCAAATTTTCGCGTTTGATTTTTTCAAAAATGGCTTCTTTGATGAAAGCTGACTTGGACTTCCCTGACATGGCTATAGCTTCATCAACCTTGACAGCATCAGATTTTGTAAGTATAGCGCCGTAACGCTTGTAGTTCTTTTTCTGATACTCTCTGTTATAGACATTAGCATCAAACTTTTTGTGTTCATTTCCATAATCCATCGCATGCCTCCGGTGTAATATCATAAACATTTCTTATAGTTAATATATTACATATTATGCAGGTTGTCGATATATATTACAGATATTTTCATAAATTTCTATGTCTAACAGACAATACGCAAATGCCTATGAGAAACATCAGATACTATAATTGTTGTATTATCAACGAATTATCCGGTACTCCGGGCAACAGTACTTTTTTATAAAAAAAATCGGAAGCTGGTTAAAACCAGCTTCCGTGGTCAGCTTCATACCTGACGCAGGTCTGTCATTCTTCAGATCCGTTATTTCGTTCCTTTATTCATTAGTTTTATCAGTCCGGAAACTGCCGCCGCTCTGTCATCACTGCCGAATACAGCACTTCCGGCCACAAAAATATCGCATCCTGCTTTTGAAATTTCTTCTATATTAGAGGCACCTACGCCCCCGTCGAGCTCGATTTCAAAATCGAGACCCCTTTTTTCACGTATCTCGTTCAGAAGCTCCAGCTTATCGATTGTCTGCGGAATGAACTTCTGTCCGCCGAAGCCGGGGTTGACCGACATGAGCAGCACCATGTCCACATCTTCGAGAATGTAGTCGAGAACCGTCAGTGAGGTTGCAGGATTCAGCGCCACGGCCGGCTTCACTCCGAACGATCTGATCAGCTGCACCGTCCTGTTCAGGTGTGTGCACGCTTCAGCATGAACTGAAATGTATTCGGTCTGGTCTGTGACGAACTCTCCGATGTATCTGTCCGGGTTCTCTATCATGAGGTGCACATCGAACGGCATCGATGTGCGTCCTGCGAGGCTCTTTTCGACGAGCGGACCTATTGTAATGTTAGGTACGAAATGCCCGTCCATGACGTCGATATGCACGAGATGAGCTCCTGCCTTTTCTACTTCCGAGATTTCCTCTCCAAGCTTTGAAAAATCAGCGGATAAAATTGATGGTGCCAGTCTTTTCATAATCTCCTCCGGATTAGTGAATCGAATCAATATTTTCTTCTGTTCTGAAGCTCGTGAAGCTCTTCAATATATGACTTATACCTGTAGGAATTTATATCTCCTCTGCTCATAGCTTCTTTCACGCTGCAGTCAGGCTCCTTGTCGTGAAGACACCCTATGAATCTGCAGCCCTCGGCGTACCTGAAGATATCAGGATAATATCTTGCCAGATCTTCTGGTTCGATATCCGGCAGGTCAAACGATGTAAATCCCGGTGTATCGAAAATCATACCGTTGAAATCAGCCATCTTAAACAGTTCGACGTGGCGCGTGGTGTTTCTGCCGCGGCCCGTCTTCTCGCTCACGCTGCCCGTCTGTATGCTCGAATCCTTCCTCAGAGTGCTGAGAATCGTGGATTTGCCGACCCCGGAAGGACCTGCAAGCGCGCTCTTTTTATCGAAAAGGTAAGGAATAATATCCTTTACGCATTCATGATCTCTTGCGTCCATGAAGAGCAGCGGATAAACATTGCTGTAGACCTCGCGCGCTCTTCTGACCGTATCTTCGTCAGCCAGGTCTTTTTTTGTGAAGCAGATCACTATGTCTATCTTTCTGAGCTCTGCAGCTATCAGGAATTTGTCCAGAACCCTGTAATTAGGGTCAGGATCCGCCAGAGCAGAGACGACGATGAACTGATCCACGTTAGAGACCGGCGGCCTCGTGAAATTGTTTTTTCGTTCGTGTATATCGGTGATAACGCCCGACAGAGTGTCCGAATCCTGGACCATCTCTATCGAAACCTCATCGCCGACACACGGTTTGATATTTTCCTTTCTGAATATTCCGCGGGCACGGCATTCTACTATTTCTTCTCCTGTATCTACGTAGTAAAATCCCCCGACTCCTCGGACTATGGTACCTTCGTTATCCAAAGCTTAATTCTCCTGATTTTGTCTCATTTAAATTAACTGAATCCGATCTTCTCCGTATATGGTTTTTATTAATCTTTACATCAAACGTACACATATTTTCCTCTTATATAGACTGCGCCTGATTCTGCTTCCTGTAATACATCGCTGCAGGAATCACCGTCTGGCGCATTCTCGTGCTTTACGACTCATCAATGCTCTGTGTAGAAGTATTTGACGAATCGTCAGTCACTCCGCTGTTTGAATTGCTGTCGGAACTGTTTCCGGAACTGCTGTCGCTGCTGTTTCCAGAACTGCTGTCGCTGCTGCTGTTTCCGGAATTGCTGTTCCCCGACGAGCTGTTGCTGCTTCCGGAATTGCTGTCACTGCTGGTGGCCTGCTTTCCTTTACTGATTACGAAGCTTACTGACTCGCCTTTTTTAACCGACGTTCCGGCGCTTACACCCTGGCTGATGACAGTACCAACCGGTTCATTGGAATATTCTTCGGTGACAGTTCCCACGCTGAGTCCCGCTTCTGCGAGGGCGGATCTTGCAGCGCTTTCGCTGAGTCCCGTGATCGACGGCATTTCGACAGTCTGTTCCTCAGGTCCGTTGCTTACGACGAGGCTGATGGTCGAGCCGAGTTCGGCATTTGTGCCGGCACCCGGACTCTGGCTTATTACCGTTCCTTTTTCAACGCTGTCGCTGTACTTGTACGAAACGGTGCCTACCGAGAAGCCCTGTTCTGTGATCGTAGCCTTTGCGTCCGAAAGCGTAAGCTCTCTTACATCAGGAACCGCCTTTTTGTCCGTCGTGTCGGTCGACGATTTCGCGAGCGTTAACATTACCGTACTGCCCTTCTTGACTTTCGTCCCCGCCGAAGGATCCGTGCTGACGACTTCTCCATCGCTGTATTCGCTGCTTTCCACGCTTGTGCTCAGATCGTATTCCAGGCCTTTCGCCGACAGCGCATCGGCCGCCTGCTCCTCTGTCATACCGACGACGTCAGGCACTTCGACGCTTGACGTACCGAGGCCGTTCATCGCGTTCAGGAGCAGCATGCTCAGCGGTATCGCGCATATCAGCGCAAGGATTATCGCAAGCACCTTTATTTTCCTGTTTTTCTTCTTCTTTTTTTTGCGCTTTGCATTCCTGGCGGCACGCCTTGCAGCCGCCTTTTTTGCAGTCTCGTCTTCCTCTTCGTCATTCTGCTTCGCAGCAGCCTGGTTTTCGTTTTCACCGTCATCGTAGTAATCGTCCGATCCGTAGCCGTCATCATAGCTGTTGTACGGATTAGGACTTACCGCGTAAAAATCGTTGATGCCGTATACCTTTGTGGCATCGTCGACTTTTTTGTCTGCTCCTGCTCTCGCTGCGTCCAGAGCTTCGATCAGCTCGTCCGCCGAGGCATATCTCTGCTCGGGAGATCTCGCCGCCGCTTTGGTGACTATTTCATCCATGGCATGCGAAACCGACGGATTGACAGCCGAAGGTGCAGGTACATCCTTGTTTATATGCATCATTGCAATGCTTACGGCGTTGTCTCCGTCGAACGGCACACGGCCTGTCAGCATCTCGTACATGACGATGCCGAGTGAATATATATCTGTCCTTGCGTCCACATATCCGCCTTTCGCCTGCTCAGGCGACAGATAGTGGACCGATCCCATGACAGTAGTCGAGCTGTTCACGATTGTGGCACCGTTTACCGCCTTTGCTATGCCGAAATCGGCTATCTTGGGAATGCCGTCCTCGGTCATCAAAATATTATGAGGCTTGATGTCTCTGTGGATTATCTTCTTCTTGTGCGCTGCACTGAGTCCGGATGCGACTTGTCTCGCTATATCGATAGTCCTCTCCTCTGAAAGCGGTGCTTCGTCCTTTATCAGGTCTCCGAGGCTGTTTCCCTCGAGCAGCTCCATGACAATATAATAGATGTTAGATTCGCGGCCGACATCGTAGACAGATACGATGTTAGGATCCGACAGCCTCGCTGCAGCCTGTGATTCGCGCCTGAAATTCTCGATAAATTTCGGATCCTTTATGAACTCCGGCTTTAAGATCTTGATGGCTACATATCTGTTGAGCATGCGGTCTTTGCCTTTATAAACGACAGCCATACCTCCGTCGCCCTTCTTCTCAAGAAGGACGTAACGTCCCGCGAGGACTTTACTGCTCATATGAAACTTCCTCCTTATATCCTGACACTGACAGCTGTGATATTGTCTGCACCGCCTCTGCTGTTAGCTTCGTCGACCAGCCTGGAGCACGCAGATCTCATGTCTCCGCTGTCTGTGATTATTTTATATATTTCACTGTCGGAAAGCTCATTATACAGGCCGTCTGTGCACATGAGAAGGATGTCACCCGGATAAACATCAAAAAGGAAGAGATCCGGTTCGACTTCGCTCTCAGCACCGATGGCACGGGTGATCATGTTCCTGTCTGGATGATTTTTTGCCTGTTCTCTGTCGATTATTCCCTTTTTCACTAGTCCGTTCACATATGTGTGGTCCTCTGTAACCTGCATGATATTTTCATCTCTCAGAAGATAGAGCCTGCTGTCGCCGACATTGATCACGTAAGCCTTTCCTCCGTCCAGCATAAGTATCACAAGCGTCGTTGCCATGCCGCCCGGAGCACTCTCCTTAGCAATGTTGTAAACATGACTGTTGACAGCAAAAATCAGAGAAACAAAATATTTTTTTACAGCATCCGGTCCTTCTTCCCTGGGAATAGGATTTTTTCTGATATATTCTGCAATATCTGCCATAGTGGTCCTGCTTGCGACCTCTCCGCTGTTGTGGCCTCCTACACCGTCTGCTATCAGGAAGACATCTTCCTCAGGAATGACAAAAAAAGCATCTTGATTTATATCTCTGACACGGCCGGTATCACACCGGAATCCGAATTCGTACATCGTTGTTCTCCAAAGCTTTCCTAATAAGTATTAACATTCATTTAAGCGGACGGCCCTGCCGATCCGCATAAAACACTTATTTTATTTTACATCATCGGCGGCATGTCGGCAATATTCATGCATATTATAAGTAAGGAACCAAATAATGGAGTGTGTAATTTCTTAAAAATACCTTAAAATATTTTTAATTCTTAAAAAATTATGAAAATTATCAAAAAAGTAAAAAAACGGCTGTAATAATACAGCCGTTTTTGATTTTTTGAGTTGAATATCTGATTTCTATGGTCAAATTACATCATTGCATTAGGTCTTTCAACAGCCGCAAAATGATTTCCCCAATAACCAGTATATACGTTTGCAATTGAAACACCCTTGCTGCTTGCGCAGTTGATCATTTTACCGTCTCCGATATAGATACCGACATGAGTGTATCCACTCTTTCCAGATGTACCCGAGAAGAATACGAGGTCTCCCGCACGGGCTTCAGATGTGCTTACTTCTGTGCACTGTGCACTGACTGAATTGCAGTCACCGTAGAATCTGTCCCAGACTCCTGCCTGGATCATGACATATCCTACATAGCCTGAGCAGTCAAAACCGCTTGGAGATCTTCCTCCCCCTACGTATTTGACTCCCATATACTTGTACGCTTCGTTAACGACAGCCGTACCGAGGGCTGATTTTCCGTAGATGACTACATCTGAAGGGTAAGCAATCGACTGGAGGTCTCCGTTTGCCAGAAGCATCTGGTAAACGTTGTAATTAGTTCCGTTTACGGTTACATCGAGGGCTTTGCGTGAAATATACGCAAGAGTTCCTCTCGTGAAGGCAACAGACTTGAGCTGGCTTACGTCGCTCTCTGAAACGAGGCCTACAGAAACCGCTTTTGCATAGATCTCATCTTCCGATGAATACTTGGTAATATCCTGATAACCAAGAGTCTGGAGCAGAATTACAAGGTAACAAGGAGCAGTGAGCTGATCATTATATCCGAATTCAGTATCGTTTCTCGAAACATCTACGCCGAGATATTCGAGATATCCTGGGAAACCAGTAGCATTGTCAGGAACATCCGAGTACTTTGTAGGAAATCTTCCTGACTGAGCCATATCAACGGAGCCTATGAGCCTTACAGCTTCCTGAACTCCCTGAAGTCTGGTTGCCGCACTGTCCAGATCAAAACCCTTGTCTTCCGTGCCGCTTAACAGTCCGCACTGATAGAGCGTAATCGCTGATGAAAGATACTGGCTCGTAATATCAGTACTGGAATCAGCAGCATATGCTTCTGAATCTGTATCTGCAAAAGAAACAACGGAAAAGACCATAAGAATAGATATCACTAAACATAAGATTCGTTTAGGATTCAAAATTAACTCCCTTCGTTACAAGTTTCAACTTATCAATATTCAATTTTAGGTAGAATTTCAATTTACCGCATCCAAACTGCCGATTTTTCAGATGCGATCTAAATTTCAGAGGGAAAAATCTCTGAAAAAAATCTTGAAATTCTTAATATTCTCTTAAGAAAAATTAACACAAGTGCATTATAACGCCCTTCAATCGAGGATGCAAGCCATTATTTTCCATCTTGCCTGATTTTTCACGAAATCGATACCTGTTTTTTTAACTGATTTTTATTTTTATCATCAAACTATAATTTTTCAAACACGCAAAAATAAAAGCCATCTGTACCATCAAAATCGGGAAGGAGCTGAGCCTCTTTTTCGACCGAAAAATTTCTGAATTTTTTTAAAAAAATATTTTTTACGCGCTCATTTTCTTCATCTGAAATCGTACAAGTGCTGTACATGAGCTTCCCGTGCTCCCTTACATAAGGAGCCGAACTGCTTAGAATTTCAAGCTGCAGAGCGGCCAGTTCCTTTAATTTTTCTTTTCTGAAACGCGTCTTTATCTCCGGTCTGCGCCTGACTACGCCGAGGCCGGAGCACGGAACGTCAGCAATTACACGGTCCGCGGCACCGGTTAAATCTGGATTTGTCACGCGGCCGTCATTTTTCTTTACTTCGATAATATCTATGCCGAGGCGCGAAGCGGATTCTTCAATAAGTTTCAGCTTGTGTTCGTAGATGTCGCACGTGACGATGTGCCCCGTGTTTTTCATGAGCATAGATGCAAAGAACGATTTGCCGCCCGGCGCTGCACATATATCCGCCACTGTTTCGCCTGGTTCCGGGGCCAGAGCGGAGACAGCCTCCATCGAACTCATATCCTGCACATAAAAAAGCCCGCCGCTGAATTCGGGTACGCTCATGAGGCCGCTTCCCTTTACAAGAAGAGCGTGCTCCATAACGTCAGGATTATCGGTTTCAGGACGTCTTACCTCAAAGCCCTTTTTCACGAGTATGTCTGAGAGGCTCTGAGCCGTCGTTTTAAGTGTGTTTACGCATATCACAAGCTCAGGGACTGAGTTCCCGGCTTTCATTATTTCCTCTGCTCTCCCGGCGCCGTACATGGAAATCCACATATCGGCTATGTCTCTTGAATACGAATACCTGACCGAGAGATACGCGGCCGGATCTTTGCTCCGGTCCGGAAGCGGCCGTCTATCCTTTCTTATATATGAACGAAGCACGCCGTTTACGAACCCGCTCAGGCTCCTGCACATTTTCTTCGAAAGCTTTACAGTTTCATCGACCGCCGTGTAATCCGGGACACTGTTCATGAATTCGATCTGGCATACGCCCATCCGGAGCAGCGTGCGTGCGCGGGGATTGACCTTTGTGATGCCTGTTTTTATAAGACCGTCGAGCATGTAATCTATATATATCTGGTTTTCGAGCACACCGTACACCAGAGATCTCACAAAAGCCTCGTCATCCGGGTGAAATCTCTTCACAGCCTTGTTGACTGCTATATTCGAATAGGCCTCTTTTTCATTTGTTTCGTACAGCGCCTCGTATGCCGCGCGTCTGTTAATATCCATATAATCCTCTGTTTTTCAACACTTCAGCCGGTCCCGGCGTACTATCCGCAGCTGAATGTTTTATTTGACCATAATTTATTATGGATTATTTACGTCATCTGCTGCTTCGCAGAAGCTTTTTCCGGCTGATCTTGTGTTTTCGTGATCTCAGCCGAGGACAATTCCCTTTTCGATTGTGTTTCCTCTCAGATAATCGGAAACCTTCATCTGCTTTTTGCCAGGCATCTGTATCATCGTCACGAGAAGCACGCCGCTTCCGCAGGCGACTCTGATGCCGCCGCTGCTGACATCGGTCACTGTTCCCGGAGCCGCATCCGTCTTTTCATCCAGAGCAAACGCCTCTCTGATCTTCATTCGTCCGCCTTTGTATTCTGTAAATGCACCGGGCGACGGAGACATTCCTCTGATATGTCTGTCGATATACTCAGCGTCTCTGGTGAAATCTATCCTGCCCTCTGATTTGTCCACCATAGGTGCATAGCATGAGAGCGAGTCGTCCTGAGGAATTCTCGGGGCCGTCCCGTCCGCTATCGCAGGAAGGGTGTCGATCAGGAGCTCAGCTCCCATTTCTGCGAGCTCGTCAAAAAGCTCGCCGGCATTTTTATGTCCGATCTTTGTAGAAACGCTCGCAATCATGTCTCCCGTGTCGAGGCCTTCGGCCATGTGCATGAGCGTAACGCCGGTCTCTTCGTCGCCTTCCATGATGACGCGCTGTACGGGAGCAGCACCTCTGAATCTCGGAAGAAGCGAAGCGTGAATATTGATGCAGCCGAGCTTTGGTAGCTCAAGAACTTCTACTGGAAGTATCTTTCCGTAGGCAGCAACGATTATCAGATCGGGTGCCAGCTCTCTGAGCGTGTTCAGGAATTCCTCGTTGCCCTTCACCTTCGCAGGCTGGGCTACAGGCACGCCTGCCGCTTCGGCTGCCGCCTTAACCGGCGTAGGCACGATTTTTTTGCCGCGGCCTTTCCTGCTGTCGGGCTGTGTTACAGCCAGGCATACGCCGTAGCCGGCTTTTACGAGTGCATTAAAAGGAACCACAGCGAAATCCGGGGTTCCCATAAAAACGATCTTCAGATTTTTCACTGTTCCTTAATCTCCCACATGTCTTTCGCTTTATCTATGTATAATATTCCATCGAGATGGTCGTTTTCGTGGCAGAACGCCCTCGCCAGGAGTCCTTCGCCTTCGTACTCGACTTCTTCGCCGTCTCTGCCGAGGCCTTTTATCTTTACATATTCAGGACGCACCACTTCACCGACTCTGTTCGGCAGGCTGAGGCATCCTTCTTCCCCGTCCTGCTCGCCTCTGGTCTCTACGATCTCAGGATTGATGAGGACTTTCGGATCTGTTCCATCCATCATATCGACGACGAAGATCCTTCTGAGAACGCCTACCTGAGGCGCTGCAAGACCTACGCCCTCTGCATCGTGAAGCGTCTCGATCATGTCGTCGATGAGCTGTCTCGTTCTGTCGGTCACCTCGGGAACAGGTCTGCATTTCTTTCTCAGAATATCATCCCCGTAAGTAACTATGTTTCTTAAAGCCATTTTCCTTCCTCCGAATATAACTTGTCATGTAATGCTGTAAGGATCGAGCTCTGCCACCATCACGACGTCTGCCGCCGGACCCGGAGCCCTGCTCCTTTCGGTTTTTATATTTTCAACCATCCTGCGGCAGTATTTTGTCTTTGCCACCGGACTTTTTATGATTATCTGATATCTGTAATGGCCGTTGAGCTTCGCCATATAAGCAGGCTGAGGCCTGAATATGGCGGTGCCGAGCTGTGCCATCTGGTCTGCGGCCATCCTGTAGATGCGCATCGCCTCGCCGGCCACGGTCTCTTCGTCTGTGCCTGAAAATACCAGCCTGATGATATTGGTGAACGGCGGATATCCGGCAATTTTCCTCACCGCGAGTTCCTCTCTGAAAAAAGCTTCGTAATCGCTTCTCGAAGCTGCGGCGATAGTCCTGTCATCCGGGGAATACGTCTGTATGATGACGTGGCCTGGCTCGGCTCCTCTCCCGGCTCTTCCCGAAGCCTGCACGATCAGCTGGTACGTGCGCTCGGCAGATCTGTAGTCTGGAATGTTGAGCGTAATGTCGGCGGCTATTATCCCGACGAGCCCGACATTCTCGAAATCGAGTCCCTTCGCGATCAGCTGCGTTCCGACGAGTATATTTATTTTACCCCTTTTAAAGAGGCTTAATATTCGCTTTGTTTCGCCTTTTTTCTGGGCTGCGTCCAGATCGAGCCTCGCGCACTCCGCTTCGGGAAACATCTCCCTGACAGCTTCCTCGAGCTGCTCGGTGCCTGCCCCGAAGAATTTCAGATACCTGCTTCCGCACTCCGGACAGACTTCAGGAACTTTCTGGCTGCGTCCGCAGTAATGGCAGACGGCCCTGTTTCCTGATTTGTGATACGTCATCGAAATGCCGCACGAGCTGCACTTCATGACGTATCCGCACGAACGGCACGAAATGAACGAGGAATAACCTCTTCTGTTAAGGAAGAGAATGATCTGTCTTCCCTCGTCGAGCGTCTTTTTAATGCGGCTCTGCATTTCAGCGCTGAAGATGCTTCTGTTGCCGTCGCGCAGCTCTTCTCTCATGTCGACTATGCTGACAGACGGCAGAGGCGTTTTATTGTGCCTCTCGCGGAGCTTCAGCTCGGTGAAGTAGCCCTGTCTCGCTCTGTAAGTGCTGACGACAGACGGCGTCGCGGATCCGAGTATCACCGTCGATCCGCTTATTTTCGCCCTCATGAGGGCGGCGCTCACGGCATCGTACTTAGGAGTCTGATCCGCTTTGTACGAAGATTCATGCTCCTCGTCGACTACTATAAGTCCCGGATCGCTGAACGGAGCAAAGACGGCCGAACGTGCGCCGACCATGATATGAGCTTCTCCGTTCCTGGCTCTCATCCACTGAACGTATCTCTGTCCCTGAGTCAGACGGCTGTGCATGACAGCTACGTTTCCGGCGCCGAACCTCGCGGTGAACCGGCTTACGGTCTGCGGCGTCAGCGAGATCTCCGGCACGAGAATGATGACATCGCGCCCTTCTTTCAGGGTTTCCTCGCACGCTCTCAGATAGACTTCGGTCTTGCCGCTGCTCGTCACTCCGTTCAGCAGAAAATATGCAGTCTCTCTTCTGTGGATGCATGGCTTGATGACGTCGAATGCCTCCTGCTGCTCTCCGGTGAGCGGCGGAGCTTCTGCAAGAACTTCGTGCTCCCCTTTCCGGTATTCATCCATGGGATCTCTGGCCGGCTTGCGCTTCGGCTTTTTGCCCGGCGGTATCATGCACTTGACGGCGTCGATATAGCGGCACATATAGCGGTGCTTCATCCACGAGCTCATCCTTATGAGATCCGGAGGCAGCGAATACTCGTCCGAAATCGATGCCACATCCCGGAATCTCTTTATGCCTTCGGGAGCATCGTCGGAAACGCCGAAAACATATCCCGTGATCTCCCTCGGTCTGTTGGCGAATGCGACTTTCACGACGCTGCCGACGCTGACGCTGTCGTCTCTGCACCTGTATGTATAGAAATTGTCCGTACTGTTGGAGACATTGTCTACAACCACATCTACATATTTCATCTTCTGAGTTTTCTTTCCCTTGAAGTATCCTCCGCGCCCGCACCCGGTCGTTCCGAGAAAATGCAGCCGCAGTAGTTCTGCCTGTAAAGCCCGTATTCCTTTGACATCTCGACCGATCTTCTGAATCCGTCTTTTTTCTTGAAGCTTTCGTCCAGAAAATCTATTCCGTACTTTTGTGCGATGTCCTGCCCGATCTCGACTATCTTCGGAGTGCTTTTGTGAGGGCTGACCGACAAAGTCGTCGTAAAGAGGTCAAAACCATTCTTCACTGCAAATCTCGCTGTCATGTCCATCCTTATCCTGAAGCACTGCCAGCACCTTGCGCCGTTTTCAGGCTCGTCCTCGAATCCGCTCACGTATCTGAGATAGTTTTCAGGATCGTAGGGGCCTTCGATCAGCGTCACCTTGTCTTCTTCAGGAAGAGTCTTATTGTACTCCGTTATAAATTTCTTTTCGGTTTCCAGTCTTTTCTCGTATTCACCCTCGTTTGTAATATTGGGATTGTAGAAAAAAACCGTCACACGGTATCTCGGCACAAGTCTTTCTATAACCGCAGTACTGCATGGTCCGCAGCAGCTGTGCAGGAAAATACCGCGCTTTTCTCCGTTACCTGCCTGATTCATACCATTCCTCATATATTTATTGCAAAATATGATATCATATTCTGATAATATTATTGTCATTCAAGATCCGCTTCACACAGAGCAGCGCCCTGGAATTCGCGGAGCGTATCTAAATTAGTATATCACAGACGGGAAACACATATTAATGTTAATGTATAAAAATGGTGCAAGATATAATTCGATCGGGCCGTGGCTGAAGGAATATTTCGGCTGCAGAACGGTAAAAGCCGCAATAGATGCGGGCTTTACATGTCCCAACAGAGACGGTACGAAAGGATTCGGAGGATGTATATACTGCTCCGAGGAAGGCTCGGGAGAGTACGCTGGAACTGTAGGAAAGGGAATCTCGGCAGGCGAGAAAAAAATACCTGTGCCCGTCAAGGACTTTCAGGCGTCTGACGACCCGTACGATCAGATCACATCGCAGCTGTCGTTTATAGAGGAAAAGTGGAGTCATCCGCTCTGCATAGCCTATTTTCAGAATTTCACAAACACATATGCGCCTGTCCGGCGCCTCGAAGAACTTTACAGAAACGCGCTTTCTCATCCGGACTGTGCAGGCATTGCAATAGCTACGAGACCTGACTGCATCGGCAGCGATACGCTCGATCTTCTCGACAGGCTCAATCACGAAACTTTTCTCTGGGTCGAGCTGGGGCTTCAGACCTCCGACAACGAGACGGCACGGATCATCAACAGATGCTGTACTACCGAGGAATACGACGACTGCGCCGGCCGGCTCATAAGCCGCGGCATAAGAGTCGTCACTCATCTGATCTACGGACTTCCAGGCGAAGACAGGAAAACCATGCTGGAAAGCACGAGACATATATGTGAGAAAAAGATATTCGGCGTGAAGCTTCACATGCTTAACATTCTGAAAAACACCGCTATAGAAAAGATGTGGCGCAGCGGAGAAATACACCTGATGAGCAGAGACGAATACATCTCTCTGGTATGCGATGCGCTTGAAATAATTCCGAGGGAAATAACGATACACAGGCTGACCGGCGACGCGCCGGCAGACCTGCTGCTCGCGCCGGACTGGATCCCCGACAAGAGAGCCGTACTGAACGGAATAAATCACGAGCTCAAACGGCGCGGAAGCGTTCAGGGCTGCCGCTGCGGCGCAGGCGGTTGACGATGCGCCGCACTCGTACGCGGAGCGTACGCAGGACTCTGTTTTATCATATTATTCTTGTTCCCCGTAGTCCGGTCCAAGCCTGCCTTCGTTGTAATGGCGGCGGCACAGCGGAACATATTCCGCATTTTCACCGACCATGATCTGGTCTCCTGTTCTGACCATCTTTCCGTTGACGACGCGCGCCGACATGGTCGCCTTGCGGCCGCACCAGCAGATGCTCTTTATTTCTTCTATTTTATCTGCATATACTAGCAGATAGTGAGACCCTTCGAACAGCTCGTTTCTGAAATCGTTCTTAAGCCCGTAGCACATGACCGGACAATCGAAGCTGTCTACGATTTCCGTCAGTTCCTCTATATGATGTTTCTTCATGAAATGAGATTCGTCGATGAGCACACAGTCGACGTGTTTTTTGAAATTTTCTTCCATAAAAGTCTGCAGGATGTTCGTGTCCTCGCGGATGATGTCGGCCTCGCGCTCTACGCCTATACGCGACCTTACCACGCCTCTGCCGTCCTTTTCATCTTTTTTGCCGGCCGTAAGCACGAGCACGTGTCTTCCGCGCTCCTGATAATTATATGCTACTTTTATTAGCTCTATGCTTTTGCCTGCGTTTATCGTGCCATATCTGAAAAAAAGCTGTGCCACATCGTGCCTCCAACTCAGATCCTAAAAATAACTGCCAAGCATTATGCTGTCTCTTTCATCTTCTGCGCAGAAGAACTCTGCTTCACCGTCTGTATTGTAACCGGCCAGACCGTGAAACTCAAAACCGAACTTGGCGCATTCTGAAATATACTCAATTATATCACGCGACAGCACTTCTCCGGCGCGTACAGCAGGTATTCCCGGCGGATATACAGAAATATCGGATGCAGAAACTCTTCCGGCCGCCTTTTCCCTGTCCAGGACTGCATATCCGGCATAAACGGCTCTGCGCGGTGTAAGCTCGGCCGACGGTCTCAGTTCATAGAAACGGTCGTAAACATCGAGCTGCTCTGACAGCGTTTTTTTACCCTGCTCAGCACTGCCGCCGCTATATTTAAAACTGATATCCTGCAGCGCTTCTTCCAGAGCATCGAAATCTGACTGCCTGCTGCCTGTACCCGCCAGCAGGACCACGTACATCAAATCAGAAAACTCGGCATCTATTCTGTACTCTTCAGCCAGTATCTTCTCAAGTTCTCTCCCTGAAATGCCCATATCCGCAGCAGTGACGAGCAACCTCGAACCCTCGATATCGTGGCTCGGACCTCCGCTTCCCGAAAACCTCCTGCAGCATTTAATGCCAGGGATTGAGCCTATTTTACCGGCCGTTCTTTCCACCGCTTCGGCGATTTCGTGCCAGCGTCTTTCGCCGTCCGTCTCCATGAACCCTCTTACCGCATCGAGGGAAGAAGTGAGCAGATACGAAGGGCTCGTCGACGTCATCATGTTTATAAAGAATTTCAATTTCTTTCTGTCCACCAGGCTGCCCTGTACGTGAAGCATCGAGCTCTGCGTAAGGCTGCCGAGCATTTTGTGAGTGCTCTGCACGCTTATGTCGGCTCCCGCCTCCATAGCCGTCGGTATATGCTGCCCGGTGAACATCATCTGCGCGCCGTGCGCCTCGTCTGCGATCACCGGGACTCCGGCTCTGTGAGCCGCACCGACAACGGCCTTTAAATCGCTGTACGTCCCGTAATAACCGGGATGGGTGAGAACGACGGCGCACGGGTTTTCGCAGAGCTTAAGCGCCTTTTCCACTTCTGCAGCGCTTATTCCTGCCGGCAGATGCGTCTTTCTGTCGTACTCGTCGAATATGTAATAAGGAGACGCACCCGATATGACGAGTCCGGAAGTCGTACATCCGTGAGTGCAGCGTTCGATGACGACCGTCGATTTTTCGGACGAAACCGCCGCAACGGCTGCAGCCACACCGCTCGTCGTTCCGTTCGCCAGGAAGAAAGTTTCGTCCGCTCCGAAGAGATACGCCGCCTTCTCCTCAGCTTCTCTGATGACTCCTCCGGCGTTGTGCAGGTCGTCGAGTCCCGGCAGCTCTGTCAGATCACGCGCGAGCACGTTCTCTCCGAAGATGCGCCCGAGATCTCCGGTTTCATCCGCATTGCCCTTGTGCCCAGGAACGTGGAAAGAGATCCTTCCGCCGTCCGCAAATGATTCTGCCGCGTCCGAAAGCGGCGTTTTCGTCTTTTTTTTATCAGCCATAAGCAGAACCTCAAAAACTACAAAAAAAGCTGCTTTTGAAAAGCAGCTTTAAAAGTGGTGCCCAAACTCGGAATCGAACCAAGGACACGGGGATTTTCAGTCCCCTGCTCTACCTACTGAGCTATCTGGGCGGAAATATGGAGCGGAAGACGAGATTCGAACTCGCGACCCCCGCCTTGGCAAGGCGATGCTCTACCCCTGAGCCACTTCCGCATATCAGCAATATTATGTCGAATAACTGGCGACCCGGAACGGGCTCGAACCGTCGACCTCCAGCGTGACAGGCTGGCATTCTAAACCAACTGAACTACCGGGCCGCAATCACTGCGACATACATCGCAAAATGGTGGGCGCTATAGGGCTCGAACCTATGGCCTCCTGCTTGTAAGGCAGATGCTCTCCCAGCTGAGCTAAGCGCCCATGATGAAATATGCGATGAAGTTTTTCTGGTGGGCCATCAGGGACTTGAACCCCGGACCTGCCGGTTATGAGCCGGATGCTCTAACCAACTGAGCTAATGGCCCACAATGGTCGGGGTGGCAGGATTTGAACCCGCGACCCACTGGTCCCAAACCAGTTGCGCTACCAAGCTGCGCTACACCCCGGAGTTGTTGTAATTACTAGTTTTGTAAGTGCGTCAACGCTAGTTATATTAACATTCATACAGATTATTGTCAATAGTTTTTAACTTATTTTTAAATATTTATCGGGATGATCCGGAGCCTGGTTGGGAAAAAAAAGTTCCCCGCCCATATCAGGCGGGGAACCAGCATTACGGCCAAAAGACCGTACAGAGAACTGAATGATCTTCCGACTATCTGTGAACTCTCGGCTTGATAGGCATTGGGTCTACAGCCTTGAGAACATCGTTCATGAACGAAACTCTTGTGTCGAAATCAGGGTCTTCCATGATGATGTCGAGACCCTCAGGAACTTCCTGACCGCTTCTCTTAGCTACACGAGCTACGCTGTACTGGAAGTGTGATCTGTCACAAAGCTGTGCTGAATTTCTGAGCTCCTGCATTTCTGAATAGCTTAAAGGCTCAGCGTTTTTGATCAGTGCGATAACCGCATCTTTAACCGCGTCTTCGTCTTCTACAAAGACGTCATTCCAATAATCTCTCATTTTTTAATTTCCTTTCTGAAACTAAACATATATATGGTCATTTCTGACTGCGTATCCAGCCGCTTTGTTGTAACTGGAAACTGTCAGAAATCTTATTGACTAAATATTAACACCTCGCGTTAATTGTGTCAACGAACATATTATCTCCGCAATTGTTGATAAGTGCTAATTTATTTTTATTTTAATTTGGTTGCCTTTGTTTTATTTTGTGATTATGGTCAAATAAACGAAAAATTTTTTTCAATATTTTTTCCACAATAAAAAGGTATATAGTTATATTATAACCATATACCTTTATAAAAACCATCTTATATTACTTGTTGACTATTTATTTATATGTTGCCTGGCTGACTGCCGGCGGCCGTCTGCTGTCATTTATTTTGCCCGGTTTCCATCCGGTTTTTTCATTTTCAGCAGTATCTGCAGTGCCGGATAAGAGTCTCTTGTCAACCTGCTTTTCAGCTGCTTCCTGAATTTTATGCCACTATATTCTGACGACGGCTTGGATCTTTTTACTTCAGTTATTCGCCTTTATCGGCCTGCGCAGCTTCTGCGTTCAGGGTTTCAGCCGTATCGGCTGCAGAAGCAGGTCCCTCTTCCTTGTGGTTCTCAGCCTTGTCTTCAGCCTGCGCAGATTCTGCTTTTTTCGGATTCTCAGCTTTATCTGCCGCTGATGCAGTTTCTGCTCCATTCATGTTCTCAGCTTTATCTTCCACTGATGCAGCTTCTGTTTCCTTCAGAGTTTCAGCCGCATTTACTGCCGGCTCAGTACCTGCTTCATTCAGGTTTTCAGCCTTTTCTGCTGTCAGCTCAGCGCCTGCTTCATTCAGGTTTCCAGCCTTTTCTGCTGTCAGCTCAGCTGCCGCATTTCCTGCGTTTTCAGCAATCTGCCCGTCTTCGTCGTCTTTCTTTCTTCCCGAAATAACCATCGAAAGGATGATGCTCGCGGCAAGTATTCCAATGATGACGAGGATCGAAACTTCTGTACCTACTTCGATGTGGAATATCTCAGCGAGAAGCTTAAAGCCTGTAAACATCAGAATTATAGCCACGCCGTATCTGACGTACTGGAATCTCTTCGCCATATATTCGAGAACAAAATAGAGCTGTCTGAGACCGAGTATCGCAAGGATATTCGACGAGTAAACTACCAGCGGATGGATCGAGATCGAGAATACGGCCGGTACCGAATCTATCGCGAAAATGATGTCGGAAAACTCTATGAGAAGAAGTACGCCGAACAGCGGAGTCGCATGATGTACAATCTTGCCTTTTTCCTCGCTGTATTCCTTTACAAAGAACTTTTCTCCTCTGAAGTCCTCGGTCATAGGAAGGAATTTTCTGATGAACTTCATAATAGGGCTCTGCGTAGGATCTTCCTCTTTGTCGTCACCCTTGAACATCTTGATGCCGTTATATAACAGCAGCACTCCGAAGATATAGAGAACCCATGCGAATCTTTCAACTATGGCAACTCCGGCCATTATGAAAATGAATCGCATTATGATCGCACCGATTATGCCCCAGTGAAGCACCCTGTGCTGAGCGTGTTCGCTGATGCCGAACGATGTGAATATGGACATGAACACGAACAGATTGTCCATGCTCAGACTGAATTCTATTACGTAGCCGCCCAGGAACTCGGTGGCGAGCTGTCTGCCCATGAACTTCCATATGAGTGCCATCACGCACATAGCGATCGCTATCCACATTCCGACCCATTTCAGTGCGTTCAGCAGTTCATGGTCGTGAGTGCCTTTCTTTTGTATTTCTGCCAATTATGTCTCTCCTTCTACCGGGCATCAATTCCCCCGGCCTAGCATATTCTGTTTCCATTCCCCCCGAATTCTATCAGGCACTTACAGCGCATTTTATCAGATGCATACGGCGCTTCGAAAACAGAACTTCGTGATAACTTCTTTTTCCTATCTCCATGCGGTATCTCGTGCCGCCGATACTTTCTTCTTCAGATCCGCCAGCCTGTTGAGGGCTTCATTCAAAGTATCGTCCTTCTTGGCGAAGTGGAATCTGATGTAATTGTGGATGTCTTCATTGAAGAAACTCGAACCCGGTACAGGCGCGACACCCACGTTCTCAGCCATCCATACCGAGAATTCATAATCGTCTTTTACCCCGAATTCGCTGACGTCTATCATAACATAATATGCACCTTCAGGATTGTTAAATCTGAATCCAAGATCTTTCAATCCTCCGGTAAACAGGTCTTTCAGGTGAGTATAATGCCTGTTGAGATCTTTATAATAATCGTCGCCGAATCTGAGTCCAGTGACCGCAGCCTCCATCAGCGGAGCCGCCGCGCCGACCGTCAGGAAATCGTGCACTTTCCTTATCCTGTCTGTGATTTCCGGCGGAGCGAGCGTGTATCCGAGCCGCCATCCGGTAATCGAATATGTCTTGGAAAGCGAGCTGCAGACGATCGTCCTTTCCCTCATGCCCGGCAGCGACGCAATGTATACATGTCTGTTAGGTTCATATACTATATGTTCGTATACTTCGTCTGTGACAACATAGACATCGTATTTTTCTGCAAGCGAAGCGATGATATCGCATTCTTCGCGCGTGAATACCCTCCCGCTCGGGTTCGACGGATTACACAGTATCAGGACTTTTACTCCGTCTCTGAAAGCGTCCTCGAGCACTTCGGGATCAAACGTGAAATCAGGCGGGTTCAGAGGAATATATACCGGCCTGGCACCCGACAATATGGTATCGGCGCCGTAATTTTCGTAGAATGGTGAAAATATCGCCGTTTTGTCTCCTGGGTTGACCAGCGACATCATGGCCGCCATCATGGCTTCGGTGCTCCCGCACGTAACGCATATTTCGTTTTCAGGATCGTAGCGCATGCCCGAGAAATGTTCGACTTTATCGGCAAGCGCTTCCCTGAAATTTCTGGCTCCCCAGGTAACAGCGTACTGATGAGGTCCCTCATCCGCTATCTCTTTGAGCCTGTCTGTAATTTCAACCGGAGGATCGAAGTCGGGAAATCCCTGGGAAAGATTGATCGCGCCGCATTTATCAGAAATTCTCGTCATTCTCCTGATGACCGAATCGGTAAAATGAGCGCTTCTGCTGCTCAGTTCTTTCATCTTCATTCCCCCGTTCTCAAATATGCCTGTGACATTTATTCCTGCAGATTCATGAATGTTATCAGATTCAGAATCACAGAATTCATTGAAAAAGTACCGCATTTTCACGCGGACAAACGGCTGCATGCCGTGTTTTCTGATTATTGTATCATACTTACATCAATTTACATAACTAATTATCCATTATATACGTACTTTCATTCATTCTTCACACAAATCATGTCAATCATTCACCATTATGCCAGAATGCGCACATACTGCACTGCTATATTATTGGTGTCGAAAGGAAAGACATTAAACCACAAAACATCATCAACATTGCAAAACAGATACTTTTCATAAACTCTCCTAAAAACAAATAATGCAGAAACAACGGAAAGACCGGAATGGAACCGACAGAGCCATTCCGGTTTTTTCGTTATCCGGGTAAGGGCGGTCCGGCTACAAATACATTTATCCGGCTCTGTTTGTGATAAAATCAGATTTAGCACAATATCCTGCGCCGCGGACAGGTCCGTTTCACAATCAATTCCGGAATCCTGAAGTGCCTGGTCTCAGGCAGGCACATCTACGGTTTTTATTAATATTAATAATGAAGAAAACCGGACGGACATGACCGGAATTTTACAGCTGAAAATATTTTCATGAATGACTGCGATGCGCTGTATTCGGAAACGGAAGACCTCTGCGGCAGTTACAGAGAGGAGAACAAGAATGATAAAAGTTGACAATATCGACGTAAACGGTACTTCTGTACAGGGTGTAATGGCTGTCGCACCCGGCGGAGAGGGACACCCGAACATGATACTCATAAACTGCAAAAAAGGCTATCTCATGTGCGGATATCTGAACATCGATGCAGCGGAGAAATTCGGGGACGCTGCCGTGCTCGTAGGCGGAGCCGACTTCGACGCAGTTCTCGCCGGCCCAATAAAAGGAATGACCTCAAAAGCCGCCGAAGCAGGTGTAAAAGAGGGAATGACAGGCGCTGAAGCTGCAGCCGTACTGAACAAGTAGCCGAAGGCGGCAGACGAAAAGTGCGACGTGCGCCATGCGTCATGCGCCATGCGTCATGCGTCATGGCAGCGGATGAACAGGGTTATGAACTGTAAAACATAAAAAAAGACGATTACATAAAGGTAATCGTCCTTATCACAGCAATCGTTCAGCTTATCACAGCAATCACACAATTAATTGAAACGCTGTAATAGAAGCTGAACCATCTTCGGAGGGAAGATGTAAAACTCCCTCCCTGAGATGTTACTATTATACTCGTTCATAACCGAATTATCAATTTGATTACACTAAAACATTATTTTGCCAGTGATAAATATTATGTTCTCATCTGCTGTAATCGTTCTTTGCATAACATTAAAAAAACTCAGGAGGAAATAATGTCCGAAAAAGACAAGTACGCTGCTCAAAAGAAATATCTCGCAACACGTAAGAAACTCAGCGTGTGGGTCGATGCCGAAAAATACGAAAAATTCAAGTCTCTCGTAAAAGAAAACGGTGAGTCAATTTACGGTCTTATCAACCAGTACATCGATGACTATCTCAGAGAACACGAATAATTGCCGCACGACGCCGGGAAACTAAACGTCTCTCTGTATCTGAGAACTCATCATAGAACGTCTTGAAAAAACAATTACAGAGATTTCAGACACGCTCATTCGGGGAGCCGGAATTTATAAGCATGTGAAATTTATTAGTCCCATTGTATTTTTACTTTTTCTTTGCCGTTTGTCTCTTCGTTCTGGAACTTCTCCATCACATCGTAATATTTTGGTATTTCATCTGGCTGTTTACCCTGATTGAGTGCCGTCAGGACTTCTATTTTGTCGTCCAGCATCTCATAACTATCAATATCGAAATACTGATATAGCATCCAGTCATATGTTTTCGGGTCATGCAAAAGATCTAGAATAATTTCTATTTTTTCTTGTTCTTCTTCAGTCGGTTCTTTTTTCATTTCATATACCTCATTCCAGTATGAGCAATATCATAAAGCCCTTAACTACTATTACGCGTCCTGCCTTTATTGTCAAGCTGTAGTACCCCGTAGATTTGTAAAGCAAAAAACCGCTGAGCATTGAAAACTCAACGGTTTAGCGTGGCAGGGGCAGAAGGACTCGAACCCTCGGCACGTGGTTTTGGAGACCACTGCTCTACCAACTGAGCTATACCCCTACATATATAAATGTTTTTCTTACAATAAAAAATGGCGGAGAAGATGGGATTCGAACCCATGCACCAGAAAATCTCCGGTCTAACGGTTTAGCAAACCGTCCTCTTCAGCCTACTTGAGTACTTCTCCACTGATAGCAAAATGGCGGAGAGGGTGGGATTCGAACCCACGTGGGCTTGCACCCAAACGGTTTTCAAGACCGCCTCGTTATGACCACTTCGATACCTCTCCATATTATTCAATTTAAAAAAAGAAAAGTATAGCCTGGCCACGAAGTGTTTGATGGTGACCCATCAGAGATTCGAACTCTGGACACCTTGATTAAAAGTCAAGTGCTCTGCCGCCTGAGCTAATGGGTCATTAGTGGCAGGGGTAGATGGACTCGAACCATCGAATGACGGAGTCAAAGTCCGTTGCCTTAGCCCCTTGGCTATACCCCCCTAAAAAAAAATGGTGAGCCTGCAGAGATTCGAACTCTGGACACACGGCTTAGAAGGCCGTTGCTCTATCCAGCTGAGCTACAGGCCCATATCATATTTATCGAGTATACTGCGAAGCAATATCAAAAATATGGAGCGGATGACGGGAATCGAACCCGTATCATCAGCTTGGAAGGCTGAGGTTTTACCACTAAACCACATCCGCATATTTTAAAATTAAATGGAGCGGAAGACGAGATTCGAACTCGCGACCCCCGCCTTGGCAAGGCGATGCTCTACCCCTGAGCCACTTCCGCAAAATGGTGGAGGGAGATGGATTCGAACCATCGAAAGCTAAGCTAGCGGATTTACAGTCCGTCCCCTTTGGCCACTCGGGAATCCCTCCGTATAGATGGAGCTGGCGAAGAGAATCGAACTCCCAACCTGCTGATTACAAATCAGCTGCTCTACCATTGAGCCACGCCAGCACATTTTGTTTTTATCAATCGGCCGTTTAATAGTCTATCACATTTCAGGCCTGTTGTTAAGTGCAATTTTATCTGCCAGAAAAAAACAAACCTAAAACTTTCGTGTATTTTCAACGCCTTTCGCGTTGCCGACTACTGAATTATACGATAACAGTGACCTTCTGTCAACACTAAATTTCACGTATGCCTTTTATTTTTTTAACACTTACATCATCGATGCCGACTGCCCCGTGGGTGACATCTCTTATCATTGCAATCACTGCATCTTTCTGATCTTCAGCGCTTTGAATTTCGAAGGATACATTCTCACCGTAGGAAGTCTCGCCCTCCGTGAAGCCCTGCTTTTTCACTTCCCTCTTCATCCTGTCGAACAGAGCGTATGAGATGTCAAACGTGTATGAGAGCAGATCTGTAACCTCGCAGACGCCTGCATTGTCCAGAGCTTCCTTTGCCACGCCTGTGTACGCTCGCATGAGTCCGCCTGTGCCGAGTTTGATGCCGCCGAAGTATCTCGTGACCACAATAACAGTATCTGTAAGTTTCCGGCCGTCTATCACGTTCAGAACCGGTATGCCTGAGGTTCCCTGAGGCTCTCCGTCGTCGCTCGCCCACTTCGTCTGCCCCTTGTCGCCGATTATGAACGCCGGAACGTTGTGCGTGGCATCCTTATGCTTCTCTCTGACCGACGCGATAAAGGCCTCCGCTTCTTCTCTGTCTGAGGCCCTGTGAACATATGCGATAAATTTTGATTTTTCTATCGTCTGCTCCGCAGACGCATCCCCCGCGGGAACAAAGTAACCCATGATTTACTCCGCTTTGTCCGTAATGAAGTACTGCCTGAAACGCTGGTAGTCAGCTTTCGGTAACATAACCCTGAAATACGTCCCGTCGGCGCGGTAGTCCATCTCTTTTACAGCGCATTTATCACAAAGATATGACGTTATGCTGCCCTTGTCGTACGGAACCAGGAGCTCGGCTTCTTTTTCGTCTGAAAACAGCTTGTCTTCAATGAGTTTTCTGAATTCATCTGCTCCGTCGCCGTATTTCGCCGAAATATACACGGATTCGTACGGAGAGTCCGGAACGATACCGGACGGCGAATCCACGAGATCCATCTTGTTGAAGACATTTATCCTCGGAATGTCACCGGCGCCGATTTCATTCAGGAGCTTATCCGTGACATCCATCTTGAACTGGTAGTCCGGATCTGAAATATCCGTAACGTTGATGATGAGATCGGCGTAAAGCGCTTCCTCGAGTGTTCCCTTGAACGCCTCGACCAGCGTATGCGGCAGCTTGCTTACGAAACCTACAGTGTCTGTAAGTATGAATGTTCTGTTCTGTCCGAAACTGATCCGCCTGTGAGAAACGTCGAGCGTGGCGAACAGCATGTTTTTTTCCAGGACTTCCGTCCCCTGAGATTCGTTCAGAGAAAGCATCATGTTCATGACCGCGGATTTCCCGGCATTTGTATAGCCGACGAGAGCAGCTGCAGGTATGTCGTTTTTCTCTCTCTTTCTGCGGGTTATGTCCCTCGCCTTTTCTGCATCTTTAAGCTCACGCCGTATTTCATCTATTCTGGACTGTATGTGGCGCCTGTCGGTTTCGAGCTTTTTCTCGCCCGGTCCTCTCGTGCCTATGCCGCCTCCCGTTCTTGAAAGGGCGCCGCCGAAGCCTGTAAGTCTCGGCAGCCTGTACTGCAGCTGCGCAAGTTCTACCTGAAGCTTGCCTGCAGACGATGCTGCCCTCGAAGCGAATATATCGAGAATAAGAACGGTTCTGTCGATGACGGAAACTCCGAGTGCATCCTCGAGATTCCTGATCTGAACTCCGGAGAGCTCGTTGTTGAATATTACGGAATCGGCCTCCATGGAGCCGCACATCTCAGCGAGCTCCTCCACCTTGCCTTTTCCTATATATGTTGCGCTTTCCGGTTTTTCGCGGCTCTGCTCCATCACGCCTAAGACCTCGGCTCCCGCCGAAGCGGCGAGGTTTTCGAGTTCCTTCATGGATTCCGAAATATCCTCGCCGAAGCTCACGCCCATGAGTATCGCGCGCGTCGTCTTTTCAGCGACCGTCTCGTTTTTTTCGTTGAATTCTATCATTTTATACGCCTCGGGACAGCACAGTAAACTGCTTTACGCGGCTGCCTCCAGATTAAATCAAGTACTTCTCCAGATCGTAAGGGCTGACCTGATCTTTGAACTTGTCGAGCACGTAGTCCTTGTCGATGGTGATCGTCTTGAGATCCGGATCAGGAAGATCATACGAGATGTCTTCAAGAAGCTTTTCCATAATGGTGTGAAGTCTTCTTGCGCCGATGTCCTCATTTGTTTCATTTGAAATATATGCGATCTCTGCGATTTCGTCTATTGCATCGTCCGTGAATTCAAGGTCGCATCCTTCTGTAGCTATCAGCATCTTGTGCTGCTTGATAAGCGCGTTCTTAGGTACCGTAAGGATATTTCTGAGATCCTCTTTCGTAAGGCTCTTGAGCTCGACCCTGATCGGGAATCTGCCCTGAAGCTCAGGAATGAGGTCTGTCGGCTTGGAAACGTGGAACGCACCTGCGCCGATAAAGAGCATGTGGTCTGTCTTTACAGGACCGTATTTCGTATTTACTACGCTGCCTTCTACGATAGGAAGTATATCACGCTGTACACCTTCGCGGGATACGCCTGGGCCGTGTCCGTAGGAGCTGTCGTCGGCAATCTTGTCGATCTCATCGATGAATACGATGCCGTTCTGCTCTGCGTTGTCGATCGCCTCTGCCGTAACCTGATCCATGTCGAGCAGCTTCTGAGCTTCCTGATCTCTCAGAATTCTTCTCGCATCCTTTACCTTTACTCTTCTCTTTTTTGTGCGCGGCGGAACGGCTCCTCCGAAGATGTTGCCGATGCTGATGCTCATGCTTTCACCGCCGCCGACGTCGATCGTATTAGGTGTATTGTCTACTACGTCGATTTCGATTACCTGCTCTTCGAGAAGGCCGTCGCGGAGCTGCTGTCTGACCTGTTCTCTCGCAAGCTGAGTGCTGTTATCGTCTTCGCTGCCCTTTTCGTTCTGCTGAGGCTGCTGATTCTGCTGAGGCTGCTGCTGAACGTACGCTCCCATGCCAGGAATATTTGAAAGGAACGCGAACGGGTTCTGCTGCTGGTTCTGCGGAACGCTGCTTGCAGGAGCCGACGAGCTGCCCGGAATCATCGCATCTATTATGAGGTTCTCAACTATCTGGTCAGCCATCTCATATTTTTCAGCCATCTTCGTCTGCTTCGTAAGATGAATCGAAGCTTCGACGAGGTCTCTGATTATCGAATCGACATCTCTGCCCACATAGCCGACTTCTGTGAATTTTGTTGCTTCAACCTTTACGAAAGGAGCCTTCATGATCTTTGCAAGGCGCCTTGCTATCTCTGTTTTTCCGCATCCTGTAGGTCCTATCATCAGGATGTTTTTCGGAGTTACTTCCTCTCTCATCTCATCAGGAAGCTGGTTTCTTCTGTGCCTGTTCCTGAGAGCGATGGCAACCGATTTCTTTGCGCTTTCCTGACCGACTATATATTTATCGAGTTCTTCTACGATTTCTCTCGGAGTCATGCTTGCTAATTCGCTCATTTATTCCGTTCCTCCTAAAGCTTTTCGATTGACACGTTTGTATTTGTATAAACGCAGATAGATGAAGCTATCTTCAGCGATTCACGGACTATTTCCTCTGCTGACATATCAGTGTGATTGTACAGAGCGTTTGCCGCTGCATATGCGAAATTGCCGCCTGAACCGATCGCTACAAAGTTCTCGTCAGGCACGATTACTTCACCGTTTCCTGAAATGACAAGAAGTTCATCTTTGTTGCCCACGATCATGAGCGCTTCGAGGCTTCTCATGCCTCTGTCGGAACGCCACATCTGAGCGAGCGCTACGGCAGCTCTTCTGAGATTGCCTGAATGCTCGTCTAGCTTTTTCTCGAACATTTCAGTCAGTGAAAATGCATCCGCTACCGAGCCTGCGAATCCTGAAACTACAGAATTCTTATATATTTTTCTGACTTTCTTCGCGGACGCTTTCATAATAGTTGATTCACCCATGGTAACCTGTCCGTCACCGCCTATGCATACTTCGCCGTTGCGTCTGACAGCGCAGATAGTGGTTCCGTGAAATTCTATCTTACCCACTTGTTCCTCCATAGCGGTTCTTTATTCCGCTTGTTCCTTTAACTCTTTTTCTGAATTATTGTTTTCGGTTACAGGTTCCCTGTAACCGCACTCTTTATTCGAGCAGACGTACATATGTGAACGTCCTTTCTTCTCGAGCATCATCGAGCCGCATTTCGGACACTTGCGGTTCGTAGGAAGATCGTAAAAGAAGACGTCACACTCCGGATAGCCTTCGCAGCGGTAATATGTCCTGCCTCTCTTGCTGCGCATCCTCAGTATGTCTTTGCCGCATTTAGGGCATTTAACGCCTGTCGGATCCTTTATTGATTCTGTATATTTGCAGTCAGGATAGCCTGTGCACGCGATGAATTTCCCGAATCTTCCGTGCTTGATAACGAGTGGTTTTCCGCACTTCGGGCAATTGCGCCCTGTCGGTTCGTCTTCGATGACGATTTTTTCAATCGATTTGTCAGCGTTATCGAGATCTTTTTCAAATCCACTGTAGAAATCCGAGACTACATTGTGCCAGTCCACGCCGTCTTCTTCTATGGAATCCAGCTTTTTCTCCATGTCTGCTGTAAAACCGGCATTCACGATGTCGCTGAAATAGTTGTCCATCAGATCAGCTACCTGCTTGCCGATTTCCTGAGGCACAAGAGCTTTTTTTTCTTTTTTGACATATCTTCTCTCGGTGAGAGTCGCTACAATAGGAGCATAAGTGCTTGGACGGCCGATGCCCTTTTCTTCGAGTTCCTTGATGAGAGAAGCTTCTGTGTAGCGCGGAGGAGGTGTGGTAAAATGCTGTTCCTTAACTGGATTTTCAGCCATTTTTGCCAGTGAAACGATTTCGTTCTTCTCTAACTCGGGCAGCTCTTTTCTCTTTTTATCTTCCGCCGATTTTCCGGTTACTTTTGTAAAACCATCGAATTTGAGTTTAGAACCGGTCGCCCTGAAAATATAACCATTGTTTTCGATTTCGGCACTGGATGAATCATAAACGGCGTTTGCCATGCGGCTCGCCGTAAACCTTCGCCAGATAAGATCATAAAGTTTGAACTGATCGACAGTAAGAGAATCCTTTATCTCTTCCGGTCTGAGCTCCGGATTGCTCGGCCTGATGGCTTCGTGAGCATCCTGAACTCCCTTGCTCTTGTTGACATATACATTAGTTCCCAGATATTCCTTGCCATAATCATTTGAAATTAATTTTTTGACTGTGGCATCCGCCTCTTCGGAGATTCTGACACTGTCTGTTCTCATGTACGTGATCAGGCCTGTAGTGCCCATGCCCTTGATGTCGATTCCTTCATAGAGCTGCTGAGCGATCTGCATCGTCTTCCTCGAGTTGAAGTTCAATTTCCCCGAGGCGGCCTGCTGAAGAGTGCTCGTCCTGAACGGATCTGCCGGTCTCATGACCGTTTCCTTCTTTTCCGTTTTTATTACCTTGTAGTCGCCTTTTTTGAGATCGCCGAGTACTTTTTCTACGTCTTTTTCGTTTTTAAGGCGTATTTTCTTACCTTTATATTTGATAAGCTCACCCTTGAATTTTTTTCTGCTTTTCATAAACTCGGCCGAAACCGTCCAGTATTCTTCGGGTACGAAAGCGTCGATCTCTTTTTCGCGGTCGACTATTATCTTGAGGGCGGCAGACTGGACACGGCCGGCGCTGAGGCCTTTTCTGATCTTCCTCCAGAGCAGAGGGCTGATCTGATAACCCACGAGCCTGTCGAGGATACGGCGCGCCTGCTGCGCATCTATGAGATTCATGTCGAGCTTTCTGGGATGTTTGATGGCTTCCTTTACGGCGCTCTTAGTAATTTCGTGAAACTCGATGCGGCACGGCTCATTCATGTCTATGCCGAGAAGGTATGCGATATGCCATGAAATGGCTTCTCCTTCACGGTCGGGGTCTGTGGCGAGCAGAACTTTGGAAGCGTTTTTGGCTTCTTTTTTGAGCATTTTTATGATGTCGCCCTTGCCTCTGATATTGATGTAGCGGGGCTCGAAATTATTTTCCGTGTCTATCGCCAAAGTGCTCTTTGGAAGATCGCGCACATGACCCACAGAAGCCACGACCTTGTAGCGTGAGCCTAACATTTTTCCGATAGTTTTCGCCTTCGACGGCGACTCGACTATTACCAGTATTCTTTTGTTCCCAGATTTTGATTTTGATTTAGTTTTAGCTTTAGCTTTCGTTTTCGTTGTTTTAGTTGTTGTAGTTGTTTTAGTTGTTGTAGTTGTTTTAGCAGCCATTCTCTCTATATCTGCCTTTCATTGTAAAGACAAAAACGGGCATATAAGCCCATCCACAATATTTTTTCTTCATTTTCGATAATTATATTGTTATTAACTTTACTTTGCAATATATAGTTTCCCCATGCTGTTTACCACAAATCCCTTGATTTCAAGCAATGCGGCCGTTGAATTTATCTCTGAAATTTTTCTGTTCATCCTGAAAGCCGCGTAATCGAGGCTGATTTCGCCGTCGGCTCTTACGAGATTCAGAAGCTTTCTCTCTTCAGGACTGAGGCTTTCCATCTTTATATCGCTTTCGGGATCAGGCGTGATTCCGAGTTCAAGGAGCACATCTGCGAAGCTCACCACGATTCCGGCTCCGTCCTGAATCAGTTTGTTGCACCCGATGCCTCTTACGCTTGAAATGTTGTAAGGCAGCGCCATCACGGTTCTGCCCTGGTTTGCGGCGAAGTCGGCCGTTATCAGAGTTCCGCTGGAAACGCCTGCCTCGGTCACGACCGTCACGCTGGTAAGACCGCTTATTATCCTGTTTCTTTCGGCGAAAAAAGCGCGGCGCGGTCTCGTGCCAGGCTTCCATTCGGAGACGATGAGCCCGCCGTTCTTCACGATTTCGTCGTAGACAGGCTTGTTCGCCGCCGGATAGCATACGTCCGGGCCAGTTCCGAGCACGGCTATCGTCCTGCCTCCGGCGCTCAGCGCTCCTCTGTGAGCCTCTGCGTCGCAGCCGTACGCCAGTCCGCTGACCGTGACGATGCCGTATCCGGCGAGTTTTCTGCCGAGGTTATACGCAGCCCACTTTCCGTACTGCGAGGCTTTTCTGGCTCCTACGACGGCGGCAGCTTTTCTGTTTAACAGGGAAATATCGCCGATGCAGTAAAGCGTATCAGGCGCGTCTCTGCCCGTTTCCTCCAACAGCCTGGAATATTCGCTGCTTCCCTTCTTCACTTCTGTGACGCTGTAGTCTGGCTTTCCCGGAAACGCGCCTGAGATTATGCCGGCAGCACTTCCGCCCGGCGGAGCATCTCTGTGCCCTGCCTCCGCGGCGCTGCCTTTTTCCATACTGTCCGGCGTCCCGCAGGCGTCGTTTTCTCTGTTGCTATTGATGACATTTTCACCTGTCCGATCGACATTCATCCGAAAATTTCCCTCCCGCATCTGTACTGAACCGCCTCGGCAACGTCCGGCACGCGTATTTCGCTGCGTCCGTCCATGTCCGCTATAGTCCTCGAAACTTTTAATATCCTGTCGTACGATCTGGCTGAAAGCTTCAGCTCCTTATAAGCTCTCTTGAGCAGGCTTTCGCTCTCCTCGTCCAGCCTGCAGTATTCCTTTATCTGTTCCGTATTCATCTGTGAATTATATTTAATGGAAGAGTTTCTGAATCTTTTCATCTGCATCTCGCGGGCCGTCATGACCGGTCCCCGCATCTCCGCAGTCGATATTCCCTTCTCGTGGCCTCTGATTTCATCGTAACCAGGCGCCGTAAGCGTGACGCAAATGTCGATCCTGTCGAGGAACGGACCCGATAGCTTCCGCCTGTATCTTCTGATCTCCGGCTCGGTGCAGGTACACGGATGGTCCGGGTCGCCCAGGTAGCCGCACGGGCACGGGTTCATGGCCGCGACTGTCAGGAAGCTGCACGGCAGGGTTATACTGCCCGAAACCCTTGAAACAGTAATCTCTTCGTCTTCCATCGGGCATCTCAGAGCTTCCCTCGACTGCTTCGAAAATTCGGCGATTTCATCGAGGAACAGAACACCTGTATGAGCCAGCGACACTTCGCCTGCCCTCGCCCGCACGCCTCCGCCTATCAGAGCTGCCGGCGTGACGGTATGATCTGGCGATCTGAAAGGGCGCTCCGTAATCATCGGTTTTTCTTCGTCGAGCAGACCGCTCGCGCTGTAGATCTTCGTCACTTCGAGCGATTCTTCATACGTGAGCGGCGGAAGTATGCCCGGCAGTCTCTTTGCGAGCATGCTCTTTCCGCTCCCCGGCGAACCAGTCATCAGCACGTTGTGCATCGCGGACGCCGCGATCTGCAGGGCTCTCTTCGCATGTACCTGTCCCGAAACATCAGCAAAATCCGGGATACCCTCCGTCTGGCTGAAATCGGTCTTTCTGAAGCCTACTTTTCCAGACCTTGTCCTGCGTTCCGCGAAGCTGACGGCTTCACGCAGAGAACCCACGCAATAGATATCGGCGTCCTCTACCATGGACGCTTCGGCGCGGTTTCCTTCGGGAATGACGAAACCGCGCACCCCTCTGCTCCGGAGTCCTGCTATCAGCGGCAGGGCGCCGTTTATTCTGTTTATGGTTCCGTCGAGCGCCAGCTCACCCAAAAAAGCGAATTTTTCCATTTCATCCGCAGCAGCCATTCCGGATGATTTCAGAATACAGAGCGCGATCGGCAGGTCGAAGTGAGTGCCCTCTTTTCTCACGCCTGCAGGCGAAAGGTTGACCGTAACTCTCCTGTCCGGAAATGAAAATCCGGAATTCACGATGGCTGTCCTCACACGCTCCTTCGATTCTCTTATGGCTGCATCCGGAAGTCCTACTATAGAAAATGAAGGAAAACCAAATGCCACATCCGTTTCTACAAAGACTTCCTCGGCATCTATGCCCCTGAGCGCAGCGCTTCTGACTTTTGAATACACTTATCTTCCCCTTTCCGCACTGACGTATTTTCGTATCTGTTTTTCTCTGCTTTTTCTGCATTTCCCATCGGCGCCTTCAGGCCTTCTGCATTGTGGCTCGCGCCGTCAGTTTCGCAACCGCTGCATGTCTTTTACGCGCTCCTGCCGCCCGCTATTCTCCGCACTTCGTATCGTCCGCCCTTGTGCATCACCTCGACGATGTCTATCCTCACTCCGCTGCATTCGACCCGCTCCGACTCCATATACGAATAGGCACATCGCTTAATGTGCACTTCCTTTTTCCAGTCGACCGCCTGGCACGGACGCCCGAAATCGCTCCTGCTCCTCGTCTTCACTTCCACGAAGCAGAGAATGCCGTGATCGAGCGCGATGATATCTATTTCACCGTATCTGCACCTGTAGTTGCGGGCGAGAATCTCACAGCCCTGCCGTTCGAGATACGAAGCCGCTATATCTTCGCCTTTTCTGCCCAGAATCTTTCTTTCGTCGCTCTTCATCCAAATTCCTCCATACATTCAAATAATATCAATATATGTTTATTATGTCAATATTTACCATCAAGAGAACGCAAAAAAGCCGGTTTTTCAACCGGCTCATTATTTTAATATTAATGCTGATGCGGAACCTCTCTTATGCCAAGAAGCTACTACTATGCCCGAAATATGAGCACATCAGTTTTTCCCGGCCAGCATCTCCGATACTCTGTCGAGAATCAGATCGGCGATTTCGCTCTTCTGCATCTTGTCGAATTTTTCCGCGGTGCCGTCAGGCTTGATAAACGTGACGATGTTTGTGTCACGGTCGAATCCTGCTCCAGGCTGTGCGACGTTGTTTGCCACGATCATATCGAGATTCTTCTTCCTGATCTTTTCGGCCGCAAACTGTTCGAGATTTCTCGTTTCAGCCGCGAATCCCACAAGGACCCTGCCGTCTTTTTTCTTTCCGAGAGTTGCGATAATATCCGGGTTTTCTATCAGATTAAGAGTGATGCCATTACTGCCGTTTTTCTTGATTTTGTGTTCGGATTTCTCCTCGATCTTGAAGTCGCACGGCGCGGCAGCCTTAATGACTGCATCGCACGATTCGAAAGCGTCCTCGCACGCATCGAGCATATCGCCCGTGCTCCGGACATGAACCACCCTGACTCCTTCTGGCTCCGGCAGACTGACAGGTCCTGAAACTAGCGTGACTTCCGCTCCTCTGGCGGCAGCCGCCTCTGCTACAGCGTATCCCATCTTGCCGGAAGACCTGTTGCTGATATATCTCACCGGGTCTATGTCTTCGACCGTCGGACCCGCAGTGACGAGTATATTCCTGCCTTCGAGATCTCTTTTAACCGGAGATTCCGCGCTGTCAGCGTTTCCTGACATCTCACCGAGAAGGCCGAGCACATAATCTTTGATCTCCTCCGGCTCTGCCATTCTTCCCTTTCCGGTGTCGCCGCAGGCGAGAATTCCCTCCTCCGGCTCGATGAACAGGTATCCTCTGTCTCTCAGCTTCTGCATGTTTTCCTGCACGATCGGATTCTCATACATGTTGACGTTCATCGCAGGCGCGATCACGACCTTCGCTTTAGTCGCAAGAACCGTCGTCGTGAGCATGTCGTCCGCGATGCCACATGCGATCTTTCCTATAATATCAGCGGTCGCGGGAGCTATGAGAAGTATATCTGCCTTTTTCGCCAGCGCGATGTGCTCCACTTCCCAGTATTTTATTGAACCGAAAGTATCTGTGGTCACTGGATTCTTTGAAAGCGTCTGAAACGTCAGCGGAGTGACGAACTTAGCCGCGTTTTCAGTCATAATAACATCAACATCTATATCATTCTTGACCAGAGAGCTTACAAGCGCTGCCGCTTTGTAGCACGCGATGCCGCCTGTTACTCCGAGTACCACACTGGCCATTTTCTACTCCTCTTCCTGTCCGCTGCCGGCGGTTTCCGAAGATTCATCCGTCCCTGCCTCAGCGGCATCTGCCTGCTCCGTCTCAGCATTTCCGGTCTGCCCAGCTTCCGGCTTTCCGAGAGCTTCCTCCTGAGCTTCGTATTCTCTTTCGATCTCTTCTTCAGCCATCTGTTCGGCCTCTTCCTCCGAGTGGAATTTGCGCGAATAGGTGATCTTGTCTTCGGCTATTTCCTCTGTAGCGATGGAAACCGGCTTGTCGATTCCGATGTCAACAAGCGGAGGATAACCGTCGATCAGATCTCTGGCACGCTTCGATGCGAGAATTACCAGAGTGTATCTGCTGTCTACTTTTTTTCTTAATTCATTTATTGAAGGGTAAAGCATTAATTATTTCTCCTCTCCGTATCCGGAAATTATTCTTTCTGCTTCTCCGCCAAGGATTCTGCAGTGTTCTGCGTTTATTATATCAAGAAGCTGCGCTACAGCTTCATCGAGATCATCGTTAACTATACCATAATCATACCTGTCGAGATAGCCTATCTCGCCCATGGCCTTTCCCATGCGTTTTTCGACAGCTTGCGGCGTTTCGGTTCCACGTCCCGTGAGTCTTTCCCTGAGTACCTTTATCGAAGGAGGAAGAATGAATATATATACGCCCTCTTCGTAAGTTTCTTTGACCTTCATGGCTCCCTGGACGTCTATCTCGAGTATCACGTCACGGCCAGCTTCGACCGATTCCATTACAGGATCGAGCGGAGTACCGTAGTAATGGCCGTGTACGAAGGCGTGTTCCAGAAATCCTCCGGCTTCGACGCGTTTTACGAACTCCTCCTCTGTGAGAAAATAATAGTCGACTCCGTCGACGTCGCCCGTCCTCGGTTCGCGCGTAGTCGCCGATACCGACAGCATCACGCTGTCGCCGAGCTTCTCCATTATTTTTTCTATTATAGTACCTTTTCCGACTCCTGACGGACCCGATACTACAAAAAGTCTGCCTTTATTCATCAGATGCCTCCCGGAGGCTTTTTCAACCTATTCTATATTTTGTACCTGTTCGCGGATTTTATCAACTTCATTCTTGATCGATAAAACCGCACGGGTTATCTCTATGTCGTTGGCCTTCGAGCCGATCGTGTTCGCCTCACGGTTCATTTCCTGCACGAGAAAGTCGAGTTTTTTCCCTATCGGACCGCTCTTGTCCGCGAGTATCAGATTCATCTCTTCGATGTGGCTGTGAAGCCTCACCGTCTCCTCCGTCACATTGATCTTGTCGGAATATACAGCCGCCTCCTGAAGCAGCCTTTCCTCAGGAATGGACGTATCTCCGATAAGTTCTTTCATGTGTTCCTGAAGCCTGTCGTAGTAGTCTTTCACGACTTCAGGAGAACGTTCTTCTATCTTTGATACGAGACCGGAGATGATTTCTCCGCGTTTTTTGAGATCACCGGCGAGGCGTTCGCCCTCGGCTGTCCTCATCGAATCGTGTTTCTCGGCTGCTGCCGCTACTGCCGCCGTAAGAGCCGCTTCGACTTCCTCCTCGTCTTCTTCCGCAGGAACAGCCTTCATGACTTCCGGAAGCGAAGCCAGGTGTTCCGCACTTACAGTGCCGTCTATTCCGAAACGGGACGCGAGTTTCCCGAAGCTTTCCATGTACTTCGCCGCCAGCTCCATGTTGAGCTCAAGCTCCGTATCCGGCTCGCCTATATTCTCTACGTTTATCGTGACGTCGATCTTGCCTCGCTGTATCTCTTTTTTTATCGTATTTTTCAACGCTTCTTCGGCGAACGAATATTTCCGCGGCATACGTATGTTGATGTCGCAGTAACGATGATTCACCGATCTGATCTCCGCGGTTATTCTGCGTTTCTCGTCCGCGTATTCGCCTCTTCCGAAGCCGGTCATGCTCTTAGCCATCTGCCTGATCTCCTTAGAATCCTTAGAATCCCGGCGCACTGCCTACGAAAGTCAGCACTGCTCTGCCCTGCATGAAAACCTGATCGCCTTCGAAAGTCACGATCACTTCGCCGCCCGGCATTGTCACTTGAATGCTGTCTCCAAGGTTTTTGTATTTGCGTGCCACCGCTGCGCTGCTGCATGCTCCAGTGCCGCATGCAAGTGTCTTTCCCGCTCCGCGCTCCCATGTGCTGCAGAGAATGTGGGAATCGTTCACTACGCTGATGAAATTGACGTTCGTGCCGTCGAGTGCAAACGCCGGAGCGTGCTCGATAGCGTCACCGTATGTAAGCGCGAGATGATCGAGACCGTTCATGCCGTCACCGAGCTGATCGTTGAAAATAACCGCGTGAGGCACTCCGAGATGAGTGAATATGATGTCGAACTCCTGTCCTTCTGGAAGATCAGGAGGAGTGATGCCGTAGCGCGGAGCCGGCTTGAAAGTAAGCTCCTTCATCTCTCCGATTTCACCCATGTTGACCTTGACGTTCGTAGCACGCGTTGTTCTTTCAAGAATCTCAACCGTCTTGATTCCGTCGCCCGTCTCTACCGTGAATTTATCTTTGTTTACTATTTTTCTGTCTGTTACGAATTTTGCGAAGCATCTGATTCCGTTGCCGCACATGCCGGCTTCAGAGCCGTCAGCGTTGTAGAAAGCCATCTTGATGTCTGCATCGAGAGACGGTTCGGCGGCGATGAATCCATCGGCCCCCACACCGTAATGTCTGTCGCAGATATGCGTCGCGAGCACAGGCCTGTTGGTGATCTTCAGGTCCATGTTGTCTACTATGGCGAAATCATTGCCTGCTCCCTGATATTTAAAAAAATCCAATCTACTTTTCTCCTGAAAATGTCATTCTATTTTGATGCCGTCTTTATCACTGACATTACTCTTCATGATAACACAAATAAAAGTCATGACGCAGCCGCAGCCGCATATTCTTTTGTTTATTTTTATGCGCTGCAAAAGAACGCTTGCCGCACGGGCTGTGACAAGAAGCGCTAACCTCAATGGCTGTGTGCCGGTCACGTAACCACGCAGCACCGTAATCACTCAGCGTTTCTACAGGATCCGCCCGGCGTCCCTTCAAAAATACTTGTAGCCCGGACAAATATATTATAAATTAGAAGTCACAAGCAGTTCAAAACGGATCCTGTGATTATATACCCGTTTTTTATCTGATGTACGGCCGTCTGGACCGTAATATTTCATATAAAAGGGTTTCGTCACCGGATTATAATAATATTATTCAGTATAATATGCAAATAATAACACATTGGGATATTTCGGGCAAGGAGGTCATATATGGCATTTGACGGAATTGTAACGACCGCTGTCGTGCATGAAATAAAAGAAGCAGTGACGGGCGGAAGAATAGATAAAATTTATCAGCCGTCCTCCGAGGAGATAATCCTGCTGATCAGAAACGGACACGAAAAATACAGACTCTATGTATCGGCTGCCGCAAATCACGCGTCAATCTATCTCACCGAGGGAAAGGACACGAATCCTCTGAATCCGCCTTCGTTCTGCATGCTGCTGAGAAAGCATCTGCAGAGCGCCCGCATCAGGGAAGTGCGCCAGGTCGATTCGGAAAGAATAGTCGAAATATACACCGACGCGGTAAACGAACTCGGTTTCAGCGTGAATCACAAGCTGGTCATCGAAATAATGGGCCGTCACAGCAACATATCGCTGGTAGACATGAGGACCGGAAAAATCATCGACTCGATCAAACGGCTTTCGGGCGACGTCAACAGGTACAGGCAGACGCTGCCCGGCGTCGAATACGTGGCTCCGCCGTCTCACGGAAAGATACCGTATTTCGGGCTCGGCCGCGATGAATTCGGAAAGATTATCAGCGGAAATACGGCGCACGATCCCGAAAAGGCGCTCGTTTCCTCAATACAGGGAATCAGCACGGTCATGGCGTCGGAACTCGTATTCAGAGCAGAAAAATCAGGCGGTGATTTCACTGACAATCTGTACAACGAATTGATGAAAGTCATAGATCAGGTATCATCAGGCGCGGCTGAACCGGCCGTCTATCGCGATAAGGAAGGGGCGCCTGCCGATTTTCACGCCGTCGAACTCACCATGTACGGCGGCACTTACGAACGCGACGAAAAAGACAGCGTGAGCACAGCATGCCGCGAGTATTTCGAAGGACGCATGTCGTCGAACCGGATGCGCCAGAAGTCTTCGGACATACGCCGTATCGTAAACGCCGCGATCTCCAAGCTTCAGCTCAAGAAACAGAGGCTGAACGAAGATCTAGTAAAAGCCGAAAACTCTGACAAGTACCGTCTTTACGGAGAGCTGCTCACGGCGAGCCTTCACAAAATAGAGGAAGGCAGGCGCTTCGCAGAAGTCGAAAACTACTACGACGGTACGACTATGAAAATTCCTCTCGATCCGCGCTACAGCCCTGCGAAAAACGCACAGATCTATTTCAAGAAGTACAACAAAGCCAAGACCGCGGTGGTCGAAAAGCAGAAACAGCTCGACGAAACGGAACGCGAAATAGAGTATCTTTCCTCGGTACTCACCTTTACCGAAAGCGCGGCGGTAAGCGAAGATCTCGACGAAATCAGGGCCGAGCTCGCAGAGAACGGGTACATGAAGCCTCACGGCAGCCGGAAACAGCGCAAAAACAATAAAGAAAAGATTCATCCTTATGAATATACTCTCTCGACAGGTCTCAAGGTCATGGCCGGGAGAAACAACAAGGAGAACGACCAACTCACATTCAAGAAGGCGTCGTCGGGCGACATCTGGCTTCACACCAAGGATATACCCGGCTCGCACGTGATTGTGTTTACCGGCGGACGCCAGCTGACGGCTGACGAAATATACGAAGCTGCTTCGATCGCCGCCTATCACAGCAAGGCAAAGCAGTCAGCGAACGTGCCTGTAGACTACGTAAATGTCAGATACGTAAAAAAACCTGCCGGTGCACGCCCGGGATACGTCATATTCACACACAACAGAACGGTCTACGTGGATCCGAAACTTCCTGCAAGCCACGACGATTCGGGCAATTGATTTTTTGATCCGTACTGCATCATCCGGGGCAGGAATTAATGCCGCATGAACAGATATGTCAAATTGCTTCTTACAGCACGTATCATATTACACATATTACAGTGCTTATCACAGCCAATCGAAAATCATTTTGCACCTTGCCGGTGCTCAACAGCACTCTTACGCATAAAAAAGAACGGGCAGCCGTCAGGCAGTCCGTTCTTCTGACATTCGTATTGAATTTTCAGCTTAACTATCCAAAGCTGTAAGTGCTATCGCTATGACAAAGAAGATGACAGCGCATACTGTAGTAATTCTCGAAAGAATCGCTTCATAGCCGCTGCTCTTTTTCTTTCCGAAAAGCTGCTCAGCTCCGCCGCCGATTGAACCCGAAAGTCCGGCGCTGTTTCCCGACTGAAACAGGATGCTAAAGGTGAGCACAAGCGAAACAACGATCATGATGATCATCAAAGCTGTCTTCAAATCCTGCAACCTCCCTGTAATGCTGTCTATGATACGCTCCGGCCGAAAGCGGAGTCCGTATAAATAACGTAATTATATCAATCTAAGATAGGTTAGCACAAAATCACGTCATTTACAAGTGCTATTTCCTGATGTTGTAGAAGCTCTCGAGGCCTCTGTACTGTGCGCTCTCTCCCAGCACTTCCTCGATTCTGAGGAGCTGATTGTACTTCGCTACTCTGTCGGTTCTTGAAGGCGCTCCTGTCTTGATCTGTCCGGCGTTGAGACCGACTACGAGATCCGCGATAGTCACATCTTCCGTTTCGCCCGAACGGTGCGAAATAATGGCTGTGTATCCAGCCTGCTTTGCCATTTCGACCGCATCTATCGTTTCTGTAAGAGTACCGATCTGGTTGAGCTTGATCAGAATTGCGTTTGCCGCACCTTCTTTTATTCCCTTTGACAGGCGTTCCGTATTCGTTACGAACAGATCGTCGCCTACCAGCTGAACGTGGTCTCCCAGTCTTTCGGTGAGCTTTTTCCAGCCTTCCCAGTCTTCTTCAGCGAGGCCGTCTTCTATTGAAATTACAGGATATTTGCTGCATATTTCCTCGTAGTAGCCGATCATTTCGTCGGCATTGAGCTTTCTGCCCTCGCCCTTGAGGTCGTAGAGACCGGTCTCTTCGTCATAGAATTCGGACGAAGCCGCGTCGATAGCAATTCTGATATCGTCGCCTGGTTTGTAGCCGGCCTTCTCGATGGCTTCTACGATATTGGAAATCGCATCGGCGTTTGAAGCGAGATCTGGTGCAAAACCGCCTTCATCTCCTACAGCTGTATTGAGGCCCTTGCTCTTGAGAACAGATTTAAGATTGTGGAATACTTCGGCACACATGCGGAGAGCTTCCTTGAAGCTTGCTGCTCCTACAGGCATGATCATGAATTCCTGTATGTCGACATTGTTGTCTGCGTGCTTGCCGCCATTGAGAATGTTCATCATCGGAACAGGGAGCACCTTGCCGTTTACGCCGCCTGCATACTGGAAGAAAGGCAGTTCGACGGAATCAGCCGCTGCGTGTGCCACCGCGAGAGAAACTCCGAGCATCGCGTTGGCGCCGAGCTTTGACTTGTTAGGAGTTCCGTCGAGTCTGATAAGCGTTTCATCTATTCCCGGCTGATCAAACGGATTCATGCCAATGAGTTCATCGGCAATGATCGAGTTGACATTGTCGACGGCATTGAGAACGCCCTTGCCGAGATACCTCGATTCGTCGCCGTCGCGAAGCTCTACCGCCTCGAATTTTCCTGTTGATGCACCCGAAGGAACGATTGCTCTTCCCATGCTTCCGTCGTCGAGATATACCTCCACCTCAACCGTCGGATTGCCTCTGGAGTCGAGAACTTCTCTGGCTGCGACTTCTTCGATGTATGACATTTATACAACCTCCTGTAAAATGGGTAAAGTAGTTTTTCTGTATTTTATAGAATATCACAGCAGCGGTGACAGTTCAACTTATGCGCATACGCATAATGACAAGTTTTAAGAGAATGCAAAGCCGTAAAATCCGGCACTCTGGCGGGTCTGAAAAATAAAAAAATCCGTCTGTAAAAATGGACCGTGGAAATTTCCACGGTCCCTGATTTTCTGCCAGTCCTGCTTCCGGCCGATGACCGGCTGCTATTGCCTGTGAACGGCTGTTATTTTTTCGAAATATTCTTAACCGAAACCTGCTTGAGCGACTCCTTCCTCAGGCTGTCGTCAAACGCAACTATCTTTGCAAATCTTTCGGGATCGAGGCTTGCTCCGCCCACGAGAGCTCCGTCGATATCTTCCATAGACATCAGCGAGGCTATATTGTTCTCGTTGACCGAGCCGCCGTACTGAACGATAATCTTGTCGGCCGTCTCGCTCCCGTACTTCTCGGCGAGCACCGATCTTATGAGCGCAGCCATCTCTTCTGCCTGTTCAGGCGTCGCTGTCTTGCCTGTGCCGATAGCCCACAGCGGTTCGTACGCTATCGCTGCGAATTCAGCCTCTACTGCCTGGACGTTTTCCAGCGAATCGAGGAGCATGCTGCGGACGGCATCCTTATAGCGGCCGGCTTCTCTGTCTTCCAGATCCTCGCCCACGCAGAGCACCGGTCTGATGTCGTGAGTGTACGCCGCTTTCAATTTCTTTGCGCAGGAAGCGCTCGTCTCGCCGAAGTATTTCCTGCGTTCCGAATGTCCGATGATGACTCTTTCGATGCCGAGGTCGGACAGCATCGACGGGGAAATTTCTCCGGTATAGGCTCCCTTGTCTTCGTAAAACATATTCTGAGCTCCTACATCGACTCCCCTGAGCAGGAAAATAACTTTCAGCGCTGACATGTGAATATACGGAACGAAAAGAGCCACATCGACCTTGCTGAGATCCACCTGCTCATCCTTCAGCTTCTGAACGAAAAGCTCGCCGTAATCGGTCGCTTCGTTGATGTTTTTATTCATTTTCCAGTTGCCAGCGATAAACGGCTTTCTCATATATATTTCCTCCTGATATATTCTGAATTATTTGTCTTCGAGGCACTCCACGCCCGGAAGCTTTTTGCCTTCGAGGAATTCGAGCGATGCTCCGCCGCCCGTGGAGATATGGGAGATACCATCCTCAAGTCCGAACTTTCGCACTGCCGCGGCGCTGTCTCCGCCGCCTATTACCGTAACAGCCTTCGTATCGTTCATCGCCTGCGCGATCGCTCTTGTACCGCTTGCGAAATTATCCATTTCAAACACGCCGGCCGGTCCGTTCCAGACGACCGTGGCCGAACTCATTATCACATTTCTGTAGAGTTCCTGCGTCTTCGGACCTATATCGAGACCCATCATGTCGGCCGGCATGCTGTCGACATCAACGCATACCGACGGAGAATCGTTCTTGAACTCCTTCGCGCAGATCGTATCCACTGGAAGAAGCATTTTCACGCCATTTTCTTCAGCCTTCTTCAAGAGATCAAGAGAAAGCTTGATAGAATTCTCGTCGAGCAGCGACGTACCTATTTCGTAGCCCTGAGCCTTCAGAAATGTATATGCCATACCTCCGCCTATAAGGATCGTGTCGACCTTGTCGAGCAGATTCTCGATCAGAGGAATCTTATCGGCAACTTTTGAACCTCCGAGTACAGCGGTAAACGGCTTCGCCGGATTCTCGAGCAGTCCTCCGAAAAACTTTATCTCCTTTTCGAGAAGGAATCCGCTTACGGCCGGCAGAAAATCGGCTACTCCGGCTGTCGAGCAGTGAGCCCTGTGAGCCGTTCCGAACGCGTCGTTCACGAATATTTCCGCGAGAGAAGCGAGTTCCGCCGAAAACTTCGGATCGTTCTTCGTCTCTTCAGGTCTGAACCTGACGTTTTCTATTAGCATCACACTGCCCGGTTCAAGAGCCTCGGCGGCATCCCTTACCGCCGGGCCAACTACCTCGGGTTCGCTCACAAATATGACTTCCGTGCCCAGGAGTTCCGAAAGTCTGTTTGCCACCGGAGCCAGCGAATACTTCATATCGGCTACTCCCTTTGGTCTGCCGAGATGGGATGCGACTATAGTC
The DNA here is from genome assembly GCA_050946535.1 of Anaerovoracaceae bacterium. Classification (GTDB taxonomy): domain Bacteria; phylum Bacillota; class Clostridia; order Peptostreptococcales; family Anaerovoracaceae; genus RUG708. The sequence continues at coordinate 83,139 of JBMNUZ010000008.1, forward strand.
CGCGCATTGTGCTCCATCAGATATTTTATTGTAGGCAGCGCCGCCCTGATGCGCCTGTCGTCCGTTATTTCCCCGTTGTCGTCGAGAGGAACGTTGAAATCGCACCTTAAGAAAACCCTTTTATTCTCGACATCTACATCTCTGACTGTCTTTTTCATAGATTCTTACTCCTTTTCGGCTATGAGATTCACGAGATCGCAAATTCTTCCCGAATATCCCCATTCGTTATCATACCATGCTACAACTCTCAGCATGGTCTCGTCAATAACCAGTGTGGAAAGAGCATCTATTACGCATGTATTTTCCTCACCCTTGTAGTCGACCGAAACGAGTGGCTCGTCGCTGTAGCCCATGAAGCCTTTCATAGGGCCCTCTGCCTGTTCTTTGAGCATGCCGTTGACTTCTTCGACAGTTACCTTTTTACTGATGTCGAAAACGACGTCTGTCAGTGAAACCGCAGGTACCGGAACTCTTACTGCGCTTCCGGTAAGACGGCCTTTGAGATGCGGCAGAACGACTCCCAGGGCTTTAGCCGCGCCCGAAGTCGTAGGTATCATCGAAACGGCTGCGGCTCTCGTGCGCCTGAAATCCTTGTGAGGCTTGTCGAGCAGATTCTGATCGTTTGTGTATGCGTGAACGGTCGTAAATACGCCTCTCGTGATGCCGTACTGTTCGTCTATCAGCTTCGCGAAGAGCGACATGCAGTTCGTCGTGCACGATGCCATCGAGATGATGTTGTGGGATGAAGGATCGTATATGTCCTGGTTTACTCCCATGACGATCATGGCGTCGGCATCGTATACAGGAGCGCCGATAACAACTTTTTTCGCGCCTGCGCGCAAGTGTTTCACGGCTCCGGCTCTCGATGCAAACCTGCCTGTCGATTCGACGACGAGATCGATTCCCATCTCTTTCCACGGCAGTTTTTCAGGGTCCTGTTCGCTGAGAACCTCTATTTCCTTTCCGCCGACTATGATGCTGTGGTCTGTGCTCTTCACATCCCCTTTATAGACTCCGTAGCAGCTGTCGTATTTCAGCAGATGAGCCAGCTCAGCCGGGCTCGTCAGATCGTTTATCGCTGCTATTTCAAAGTCTCTGTCTTTCTCTTCAGAAATCTTGAATACATTTCTTCCAATACGTCCAAAACCATTGATTGCAACTTTTAACACGTTTTCCTTTTCCTCCGGAATAATTTATTGTAGAACAAAAATTTTATCGGGCTCTCTTTTTCCTCACGGAAGACGCAGGAATCCCCAGTTCTTCTCTGTATTTTGCAACCGTACGTCTGGAAACCCTGACGCCTGTTATATAGATCGCCTCGGCGATGGAACGGTCGCTGAGCGGCATGGTTCTGTCCTCGGACTTCACGAGATCCGAAATGAGAACTTTGACCGATTCCGCCGTCGTGCCGGAATCACCGAACGACGCCGAACCGGTAAAGAAAAATCTCAGCTCTAACAGGCCCTGCTCGCAGAGCAGGTATTTTCCGTTCACAGCTCTGCTGACGGTCGATTCATGAACGCCTACTTCGGACGCCACTTCTTTCATTGTGAGAGGTACAAGAGCCCTGCGGCCCTCGTCGAAGAACTTTTTCTGTCTTCTGACTATTTCGCCTGATATCTTGAGAATCGTTTCATCGCGCTGCTTTAACGCTTTGATCAGCCATTTCGCCGATCCTATCTGGGAAGACAGGAACTCGTCCACTTCGCTGCCTGCCTGATTTCCGGACAGCATCTCTACGTACTCGTCCCTTACCAGAAGTCTCGGGGAGGCTGCACGATTCACGTATACATTATAAACCCCATCTGTCTTTTTAACTTTAACATCAGGAATAATATATTTAATATTTTCTGAAGCTGAGTAGCCTCTGCCCGGTTTAGGCTCGAGCGAACGGAGAATCTCGATCCTGTCCTCGGCTTCGTCTATCTTGATGCCGGTGCTTTTTGCAACGGCCGAAAGCCTGTTTCTGGCCACATCTTCCATATGGTAATCGAGAATTTCCTGATATATGCTGTCGTATTTATCTATAGCCTTCAGCTGAAGACCGAGGCATTCGTTGAGATTTCCTGCTCCGACGCCCGCCGGATCGAACGAATGCACGACATCGAGCGCCTTCTTAACCGTATCATCGTCGACGCAGAGCTCTTTCGCTATTTCACTCGGTTCGAGAGTCATGTATCCGTTTTCGTCAAGCGTCTGGATGATGTAGTCGGCGACGGCCTTGACGATATACGGAGCCTCTGTAAATTCAAGCTGCGCTCCGAGGTGCTCCTGAAGAGACTCCTCCATGCCTGCATCGTACTCGTTCTTGTCGCGGTACTTGGAGTCGTACGAGAAATCACGCTGTCCGTCATATGTGCCGGATGGGTAGTCGTCGTAGTCGAACCATTCGTCGCTTTCCCATCCTCCCTCTTCAGTATCTCCGTAATACTTCTCCTCGAAATTTTCCTCAGCATCCTTCTCTGAGGCAGAATCCGGGGTCGAAGGTACAGCAGCGATCAGCTGCCTGTTCTTGATATCCTCTTCGATTACATCGAGAACAGGATTTTTCTCCAGTTCGTCGAAAATGTAGTCGAGAAGCTCCTCGTTGCTGAATTTCAGAATCTTCAGCGACTGCACCATTTCAGGCGTAAGCGCCAGCTGCTGAGTCTGTTCAGTTTTCAGATCATGTCCCAGGTATACATCCATAGTTTGTTCCCTCACAGTTTTTATAAAAACACAAGCAATTTACTGCACCGCACACGCGGTTATGAGTTCCGTATAAAAAAAGAAAGCTGAATAAAAAGGGCCGGAAAACAAGGTTATTCCTTGAAAAAGACCCGTGCTTTCTTTTGTCTATGTAATTATTATACCCTCACAATTAGAATAAATGCATATTTATTTATTCATAATCCTCAATTTGGCACAAAACTTGCTGTAAGGGTCATGAGCGGACAGCAAGATGAATAGATTTCCATAATGGAAAAACCCGCTCTGATGCGCTGATGCTGCGCTGAAGATACCGCAACTCTGCGCTGTAAATGTCTCTATGCTGGGCTGCTAGTACTGCTCTTCTGCGTTGCCTGTGTCTCTTTGCTTCGCTGCCGGTACTGCTCTTATACGCTGCCATTATTGCTGCGCTTCGCTGCCGGTGCCGCTCTGCCGGACTGCTGATCAACCTGTAAATCTTCTAAACGAGTCCCGGAAAGCCCGTCTGGCGGAGAGCCTCGTACAGTACGATCGCCACGGAATTCGAAAGATTGAGCGATCTGAGGTCCGGATCGCTGCCCATAGGTACTCTGACCGCAGTATCAGGGTTTGACGTTATCAGATTCCTCGGGAGACCTGCCGTCTCCTTTCCGAACAGAATGAACGAACCGGGTTCGTATTCCACATCAGCATAGTTTTTCACGGCATGCGTCGAAGCGTAGAACATTTTCTCGCCGCTGTACTTCTGCATAAAATCATCGAGGCTTTCGTGGATCTCGATGTCGAGATGATCCCAGTAATCGAGTCCCGCTCTCTTGAGCATCCTGTCGTCGATCGAAAAGCCAAGCGGTTTCACGAGGTGCAGCTTACATCCAGTCAGCGCGCAGGTACGCGAAATGTTTCCCGTATTAGCCGGTATTTCAGGTTCCACAAGCACAACGTGAAACGGATACTTCTTCTCCTTCTGAGGAGACGTCTCTGCTTCGTATATTCTGTCTGAAGCCATGTTGTGCCTGAACTTTTCCTTTTCCAAAATCACACCTTCTTCGTACTGTCATTTCATTTTTTCGAAACACTTCTTTGACTATATATCATGCTGATGATATAATCCATAGGAATTTTATAATACAGATTGAAAGCCGGCAAGCAGAGTTCGAGACGCCCGGCGCTTTCAGAAGGAGCAAATATGTCACTTTATCAGGAATGGGTCGATCTCTATGAGCATCAGACCAAAGAGACGTTTAAAAAATTCTGGGACGAATACTCCGATGCAGAGACGCGCATCTACAGAGACATCCTTTCGAAGAAGAACAATATGTATACCGGAAAAGTCGGCGAAAAGGCCGCGGAACTCGGTGTGAGGGAATGCATCTTCGTCGGTTTCCTGGACGGAATAAACGACAGCCTGAACGAACCCGTTGATTTCGAGCACATGGATGCGGACAGCAGTTTTTCGCTCGATATTGACTGGGAAAAGCTTTATTTCAACATGCACGACGCTCACGCTGACTATCTCTACAGCCTTCCCGAATGGGACGGCATTCTTTCAGAGGAAAAGCGCGCCGAAATCACGAAGAAATACAGGAAATCAAAGACGATCGTAAAACCTAAGAAGATAGGCAGAAATGATCCGTGCCCGTGCGGCAGCGGCAAGAAATACAAGAATTGCTGCGGCAGAGTCGTAAACGAATAGTATACGCTGATACGCTTAAACGCAGAAAAAATTAAAGAAGCAGTTCTGCCTTTCACGCGCATGAATGATGACAGGCGGAAAAACTGCCCTGCGTGCGCTCCGCGCACAAAGAAAACACAAAATGGTACGAAAAAAAGCCTCCGCCAGTGATGCGTACCCTCTTTACCGGACATCCGGTAAGGAGCGTACACATCCGTCAGGAGGCATTTTTTATTTCTCTTTTACAGACGCGGGGCTAGAGGCGAATTGCTCACGTTAGTCCGGTACCACATGGCGTCTTCACGCTGTCAAGGCCGGCCGCCGGCCGGTTTATTTAAATTTCGTTCGAAAGCATGTCCTCGTAAGTCTCGCGCTTTACAGTCAGCCTGTCCTGCCCGTTCTTTATCATGACTACAGGCGGCCGGCCCACTCTGTTGTAGTTGTTCGACATCGAGTAATTGTAAGCTCCCGTCGTAAGCACTGCGAGGTGATCGCCGCGCTCAAGCTCCGGCAGCATGACGTCGTACGCGACGATATCGCCGGATTCGCAGCATTTCCCCGCCACCGTCGTCTTTACGGTATGAGGCGCTCCGTACTTCTCAACCGCCTCGACCTCGTACTCTGCATTATAGAGTTCTGTACGCGGGTTGTCCGGAAATCCTCCGTCGACGCCCGCGTAGACTTTGCCCGCCGGATTTCTCTTTACAGAACATACCTCGTAAACGGTGATGCCCGCCTCAGCGATAATCCATCTTCCGGGCTCGATCGTGACCATCGGTCTCGGATCGCCGCCTGCGCTGTATGCTTCGTCTATTTTTTTCATGATCGGATCCATGAAGTCCGAAACTTTCGTGCGCTCGGGATCTCCGGCGTAATGGACGCCGAATCCGCCTCCGCAGTTGATTTCGCTCGCCATCCAGCCGTATTTGCTTTTGAGCTCCTTCAGCATGCCGAGCACCTTGTCGAGCGCCATCAGGTGCGACGTATTTTCAGTAAGCTGCGAACCGACGTGGAAATGCACGCCTTCAAGATCTATGCCATCCATCGAAAGCGCCTCCGGCACCGCGGTTTCAATAGTTTCGTCCAGAGAAAATCCGAATTTGGAATCGAGCTGGCCGGTTGAAATATACTGGTGAGTATGGCTGTCCACGCCCGGAGTCACTCTGAAGAACACTCTCTGCTTTATTCCTTTATCGCACGCTATTTCATTCAGCAGCTCCAGCTCTGTGAGATTGTCGACGACGATAGTTCCCACTCCTGCATCGAGCGCCTCGCTTATCTCCTTCGGCGTCTTGCTGTTTCCGTGAAAAATCATTCCGGCCGGATCGAATCCCGCTTTGAGCGCCGCATATATCTCGCCGCCCGAAACGACATCGAGCGACAGCCCTTCTGATTTGATTATCCTCACCATCTCGAGAGTCTGAAATGCCTTGCTCGCGTAAGCAGCTCTCGTATTTTCGTATTTTCCGGTAAAATCGCGCTTTATCTCGCCGCATCTCTCTCTTATCTCGTCTTCAGACACGACGTAGAGCGGCGTGCCGTACTTCGCCGCAAGCGCAGCGACATCACATCCGTGAAACATCATATTACCGTTTGTCATTTTCATATTAATCATCCAATCCGTACTGAAGGCATATGCCAAGAAGCGGACATTCGCTGCATTTTGGCGACCGTGCCGTGCAGAGCCTGCGGCCATGCCATATCAGGCGGTGATGGTTTGCTGTCCACTGATCGTCCGGAAGGACCTCCATCAAAGCCCTTTCGGTATTAGCTACATTTTTTTCGTGCACAAGGCCGATTCTGTTCGACACCCTGAAAACATGAGTGTCGACCGCAATCCGCTGATGGCCGAATGCATCGGCCATGACGACGTTTGCGCTCTTTCGTCCTATGCCCGGGAGTTCTTCCAGAAGTTTCTGGTCCTCCGGCACTTTTCCCCCGTATTTTTCAACCAGCATCCTGCTCATGTTTATGAGATTCGCCGTCTTTGTTCTGTACATCCCGAGAGGCCTCAGAATCTGCTCGACCTTTACGGGATCTGCTTCTGCCATCTCCGCCGCACCGGGATATAACGCAAAAAGGTCATCAGTAACCTGATTGACCTTTTTATCAGTAGTCTGTGCCGACAGCATCACGGCGGCCAGCAGCTGAAACGGCGACTGGTGGACCAGTTCGCATTTTGCGTCAGGATAAGTTTCAGCCAGTATTTCAAGCACTTTTTTTACGCTGTCGGCGCTGAGAGTTTCATTTTTCATTTTTCGTCAGTCGTCAAAGCCTCCGTATCCCGCTCTAATCTTGGAGCTTTCGAGGTGCTTCTTTACGACAGCCATTCCGCGGTCTACATCTCTTTTTTCAAGCGCATCGAGTATTTCCGAGTGCTCCTTGAGCACCTCTTCCATATCCTCATCTTCGACGGTGACGATATCTCCGTCCTCCTTGAAAAGCTTTGTGTAGTACTGATAACTCGTGAGAATTCTCGTAAGCTGTTTGTTGTGGGAAGCCTTGTAAATCAGCTCGTGAAAATGAGCGTTCTGATCGGACGCCTTGGCCATGTCTCCCTTATGTGTGTAGAACTCCATGAGATCGTAGGCGTTCCTGATTTCGTCCAGTTCTTCCTGTGTCATACGCTCTACCGCCCATTTGAAGGCGAGCATTTCGTATTCCTTTCTCATGTCGTACATGTCAGCAATATCCTGAGGCAGGAAACCGGTTACGAAGGCTCCTCTGTTCGGGATCATCTCGATGAGTCCCTCCTGTTCCAGAAGCCTGTACGCTTCTCTGACCGGCGTTCTGCTTACGTTGTATTCGCTGCAGATGCGCTGCTCTGTTAACTTTTCCCCGTTTTTCATCTTTCCGCGAAGTATGTCCTCGCGCAGCCTGATAAAAATGCTGATGGCAAGCGGCAGACCTGTCACCATGTCCCCCTGAACTCCTTTGTAATACATCATTGTGCCCCCGCATTTAATTCTCAATGAGAAAAAGTCTTTCCTGCTGTCAGGTCAGACTATACAAAATAATTCATGAAATATTTAAAAACATAATTCTTTCTACTATTGTATACAATTATATTGTATATCAGCGGTGTTGTAAATATAACAAAGCAATAATATTTACTAATACGCAAAATATGATAGGTTAATTGTAAAATGAACTTGAACACTAACAACTGAATAACAAAGATCCATAGGATCTCTTTCTGGTAGAATTAGGTTACCAAATAACTAAATACCAAAGGAGAACGCTATGGATCGTAATC
>JBMNUZ010000009.1:0-81982 GCA_050946535.1 Anaerovoracaceae bacterium
GCTTCTGCCGAGGATCCGCTTGTTCTTGCGAGAACTCTGTTTCTTTGGCCTGCGCGACAAAGCCTCCGGCAGGTCGAAAGGCGTGATCGGCAGTCTTACGCAGGGAGAGACCTAACTTCCTGCATGCCTTGATGCTGCATCTTTCCTCAAATCCAAGATGTTGTCCTCTTTCACGTTCAGGTGTGGTAGAATGATTACGATCCATAGCGTTCTCCTTTGGTATTTATTTATTGGTAACCTAATTCTACCAGAAAGAGATCCTATGGATCTTTGTTATTCATTTGTTAGTGTTCAAGTTCAAATTACAATTAACTTTTTGATTTTTATCAGTTAGCGCAAGAATAACCGTCACTTCAGTGGTTTGATGAAATTGCACAATTAACAAATCATATGTCAAAAAATATTAAAACATCATTACATTACACAAAATACGCTACATATATTGTAAAATATTCTTGATAAATACACTGGTATATGCGAAAGGAGACTTACTATGAAAAGAATCTTATCCGTACTCATTGTCATGATCATGCTGGTCTCATCATTTTCAATAACAGCTTTTGCGGAAGAAAGTGAGGGATTCAGTGATATTAATGGTCACTGGGCTGAATCTACAATAATGAAATACAAGGACAGCAATATAATATGCGGTTACGGTGACGGAACCTTCAGACCTGATCAGCCGGTTACTCGCTCTGAATTTGCAAAGATTGTCACATGTGCATTTCAGCTTTATTCAGTGGACAGTATAAATTACGATGATGTGGATTCAAGTGATTGGTACTATCCATATGTCAATCGAAGCCATTCATATATTCCTTGTTATCCTCTGCCGACAGATTATGATTCTAATCGGCCGTATAGTGAGGCATACGAATCCGGCAGATGCTGTTTCCTGCCTGATGAATATGCATTGCGCATGCATGTCGCAGAGACTCTGGTAAGAATCAAAAGAGACAGAGATTATAAAACCTCGCTTGATATGCCTGATATTCAAGGAATAAAGACCGAGCTTAATTCCATATACAAAGACAGTGACTACGAGAGTCTCTACGCGCTTCATGAAACCATACCGGCAAATGTTGAGCATATGTTCAGATATACCTGGCTTGCTAACAAATACAATATCATGGTCGGCAATCCCGACGGATATTTCAACCCATATGGCTACATGACACGCGCCGAGCTTCTGACAGCAATCGATAATGTATTAGATGCCGATGCAGAATAAGTAGTAAATAGCTAGTGTCAATATTTGTTCGCAAAAATTTTTTCAGGCTTATGCATGAATGATTACGCTACCTCTTCATTAAGCAAGGAGGCAACAGCCTCTTTACGTATATAGCTTGTGGATGTTGACCATTCCTCGGCATATTCCATCAGATAGGTTGTAATCAGACGCACGTAGGAAGATTCATTCGGAAAAATCCCGATTACATTTGTTCTTCGGCGTATCTCTCGATTCAGCCTTTCGATCATGTTGCTGGGAGAAATCTTTCGATTGCTCACAAAGCCATTCCAGCATGCTGAGCATAGGATCGGGCTGATTCATAAAACTGAATAGTAACGATGAAAGATTTGTGTTATTCTGAGTATGAGCCATTGAGAGTTCTCCTTTGTAAATGAGTTTTTTAGTCACAAATCATTCTACATGAGCCTCAATGGCTTTTCTAGTCTATTCAATTTTTGCGAACATTATTGTACTCTATCGCAAACTGGTCACAGGATCTTAACTAAGGTCTGATGCGTGGATGCTCCCTGTACCTCGCAGGGAGCATCCATTTTGTTTTTTACAGTATCGATTAGAACGTCATAATTGCAGGTATCCACATCCGCAATGTTTTTCGTGCCAGAAAAAGGAATAAGTGGAAACAATAACAGCCATTTTTCCGGCAGCAAGCGGGGGCTGATGGCAGCACATGCCCAGGCTGACAGCATGCGCCTGCATATACTGATAATACTTGCTTTTCTTCGTGATCATTTCTTTTATTTTCATAAGCTTATATATTCTTATAGGTACTATTATAAATTCATATAATCTGAATACTTGAAAATGCATCCTCCTGCTGATATATTGTGTGCACAGGTACCTGAAAAAACTATTGCACCGATTGAAAAATATCGAGGAGGAAAAAATGTCAGAAGTTAATAATGAAAAACCTAAGAAAACAAAAGTTATGCCTCAGCTCATGAGACTTAATATGCTGATGGACGCGCACAGAGAAGCAGATATGACCGAGGAAAAACGCACCGGCCGCGACATTCTCCGCGCACTTAAAGTGATAGACGGCAAGGGCAAAATCTCCGTCAGAGAGCTCAATTTCATTCTTCAGGTTCCGCCTCCTGTCATGCGCAAGCTGATGGAAGGACTCGAAAAGGATGAACTGGTAAATGTAGAACATCCGGATCCTGAAAAACCTCGCAAGAGAGTCGTAAGCCTTACCGAAAAGGGCAAAGAACGTGCCGCAGAAAAACCGGAAGGCCCGGGAAAAATATTCTCGGTACTCTCTGATGAAGAAAAAGTCCAGCTTTCAGGTCTCCTGTCAAAAGTTTCGGATAATCTGGCTTCAGAACTCGGACTTCCGGAAGACAGGAAAGAGCAGATGAAGATCCTTCGTGAAAAAGAGAGGGAACGCCGTCCAAGAGGACCTGAAAGAAAACGCTGCTAATAAAGCAGCAGACTCTGAAACTCAGAGAAAGCTGAACTGAACCTTTACCCTGAAGGTGCAGCCGCTTATATCTGATTTCTGAGTCATATAAACGTTCTGAGAAGTTTTATGAAGCACCGTAACAGGAAGCTTTGACAAATATACAGTATTTTTTCAGACCGCCCGGTCTCCTGGCGGTCCGCATCAGCCGGCGGGTTTTTACCGCCGGCTGATGTGCTGTTATTACCATTTTTCTTTAAGCAATTTTCTTCCGTACAAACACCGGACTATGCTATCATGAATCATAAGCATCCGGTACCATCAGTCTTTTATGAGGAAAAGAAAATGACAGACAGCTGGAAAAAAGCATATGCTGAACTGATACACACGATCACAGACATGGGATATCCAGAAGATTTCGGAAAGATGATAGCAAGCAGCCTCGGTTCCGAAAACACTATGAAGCGCATGACCGGCTATCTGTTGAAGGCCGCGCCCGAAACGCCGGAAGAAATAGTCGACGAAATGCTCGCCATCGACAGTGACAGAAACCGCTGGAAAGAAAAGAAGGAGTCGGAAGAGGCGAGCCGGAAATACTACGAATTCAGGCGCAGCTGGCTTTCCGGCGACGAAAACGACTGAGGCTGTCAGCCCCTAAGATCGTATTTCACCGCATAAACCGAATCGATCGAAATAATACGGTCCGATATTTTTATCTGCCTGAACGTAAGATCTATATCTTCGAGCACTCCGGCTGTCCATCTGTAATTTCCTCTCACTCCGTCATTTTTCAATATCTCCTGTTCATAATCGCGCTCGAAATACAACACCGAAACTTCCAGCGCATTTTTCCCATCCAGTCTGCTTTTTCGCGGAATTTTACCGAATGCGTCTGCGAGTTCTGCAAACTGCCTGTTGAGCTCCTCCTTGCGGTCATCCGATATAACCGCAGGATGGACGGTCACTTTTGATCTGGATTCTATGCTCTCGTCAAATCCCTCGAGAGCGTCAAACGGCATGAATATCTTCGCACGCTGTTCCACCGGCATTTTCGGATGCTTTTTCACAAACTCGTCTCCATCGTGCACAGGCCTCTTTTGATCAAGTATGTCGTCGTGATTCATCGGTCTGCGGGCCGCTAAGCCTTGTGGCCTCCTATCTGCGTATTTCTCTCCCTCGTCCTCGAACACTCAAGATAGTTGATGCCTTTCAGAAGAGAATTGCTTCCGTAACGGCTGCGTATCAGGATCACCGCGCGCTCGAGCCGCCTTTCGGATTCGAGTTTTACCACGTCGTGAAACATATCGAGCTGAAACGGGGTGTCCTTTTCCGGTCTGACGTTGTTTGCGGTCAGAAAGATCCGGCGGATCAGCAGGCGTTTGTCGGCCGTTTCCCTGAACAGCTTTACACACGCGTCCACTATCATATCTGTATAATTCGTAAATCTTCCGAAATTGAACGTGCCTGTGGAATGTACCGGCACGACGCGCCCGTACATGTCGAAATGCATCATGACACCCCGCGCACCCGAAACATCGGACGTATGGTCGTAGCCCACGACGAGAGTTACCGAATTTGCGACGAGACGTTCCTCGACAAGTCTGAAGGCGAGGAGTTCAGCCTGTTCCTCCGCCGCAGTCAGCGCCTCGTCGAACGTGTATGCTCTCGGCAGAACCTGTCCGTTCGACACCGACCGCGCCGCAGGCCTGTATTCCTTTATGTTTTTCATCGTGCAGGGTTCGATGCCCCAGGCGTGATCGATCAAAAGCTCCGCGTTTTTTCCGAACAGCCTGTAAAAAAATTCTTCGTTGTGAAGCGAGACATCGGCTATATCGCCCATGGTCCTGAGCCCGTACCTCGCCAGCCGCCCCGAAACTCCGTGAGCGATCTGCCAGAAATCGGTCAGAGGCGTATGATCCCACAGTTTCTTCCTGTAACTCATCTCGTCAAGACCTGCGAACCTTATTCCGTAATTATCGGGCCGGCTGTGTTTTGCTACTATATCCATGGCGATCTTCGCAAGATAGAGATTGGTGCCTGCTCCCGCAGTCGCGGTGATGCCCGTCTCGCGCAGCACGTCTCCGACAACCATGGAGGCCGTCTCCCGTACAGACTGTCTGTAAATGTCTCTGTAAGGCCCGAGATCTATGAACACTTCGTCGACGGAGTAGACATGGATGTCCTCAGGCGCAAAATACTTGAGGTAAACCGAATATACGCGCGCCGAATAGTCGATATAAAGCGACATCCTCGGCTTCGCAATTATATATTCGATCTTCCTTCCGAGTCTTATTTCCGCCGCTCTTACCGCCTGTCTGGCCTCAAACAGCCTCGGCCTCGAAGGTACTCCCAGCGCCTTGAGAGAAGGGGAGACGGCCAGGCATATCGTGCTGTCCGACCTGCTTTCGTCCGCTACAAGCAGATTTGTACCGAGCGGATCGAGCCCGCGTTCCACGCATTCGACAGACGCGTAAAATGACTTCAGATCTATGCACATATATCTAAAATCCATAAAAGCATCTCCTTTATAAAACGTATGTTCTATATATTTTCGCTCCGGCACGTCAGACATCTCTGCACGGCATATATTTTCCAATCCCCGCAGTCAACAAGTTTTTCAGGGATTTCAGGCATTTATCTCCGTTAAAGGAGGTCCACGGATATTCTATCACATTTCGTTTATAAAGAACAGACGTTCTTTATATTTTTTATTTGTCTTCACCACAGAAGGCAGCAGGAATCTCAATATAATTTCACGTTATGCTTTCGCGCTAACGCGTTATCGTGATAAAGTAAAAATTACTGTCAAAGCCCTTTTAAACCGTATAATGTATCAAACATTGCGATCGCCATAAAAAATATTTACGTTTGCAGCTTTATTATTCAGAAATAATTGCGTCTATTCATCTTTTTACCATGAAAAGACCTTAATTTTTCTCGAAGCGGCTTTGCATTACCTTATTGTGATATAATGCACAGGTAATCCCATCGGGATTTTTTAGAACAATTAAGGGAGAGTAATAAAATGGAACAATCTAAAAAGCGCGCAAATTTCACCTCAAAGCTGGGATTTGTGCTCGCTGCGGCTTCATCGGCCGTTGGTCTGGGAAATCTGTGGCGGTTTCCTTATCTCGCTGCTAAATACGGCGGCGGTATTTTTTTGATTACCTATATCGTCCTCGCGGTACTTTTCGGTATTCCTCTGCTTATAACCGAAATCGGCATAGGCAGAAAGACGAGACAGTCCTCGATCGGAGCTTTTAAAAAGCTCGGCCAGAAGAGCAACATCTGCGGTATTCTCGGCATGATCATTCCTATGATAATCACCCCGTACTACTGCACGATCGGCGGCTGGGTAACAAAGTATCTGTGTACTTTCGCTGTCGGAGCCGAAAAAGAAGCCGTCAGTGACTCATTCTTCAGTTCATATATAGGGCAGACGGCAGCACCTGTCATATTCCTGCTGATCTTCCTGTTTATCACTTCGCTGGTCGTTTTCTTCGGCGTGGAAAAGGGCATAGAAAGAGTCAGCACGATCCTGATGCCGATACTCCTCATACTCGTAGTCGGACTTTCAATATATATCTGCACGCTGCCTGGAATCGGCGACGGCATCAAATACTACTTCAAGCCTGATTTCAGCAAATTCAGCGGAAAGCTCGTGCTCGCAGCGCTCGGACAGCTTTTCTATTCGCTGTCGCTCGCGATGGGCATCATGGTAACCTACGGTTCATACATGAAGAAGGAAGACAACCTCGGTACCTCCGCAGGACAGATCGCGTTCTTCGATTCGTTCGTCGCAATATTCGCAGGACTCATCATCGTTCCTTCGGTATATCTGTTCTCCGGCGGAGACGAATCCGCAATGGGAGCAGGCCCTGGACTCATGTTCATAACGCTGCCTAAGGTGTTCGACACGTTCGGAGCAGGCCGCATCGTCGGATTCCTGTTCTTTGCGCTCGTAATGTTCGCTGCGCTGACATCTTCGATTTCACTGCTCGAAGCGATCGTTTCAAACGTAATGGATCTTACTCACATCAGCAGAAAGAAAGCAGTTGTCATCATGACGATCTACTGCGCTGTTGTCGGTATCTTCAGTTCACTCGGATTCGGAGCATGGAGCGGATTTACGATCCTCGGATTCGACATCCTCGATTTCCTCGACTTCATCAGCAACAGCGTGCTCATGCCGATACTCGCGTTCTGCACATGCATATTCGTAGGATTCATCATCAAGCCGAAGTCACTGATAGAAGAGGTAGAGCAGAACGGTGTAACGTTCCACACGAAGAAGATCTATTCGTTCCTCGTGAAGTGGTTCTGCCCGATCGCAATCCTGATCATTCTCATCAGTTCGATAGCTTCAGCGCTTGGAGTTTTCACGATCTGATCCTGAGAATCACTGCATTTGATAAATTGAATCAGCCTGAAAATACAGGCTTCATACGGATGACAAACCGCCTCTGCAATGATATGTACCCTCTTTACTGTACATCCGGTAAGGAGGGTACACATCACAAGGGGGCGGTTTTTGTCTGTTCTTTCCTTGGTTATTCTCTGGCTTTTTTCTGGCTTTTCTTTTGTTTTTCATTGGTCTCATTTTAAATATATTTTCAGCAAATACACTTTCAGGGCAATTAGCCAGCACATTTAATAAGGTCTTCGAGATCTTCGAAATGCGATAATGTGATTCGTACGGAGCAATCTATGTCCGGCCTGTCGCAGACTGCTGCCTGTCCCAAAATGCGGCTTGTCGCAGAATGCGGCCTGCCGCAGCATGAGGCTTGCCGCAGCCGTCAGCGCCAGCTCACGCCGGCGGGTGAAAGTGCATATCCACCTGCGCATTATGTGCTACAATAAAATTCATCCAAACAGAAAATAACTTGATATAAAAGTATTACTTGAAATACAAAAAGGAAAGGACCTTGAGAGATGAGCGAAATCATTTTCAGGAAAGTCTCGCCGGACGACGCAGAGGAGCTACTGGACATCTACGCACCGTACATAGAAAAAACCGCAATCACTTTTGAATATACCGTGCCTTCCGCCGCCGAATTCCGCGGAAGGATCGAACATACGCTGAAGAAATACCCGTATATAAAAGCTGTTATAGACGGCAGAACTGCCGGATACGCGTACCTCGGTGCCTTCAATGAAAGAGAAGCGTACGACCATTCAGCCGAGACGACTATTTACCTCGATATGGAGGAAAGGGGGCACGGTCTCGGCACCAGGCTTTACACCGTTCTCGAGAATATTGCCGGAGAACAGCACATACTGAATCTCAACGCATGCATAGGATACCCGAAGGATGAAAACGATGAATTTCTTTCCGTTGCGAGTCCTGAATTTCATAAATTCATGGGTTACAAGACGGTCGGAAGATTCGACAGCTGCGGATATAAATTCGGGCGCTGGTACGACATGATCTGGATGGAAAAGATCATAGGAGAGCACACCGCAAAACCTGAAGCGGTGATTCCGTTTCCGGAGCTAGGCAGCGAGGCGCTCGAAAGGGCAGGGCTGACGCTGTAATGAAGCCAGCCGTACTTATTTATGTCAGAATGTCTTCCTGTTCACGGATTATGGCCTGAAAGCTGCCTGCCGGCTATATGTCAACATGACTGCCGATGGTCTGCCTTAGACTGCCTGGTACGCTGCCATACACATAACCCTGCAGTAAATTACAAAGCACATTTTCAAACGATACGGCTCGGCAGCGAACTCCCGTCTCGCAAAAACCGATGATCAAAATAAAATGTAAGCATAAAAAACCGCCAGCAGTTCATTAAAACTGCTGACGGAATCCATCATTAATTATTCATTTTCCTCTCGACGTGCAGCACGCCAGACTGCATGCGCTGTATTAATATTTCCTGCAAATCGTTTAAGCGAATACCAGCAGGCATAAAATGCTTGAAACCACTATTCCTACGCAGATTCCAGCGATAACCTCCGGCAGCGTGTGTCCGGCCTTTTCCTGAAATTCATGCTCGGTAACCGGCTCGAGACCTTCCTTTTTGTCTCTTTCACGCAGCCTGTTCATCGCCGCGCCGAGCTTTCCTGTCTCCATTCTGAGATTCAGCGCATCGTATATGACGACGATTGCCACCATGAGCGCAATCGCAAACTCCGTGCTGTGAGCAGAGTAGATCAGCAGGCACGAAAATGCCAGACCTGTAAACGTTGCAGAATGCGCACTCGGCATACCGCCGCTGCGCCCGAGAACCTCTTTGCTGAATCCGTACTTCACGGACTCTATGATGACCTTGGATGCCTGCGCGACAAACCACGATGCTCCCGCCGACATCAGCACAGGATTCGTGAAAAAATCCTTCAGAAAATCTATCAATATCATTTCACAAAATCTCCCTGAAACAACTATGGTTAATGTTTATCGATGTTCAGAACATATCTTATCAGACATACATGCATATGCGCAAATATGAATGTGATTTTACATACATTTACGGCTGCGGCCGGCCGCGGATCAAACTGTCGATCAAGCTACGGCCAGCTTCGGATCAGGCTGCGGGAATGTTAAAAATATAATAAATGGCATATTCGGTTTGCGTCACCGCATATGTGATAGAATATTAAACAAATCAAGCATACTGCAGCTATTGCAGACTGCGTCACGGAAAGACCGAGATCAGCTTCAGATCGAGATCGGCTTCAGGTAGATATCAGCTTCAGATCGAGATCAGCTCTTAATCAAGATAAGCTTTTAATATAAAGAGGGGGAGAGAAAATGCGGACAGAAAAAGATATTTTGGGCACTGTAACGCTTCCGGACGACTGCCTTTACGGTATAAATACCGCCAGAGCGCTCGAAAATTTCGCGCTCGAAAGTCATAAAACGGATCTTTCTCTCATCAGCGCAATCGTCACCGTGAAAAAAGCGGCTGCCATTACTTACAGTAAAATAGGCATAAAATCAGACATGTACGACGCGGTATCCGCCGTCTGCGATGAAATAATTTCAGCACTGGGCGAAAAGGGCAGCAACGCAGTAAAGGACGCTTTCCCGCTCGACGCTCTGCAGGGCGGAGCAGGGACCAGCACAAACATGAATGTCAACGAAGTCATTGCGAACATGACGCTCATACGCATGGGACACAAACCAGGCGAATACGAGTACTGCCATCCGCTCAACGATATAAACAGGGGACAGTCGACAAACGACGTTTATCCCACAGGGCTGAGAATCGCAGCCATAAGAGGACTGAGGAAGCTCAGCACTTCATGCGCTGCTCTGCAGGAAAGCCTTCAGAAGAGGGAAAACGAATTCGACGGCGTAAAAAAACTAGGCAGAACGGAACTCATGGATGCCGTTCCTGTCACGCTCGGAAACGAATTCGGGGCATACGCACAGGCTATAGCGAGAGACAGGTGGAGACTGTACAAAATCGAAGAGAGACTCAGACAGGTGAATCTCGGCGGAGCAGCCGTCGGGCTCGAAAATCTTTCGCTCAGGAAATACCGCTTCGGCGTCGTCGAAGAACTCAGAAAACTTACCGACATAGGAATAGCCAGAGCCGAGTATCCGATGGACATTACTCAGAACCAGGACGTATTTGTGGAAGTTTCCGGACTTCTCAAGGCCATGGCTGTAAACATGATGAAAATCGCGGGCGACCTGAGACTCATGGCGAGCGGACCGTTCGGAGGCCTCGGCGAGATAAAGCTCAAGCCAGTCCAGCAGGGCTCTACCGTAATGCCCGGAAAGATAAATCCTGTCATACCCGAAATGGTTCTGGAAGCCGGAACAAAAGTCATATCGTGCGACGCGTCGATAACTTACGCAGCTTCAAGAGGGGAATTCGAGCTGAACGCGCTAGAGCCGCTGATCGCCGACAGCCTTCTCACAAGTATAAGAATACTGACAAACGCTGCTGACATATTCCGCGAAAAATGCATAGACACTCTTGCCGCCGACGAGGAACGCTGCAGTGAAATACTCGGCGGAACGTACGCATTTGCGGCGTCCTACCTCGCCGATATCGGATACGAGACGGTGAGCAGAATAGTAACTGATAATCCTCCTGAAAAGGCTGAAAAGATACTCAGGGAGATGAAGCAGAAAAAGGAGGAAAAGGAGGAAGAGGAAAGTGGGAATGAATGATACGCCTTCAGGCGAAAGAATACATATAGGCTTCTTCGGAATGAGAAACGCCGGCAAATCGAGCGTCGTCAACGCTGTCACAGGCCAGGACCTCGCGGTCGTCTCTGATACAGCCGGCACGACGACGGATCCTGTCAGGAAAGCTATGGAGCTGCTTCCGCTCGGTCCTGTCATGATAACAGACACTCCGGGATTCGACGACGTCGGAGATCTGGGGGAGCTGAGAGTCAGGAAGACCAGGCAGGAGCTTAACCGCACCGACATAGCGGTGCTGATCGTCGACGGAACGCTCGGCATGCAGAACGCCGACCGCCAGATGACGGGCCTTTTCAGAGAAAAGAACATCCCGTTTCTTGTCGTATACAACAAATTCGATCTCCTTTCATCGGAAGACCAGATCCCTGGATTTCACAACAACCCCGACGCTCCTGAGACGAACTGCGTGGCCGTATCGGCGGAAACAGGGTACAACATAGAGAAGCTCAAGGAGCGCATGGCTGAGATAAAGCCGTCAGGCGAGGGGAAGATGCAGATCGTCGCGGATCTGCTGCATCCTGAAGATTTCGCAGTTCTCGTCGTTCCTATCGACAAGGCTGCTCCAAAGGGACGCCTGATTCTTCCTCAGCAGCAGACAATCAGAGACATCCTCGAGGCAGATGCCACGGCGGTCGTCGTAAAGGAATACGAGCTGCGCGACACGCTGGCGCACCTCGGAAAAAAGCCGAGAATAGTCATCACGGACAGCCAGGTATTCGCAAAAGTTTCCGCAGATGTACCCTTTGATATACCGCTGACGTCATTTTCCATACTCATGGCACGCTACAAGGGCTTTCTCGAAACGGCCGTGCGCGGCGTGGCAGCGGTCGAGAACCTGGATGACAGCGATACCGTGCTGATAGCCGAGGGATGCACGCATCACAGGCAGTGTGACGACATAGGTACCGTTAAGATCCCGCGCTGGCTGAAGAACTATACCGGAAAAGACTTCACGATAGAGACGTGCTCCGGCAGGGATTTCCCGGAAGATCTCTCGCGTTACGCCATGGTGATCCACTGCGGCGGATGCATGCTGAGCGAACGAGAGATGCTCTACAGGATGAAGTGCGCAGAGGATCAGAACGTTCCGGTCACCAATTACGGAACTCTGATCGCATACATGCAGGGAATACTCAGAAGATCGCTGGAGCCGTTCCCTTATCTGCTCGACATAATCGAATCGGTGGAGAAGAACCAGTAAATTCCGATCCGGAGCAGAGGAACCGGCAGCTTCACGGACCGCAGTCTTCTCCGGTCAAACCGGTCCATGATCAAAATATAAAGTCAAAATATAATAAAATATAAATTTTGCCGTCACGAACGGCTCTCATATCAGCCGCGCCGGAGAAGAACACATACGATCTGAATATCCGGCTCGCCGGAAACGAAAGAAGCCCGATCCCGCTGTCTCGCGGGAACCGGGCTTCTTTCGCCATATGTTCTTACAGAATAGCAAAATCAGAGTACGGCAGGCTGTCGCAGATGCCTGAACCGTTTCGTATTAATTAATACTTTATGCTATTAGATTTATGCTATGGAGTCCTGTTATTTTTCCTTTTCGTCTTTGTTTTCCTCTATTTCCTCAGCATTGTCAGCGCCTGAACCTGAAATCTCACCGGCAGGTGTCTCCTGAGCGATTTCCTTCTCCGGAAGATTGAGTATAACCAGAGCTCCGATGATGATTACCATACCTAAGAGCATGAGAATCGTAGGTTTCTCATGGAAGAACAGGAAGCCGAGGAGCATTGCCGCAGCCGGCTCTGTGAGTTCGAGTATTCCTGCCTTGCCGACATCCATGTACTGAAGAGCTGCAGCGAAGAGCAGGTAAGGCAGAAGCGAAGCGCAGAGCGAGTTGAATATCATGACTATTACTGCCTTGACGCCGATAGTGCTTATGATCGCTCCTGTACCCTTCCAGTCTGTGAACGGCGCGCAGATTATAGCTCCGAACAGCAGCGAATAGAAGTTCAGCGTCATTGACGTGTAGCCTTTGTTCGTCGCAACCTTGCTCAGAAGTCCGTAAGAAGCGTAGAATATTCCGCTCAGTATTCCGAACAGAAGACCCAGCTTTGTCCACACTGGTTTTGACGTTCCGAGACCTGACAGGAGGATTACGCCTGCCAGCGAGAGGAGCAGGCAGAGCACTTTTCTGCCGGTGATCTTCTCGTGAAATGCGAAGAACGCGATGATGATCATGTAGACAGGGCAGAGGTCGAGCAGTACGGCCGCCAGCGAAAGCGTCATTCTGTTTATCGCTTCGTTGTAGCAGAAATTCAGCGCTACCGAACCGAGACCGCCTATCAGAATAAACAGTAAGATATCTCTCGGATTAATCTTCATCTTGTCTTTGTTCGTAATCAAAATGACAAAGAACAGAATGATCACGGCGAGACCCAGGCGTGTGCCCAGTATCGTGATGTTGTTCATGCCGTACGAAGTGAGGATTCGTACGAATGAACCTTCTGTGCCCCAGAAAATTCCGGCCAGTATGGCCATCAGAGGAGCGAGCCTTATCATGGCCCGGTTGTTTTTCATTGTTTTTTACCTCCAAAACTGAAATAATAAGATAATTACACAACACAGCAGATATAAATAGTGTATAGATATTATTGCTGCACAAATATTATAGTATTGATTGCATTTCTTTGGAATTCCTGTATACTTTAAAGCAGCATTAATAAATAATTAACGCAGAATTTTTATCATCGGTGGGACACTGTTAAGAACGATAAAATGATACAAACTTTCGAAGCCGTAGTGACCGGCGGCAGTTTCGCAAAGGCGGCTGAAAAGCTTTACTGCTCGAACGTCACGGTCATGAACCAGATAAACCTGCTGGAAACCGAAGTAGGGGTGACGCTTCTTCACAGGACGAATCACGGAGTAAAGCTCACGGCTGCGGGACGTATATTCTACGAAGACATGAAGCGCGTAAACAACATGATCGTTCATTCCGTCGACAGAGCGAAACAGGCGGCTGCTTCAGGAAGGAAAATCATAAGAATCGGCACATCGATCCTGCGCCCATGCCGCAGCCTGACGAAATTGTGGAAGAGGATTTCAGGGTCATACCCGGATTTTCAGATAATGATCGTGCCGTTTTCGGACGAGCCAGCCAGCCTCAGCAGCGTGCTCGACGAAAACTCAGGAATCGACTGCATAGTCGCGCCGTGCGATTCGTCGGAGTGGCAGAACAAATATAATGTAGAAACTATCAGCCAGTTGTCGTGTATGATAGGGGTACCTCTGCGTCACAGACTTGCGGATAAAAAGAAACTGACATGGAATGACTTGAAAGGCGAGAGCATCATTATCATGAAGCCGGGAATTTCAACGACGCTCGAGAAACTCAGAAACGACATTAACAAAGAGCACAAGGACATACAGATCATAGACACCAGCTCCATATACACTCTGGATACGTTCAACTTGTGCGATCAGATCAACTGTCTGATGGAAACTCTCGACATCTGGTCAGACGTGCATCCGTCGATAAACACTATTCCGATGGAATGGAATCATTACTCGCCTTACGGGATTATATATTCGAAAAACCCGTCAGATGCGCTGAGCGAGTTTATAGAAATAATACTCAACGAGGTCACGGAACCGAACCGGTAGGAGATACCTCTGCTGGATCCGCTGTATCCGGCTGCCGCACGCAGTCGTACGGTTCAGCCATCCGGTCCGGCCACCGTGGCACCCGGATTAATCTTCTTCCTTTTCTTCCTTTTTCTCTGCTTCTTTCTTTTCTTCTTTTTCCTTTTCTTCCTTTTCCTTTTCTTTTTTCTCTTTCTTCTCTTCCTTCTTGGCTTCCTTCTTTGCCTTTTCTTTTTCGCCGAGCTCAGCCTCGAGCGCTTTTTTAATTTCCCCGAATCTGTTGAGACGATCCTCCGTAACCTCCGGATATCTCGGATCCATGTCTTTCAGCGTATCGAGAATTATCTCGCTTACAACGTAGCGCATATACCATTTGTGGTCGGCCGGTACGACGAACCACGGAGCGTGTTTCGTCGAGGTTTCATTGATCGCGTCTTCGAAAGCGCTCTGGTACGCATCCCAGTACTTTCTTTCCTCATAATCGTCGGCAGAGAATTTCCAGTGCTTTTCAGGTTCTTCTATGCGGTCGAGGAATCTCTTTGCCTGTTCATCCTTCGAAACGTGCAGGAAGATCTTCACCGTGCGCACATTGTTGTGCCAGAGGTACTTTTCGTAGTTTCTGATGTCCTCATACCTGTGTTCCATGATCTTGTCCACATTTATGCGCCTGGCGTTTGCCTGTGTCTTCCATAACTCCTTCACCTTGTAGATCAGGACTTCCTCATAATGGGAGCGGTTGAAGATAGCTATTTCACCCTTTGCAGGAACATTCATTTCTACACGCCAGAGGTAGTCGTGTGCCAGATCCACCGAAGACGGACTCTTGAACGCAGCTTCGTGTACGCCATGAGGCGAGAGGCACTGGAGCACAGCCTTTATCGTTCCGTCCTTGCCCGCGGCATCCATCGCCTGAAAGAGGAATATGACGCCTTCACGCTTTTCCGCGTAGAGCTTCTGCTGAAGCTGGTCGATTTCGTTGTTGTTGCGCTGAAGAAGATATTCTGCCTCTTCGCGGTCGAGTACCAGTGAAGTGTCGTCAGTAGGAGCCTTGCTTATGTCAAATTTTTTGCTTCCGTCGTAATAGTAATGATCAAACATATTCTGCCTTCTCTCTTGTTTGAATTTCATTTTTGTTTCATTTTTTTACTCTATTATGCATATATTATGCACTAGTAAGTTAAATTTATGTACTATTTCAGTATATTTATTTTTATTCTTTTTCATATGATATAATTACCGTGATTAAGACGGCCGGCGTACCGGCTGCTGTGGCTGAGATCTAAGAAAGGAAAGAAACATGGTCATCACTACTACAAATTCAATAGAAGGAAAGAAAATTCTCGAGTACAGAGGCATCGTCTTCGGCGAAGTCGTATCCGGCGTAAACTTCGTCAAGGATATAGCTGCGAGCTTCAGCAATTTCTTCGGCGGACGTTCAGGTTCATACGAAGATGAGCTTATAAAAGCACGTCAGAACGCGCTTGCAGAAATGGAGCAGAGGGCTGCGAGCATCGGCGCAAACGGCATAGTAGGTGTTGATATTGACTACGAAGTGCTGGGATCTGACAACGGAATGCTTATGGTAACGGTCAGCGGAACGGCAGTTGTAACAGACTGACGCGCGGAAAGAGCAATGAGCGCAGCGAGCGAATTTCATACTCACGGCTTCGGACCCGTCTACGATCAGAACAGCCGGATTCTGATCCTCGGAAGTTTTCCTTCGGTGAAATCGAGAGCCGTGAATTTTTACTACGGGCATCCCAAAAACAGGTTCTGGCCGCTCATTTCCAAACTGACCGGCGAGCCTCTGCCTGAATCCACCGAAGAAAAGAGGGCACTCGTCCTGAAGCACGGCATAGCTTTGTGGGACTCGATTGAAAGATGTGAAATCACGGGTTCAAGCGATGCATCAATAAAAAACGTTGTCCCTGTCGACATCTCTCTGATCACGAGTGCAGCACAGATACGGATTATCGCCTGCAACGGCGCTGCGTCCAGGAAATACTACGACAAATATCTCAGAGGTATAACAGGACAAGAAGCCGTCAAGCTGCCTTCGACAAGCCCGGCAAATGCGGCGTGGTCGTTCGACAGGCTGTTTGAAGCCTGGCACGACGCTCTCGGTGAGTATCTGGATCCGGATCCGCCGCCGCGGGAAAACAGGTGAATTATTAAACAGGTGAATAATCATGGAAAGAAAACTTCTGGACCAGCTGTTTGAGGCCATGGTCTCCTTCTACAGAGGTGATCCGAAACGCATCCAGCACTTTACAAAGGTCCACAGCTTCGCACGCCTCATAGGAGTGGGAGAGGGACTCGACGAAAAAACACTGCTCACGCTTGAGGCTGCAGCATACGTTCACGATATAGGAATAAAACCGGCAGAGGAGAAGTACGGCCGCTGCGACGGAAAGCTGCAGGAAAAAGAAGGTCCTGCGCCTGCGCGCGCCATGCTTGAAAAAATCGGATTCGACAGCAGCATTACCGACAGGGTGGCATATCTTGTCGGGCGCCACCACACTTATACCGGCATCGATGGAGCAGACTGCCGCATACTGATCGAAGCGGATTTTCTCGTCAACATGTACGAAGACGGATTATCAAGAGAAGCGATCGGAAAGGCGTATGAAAACATTTTCAGGACGGCTTCGGGACGCAGATTGTGCCGCGAGATGTACGGCCTCGGCGATGTGCAGCAATAGACGCATATTGAAATCCGCACATCTGCGTTTGCGGTTCTATTGATTTCATACATCCGGACAACGCTATTTGGGCCACGTGATCATGCCACCCGGATCGTGCCGTTAAGATCATGTCATCCGGATCATGACGTTAAGACCGTGCCATCCGGATCGTGCCGTTAAGATCATGTCATCCAGATCGTGCCGTTAAGATTATGCCATTCGGATCGTGCCGTCAAGATCAGGCACTGAAACACAGAAAGACCAGGTTTTGAAAACCTGGTCTTTTTTTTGTCGCCAGGACATTTGTCCGGCGTCGTTTATTTCCTCATTGTTATTTATTTTCTCGTTGTCGTTTATTTTCTCGTTTTAAAGAACGTGCCCTTTTCGAGCTCCTGATATGCAGTCTCCACATCGCGCTCGTTCGTCATAATCACCGTATTTCCCCAGACGACGCGTTCACCGGTTTCCACAGAACTCAAAACCAGAACGGAAGCGTCACCGTCGGCGGAGATCTCTATTGAATCGCCCTGTGAAAGCTTTGCCGCAGACCTTTCTTCAACAGGTGTTCCGCCTGCCTTAATGTTTCCGGACATACTGAAGATCATCACCGAAGCATACTCCGGAGTAGGGATTGAAACAGATGCTCCCGCCTTCATAGAAATATCGTACATATCGAGAGGCTGATGCTGTCCTTTAAATCCCTCATGATCGCCGAACCTGCCGGCGAGAAGCCTCAGCGAACCTCCATCCAGTTCTATTTCCTCAATATCGTCATTTTTTATAATGTGGTATCCTGGCTCGTCCATTTTTTCCTTATCCATCACGTTGAGCCATATCTGAACGCCGACCAGATGGTCGACAGGCTGAAACGCCTCGGTATGCATGATTCCGGAACACGCCGTCATCCACTGAACTTCGCCTGATTCAACGGTCGTGTCGTTTCCGAGACTGTCCCTGTGGCGCATCGTTCCGCTTTTTACATATGTGATAAGTTCCATGCCTCTGCACGGCACGCCCGGGAATCCAGCCTGATACTCGGCAGGGTTGGTGCTGTCGTAGCTGTCAAGAAGCAGGAAAGGGTCGAAATCCCTTGTGGTATTGAGGCCGAGCACCCTCGAGATCTTTACGCCGGCGCCGTCCATCGTCTGGAAACCATTTACTTTTGTGATAACATCACGTCTCAATTAATCAGATCCTTTCGTGAAGTTTTTAACAATTTCTTATGTGAAATGCAGCTGTTGTAGAGTACATATTATTTCGATAATCAATCTTATCATACAAAGAATCCGAATTCAATAATTGTAACGAATATAAGCATTCGGACTATGCTTTTTCTGTATACAACATCCAGCATATTGTGCATGAGACGATGCGTTTCACATCGTCGAAATTGACGCCATTTTGACGCATCTTTATTTATATTTTTCACAAAAAATGTTTGCAAAAAAATACATCAGTGCTATAATGAAGATGAAAAAAGGATTACCGGAAAGGTTCCGAAAGGCAAGACAGGTTCAGAAGAAAAAATTCAGATGAAACAAGTTCTTACGAATGAGGATCAGATGAATGAAATTCAGATGAAACAAGTTCTTATGAACGAGGATCAGATGAATGAAATTCAGATGAAACAAGTTCTTATGAACGAGGATCAGATGAATGAAATTCAAATGAAACAAGTTCTTACGAATGAGAATCAGATGAATGAAATTCAGATGAAACAAGTTCTTACGAATGAGGATCAGATGAATGAAATTCAGATGAAACAAGTTCTTACGAACGAGGATCAGATGAATGAAATTCAGATGAAACAAGTTCTTACGAACGAGGATCAAATGAATGAAATTCAGATGAAACAAGTTCTTACGAACGAGGATCAGATGAATGAAATTCAGATGAAACAAGTTCTTACGAATGAGAGTCAGATGAATGGAAATGAGATGAACCTGAAAAAGCAGGACGGACAATAGCCGGTGACCAGTTTTCAAGAATATTCAGCAAAGGAGGAGATTCCAATGGGCAGTTATGATGAGGCCGATGCGTTTTGCGGCAGCGCCAGATTTGTTAGTAAGTCTGGTGCAGATGAAAATTCAATAAATGAATCTCTTTCGATTGCTTTCTATAGAAATATCAGATCTGAGAGAACGAGGAATGAAGCAGATAGCAGCTTCTCCTTCAGATATGATATCTGATCTTGAGCAGATGTTTCCGAAGTACAGGTAAGTATTCGAAGTCTCCGGCTGAGTAATGCGGAGATTGTCAATAAAGCATTTACCCAAAGGGTGAAGCGGTAGTTTCGGAGCAGCAGTCGATTATGACCGAAGCTTTTCGAACATAAAAGATTTACAGATCTGAAGTTATTTTTATCTGATTCAAACCAGAATCGAAAGATCCCTTGTTTTAATGGAAAGTAAACAGGTAAGGGGATTCAGATTAAGGAAGCAGTGTTGTTTTCTAAGATCAAGTTTATTGGATTTCTATCAAGCCGTATCCACGGTTTCAAATTCTCAGCTGCAAAAACCGAATGAGAAGTTGAGAGAAGAGTATAAAGCAGAACTAGTTCTTCCATCAATTTCAGAAAAGAAGAGAGACGCAGCATCTCATAAAAATTTCTGCCACTGTTTTAAATAATTTAACAGTTTGTGCATAAGATTTGTGATACAGCAGAGGGTTCGAAGTGCTGATCACGAACGATTTCAGAACCAGCCGGAAGATTTGGATCCGGCGGTAGGATGAAAAAAGAGCGGTCACATAATTAAGATGACCTGCCTGTAAAATATCTTATCATCGAGAGTATTCAGGCAATGTTCTTTGAAAGTATAAATCCTGATTCATCTGGTGCAGAGATGGAAAAAGGTATCTGAAAAAGATAAAGCATAAGTGCTCCTGATGATAATGACATCACAATTCTTCGTAGTGATATGAAGGTTTCAAATAGATGTAAAATATTTTAACGAGGTTAGTAAATAGTTGTTTTAAAGTGTGAGCGGCAGAAATGATATGAGAAAAGGGAATCCGCCCGCCGGCTGTAATCAGATATTTATTACTGATATTCGGAGGCAGGGAAAATTTACGGATATCCATCGAGCAGAAAGAGCTGCGGCAGGCTTCATATTACCGCTATGATACCGGGTTAAACCGGTGGAGCATCATACGGTTGAGAGAAGAGAAAGAAGAGAATGAAAGCAGATTTTATAAATGTGTTTCATTGAAACCGGGAAACTGCGAAAGCAATTTCAACTGACGGGTACAGCATCCGGTTAATCAGACGGTTGAGATGAAACTGCACCAGAAGCAGTTCTCTGAAATTGAAGGAACAGCTGAAAAAGGAATCAAAAAGCGCAAGAGCCTGAAAGCATCTGACAAAAAATCAGATCGCGAAAATGATATAAAACAGAATACAGAATAACTGATATATTGTGATTACAATTACAATTACTCGACCCGATTAAAGGTTTCAGGATTAAAAGTCCTGTATCATTGAAAAGGAAGGCGATTGATTATCAGCAATTCATAAGCTGGATGGAGAAAAATCTGCAAATCTCCATCCAGTTTTTCTGTTTATCTGCAAAAATCGAAATTGGTTTCGATATATCTTCAGGTCCTTCTGCCGCAGCACTGCCGGCGGACGCACTTCATTAATGTCTGCACACCGGCGGACGGGTTTACTGAAACTCCGAATACCGGCGGACGCACTTCTATAAAATCTTCACACCGCCGAAAGTCTGCACACCGATGAAAGACTCCCTGAAAATCCGCCTGGATTCATTTTATTTTCCTTATTCCTGAAACACGTTCTTTTTTCCAGAATCGCGTCCGATTCAAAAATATATAGTATCCGGCGAACTGGATTTATTACGCACCCGCCGGCATTTTGTTCTTCCGGCCACAGACCGTACTTCGCTGACTTTCAAAATTAATCTTTACTTATCATAATAAAGTGATACAATAGGCATAATATTTTTGTACGCAAAACGGACGATCGCTGAATTCATGCAAAACGGACGATCGCTGAAATCATGCGGCAGACAGGTGAGATGAAAAATTGACATGGTAGTAGAATCAAACAACACGGCAACTGAACGCGAAAAAAAGATAATAAGGGTTTCGACGACAGGAATCATCGCAAATTTCATTCTGGCGGCCGTAAAAATAGTGATAGGTCTGTTTTCCGGATCCATCGCGATAATATCGGACGCAGTCAACAACATGACCGACTCGGCGTCTTCCTTCATAACGATCATCGGAACGAAACTCGCGAACATGCCTCCGTCAAAAGATCACCCGTTCGGATACGGACGAATCGAGTATATAACGAGCATCATCATTGGAATAATCCTGCTCTACACAGGAGTTCAGATGATGGCTTCCTCGATCAAAAAAATAATTCACCCGGAGGAGCTTCACTATTCGGTGGTAATGCTCGTAGTCATAGCTGCGACTATCGGTGTAAAGATCTTCCTCAGCCGTTACACGGCTAACGCCGGAAAGAAGTACAACTCCGGCGCGCTCGCGGCATCGGGCGCTGACGCGAGAAACGACGCAATCATTTCCGCAATGACATTCATATCTGCCATAATCTACATGGCAACGGGTGTTTCGATAGACGCATGGGCCAGCGCAGCGATTTCGATCTTCATCATCAAGACGGGATTCGATGTATTCGTCGACATGCATGGACATTTCCTCGGGCAGAGGGCCGACAAGAAGCTTTCCGCAGAGATATACAACGATGTCAGGAAGTGCCCTTACGTGCTCGGAGCTCACGATCTCATACTGCACGATTACGGTCCCGACCGCATGACAGGCAGCATCAACGTCGAAGTCGATCACTCGCTTTCAATAGGGGAGATATTCCCTGAGCTTCATAAGGTTCAGATGCACATACTCAAAGAGCATATGACTTACGTCGTATTCGGTCTCTACGCGGTCGACATCGACCACGAGGAATCGAAGGAAGTAGCCGCACTGCTCGAAAAGATCAAATCGGAAAACAGCCACATGCTCGGATATCACGGTATAGACGTCGATTCAGACATTCACACGATTTTCTGCGACGTCACGCTCGACTTCGACTGCGACAGAGAATCGATATACAAATACATAACAAACGAGATTCAGAAACTTTACCCGGATTACACCGTTTTTGTGTCTGTGGACACGGAATTTGCATGATCAAAATATATTAATTTCTTATTAAAAAGGTGTTGACAGAACTTGGTCACTTCCGTATAATAATGATTGTTGATTCACTGGAAACGTTGAAACAACACGATTTCAATAATATGCGGTTGTGCTGGAATAGGCAGACAGGCACGTTTGAGGGGCGTGTGTCCACAAGACGTATGGGTTCAAGTCCCATCAACCGCACCATTTGAGCTGATCTCTTTGGAGGTCAGTTTTTTTATGCTTTTTATGCTTCAGGACCAGGAAATGTTCCGGGGCGGCTTTCCGCAGCTTTTCCTCCGGCTGCCTCTGCATGTACACCTCTGCCTGTTACACCTTTTCCCGTATAATGGCATTTCTTTTCCTTTAATATTCCTGTACAATAGATGTATTGCTAAAATCAGAAAATTCTTAATGTACATTTAACGTTTACCAGATATATTTCTTAAATGTAAAAACATCGTTAATTTTATTTACTGCTGATGATATAATACGAAATGTATAATGTATAAATATCGTGTCGTATTATGCAGATGATCGTAAAATCGGCACAAGGAATTTATGAAAGGTATCTTATGAAATTCAACAATCATCATAAGCAGGACAAACTTTTTATTGAGCTCCTCGCAATTGCGGAAAATATGAGAAAATGCAGCGAATTTTTCTATTCCGAATTGTCAAGGGAAGATCTGGATATCAGTGAATTCCTCAGCCACATCTCGACTATCGAACAAAAAGGAGACGATCTGGTTCACAAGATCACCAGAGATATGAACAACGCATTCATAACGCCTATAGAAAGAGAAGATGCACTTCTGCTTGCCGACGAGATGGACGAGATCCCTGATGGAATAGAGGATTTTGTCGAACATTTATATATGTTTGGAATCGATGAAATTTCGCCTTCCATGGTCAGTATGGCGAAAAACATCGATCTTTCATGCCAGCAGATTTACATGGCTGTCGAGCTCCTGGCAAATAAAAAGCTTTTCGATATCAAGGAACATGTCATCGAAATCAGTACGCTGGAACGCAAGAACGACCAGATAGTAAAACAGTCGATAAGGGCGTTGTTTGAAGAGAAGAAAGACGATCCGGTGAGGCTGATACAGATCTATGAAGTCTATAAACTGCTCGAGCGCACTTCAAACGCATGCCACCGCGTGGGAAAGGTGCTCGATTCCATTGTAATGAAAAACGCATAGGAGGATTTATGATTGCGATCATCACAATTACAGTCATCCTTGCGCTGACTTTCGATTTTATCAACGGCTTTCACGATACCGCAAATTCAATCGCAACCGCCGTATCCACAAGAGCCCTTTCGACGAGACATGCTATCATATTAGCCGCATGCATGAATTTCCTCGGAGCAGTGATGTTCACGGGTGTAGCAGAGACTATAGCCACACAGATAGTAAACCTCGACGAGCTGTCGCACGGCAGTTACGTGATCATAGCGGCTCTGATTTCAGCAATCATGTGGAATCTGCTCACCTGGTTCATAGGCATACCGAGCAGTTCCTCGCACACACTCATCGGCTCACTCGCCGGCGCAGCTCTCTGTGACGCCGGGATGTCATCTATTAAGTGGCACGGATTCATTTCGATCGTAGAATCACTCATTTTTTCGCCGGTTATAGCTTTTGTCGCCGGCTATCTCATGTTCACGCTGTTCAAGCTTCTGTTCAGCAATTTCAACCTTCACAGGACGAACAATGTTTTCAGGAAAATACAGATAGTAACTGCCGCGATCCAGTCGTTCTCCCACGGAACAAACGACGCGCAGAAATCGATGGGCATAATCACGATGTCTCTCGTAAGCGGCGGCCTCATAGCTGAGGGGCACATTCCTCTCTGGGTTCAGGTATCGTGCGCGGCTGCGATGGCGTTCGGCGCGAGTCTCGGAGGATGGAGAATAATCAAGACCGTAGGTACGCAGATCATGAAGATAAGACCTGTAAACGGAGTCGCAGCCGATCTGGCTTCGGCAACGGTAATATTCACAGCATCTCACATCGGTCTTCCTGTCAGCACAACCCACGTCATTTCGTCGTCGATCATGGGCGTAGGCTCGGCTTACAGAATAAGGGCCGTAAAGTGGGACACAGGCCGAAGAATGATCATCACCTGGTTCATCACGATTCCGATCTCCGCTGTAATCGCAGCTCTCATTTTCAGAATCATATTGATATTCGTATAATTCAGAGCCATAATAATATTCGCAAAAAGTGTATATTAAAAACTCTTGTATTTTCCGCGACGTCAGCCGCGGATTATTTACATACGGCCGGATCGGTGATAATATTAAGAAATAAATTTAAGATAACGCATCTGCCATAGGTCCTGCGGTGCTGCAGGACGGAAAGTGCGTTTATCAGGTACAGCATGAAAGGAAATAAGGAAATAACATGTCCATAATAGATGAGAAAAAGGCGCTCGCAGCTAAATATCACATGAGCGGATACAATTGCGCTCAGTCTGTAGCATGTGCATTTGCAGATGATTTCGGTTTCGACAGCGGCACCGTCTTTAAACTTGCAGAGGGCTTCGGTCTCGGCATGGGAAACATGGAATGCACGTGCGGAGCAGTATCGGGAGCAGTCATGGCCGCAGGCATGAAAAACAGCGGGTCTGTCCCTGGTTCAACAAAGGGCAGCACGTACGGGCTTTCGAGGCAGATCAACGAAGCCTTTACCGAGAAAAACGGCACACTCATCTGCGCGGATCTCAAGGGCGTAACCACAGGAAAGCCTCTGCGCTCGTGTCCGGGATGTATAGATGATGCGGTCGAGATCCTCTGCGGCGTTCTTGATCTGGATAAATGACAATATATAATGTAGAGAAATGAAAAAACAGCTTTCAATGATGAAACATCGGAAGCTGTTTTTATGCTATATGGAGCAGGTAAAGGGAGTCGAACCCTCCTCCCAGCCTTGGGAAGGCCGTGTTCTACCGATGAACTATACCTGCGCAGAACATGCATGCGACTAATATTATATATTCAAAGCCATTAATTTGCAAATATTAATCAGGTCACAGGGAAGGGAAACGAGATGAATATTTTCGATGTACTGGGTCCTGTAATGATAGGACCTTCAAGCAGCCACACCGCCGGAGCCGTAAGGATCAGCAGGACGGCTGCAAAGATGCTCGACGACAGGCCGGTCAAAGCAGACATAGGTCTGTACGGCAGTTTCGCCATGACCGGCAGGGGGCACGGAACAGATGCCGCACTGATAGCTGGTCTTCTTGGGATGAAGCCGGACGACGAGCGTATTCCGGACAGCTTTGAGATCGCGAAAAAGCAGGGGCTCGATTTCAGCTTTCACGAAATCTCTCTGAGAAACGCCCATCCTAACACCGCAAATCTCAAGCTCGTGGGGGAACACGGCAGGACGCTCGACGTGACAGGCGAGAGCATCGGCGGCGGCAGGATAAACATACGCTCTATCGACGGCATAACGGTAAATTTCTCCGGAGATATGAACACGCTCATCGTCCATGACAAGGACAAACCGGGCAGTGCCTCTGCGATATGCAGCGCACTCACACAGAGGCACATAAACATTGCGACCATCCAGCTTTACCGCGATATAAAAGGCGGAAAGGCCGTCATGGTCTGCGAATGCGACGAACCTATTCCTGAGGACATAAGGACATGGCTGATGTCTATCGATCAGATCCTTAAAGTCACCATTTTCAACATGGAGGATGATTGAAATGTCTTTTAACAGCGTGAAAAAGATGCTGGAAGAGGCCGCAAGATCGGATCTTTCTCTTCCAGAGATGATAATGGCCGACGACCTGGAAGACAGCTTGCTCACAAAAGAGCAGTCGGTTCAGAAAATGAAGTACCTCTGGCAGGTGATGAATGCCACGAGTGAAGAATACTGCGCAGAAGACCGTTCAAACAGCGGGCTCGCCGGCGGAAATGCAGCGAAAATACGAAAAGCGGCCGAAGCAGGAAAGCTCATCGGCGACCAGTTCATGTTCGAAGTCATCGAAGAATCAATGAAGACGGCCGAGTGCAACGCCTGCATGAAAAGAATAGTTGCGGCGCCTACGGCAGGAAGCTGCGGCGTGCTTCCAGGCGTGCTGATTCCGCTTTCCAGAAGGCACAAAGACGATCCTGATTTCGAAAAGAAAATAATCGAGGCGCTTTATGTGGCAGCAGGCTTCGGACAGGTAACCGCCGCGAGAGCTTCGGTCTCAGGCGCCGAAGGCGGGTGCCAGGCCGAGATCGGAACAGCAGCCGCGATGGCAGCAGCTGCACTCGCATGGGCAGGAGGCGGAACCGCAGAGCAGTGCTCCGACGCTTTCGCGATAGCCCTGACGAACATGCTCGGACTGGTGTGCGACCCAGTAGCCGGACTGGTCGAGATACCGTGCATCAACCGCAACGCTGCAGGAGCGATGACCGCCGTCAGTGCTGCCGACATGGCTCTCGCTGGCATTTCTTCGGACATTCCTGCCGACGAAGTCATCGACAGCATGAAAGAGGTAGGCGACGTCATGGTTTCAGAACTCAGGGAAACCGGAAAGGGAGGACTCGCAGGCACTCCGACCGGCAGAAAAATCGCAGAGGATCTATCGAGAAGCGCAGCTGAATAAATACGTGAACTGCGTCCGGATGAGCAGGATCCGGCCTGTTAGTTACGGCCTTATGCGGCCTGTTAATTGAGGTCGTATACGGCCTGTTGACAGTGGTCTTATGCGGCCTCTTTTCATAGTTGACATACAACTTATTCATTTTGTATAATGTTCAAGTATAATATATAAACATAAATCATTTGAAATAAATTAAGCAGGGTGTGCCTAAGCCCAAAAGACTCGTCCCTTTAAGACGAGTCTTTTTTACAGAAAGCGGCAATATCTGCATCCGCGGCAGACCTGCAGGGAGGTTTTTTACCAATGGAGAAACTCGGCCTTAACGAGATACGTAAGCTGTTCCTCGAATTCTATAAAAGCAAGGGACATCTTGTACACGAAAGCTTTTCGCTTATACCTGACCACGACAAAAGCCTTATGCTGATAAATTCAGGAATGGCTCCTCTCAAGCCATATTTTTCAGGACTCAAGACTCCTCCGTCAAAACGCATGACCACATGCCAGAAATGTATCAGGACAGGCGATATAGAAAATATCGGCTACACAGAAAGACACGGCACTTTCTTTGAGATGATGGGAAACTTCTCTTTTGGAGACTACTTCAAGGAGCAGTCTATCGAATGGGGATGGGAATTCATCACCAAGGTGCTCAAGCTTCCTGAGGACAAGATCTGGGCGACGATATACCTCGACGACGAAGAAGCTCACGACATCTGGAGAAACAAGATCGGACTTCCTGAAGAGCGTATCGTCCGTCTCGGAAAAGAAGACAACTTCTGGGAGATAGGTCTCGGTCCGTGCGGTCCGTGCTCCGAGATATACTTCGACAGAGGCGAAGAATACGGCTGCGGCAAGCCTGACTGCAAACCGGGATGCGAGTGCGACAGGTATATGGAATTCTGGAACCACGTATTCACTCAGTTCGACAAACAGGAAGACGGCAGTTACACTCCGCTCGCTCATCCTAACATCGATACAGGCATGGGTCTTGAAAGAATAGCATGCATTATGCAGGAGACCGACTCGATCTTCGACATCGATACGATTCAGCACATCCTGAATCAGGTCGAGAGGGTGACAGGCGTCAAATACCAGCGCGGCAAAGCAAAGGAGGACATCTCGCTCAGAATCATAACCGACCACATCCGTTCGGTAACATTCATGATCAGCGACGGCATCACTCCGAGCAACGAGGGCAGAGGCTACGTACTCAGAAGACTGCTCAGAAGAGCGGCCCGCCACGGCAAGCTTCTCGGAATGGACAAGCCTTTCCTCGCAGACCTTACAGACATGGTCGTCGAGGTTTCGGGAGAAGCTTACCCTTCGCTCGTGGAAAAGCACGATTATATAAAGAAAATCGTCAATGTAGAGGAAGAGAAGTTCGCGGAAACTCTCGACCAGGGAACCTCTATACTCAATTCATACATTAAAGAGCTCGAAAATGAAGGCAAGAACGTACTCGACGGCGAAAAGGCGTTCAAGCTTTACGATACATACGGCTTCCCGCTTGAACTTACTACAGAGATTCTGGCGGAGCACAACTTCACTGCCGACGAAGATGAATTCAACAGTCTGATGGAGCAGCAGAAGGCTGTCGCAAGAAACAATCAGAAATTCGATTCAAAGGTGGCATGGCAGGACGAGAACATAGGTTTCTTCAATACCGGAGAGCCTACTGTATTTACAGGATACGACAAACTTACGGACGAAGCTTCCGTAGAGGCTATATTCATCAAACGCAGCCAGGTCGATGAAATCTCCGAAGGGCAGGAGGGCGTCGTAATCCTGGACAAAACACCGTTCTACGCTGAAATGGGCGGACAGGTAGGCGACCGCGGAACCATTACTACTGAAAACTGCGTGCTCCGCGTAACGGACACGGTAAAGGCGAAGGATTTCTTCGTACATAAAGTAAAGGCTGAAAAGGGATCCCTGAAAACCGGCGAATCCGTAACGGCTTCGGTCGATCCGCTCTTCAGGCACAGAACAGCAAGGAACCACACGGCGACTCACATACTTCAGGCCGCTCTGAAGCAGGTTCTCGGAAGCCACGTTTCGCAGGCGGGTTCATACGTAAATCCCGACGAGCTCAGATTCGACTTCACTCATTTCGAAGCCGTTTCACCTGAGGATCTCAAGAAGGTAGAAGACATTGCAAACGATGAAATCGCCAGATTCGAAGACGTCACCACAGAAGTTCTTTCGCTCGACGAAGCGAAGGAATCCGGTGCCACCGCTCTGTTCGACGACAAATACGCTGACAAGGTAAGAGTTGTTTCTGTGGGAGACTTCAGCAAAGAACTCTGCGGCGGAACACATGTTTCGAATTCAGGCCAGATCGGCGCGGTCAAGATCGTGAGCGAAAGCGGAGTTGCATCAGGTGTTCGAAGAATAGTTGCGATCACAGGCGACGGAATCGCAAACTCACTCCGCAGCGACGAAGCTCTCATTTCAGAGGCTGCTTCAGCGCTCAAAGCTCAGCCTGCAAACATCATCGACAGGATCGGATCTCTCTACGATGAAATCAAATCTCTCAGGAAAGAGCTCGACGACATAAAGGCTGAGAACATCGGAAATTCTGTCGGAAGCATGCTCGACGGCGCAAAGGTAATAAACGGTGTCAAGCTCGTAACTGCTAAATTCGACAATATCGGCATCGACGAACTCAGATCGATCTCCGACGAACTCAAGAGCAGAGAGAAGAATCTCGTGAATGTACTCGCCGCAGTGAAGAACGGCAAGGTTACATTCCTCGTATCGGTTTCGGACGAACTCGTCGAAAAGGGCTACCATGCCGGCAAGATGATCAAGGAGATCGCGAAGGCTGCAGGAGGCGGCGGCGGTGGAAAAGCAAATATGGCCCAGGCCGGCGCAAAGGACGCTTCGAAGATAGAGGATGCATTCGCTGTTGCGGAGACACTTCTATAAGCTCAGCAGCCGCGATGTTTTTCGCTGAGCGGCCACAGCGTTTGCCGCTGACCAGCCACGGTGTTTTTTACTTAGCGGCCACAGCGTTTTTCGCTCAGCGGCCACAGCGTTTTTCGCTCAGCGGTCACAGCGTTTTTCGCTGAGCGGTCACGACATTTTTCAGCAGATTCTGCTTTCATTCGTGCAGGTTTTGCCTGTATGAACGGGAGCATCTCTGCCGGACATGGGGCATGAGATGAGCGCTGTAATTTAAGATGCGCACATTCCATTTTATGGAATGTATCAACAAAAATGCTTGTAAATATTATTTTGCTGCTGTAATATCTATTTATCGAATTATGCAGAATGCTCCGTCCTGGCACGGGACGAAGGCAAAACAAATGCTGGGGAGTTATCGATCATTCTGCTGAAAGTGAAGTTTATCAACTGCATGACTGGACATTTACCTTATTGCATTTATAAACAATCACGGCTTTTAAATCGGAGATGATAGATATGGACAAGAAAACAATTTTATTTACAACGCCTCAGAAAGCTCATGACAAAACGGTGGCATCAATACTCACTAAAGTTTACGATGCACTTGAGGAAAAAGGGTACAACGCAATTGATCAGATCGTAGGATATATTCTGTCAGGTGATCCGTCATATATAACTGCTCACAACAATGCCCGCGGACTGATCCGTCAGATCGACAGAGACGATCTGGTAGAAACACTGCTCAGAAATTTCTTAAACAAATAGGTTATAATCAAGGCAATTAATATCGCCCGGGTTTGTAAAAAGCCCGGGCATATTTTTTCAGGAGAAATATACGGAAAAAATGAAAGCAATAGCTTTAGACGTAGGGGACAAGACGATAGGCGTGGCTGTAAGCGATCCGCTGATGCTTACGGCTCAGGGCGTCACGACGATCGAACGCGTCGGCATCAGGAAGGACGCCGACAAAGTTATAAAGATGATCCGTGAATACGAATGCGATACTGTAGTCATCGGGCTTCCGCTGAATCTCGACGGCAGCGACAGCGTCCAGACTCAGAAAGTCCGCGATTTCAGGACAATGCTCGAAAACAAAATGAGAAGCACCGCCGTCAAAGGCGTTAAATGTGTTTTCCAGGACGAACGTTTTACAACCAAGATCGCCGAATCCGTTCTGATCGAAGCCGACGTTTCCAGGAAAAAGCGCAAAGATGTCATCGACAAACAGGCTGCCGTCATCATTCTGCAGAGTTATCTCGACAGACAGAGATTTATCCGTGAAAACGGCTCAGACGCTGATAATAAGCCGGACAGCGCCGACGACTGAGTGGGAGGAAAGAGGATGGAGAGATACGTAACTATTCCTAAAATATGAATTTTAGGAATAGTTACTATGGTTTTTAGTGATTTTCGCCGTTTCCGATCCATCTTATGGATTCTCTTTATAAAATCTATATACATGACCTGTTAATCCGATATCTCTTATCATGATCATTCTCATGGATCATTTTTCTTATTTTTTTCATTTGTGTCTTCATGGATTATTTATTCAGATAATTTATTTCTTTTTTGTCGGATCAATATTTATTTTTTCAATCAGATCCATCGATCCGGTTTCGGTTTTTTATGAATTGTCAGATTGTCGATCTGATTTTCTGATGATCAGATTTCCTTCGTGACAAATTTATTTTCTCAGACAGATCTTCAGGCTGTCCGCCATTCGTTTTTGCCGCGCATTTTTGCCGTACGTTTTTTATAATGCGTCATAATGCGTCGATTATTTATAACGCACTGCTCTTTTTTATATCGCATTCATCTTTGTCATGCATCGAGTCATTTCATCTATTGACCTTGTCCCGTAAATCATTCTGGGACCTTCTGCACATGCGTTTTATACTCATCTGCCGCTTTCTTCTTTTCGGCCTTGATCAGCTTTCTGCGTCTTTCAGCGGCTTCTTACGGCATTATTTCTGTGTTTATGGCTTTGTAACAGCTTATTACGCCCTCAGGCAGCTTTTCAGAGGTTTTTATATTGTTTGACTATAAGTGTTTAGTTATGAAGTCAACGCTGTTCTATAGGCTTCTGAGGGCGTCTGAGACTTTACTTGAATTATCCGAAGATTCTTGAGCTGCCTGTAGTTATCTGAATCAGGTCTGAGATATGCTTGCTGGCTGCACATCTGGCGATTGCGAGTCTGCACGAGTTACGGGCTTTTGCAAAATTTGTATGATCCACTGTCTGCCGTGTTCTGTTATAAGCTATCTTGTTATAAATCACCGGCTCAGCGGTGTTTGAGTTAGTTATTGATAATTGGTGCAAATCATCTCGGCTGCTGTACAACACTCACGGATTTTAACATGTGTTTCATACAGGCATTTTTTCAGGATACGATTTCTGTTTTGATCAATACTTTTAGTATCGCATTGACTGTAAACGGCCGTGCAGATTTTCAGCCATGATTTTCCGGTTTGAGACCACATTTCAGCCGGAATTAAAAGTCATCTGAAATCGGTCATTATTCCACCTCACAGAAGCGCCATACAGAGCCGGATTATTATTTTTCATATAGTTGATCTATAACAAATAAAAATCGCTTAAATCGTCTCTCAGAGGCTTTCAGCGTCATATGCCCGGCCTGGCGCCGAAAAAAGCTGAAAAATAATAAAAACGACGCGGATTTTACCAGGATCAGGTATGAACAGGCAGAAATTTCCGCTCCGGAATCGCGGAGTCCGGAATGAAAAAATCCGAAATGAAAAATGAGAACAGCGTAAATACAAAATTAAATACAAAATAAAAATAAATATTTGAATAATTTTATATCCGTAAGTTTGAACTCCGGTCCGAAGCGGCGGCTTGGATCTATTATGGCAAAATCCATTACAATAAAAAAATCTGTTACGACAGGATCCGTTTAGAATCAGTATCAACAGAATCCGTAATGACAGGATCCGTTACGACAGGTACGACAGGACCCGTTTAGAATCAGTATCAACAGAATCCGTAATGACAGGATCCGTTACGACAGGACCCGCTACGAAAGGTACGGCAGAATCCGTTACAACAAGATTCGTTACGACATGAGATCCGTTATAACAGGATCCGTTATGACGCATATGGCATATATAAACATAAAAGGCAGTGGAAAATTCCGCCGCCTTTTACGTGTTGAGGTTTGAAAAAATATATGTAACAGCAATGCTGCTGCCGGCTTGATTTGGAATCCTCCGCAGGATTTTGTCCGCGTCATCCGCGGCGTACTGCGCGATACAGCATCCGCTTCAGCGTTCTTCAGATCTTCAGTCGAAATAAAATCTCAACCGTCTGATTTTATAAACACATTCAGCCTTCGCAAACATCGTCTGGCATCCGCAAACATCATGCAGCTTTTGCGAACATCTGTAACATTCACAGCTATCACCAAGCATGCCTGAATGTCATCTGGCATCCGCGAACATCTGTAACATTCATGAACATCGTCCGGCCTGCTGAAAAGCAATATTCCGGATCCAGAAGAACATGCGTTTCCTGCACGGATGTCATAGCAACTGTAACAGCTGTAATATAGTTGTCATATAGATTCCGGAATTTTCAGAACCTGGCCCTCGTAAAGAGATGCATCGGTAAGATCGTTTGCCTGGCGTATTTCATAGACAGCTTTTCTGATATCTGTGCCGCTGCCGTATTGATCTTCGGCAATAGTCCACAGCGAGTCGCCCTGCTCTACCGTAATGTTCCTGTAAACAGGCTCTGACTCCGCGGCGGCTCTGAACGAACTTACAGCGAAGACGGCAATAAGGGTAACTGCCAGTGTGCACGTGATCACAAATATGGTGAATCTCGGTATAGAGACTATTTTGTAATGTTTTTTCATATCAATCACCCCGTCAGCTCATTTGTTCCGAAAGAGAACAATATATACGGAACAACATCAATAAAATAATAAATAGCACATTTGTTCTGCATATTTAATATATCATTCTCTTCTGTTTTAGTCAACTCATTTTTGGAACATACATTCTGTTTTGACGCTGCGATTGATATGATTGCATTTTCAGCAACCGGATGTTCTTTTATATAATGACGTGTACCTTTTTTACTGGACATCCAGTAAGGAGAGCACACATCAAAAAGGACCCGGCTTCTAACAGCCAGGTCCGTGATGTTCATTATATTCGTAATGTGCCGTAACCTTTTAGCAATTTAGAAATTCCCGAAGCCGCCGAAATCATCGCCGCCGCCCATGTCGTTACCGTTTTCTTCAAATGAACTGTGAGCGAAAAGCATGCGTTCGCGGTCTCTTCCGTCGAAAAGTATGCAGGCGTTCTGATATTTATTGTCGAGCGGCTTGTCAAGCCTGCACTGGCTCACGCCAAGTTCCAGGAAATCGATTTCTGAGAGAGGAACCTTTTTACCGTCTACGATTCTGTATTTCTTATCCTCGCCGCGCATACCCGTGTTTTTTACGACTATGCACGCGAATGAAAGTTCTATGACGAGTACATCGGCTATTTCAAAATATCTGGTATCCGGCATGCAGTAATGATACTGATCGAATGTACCTATCTGAAGCGGTTTGCCGTGTATTAAAATTGGTTCTTCGTTTGCCATTTTGTCCCTCCCGTTTAAAACACATCAGCCGGTGCGGGCCGGCGCAAATTATCAGATTCTGGTGTTAAGCTTCGCCAGCGCCAGATCTACATTTTTATAAAGGTCTTCTATAGTTCCGGAATTGTCTATGACATAGTCCGCGCGGGCAAGCTTCTCAGCTCTCGACATCTGGGAGTGCATGCGGCTTATGATGTCATCTCTCGACATTCCGTCTCTTAAGTTTATGCGTTCGATTCTCAGTTCCTCGTCGAGATCGATTACCCACGCTTCATCAGCAGGCTCTATCTTGTAAGGCACCTCGAACAAAAGCGGGTGATCATAAAAAATAACTTTTTTCTGCAGATAGTCGTCGGGGTTCGTTTCCCTCGTAATTCCTCTGCCCGCCTTCTCAAACGCATCGGTCTGCGACGTCACTATGACATCGAGATGGCCCTGCATTATCTTGTCCAGAACCTTCTTCTTTTCAGGATCCGAAAAGACAAGCTTTCCCACGTATTTTCTGTTCATTGTCCCGTCAGGAAGAAGTGCTGCCGGCCCGAAGGCCTCGACGATTTCAGCGAGCGCGGGCTGTCCCGGCTCCTGCAGCTCTTTCATCGTCTTGTCAAAGTCTATAGTTTTGAATCCTAATTTGTTTAGGTATTTTGCCACAGTTGACTTTCCACAGCCGATTCCACCGGTAAGTCCTATTATCCGCATAAATATCACCCTGAATATTAATTTCCCTTATTATCAACTCTCAAAACATTCTGACAACGATCATTTCAGTTCAAACCAGCTGCTGCCCGAATTCACGTCGGCGGCCAGCGGTATTTTTAATGATACAGCACCAGACATAGATTCTTCAAGCAGTTTTTTTATCTCATCCTCGCTGCCAGTCTCTGCATCTATGATGAGCTCGTCGTGGACCTGAAGCACGAGCTTCGAACCCGGCGCTTTTTCATTGAGCGCTCTGTACGTCCTGATCATGGCGAGCTTAATAATGTCTGCCGCGCTGCCCTGGACAGGGCTGTTCATCGCCAGGCGTTCTCCGAACTGCCTGGTCATGTAGTTTTTCGCATTTATCTCCTTTATCCAGCGGCGTCTTCCGGATATCGTCTTTACATAGCCGTGCGCTTTGCAGAAGGCTACGCATTCGTCCATATACCTGCGCACTCCCGGATGCTGCACGAAATACGAATCGATATAGTTCTGAGCCTCGCTCACCGAAATTCCTATGTCCTTGGAGAGGCCATACGCGCTTATGCCGTAGATCACGCCGAAGTTGACAGCCTTGGCACGGCTCCTCATGATCGGAGTAACTTCGTCGGCCGGAACTCCGAACACGCGCGACGCGGTCATCGTGTGAATGTCCTGGTTCTCCTTGAAGGAATTGATCATCGCCTCGTCACCCGACAGATGCGCCATGACCCTGAGCTCGACCTGCGAATAATCGGCTCCCACGAGCACGCGACTGCCGTCGTCCTCGCCGTCTTTTACACCTCCGGCCACGAACGCCTTTCTGAACTGCCTGCCGAGTTCGGTCCTGACAGGAATGTTCTGAAGATTAGGCTCCGTACAGCTCAGCCTTCCCGTGGCAGCGACGGTCTGCTGGAAATGGGCATGGATCTTTCCATCCGCGTCTATGAGAGGGAGCATTCCTTCGACGTATGTCCCGTTCAGCTTCGTCACCATTCTATATTCGAGGATAAGCGGAACGATCGGGTGCTGATCCGCGATTTTTTCAAGCACCTCTGCGCTCGTCGAATATCCTGTCTTCGTCTTTTTGCCGTTCTTCAGGCCGAGTTTCTCGAACAGAATCGTCCCGAGCTGTTTAGGCGAATTGATATTGAACTCTTCACCGGCGTACTCATAGATCTTTTCCGTAAGCTGCTCCGTCTCTGCGCTCAGCGATGCTCCGATGTTCTCGAGCACACTTCTGTCAGTCGAAATCCCTGATACCTCCATCGACGCGAGGACTTCCACGAGCGGCATCTCTATATCGTCGAAGACGAAAGTCAGCTCTTCCTCTGAAAGCTTTGCGGCCTGAACCGGAGCGATCCTCGAAGAAGCAGAGAGAATTTTCAGGCCGAGATCTGCCTGTGAATCGAACGTCCCTCCGAACATATCCTGCGTGGCGAGCTGTTCTTTTATTTCCTTTCTGTCGGGAAAGCTCTCCTGGAAATAATCAGGCATGAGCTCCGACAGATCGTACGAACGCTTCGCCGGATCGAGAAGGTATTCTGCTATGGCAGTATCGAAGTACGTGTTGAAAATATAGCTGCTGCCTGCCGCATCCGCAGCGCCATTAGCCATAAGGGCGTAGTAGCCGGGTTTCAGATCGTGACCGCATATAAACGGCTTTTTCTCCCTGAAAAAGTCTGCAAACGCACCAGCAAAATCATCCGACCAGTGAACGATGAAGAATCCGTTCTCCGCCGCCAGACATACCGAATATATCTCAGGCTTTTCAATATGCGCATCGTTGTGGAATACCTGAAGCCATACGTACTCACCTTCGCCGATCGATCCGAACATCTTTTCAAGCCCGTCCATGTCTTCTACGTGAATAACATCTTCAGGAGCGGCCG
The DNA here is from genome assembly GCA_050946535.1 of Anaerovoracaceae bacterium. Taxonomy (GTDB): domain Bacteria; phylum Bacillota; class Clostridia; order Peptostreptococcales; family Anaerovoracaceae; genus RUG708. The sequence continues at coordinate 36,954 of JBMNUZ010000009.1, forward strand.
TTACGGTTCCCGGAAGGCGGTCGTAATGATTTTCATCATCCGCGGCTTTTTCTGTCTGTTCGCCGCCTGACTGGCTGCCGGTGATCTTCCCTTCTTTTACAAGGCGCTTTAAAAAAGAATGAAATTCCAGATCCTTGTAGATTTCTGCGATTTTATCGTAGTCAGGCTCTTCCGTCTTAAGATCGTCAAATGTGTAATCGAGAGGAACGTCGCGGAATATAGTGACGAGGCGCTTGCTCGTCATGGCCTGCATGGCGTTGTTCTCGATGTTGTCGCGCATCTTGCTCTTTTTCATGCTGCCAGCCGACTCGATGACGTTTTCAACCGTCCCGTATTCCGTAATGAGCTTGCGGGCCGTCTTGTCGCCGATTCCAGGTATCCCCGGAATATTGTCCGACTTGTCTCCCATTAGGGCCTTGTAATCTATGAACTGCTCCGGCGGGAATCCGTATTCCTCTATGATCGCATCACGGTCGTAGAGTCCGAATTCGCTTACGCCGCGCTTCGTGTAGACAACAGATGTCATGTCGGAGGCTAGCTGGAAAATGTCACGGTCTCCCGAAACGAGATACGTCCTGACTCCGAGCTCTTCTCCTTTTTTTGAAACGGTGCCCAGAATATCGTCGGCTTCGTATCCGTCTATTTCAAGCACTTTGATATTCGCCGCTTCGAGGATCTCCTTGAGAATAGGAAATTCCATGAGGAGCTCCGGCGGAGTCGGCTTCCGTCCAGCCTTGTAATCCTTGTATTTCTTATGTCTGAATGTAGGTGCGCTCCGGTCGAATGCCACGGCTATATAGTCTGGATTGTAATCGGATTCGATCTTCCTGAGCATGTTGATAAACGCAAAAACACCCTGTGTATATATACCTTTTGAGGTAATCATAGGGGTTCTGATCGCATAATATGCTCTGTTTAAAAGGCTGTTTCCATCGATGACTGCTGCTGTTTCGCTCATGACTGCTTCTCCGTTTCCCTGTTTTCCGGCTCCTCATATTCGAAATCTCTGTAAAAACACGAGAAATTGCCGGTGTGGCACGCCGCACCGATCTGTTCTGCTATAACCAGTATAGTATCGCAGTCGCAGTCGTAGCTGATTTTTTTCACATTCTGAAAATGGCCGGAGGTTTCACCCTTGTTCCACAGTTTCTGCCTGCTTCTGCTGAAAAACCACGTCCGGCCTGTCGTGAGAGTCAGCCTCAGCGACTCTTCATTCATATATCCGAGCATAAGAACACGGCCGGTCTCGTAATCCTGGATTACGGCCGGCACGAGTCCTTTCTCATCGTATTTGATCTGTTTTAAAATTTCTTCGTTCTTTTCTTTCAATGTGTTCAAATCCTCATGGCAACTCCGTTTTCGGAAAGATATTTCTTCAGTTCTTTAATGTCGATCTCTCCGAAATGGAATACACTCGCCGCGAGTCCGGCATCGGCTTTCCCCTCTTTGAAAACATCGAGGAAATGCTCCATGCTTCCTGCTCCTCCCGATGCGATGACCGGAAGTTCCACCGCTTCCGAAACCGTACGGTTGAGTTCGATATCGAAGCCCGTCTTGACTCCATCGGCATCTATGCTGTTCAAAACCAGCTCGCCGGCTCCGAGTTTCTCACCGCGCTGCGCCCACTCGACGGCGTCGATCCCTGTCGGAGTTCTTCCTCCGTCGACATACACTTCCCACGAATCGCCTTTTCTCTTGGCGTCTATGGAGAGCACGACGCACTGGTCGCCGAATTTCAGCGCTGCTTCGGTGATGAGATTCGGATTCCTTACGGCTGCTGAATTAACCGAAACCTTGTCAGCGCCCGCGCGCAGCACCTTGTTGAAATCATCGATCGTTCTGATGCCACCGCCGACTGTGAAAGGTATATAAACATTGTATGCTGTTTTTTCAACTACGTCCAGAAAGATATCTCTTTTTTCGCTGGAAGCGGTGATATCGTAAAACACCAGCTCGTCTGCGCCTATATCACTGTAATGCTTTGCGAGCTCCACAGGATCGTCGACGTCCTGCAGGCCTTTGAATTTCACGCCTTTTACCACGCGGCCGTGATCCACGTCGAGGCAGGGAACTATTCTCTTAGTCAGCAATGTTCTCACCTTCCTTTAAAAAATTCTTAAGCAGCTTCATTCCGGTCGTCGAGCTCTTTTCCGGGTGGAACTGCATTCCGATGACATTTCCCTTCCTTACGACTCCCGGAACCTTCACACTGTAGTCCGCGTAGAGCACGACATCGTTCCAGTCTGCCGGACGCGCGTAATACGAATGAACAAAGTACGCGTATTCTCCGGGGCCTACTCCTTCGCAGATTCTGTCACTGCGGTTTATTACGAGTTCGTTCCATCCCATGTGAGGAATTTTCAGCCTGTCGTCCCAGTTTTCGTCGCTCTCTTTACCGAATCTGACGATGTCGCCGGGGATGAGGCCGAGGCCTTCCCATTCGCCGTCCTCGTAGCTCTTGTCGAAGAGCATCTGCAGTCCGAGACATATCCCGAGCATCAGGCGTCCTTTTCCACACGCCTCCTTTATATAGGTGTCGAGATTTCTCGCCCTGAGATTTTCGACGGCTTTTCCGAACGCTCCCACTCCCGGAAGTATGAGCGACGAGCACTCGTCGAGCACTTTCCTGTCAGAAGTGAGCACCGGTTTTGCGCCCAGTTTTTCAACCGCTTTCATAACGCTTTTTACATTTCCGGCATCGTAATCAATTACTCCGACCATTACAAAACCCCCTTTGTTGAAAGGACAGAATCACCAGTGATTCTGGTGCTGTCGGCAAGCGCCCGCCCGACGCTTTTGAACATAGCTTCTATGATGTGATGTGTGTTTTTCCCGTAAAGAACATTGACATGCAGAGTTACAAGGGCATTCATGGCAAATGCGCGCATGAATTCCTCCACGAGCTCGGTCTCGAATTCGCCGACGCGCTCGGCGGGCATTTCTGCATTGAAGACGAGAAAAGGTCTTCCCGAAACATCGACCGCCGACATCGCTAGAGCCTCGTCCATCGGTGTATATGCAAGCCCGAAGCGCTTTATTCCTTTTTTATCAGCCACGCATTCCGCGAACGCCTTTCCGAGCACGATCCCTATATCCTCTGCGGAGTGATGAAAGTCCACGAAAGTGTCGCCCTTGCATTCTATTTCAATATCATAGCCGGCGTGTCTTCCCATCGAATTGATCATGTGGTCGAAAAACCCGTTGCCCGAATTGCAGCTGACCTTTCCGCTTCCGTCGATATTCAGTGAAACCCTGATATCGGTCTCGTTTGTCTTTCTCGATACCTCTGCCTGTCTCATTTTCATTTAACCTCGTATCCCTCAAGTTCTCCGAATCTTATTTTTATAGCGTTGCCGTGAGCCGTAAGCCCTTCTTTGTCCGACATGATCACGATATCGTCCTTCACGCTTTCGAGATCCTCGCGCGAATATCTGATAATGCTCGATCTCGTCAGGAAATCGTAAACCCCGAGCGGAGATGCGAATTTTGCCGTGCCGCTCGTAGGAAGCGTGTGGTTCGGGCCTGCGATGTAGTCTCCGAGAGGCTCAGGCGAATAGCTTCCGAGCAGAACCGCTCCGCAGTATTCGACCTTGTCGAGCCATTTTTCCGGATCCTCTATCTCGAGTTCCAGATGCTCCGGAGCGATATCGTTTGCGATAACGAACGCGCTTTCGATATCTTCCGTCACGAAAATCGCACCGTTGTTTTCGATGGATTTCTCCGCGATCTCCCTTCTGTCGAGCGCTTTTAACTGCTTTTCGACCTCTGCGGCCGTTTTGTCAGCGATCTCGCTGTCATCGGTGATCAGTACCGCCGAAGCCATGACATCGTGTTCTGCCTGCGAAAGAAGGTCGGCCGCAAGGTATTCAGGTTTTGCTGTCTTATCGGCGATTATCGTGATCTCGCTCGGTCCGGCGATCATATCGATGTCGACCGCTCCGAACACGTATTTCTTCGAGCGTGCCACATATGCGCTGCCCGGACCCGTGATCTTGTTCACCTTCTTTATGCTCTCCGTACCGTACGCGAGAGCCGCGATCGCCTGGGCTCCGCCCGCCTTGTAGATTTCCGTCGCTCCGGCGATCTTCGCCGCAGCGAGAATATATTTGCTTATCTTTCCGTCTTTTCCGGCCGGAGTGCACATTACTATGCGCGGGCATCCGGCGATTTTTGCAGGAATGACATTCATGAACACCGACGAAGGATATGCCGCCGTGCCGCCTGGAATATACACGCCGACATTTTTAATCGGCCTGATGAGCTGGCCCAGCATAATGTTCTTTCCTTCCGTATATGACCATGTCTTGTTGAGCTGGTGCTGGTGGAATCTCCTGATATTCTCCGCAGCTTTCTCGAAAGCGCTAATTACCTCGGGCTCGCAGGAATCGTAAGCCTGCTGGATTTCTTCGCTGGTAACTCTGAGAGGCCCCATCTGTTCCTTCGAAGGTCCGCCGAACTTGTGCATGTAATAATAGACCGCCTCGTCCCCTCTTTTTCTGACGTCTTCCACGATCTCCTTTACACTGCGGTCGACCTCGTCGAAATCGCTGTCGGTCCTGTTGCTGAGCATCTGTGACGCTTCAAGTTCACTGCCTTTTTGTATATTAATTCTCTTCATCCTTTTCCGTTCCTTCCTTCATAAGCCTCGTAAGTTCCATTACCTGATCTCTCTTGATCTTGAGGCTCGCTCTGTTGACGATAAACCTCGCCGAGATATCGGTTATCGGTTCTATTATCTCAAGACCGTTCTCTCTCAGTGTATTTCCCGTTTCGACTATGTCGACGATCACGTCTGAAAGTCCGACGAGCGGAGCAAGCTCTACCGAACCGTTGATCTTTATTACCTCGATAGACCTTCCCGATTTTGCAAAGAACTCCTTTGCCACTCTCGGATACTTCGAAGCGACTCTCAGTTTCTTCCGTGTATCGTATTTGTATCCCTTTGGAGCCGCGACTGCAAATATGCACTTTCCGTATCCGAGATCGAGCATCTCGAACACATCCGAATTGCTTTCGAGGAGCGTATCCTTTCCTATTATTCCGACGTCGCACGCGCCCTTTTCGACGTAGATGCCTACGTCAACCGCCTTTACAAATATGATCCTGTACTTTCCGGTCGAGTCCGTAAATATGAGTTTGCGGCTCTCCTTCGTGTACTCAGGAAAAACTATTCCTGCCTCTGCGAGCTTTTTCACCGTGATGTCCGCCAGGCGCCCCTTGCCGAGCGCGATATTCACGACTCCTTCATCGACCGGCTCGCTCTGCGAAACCTCGTACAAAAGGTCGATGTTGAGCCCGAAACCTGCGGCCGGAACGTTCTTGCCGAACTTTTCCATGAGTCCGTCGTAGCGTCCGCCGCTTCCTATGATGGCGCCGGAATCTTTGAGGTAAAGCCTGAATATCATTCCCGAATAATAGTCGAGGCTGCTGATGAGACTCATGTCCACGGTCATGGAGACGGACTTGCCGACTTTTTCAGAAATTTCCTTTATGTTGTCGACAGCCGCCCTCATCTTCTCGTTGACAGAAATTTCATAAGCTCTCTCCGTTATTTCAGCGATGTCTCCGTACATGAGCGGAAGTTCGAGGATCACGCCGGCGTATTTGTCAGGTAAATTCTTATCCTTGCAGAACTGCCTGAGTCCCGGTATGTTCTTTGATTCCATCATCGATCTGAGCCGGAACTCGGATTCGTCATCGTTTACGCCGCACTCCGAAGCGAGAGCTTCGAGAAAACCGTTGAAGTAATCGGCGTTTCCGATCTCGGTTGTAAGGTCGTGAAAACCCGATTTCTGGAGCGCGTCTATCGCCGTCAGAATGATGCCTGCGTCGACTTCCGCCGAATTGGTTCCGAAGTACTCGATGCCAGCCTGCCTGAATTCTCTCTTGCCGCCGGCTCTGTAATCGGCGCTTCTGAACACATTTGTCAGGTACATCAGCTTGATGTCGCCGCCGTCCTCTTTATAATGGGTCGCTACCATTCTCGCAATAGGAACGGTTGCGTCAGGTCTGAGGACCATCATCTTGCCGTTGGTATCGATGATCTTGTACATGTCGTCTGTATCGACCGCGATATCTCCGTCTGAAAACAGATCGTAGTACTCGAACGTAGGCGTCATTATCTGCCTGTATCCGGCTCTCCTGAAAACATCGAGCACTGAAGTCTCGATGGCGCTCATTTTTTCATATTCTTCGTAGTTGATGTCAGCTACACCCTCGGGAATAAAATTCTTTTTCATATACTCAGCTTCTCCGTTCTTTTACATATATTATTTCAATTTCATCTGCATTTGATCTGGAATTCACTTTATCGCTTTATCACTTCATTACTTTATCACAGTAAACATTATATGGTACGCGGTTTTAACTGTCAATCCGTTTTTTTTTATGCTATTATAGTTGAGTACTGCCGCATCCGGCAGAAAAATCACGCAGGGAGGCGTAAATATTTCATGTATTTCGATTTTCATACACATTCTTCATTTTCAGACGATTCACCTACACCTTTGAAAGATATGCTCGATCAGGCCGCAAAGCTTCACCTGGACGAAATCGCGGTGACGGACCATTACGATCCCGGATATCCCGATAAGGAGTTCCCTTTCGAACTGGAATTCGACAAATATCATGAAGCACTCGAAAAATATTCGGATGAGTACGAGGGCCGCCTTATGATAGCAAAAGGCATAGAAATCGGTCTTCAGACCGATCAGATCGATGCCGCGAGAAAAGCAGCCGGTGCATATGATTATGATTATATTATAGGGTCGTTTCACTGCGCTCTGGGAGAGCCTCTTTACCAGGGTCATTTTTACGACAACAAGACGACGATCCAGGCGTTCAGAGACTACTTCACATATATGTACGATAATTTCAAGAATTTCAAAGACTACTGCTGTGCAGGCCATCTCAATATAGTAGCTCGCTATTGCGAGAAAGAAAGTCCTGCCTTCGGCGAATACGCCGACATCGTCGAAGAGATTCTCAGGATGATCATAGAAGACGGCAAGGGAATCGAGCTCAACACTTCGTCGTGGCGCTATAAAATGGCCGAAACATGTCCTTCAAAGGAGATTCTCACGATGTACCGCGACCTCGGAGGGGAGATAATCACCACAGGTTCGGACGCGCATACTCCGGACAAGATCGCCGACCACTTCGAAACCGCATACGAATATCTGAAATCACTCGGATTCAGATATATCTGCACGTTCAGCCACAGAGAGCCTGAGTTCCACAAACTTGGCTGAGTGATTGTTATCTGCAGAGAGCCTGAGTTCAATAAATAGGCTGAGCGAACCTCGGCGTGAGCCGGGTGAGCCTCGGCGGGAGCCGGAGCCGGAGAACGTGATTTACAAGCTTACGGGTGCGGATGACGCGGCTGGCATTGTCCTTTGTGTACAGCGTTTTGTTAATGCAGTTTCCTGAAGATGAATAGGCCTGAAAGTAATATACGGTAATATATAAGGATCCGGAAAGATATTCCTGCATATCTCCGGGTCCTTTTCTTGTTAAACGAGGCTGCTCAAACGAGTCTGCCGCGGCATGCAGTTTCATCACTGGCAGAGGTTTTTTCTGCACATACTGCCATCCGCTGCGCACTATTCAATGTAGTAAGGTGTCAGCAGCCCGCGGCTCTTATCTCTTTTCCGCCTGATTCAGAAACTTCTGAAGCGAGTCTTCGTCCTTTACAGGAAATGCTCCCATGTGTGCGATCATATGGTAATTTCCGAGGAAATCGCCGTCAGGAGTTTCTTCACTTTCGTCCCACCACCAGCAGGCGAGCGGCCGCTTCATCGCGGCAGCCGCTTTCACCGTATGCATGGTTCCGCTCTTTCTGCCGCACTGCACGGCGATCACAACGTCGGAAAGCGCTGCCGTCAGTTCGTCGCGCTCGATCAGGCGGAATCTTTCCACACTTTCGTCCGGTCTGTACGCAGAAATCAGCAGGCCGGCGCCCGAACCTGCGATCCTTTCCGCAAGCGGTGCTCCGCTCTTCGGATATATGTTATCGAACCCGCACGGGAGCACCGCGATCGTCCTGCCTCTGCCGCGCCGGCCGTCCGTGCTCCCGAGCGCAGCCATATGTGCGGCCGTATCGCAGCCCGCCGCCAGACCGCTTATAACGGTCCTGCCGTTTCTTACAAGCTCTTTAGCCAGGCGGCGATCGAAGTCAAGGCTTCCGGCGGACGGCTTTCTCGTTCCTATGACCGCCGCCGAAGGAGTCTCTAATAGTGCCAGATTGCCTCTGCAGTAAATAACCGGCGGCGGGCAGTACGGCGTTTTCATTCCTGCCGCAGCAAGGTCCCTGAAGCGTCCGAGCTTTTCCGGATAAAGGCCATCAAAGCACGTCAGCACGGTAAGTTCTCCGCTCTGTACCATTTTCCTGATTTCCAGATATCTTTCCTCTGCCGTCCGCCACGCAGAATCCGAATTTTCAAATCCCGCCGCCGCTGCGGCCGCCTCGGCTGCGCTCCTGTCTGCTGCGCTGCCGCAAAGCGCCGGAAGGATTCTCTTCATGATGCTTGTATCTCCCGTGCCCGGCAGCGCCTGAAGATAAAGAAGTCCGAGAAGACCCGCACCCGTTTTTTCTTTTTCCGCCATGTTTCTATTCCTGCCGCAATACAACAATTTCGCTTACAATTCCTGAATGAGTCCGCTTATGCCCTCTTCTCTGAGCACTTCTTTGTAATATCCGGTCTCGTCGCCTATAAGTCCATCGAGGGCGCGCATACTGAGAAGCTCCACCGGAGCCCTGTCGTCGGTAAGTATGTGGTTACCGGCATCATATGCCATTATTTCATCCTGCACTTTTCCCATCATGTTGTAGAATTCGAGCCGCTGTGAGCTGTCGGCACTGCCGGCTTCCTGAACCTGTATTTTCCCGCGCGCCGACTCGAGATTTTCCAGCATGTTTGAGGATTCGGACGCGAACAGCTCCCTGTTCGATCCGTTTTCGACATCCACCGTATAGACATTCGGGAAAACGGATGCGATCGTATCAGACAGATAGTCGTTGATGCTTCCCTCTCCTCTGCCCTTCATATTCATGTTTATGACCATCACGCCGCCGTCTTTCAGATGCGATTTGACTTCGCTGAAGAATTCAACGGTCGACATCTGAAACGGCACGGAAATATCCTGATACGCGTCGACCATTATGACGTCATATTTTCTGCTGACCGCCTGAAGATACGCTCGTCCGTCGTACTCCGTCACTTTCACGTCATCGGGCATATCGAAATACTTGTACGCCAGGTCCGTGATTTTCTGGTCTATCTCGACACCCTCTATATTTACATTATCAAGATACCGTTCGCACTGCGAAGCATATGTGCCGCTGCCGTTTCCGAGGATCAGGATGTCCTTTTCTGCGCTGCTGCTTTCTGAGGAATCAGTCATGAGAGGCGCCGCCATCGCGTAGTCATAGTACATGCCTGTCATCCTGCCGTCTTTTCTCTTAATCGACTGGACACCGAACAGGACATTCGTGGAAAGAATAGTCTCTGTGTCGTTTTCCGACACCTGAAGGTAATTATATATGGACTCTCCCTCGTACGTGAGATTGTGATTCCAGAAAGCGAAGCTGTCGTTATGTCCGAATACGCAGCATACGGCGAAAATACATGCCGCCACAGCCGCGCCTGCTCTGCCTGCACCGGCATTTCCGATGAAATATACGAGCGAAAGAGCTATAAGCAGACCTGCGAATATCAGAAATGTGACCGAAGTTCCGACAGCCGGTATCGTGACGAACGTCGGAAGAAATGTGCCTATAATGCTTCCTATCGTGTTGTATGCGCCGAGATAACCTGCCGTCTTGCCGCTTTCCTCAAGGCTTCTCACGGAATATTTTATAAGCGACGGAGTGACCGTTCCCAGAAGAAAGAGCGGGAAAACGAATATTGCGAAACAGCTCGCAAGCGCCGCCCATATCAGATATGCGGAATTGACCGAAAGAATCACGACGCTGGAGATGCCTGCTATCACGTATTTCCCGAGAACGGGTATCAGAGCCATCCATACTCCGGCTATGAGGATCCTCCTGTACAGCACGTCGGTATCTGGATTCTTGTCGGCGCTTCTTCCTCCGTAGATGTTCCCGAGCGCCATTGCGATCATTATCGTTCCGATTATTATCGTCCACACGATCTGCGAGGAGCTGAAATACGGCGAAAGCAGCCTGCTTGCGCCGAGCTCTGCAGCCATGACCGAGATTCCCGAAAGAAACTCGGTGAGATATAAAAAACCTTTGCGGTTTACGATTCTTTTTGCACGCGCTTCTGAAGCGGGCGTCCCCGCCTGATACTCTATACTCTGATTATCTTTAATGTCCGGCATAATCCCTCTCCTGCAAAAACATAAAATCAACCATGAAATACATTGATGATATCACACATGCAGAGGCGAAAATCATAAATATGCAAAAAAGAACGATTGTATATGGCAATAAAAAAACGGCTGTCTTGCAGGAAAAATCAGTCCGGAGAGATTTGTCAAAATATAAAAGACAAGAAGCCCCGGGCTTAAATCACCCGGACCAGCAAACTGCACAGACCAGCACCCGAAGGCTGCCGCAGGAAATAAACAGCATACGCGGCGTCTGCCACATACTATGCTTTAATTTTCAACTGCAAAATTCGAACGCAAAAAGGGGAGCTCTCCGTTTGAAGAGCTCCCCGCGATCAGCCCGCGCACCGCGCGGACCGCATACATATTCTGATTTAAAACGGCTTCAGCTGCCGCAGCTATTAAACTGCTAAGCTACTTTTCCGGATCGGTATCAGTATTTCCGCCGTTGTCCTTGTTTGCACCCGGAACTAGATTTTTCAGACCGTCTTTGATGGTCTTGAATCCGCCCTTGATGTCTTCGAAATCGAGCGGTTCCTTGAGCGATGCGAGGTCTTCTTCCGTAACACCGCCGAACGTGTTCTCCTCAGCAGGGAACGTACCGTCCTTGACTTCCTTTACGTAATCTCCGAGTCCTTCGACGATTTCCGAACCGATGTCCTTGTATCTCTTTACAAACTTGGCCTTGAAATCTCCCGAAAGGCCGAGGATATCGTGGAACACGAGAACCTGTCCGTCGGTTCCTGCACCTGCACCGATTCCGATTACAGGAATTGTGAGGATCTTGCTGATGTGCTCTGCAAGCACGCCCGGAACGCATTCGAATACTACCATGAACGCTCCCGCACGTTCAACAGCCAGCGCATCGTCGAGAACCTTCTGAGCAGCTTCTCCTCTGCCCTGTACCCTGTGTCCTCCGAGCATAGCGGTCGTCTGAGGTGTAAGTCCTACGTGAGCGCATACAGGAATACCGGCGCTCGTGATAGCACGGATGGTATCCTCCATATTGACTCCGCCTTCCATCTTGACGGCGTCGCAGCGGCCTTCCTTCATGAATCTGACCGCACTCTCGACAGCCTGTTCAGGAGAAACGTGATATGAGCCGAAAGGCATGTCTCCGATTACGAACGTGTTCGGAGCTCCCTTAACTACAGCTTTCGTGTGGTGAATCATCGTATCGAGCGTAGCCGCTACCGTGGAATCATCACCTAAAACTACCATCTGAAGCGAATCGCCTACAAGTATGGTGTCTACCCCCGCCTGCTCTGCCAGAGCAGCCATCCGGTAATCGTAAGACGTTACCATGGTGATCTTTTCACCGTTGTTCTTCATCTCCTGGAGACTGAGTACGTTTTTTTTCTTAGCCATTTGATTTTCCTCCGTTGTATGACGCTGACTCACTCAGCTGTCATTCAGGTTGATGCGCACAAGCCGGTGCGCTTATAGTTTTATATGTATCTCTCCGCCGACTCGATGAGATGCCTGAGAAGGATCGTCGACGTGATTCCGCCGACGCCGCCCGGAACGGGACTTATTGCCGCCACTTTCTGACTCGTATTGTCAAAATCGACGTCTCCTGTCATCTTACCGCTGTCATTGAAGTTAATACCTACATCTACGACTGTCGTGCCACTGCTGAAATATTCCGGGCCGAAGAAATCCGCCCTGCCTGTTCCTGTAACGACGATATCCGCTCTCTTCGTAATCTCCTGGAGATTTTTAGTATGGGAATGGCATATCGTTACGGTGGCATTCCTGCGCAGGAAAAGCATCGAAAGTGGTTTTCCCACGACGAGGCTCCTGTTTACAATGACGACGTTTGCTCCGTCCAGATCGTAACCGTAATAATCGAGCAGAGCTATCACGGCCTCCGGCGTGCAGGGAGCGAATCCATTTACCAGACCTGTGAAAAGGTTCTTGAGATTGTTAGGATTCATACAGTCAATATCTTTATCTACTGACATTATACTGCAAATCAGTTCATCGTCAATATGATCAGGCAGAGGCCTGAAAACGATGATTCCGTGGATCAGATGGTCGTTGTTCAGGGCGCTCAGATCGAGCTCGAGCTGTCTCTGGCTGACATTTCTGTCGACCTCACAGGTCACGTGTTCTATGCCTGTCTCTTCGCAGATCTTCGTCAGCCTTTTTTCATATGCAATATCGTCGGGTCTCGTACCAGAACGCAGAATGGCGAGTTTCGGAACGACGCCTGCTTCTCTGAGCTTTCCGGCTCTTTCGCGTATGTCGTCTCTGATACTCTGTGTTACAGGTTTTCCATATAATATCTTAGCCATAATTCTCCCTTACAAACAAGCCTGCCAGACGCGGTCGTACGTGTCCTCCGCAAGTCTGACTCCTCTCGAATACGCCTTGTCGAGCCTCTCGGAAAGCCTCGCTTTTTCGGCTTCATCATTCATCGATTTGAGATTTATTTGTACGTTGAGGCGTGCACCCTTGAGCGCCGCTTCCAGCATGGCAGCACCCGTGCCGGCATCGCTGATCGCGAGTTTGTGGCCTATTTCAGAATAACGGCTCAGGACTTCGAGTGCGTCGGCACAGAGTTCCGCAAGCTCGAGCGGGGCTTCTGCCGCCGGGAGCAGACCTTCCTGAATTGCCTTTTGACGCTCAGCCTTCTCCTCTGCCGTTCCTGACGGAAGCTTGTAGGCGGCTGCAAGCGGCTCGAATGCCGTGACGTCGCGCATTACCGCTTCCTTGAATCTCTCCGTAAGCTCGCGCGACCGTCCGATCAGCGCTTCGATTTCCTCTTCGTGATCGGCCGTGCTCTTCTTTCCCTTTGAAAGCTCACCGACCATGGTTCCCAGAGCTGCGCCTATCGCTCCTGTAAGCGCCGATGCGCTTCCGCCTCCCGGTACCGGAGCGTTTGATCCGAGCTCATCAATAAACTGCGTACATGATTTTGAAAGCATCATAGCCTCCCCTGCAAGAATGATAAAAGCCTTAAAAACAAAACAAGTATCCCGAAATGCCGTCCGGTTACAAATTCACTCCCTATCAACCCGATAGGTGGGTATTCTGCCAACACCCTCTGCCTTCCTCAGCGTGCGGGGCATGACATGAGGTATCGTTAACTCCGAATTCCCGTGAAAAAAATGTAGGTTAAATTAAATAACCATAACGAACATCCCAGGATACTCCCTGAAGCCGCGGTGGTCTGGCACCGCAGCTCAATTATTAAATTATTCTTCGTCTGTAAGATCGATCGAGCAGTTTGTCGTAACCTTCTGAACATCGTCGTTTTCCTCGAGCTCAGCGACGAGCTTCTTAAGCGACTTGATGTCAGAATCGTTCTCAGGCTTCGACTCGATCGAAGGAAGGTATTCGACTTCAGCCTCGGCTACCTTGAAGCCGGCCTTTTCGATAGCTTCCTGAACCGCATCGAAGTCTTCGACTGAGGTATAGATTACATAAACATCATCTTCGGTGGTCATGTCTTCCATACCGGCTTCCATACCGGCTTCCATGAGGGAATCCTCATCTACGCCGTCTGCCTTTTCTACTTCGATAACACCTTTTCTTTCGAACATGTACGATACGCAGCCCGGTTTGCCCAGATTGCCGTTATGTCTGTCGAAAGAATGCTTTACAAACGAGGTCGTCCTGTTGTTGTTGTCAGTCAGAACATTGACGATCATGGCAACTCCGCCCGGACCGTATCCTTCGAATGACTCTTCAACATATGATTCGCCCTCGAGTTCGCCTGTGCCCTTTTTGATGGCTCTCTCGATCTTGTCATTCGGCATATTGATGCTCTTGGCTCTCTCGATGGCGTGCTTCAGCGAAACGTTGTAGTCAGGATCTCCGCCTGCCTTCGCTGCTATAGTAATAACTCTCGCGTATTTTGTAAAATTAGCCGATCTCTTGGCATCCTGTGCTGCCTTTCTGCCGGCAATCGTACCATGTCTACCCATTTACCTGATCAATCTCCTTAATTCATTTCAATTTTTTACATCGATAGATTATAGCACAGTTTTTTTCTCTGTTCAATGCCTATGGCTGATGCCAGAGGCGCTGCACATCAGTTTTTCATTGAATGTACCGGCGCAGGTATTCTTCCGCCTCTCTCGACGAGTCTGCTGCATCCGAACTTGCTTACCGGCATTACAGGAGCCGTGCCGAGAAGGCCTCCGAGTTCTATCTCGTCTCCTGCCTTTTTGCCCTCGACAGGAATGACCCTGACAGCCGTCGTCTTTCCGTTTACCACTCCGATCGCTGCTTCATCAGCAATGATGCCTGAAATCGTAGACGCAGGAGTGTCTCCCGGAATCGCTATCATATCCAGACCTACTGAGCATACGCATGTCATGGCCTCGAGCTTTTCGATGCTTATCGAACCCGACTTGGCCGCCGCTATCATTCCTTCGTCTTCGCTGACAGGAATGAATGCTCCGCTGAGGCCGCCCACGTGGGATGAAGCCATGATGCCGCCCTTCTTGACCGCATCGTTCAGCATCGCCAGAGCGGCAGTAGTTCCAGGCGCTCCGCAGCTGTCGACGCCTATTTCCTCCAGAACCCTCGCGATGCTGTCGCCTATAGCAGGCGTAGGCGCAAGCGAAAGATCGACTATGCCGAACGGCGTATCGAGCCTTTTCGAAGCCTCGCTCGCCACGAGCATGCCCATTCTGGTTACCTTGAACGCGGCCTTTTTGATCGTGTCCGCCACTACGTCGAACGGCTGTTCACGGCAGCTTTCGAGCGCTACCTTGATGACTCCCGGGCCGCTTACTCCGACGTTTATTACAGTGTCTGATTCTCCGACTCCGTGGAACGCACCTGCCATGAACGGGTTGTCCTCGACGGCGTTTGCGAATACCACGAGCTTTGCGCAGCCTATGCTGTCATTGTCCGCCGTCAGCTTCGCAGTGTCTTTTACAACCTGTCCCATTATCTTCACGGCATCCATATTTATTCCCGATCTCGTAGATCCTACATTCACCGAGGAGCAGACGAGCTCAGTCGCCGCGAGCGCCTCAGGAATAGACTTGATGAGGATCTCGTCTCCCTTTGACATGCCCTTCTGGACGAGCGACGAAAAGCCGCCGATGAAGTTGACGCCTGTCGTCTTTGCTGCCTTGTCGAGCATTACCGCAAACTTGACGTAGTCTTTGTCCATGCTTGCCGCCGCAGCTATCGCCATAGGAGTGACCGAGATACGTTTATGAATGATAGGAATGCCGTATTCTCTTTCGATTTCCTCGCCTACGGATACCAGATTCTCAGCCTTTTTGCAGATTTTATCGTACATGCGCTGGCGCGCGATATCTCCGTTCGAATGACCGCAGTCGAGAAGAGAAATGCCCATTGTGATAGTACGTATATCGAGCTTCTCTTTGTCGAACATATGAAGGGTCTTCATCACGTTATCAAGATTTATCAATTTATGACCTCTCTTTCATATATATGCAGCTTCGGTTAAAGCTCGCTCATCGCAGTGAAAATGCCTTCGTCCTGAATCCTGATATTGACGCCGATTTCGCTGCCTTTTTCCTCTAATTTTTTCTGGATCTCATCGAATGAGACTGGCATGTTCGAAGTGTCGACGACCATTATCATGGTAAACAGCTCATTCATGATGGTCTGGTTGATATCGAGGATATTGACGTCGTATTCTGCGAGCACAGAAGTCACATTATATATGATACCTATCTTGTCTTGTCCGATAACGGTGATTACAGCCTTCATAATCTAGATTACTCCTTCTTTTTTGTTTTCCTTATCGAGCTTTTCCTGTTCGATCTCTTTTTCGAGATTTCTGTGTGCCGTAGTCATCATCAGTTTTATTCTGTTGAGCTGGTTGACATCGCTGGCGCCCGGATCGTAATCGATGGCTACGATGTTCGACTTAGGATTGAGCTTCCTGAGAGGCCTTATCATGCCCTTGCCGGTTACGTGGTTAGGAAGGCATGCGAACGGCTGGAGGCACACGATGTTCTCGACCCCGCTGTCTATGAGTTCGGTCATCTCGCCTGCGAGCAGCCATCCCTCGCCGCACTGCGTGCCGAGCGATGTGACTTTTTCTGCCTTTTCCGCGATCTTGTCGACGTGAAGAGGCGGCTCGAATCTTTTGCTCTTTTCAAGCTCTCTGACGACTACATTTCTGTAGTGGTTTATCGCGTCGATGCCGAGCCTCGTTCCCTTGTACCAGACATAGGAACCGGCCATTTCCTTGTAATTGAACTCGTAGTTCTTCATGCAGTACATAAAGAAGTCGAGCAGGTCAGGAACAACTGCTTCCCCGCCTTCGTCCTCTATTATCTTGACGATGTTGTTGTTGGCGTTCGGATGATACTTGACGAGTATTTCGCCTACGACGCCGACCTTAGGCTTTCTGACATCGAGAAGAGGAATTTCGTCGAATTCCTTCACGATCTGTTTTACATTGCGCTTGAATTCCCTGAAGTTTCTGTTGATGACATTCTGTCTGGCAATTTCGTTCCATTTATGATAAAGCCTGTCGACGCTGCCTTTCTCAGCCTCGTACGGATGAGTCGCATTGACGAGCCTCATAAACAGATCACCGTACAGTGTAGCATACAAAATGCCGTAAAGCATCTTTGCAGAGAATTTCATACCAGGATTTTTTTCGAGCCCGACGTAGTTTATGGAAACTACCGGCACCTGTTCCATTCCGTTTTCCTTCAGGGCCTTTCTGAGGAGCGCGATATAGTTGCTGGCTCTGCATCCGCCGCCAGTCTGCGACATCAGCACTGCCGTCCTGTTCAGGTCGTATTTCCCGGACTTCAATGTATTTATTATCGAACCGAGCGTGATTATCGTAGGATAGCACGCGTCGTTGTTTATGTATTTAAGTCCCGTTTCCACCGCGTTCTTGTCGACTACAGGCAGCAGATCGAGGTTGTATCCTGCATTGTTGAATGCCGTCTGCATCAGATCGAACTGCATAGGAGCCATCTGCGGCATGAGCAGCGTGTAATTCTCTCTCATCTCCTTTGTGAAGATCACTCTCTCAAACGGCTTGATCTTCGGCTCGCAGTGGAGGTCGTGCTCTTTCCTCTCTTCGAGAGCAGCCTTGAGGGAACGTATTCTGATCCTTACTGCGCCGAGGTTTGTTCCTTCGTCGATCTTCAGGAGTGTGTAGAGCTTGTTGTGCTGCCCCAGTATCTCCTGAACTTCGTCGGTCGTAACCGCGTCGAGTCCGCATCCGAACGATGTGAGCTGAACGAGGTCCACGTCGTCCCTTGATCCCGCGAAATCAGCCGCCTTGTAGAGTCTCGAGTGATACATCCACTGGTCGAGAACCCTGACAGGTCTCTTGAGGTTCGTGCGTCCTGCGACCGAAGATTCGGTGAGCACGGCGAATCCGAACGATGTGATTACCTGGTCGATGCCGTGGTTGATCTCAGGATCGAGATGATAAGGCCTGCCCGCAAGTATTATGGCGTGCTTGCCCTTGCTCTCGACGTAGTTGAGTATCCTCGTTCCCTGGTCGAATACATCCTGCTTGAAGTTTTCGTCTTCAGCACGGCCTGCATCTACCGCATCGGAAATCTCTTTCTTGGTAACGCCGAACGAGCTGAATTCCTCGTAGAGCCTTTCCTTCAGGCGTTTGTCGTCGTAATACGGCAGGAATGGATGCATCAGCGTCACGTGGTTTTCAGAAATGGTTTCCGCCATATTTCCCGCGATTACTTCTGGATACATGGCTACTATCGGGCAGTTGTAGTGGTTGTTCGCGCTCTCGTCCTCTATCATCTCGTAGTTCAGCGAAGGATAGAAGATCGTCTTTACCCCGCTGTTGATCAGCCACTGAACGTGGCCGTGAACGAGCTTCGCCGGATAGCATGCCGTGTCTGAAGAAATGGTCTCCATTCCGAGTTCGTAGATATCTTTTGTCGATGCAGGTGAAAGCACGACTCTGAAACCGAGCTTCGTCAGGAACGTAAACCAGAACGGGTAGTTCTCGTGCATGTTGAGCACTCTCGGAATGCCGATAATGCCCCTCTTCGCCTTCGAGGAATCGAGCGGCGTGTAGTAGTCGAACAATCTCTCGTACTTGTATTTGAAGAGGTTGTATTCGTCCTTCTTCTTTACTTGTTTGCCGGCGCCTCTTTCGCATCTGTTTCCAGTGATGAACCTGCTGCCGTCGTTGAAAATATTGATCGTCAGCTGGCAGTTGTTCTCGCACTTTCCGCATCTCGCGAACTTGTTCTTTACGGAGAACTCGTCGAGCTGTTCGTCGTTCAGAACGCTTGAAACACCGTTTCCGGCATATCTGTCCATGCCGATTAGCGCTGCTCCGTACGCTCCCATTACGCCTGAAATATCAGGTCTTATGACGTTTCTTCCGAGTATCTTTTCTATGCTTCTGAGCACGGAATCGTTGAGGAACGTACCGCCCTGAACGATGATGTTTTCGCCGGCCTCCGATACATCCCTGAGCTTTATTACTTTATACAGGGCGTTCTTAATTACAGAATACGAAAGTCCTGCCGAAATGTCGCCGATTTCGGCACCTTCCTTCTGAGCCTGCTTAACCTTTGAATTCATGAATACCGTGCATCTCGTTCCGAGGTCTACAGGATGATGCGATTCGAGCGCCTCTTCTGCAAACTCCTCGACATCCATATTCACGCTCTTTGCGTACGTTTCTATGAATGATCCGCATCCGGACGAGCACGCTTCGTTGAGAACGATGTCGTAGACCGCTCCGTCCTTGATCTTGATGCACTTCATATCCTGTCCGCCGATATCGAGTATGAAGTCGACGTCTGGCTTGAATTTTCTCGCGGCACGGTAGTGCGAGATTGTCTCGACTTCACCGTAGTCCGCGTTGAACGCAGCTTTTATGAGGCCCTCGCCGTAGCCAGTAGTGACCGTATACGCTATGTACAGATTTTCAGGCATCTTGCTGTAGAGATCCTTCAATATCTTTCTCGCGGATTCCACAGGATTGCCGTGATTGCCGGTGTAATACGTGTAGAGCAGCCTGCCCTCGCTGTCGGTCAGAGCAGCCTTCGTCGTAGTGGAACCGGCATCGATTCCGAGGAAAGCCGGACCTTCCGCTTCTGAAAGTTCTGCTCTCTCCACTTTTTCGCTGTCGTGGCGTGCCTTGAATTGCTCGTAGTCCTCTTCGTCCTTGAAGAGAGGCTCGAGATATTTCGTGTCAGTCTCCGCCTTGAGGTCAGGGTCCTTGATCTTTTCTGCAAGAGCCTTCAGACTGATTTCAGGGCTCTTTTCGGCGAGATAAGCGGCGCCGAGTGCTACGAAGTACCGTGCGTTTTCAGGGAAAATAACGTTTTCCGGCTTGAGGTTAAGTGTTTCTGTAAACCTCTTTCTGAGCTCTGACATGAACGAAAGCGGGCCGCCGAGGTATGCCACGTTGCCCTCTATCTTTCTTCCGCACGCGAGTCCGCTGATAGTCTGATTTACAACGGCCTGAAATATCGAAACCGCAAGATCCTCTCTGGCCGCGCCCTCGTTGATTAGCGGCTGGATGTCCGTCTTAGCGAACACGCCGCATCTCGCAGCTATAGGGTAAATGGTCTTGTAGTTCTTGGCAGCTTCGTTAAGGCCGTTTGCATCCGTATTGAGGAGCACCGCCATCTGGTCGATGAATGCTCCCGTTCCTCCGGCACACGTGCCGTTCATCCTCTGCTCCACCGTGTCGCCGTAGAATGTGATCTTCGCATCTTCCCCGCCGAGCTCGATAACCACATCTGTCTGCGGAATCAGTCTCGAAACGGCTTCCGAAGAAGCTATAACCTCCTGGGCAAACGGAATGTCAAGGCTGTTTGAAATCGAAAGGCCGCCAGATCCGGTTATAGTCACCTGAGCTGTGCCGTCGTAAAATTCGCAGAGGTCGTCCAGCATGTCGCTGACCTTGCTGAATACACTCGACATGTGCCTTTCATACTTTTTATATACAATGTTGTCGCTGTCGTCGAGCAGCACCAGTTTTACAGTCGTTGAACCGACGTCAATACCAAGTTTCACAAAAATTCCTCCGAAATTACCTGTTGCATTCTCTCACTCTGTTTATATTAAGCCGGGCCTGAGCCATGACGCACCACGGGTACGGGTCCGGAATTCATAATACTTTTACCCCCAGAATTGTCAGGTAATCTGTACAAAATCATGCCAGCGTTTAAAAATGACGCTTCTTTTGTTTTAACTTCTTAACTGCCTATTATATGTAATTTTCATCAAGTTTCAATATCCGATTGTCCGGATTTGTCTATTATTGCCTTCATCTTTCAATTATTACGCTCTTATGACGCTCTTCCCGTAATCTTTCCGGCCACTGCGAATATAACGAAAACGATGACGTTTACGCAGACTACGCTCGCTCCGCTCGGAGTTTCGAGAAGCATGCTCAAAACCATGCCGGCGATGAAGCTGGCCACGGAAAGCACCGCTGAGCAGACCGTCACCGATTTGAAAGTCTTGAAGCACCGCATAGCCGAAAGCGGCGGAAATATGATGAGGCTTGAAATGAGCAGAGCTCCCACCATTTTCATGCCAAGCACGACTGTAACCGCAGTCAGCACCGCGAGAACTGTGCTGCAAAGTCCGGTATTGGTTCCAGTCGCTTTTGCAAACGTCTCGTCAAACGTAACGGCGAACAGTCTCGGATAGAACAGTATGAAAAATGCCGTCACACATATGCTGAGGACTATTGAAAACTTCGCGTCGCCGTCAGAAAGCGCGAGAATGCTTCCGAACATATAGTTATATACATCGGTATTCATTCCCGTAGATACCGAAATTAGCATTACACCCACTGCGAGAGCTCCCGACGATATCATCGCTATCGCAGCGTCGCCGTTGATTCTCGTGTTCTGAGATATTCTCAGCAGGAAAAAGGCGGCAGCGACACACACCGGTATCGCTACGTAAAGAGGGGCGAGATTCAGTGCTGCCGCCGCGGCAATAGCGCCGAATCCTACGTGCGAAAGGCCGTCGCCTATCATCGAAAACCGTTTCAGCACAAGGCTTACGCCGAGCAGTGAACAGCACAGCGACACGAGCGTTCCTGCTATGACAGCCCTGAGTATGAAATGATAGTTGAGCATTTCGGAGATAATCTGCATCAGCATCCACCTCCGATGAATTTCCTGCCGAACTCGGACTTTCTGTATTCGTCGACGGTTCCGAAAAACGTTCCGGTATGGCTTATATGAAGTATATGAGTCGCGTATTTCAGCGTGCTTTCTATATCGTGTGAGATCATCACGATCGTCATTCCCATAGTTTTATTGATGTCTGCTATGAGCTCGTACATATCCTGCGCAGCGATCGGATCGAGCCCCGTCACAGGTTCGTCGAGCAGGAGCAGCTTTTTGGATGCGCACATGGCCCTGGCGAGGAGAACCCTCTGCTGCTGGCCTCCCGAAAGGTCACGGTAGCACTTGTCGGAAATATTGTCGATCCCGAGAAGCTTCATCTTTTCATAAGCGTCTTTTTTATCTCTTCGCGAATAAAACGGCTTCATGCCGATCGAGTTGAGCCTGCCCGAAAGGACGACTTCCCGCACCGATGCAGGAAAATCTCTCTGCACATCCCTCTGCTGGGGCAGATATCCTATTTCGCTCGATTTAAGCCCGTCTCCAAATTCGATGGAGCCGCTGTCGGGCTGTTTAAGGCCCAGGATGCCTCTTGCCGCCGTACTCTTGCCGGAACCGTTTTCTCCGATTATGCACATGTATTCCCCGTCATTGACGGTGAAATTCAGACCGCTGACTACAGTGCTGCTGCCGTACGAAAACGAAACATCTCTGCAGATAATCTGCGACACACTAATCACCTCCATGAACTTGCATTGTTTAATATATTAAATCCAGTCTGTTAAAGCAGGCCCGCGCCCGCTGAAGTTCTCCGGCTCCAGTCTGCGCACACTTACGTTGTCGGGTTCCGACCCTATCCAGCTTACGTTGTCGGGCTCCAATCCGTGTCTGCTGACTTTCTCCGTCTCCCGCTCGATCCAGCTTACGTTGTCGGGCTCCAATCCGTGTCTGCTGACTTTCTCCGTCTCCCGCCCGGTCCAGCTTACGTTATCCGGGCTTGCACCTGCAGGTCCGTCCTTTGTTCTTCAGTTAAGAGCGTATCTGAGGTTCTCTAGATTGTCCCTCATGAGCGATATATATGTGACACCGTCTTCGAACTGCTGCGCCGTCACGTTGTGGCACGAGCTGAACAGCAGTTTCTTCGCACCGGTTTCTTCTGCCACCGTGTCCGCCATCTTCTGATTTGAAAGTTCTATATAGAACACGGCTGGTATATTTTCCTTCTTTACCCTTTCGATCAGCGAAACGACCGTCTTTGCCGAAGGCTCCGCATCGGATGCGCATCCCGGATAGGCTGCATAGTATGTAAGGCCGTATTCCTCGGTAAAATACCTTACCGGAAATCTGTCTGCAAATATGACGGTTTTCCGCTTCGAATTGTTCACTACATCTCTGAAATCGCTGTCCAGATCCTGCAGTTCCTTCTGATATTCTTCGTTGTTTTTCTCGTAGTCAGACGCATGCTCCGGATCGATCTCCTGCAGCGAATCCGATATCGCGCTGGCTATTTTCTGCGCATTCATCGGAGAGGTCCAGACATGCTCGTCCCATTCATCTTCCGAACGCTGCTCGGCCGTCGTCTGCATGCCGCCCGTGATCTCTTCCTTGTACAAACCGGTGCATTCGGTCATCACCACCGTCTTCGGCTTGTTATCGAGCGAATCGAGTATTTTATCCACCCACGCGTCGTTTTCGCCGCCGGCATATATGAACAGATCGCAGTTTTCAATCTCCTCTATATCCTTAACCGTAGGGTCGTATGAATGCACGTCGGTTCCGGGTTTTATGAGCATTGTTACATCCGCGTTTCCGCCCGACACCTGCCGTGCGAAGTCGTATGCCGCAAAAATAGTAGCCACTACTTTTACGCGGCCGCCGTCATCTTCCGAAGAGGAAGATCCCGAAGAAGAGGACCCTGAGGACGTGCTTCCGCACGACGTCAGGACGAGAACCGCCGCGAGCAGCAGAATCAGCAGAGCGGGAAGCCTGAGTATTTTTTTCATCTTCAGCCCGTCACCTCCGGAAGCTTTGCGTAAAAAATACGGCTGTCGTTAAACAGCCGTAACAGAAAATCATTTTACACGATTCAGCTGACCTAAAGATCCTTGAGGATCTCATCATCATCTTCGGAAACAGCAAAATCCATATCTTCAGGAATGTCGGCGTCAACCACTTCCACTCCGAGGTCGTCGATGCCCACGCTTTCCTTCTCGGTCTCAAGCTTCTGAATATCCGAATATTCAGAGTCTATGTGCTTGCAGATCTCTATGATGCTTTCGTCAAACTCATGACCATTTTTATACTGTTCGTAGACGAGTTTGCCGATGTTAAACTTGCTTGATCTTATATCTTTTTCCTTTTTTCTGATGTTCATGGAAATCTTGCTTGATTCGGTGAACTCACCGATCTTCTGGGCAATCGATTTCCCGATTTCTCCGACATTCTGAGCTGCTGACTGAGCTGTCTTTGCTGCATCGCCCTTGTTATCAAGAATAGCCATGTGTCTTTACCTCCTTATCAGAAATCTGTGAGCAGGTCTGTAAGCCGAGTTCTGTATCAAACGATCATCTTTCTAGACGCCGCGTTGCCGCGGCGCTCAAGCGACCTACCATATAAGGCCGACGACGGGCCGCCGTCTCAAACAGCCTGTTTTTGGTCTTGCTCCGGGTGGGGTTTACATGGACGCGCCGCGTTACCGCAGCGCCGGTGGGCTCTTACCCCGCCTTTTCACCCTTGCCGCATAAGCGGCGGTATATCTCTGCTGCACTTTCCCTGAAGTCGCCTTCGCCGGACGTTATCCGGCACCCTTGCCCTGTGGAGCCCGGACTTTCCTCATCACGCTCTGCGGCGTGACGCGATCGTCTGACCTACTCACACATTGAATTTAGTATATCAGAAAATGTATTTTATTAAAAGAAAATGAGTATAAAAACCTCGTGAATTTATATTCATAAAATGCGGACATATTTTCACGTCGTGCGGACGGGCATTTACGTCATATGAATGGGCAATCGCGTCGTGCGGACGGACAATCGCGTCATACGAACGGATTGATATCTGCTCTGGAAGGAATGATCTCGGCTCTGTCACCGATATCCTCCCTGAGAAGTGCCGCCATGTTGTCCGCAAAGAGCACTTCGGTTCCGTAGTGCCCGGCGTCTATAACGCAGAACCCGATATCGCAGATATGCCTGGCTTCGTGATATTTGAGATCTCCTGTGACAAATACGTCTGCTCCGTTTGCAACCGCGTCGTCAGCGAATTCCGACCCTGCTCCCGTGCAGAGGCCGATAAACTGCACCGACTCGGGTTTAATGCCAGCGATTCTTATCCCGTCAGCCCCGCACACATCCGAAAGCCTTCTCTCGAACACATCGAAGGGAACAGGCTCGCTGTAATGCCCGTAACGGCCCATGCCGGCGTCGGGATCTGTTTCATCCGGATACATCGGGACTATGTCGATGAGGCCCAGCTTTTCCGCCAGATCCTGGTTCGTCCCGTGTGCGGCGGAATCAAACGACGTATGCGCCGAATACACGGATATTCCGTTCTGAATCAGCTTTATAACCTGTGCTCCCTCGGGATCGTCGTCTCTGATATTCCCGATTTTGTTGAAAAACAGCGGATGGTGCGTGACGATGAGCTTCGCGCCGCATTCGACAGCCTCGTCCACGACGCTGCTCTCTATCTCGAGGCACGTCAGTATTTTATTAATACCGGCATCAGCATCCGCGAGGATCTGTATGCCGCTGTTGTCCCACGATTCCTGAAGGCGTTCAGGTGCCTGCCTTCTGACTGCTTCCACAGCATCTCTGATATTGATCATTGTTCCGTCCTTAACTCCGCTTTGCTGCATCTCCTATCCTTCGAAATGCCTCGAGCCTCTTTTCAGCCCTGAGCTTTCTCCGGTCAGCGTGCTCTGAACAGCCGTTCGCGGTTATATTGTCTATGACCAGCTGCTCCGTCTGGCATTTGTGATTTATATATTCGTCATATCCACCCGTAACGGCGTACATGACAGGCAGTTCATCGTAAATTCTTTCGCCGAGTCCGAGCCTTGCCTCGAGCCTTCCGGCTTCCTCGGCCTTTTCCCGCTCGAAGCTGTTCATGAGGTCGTTTCTCCTGACTGTTATGATCTCGCAGTATCTTTTGTCTTCGACTGCTATTTCCTCTGAAACCACTGTGAAATCTCCGAGTCTCCTCAGATAACTCCGCAGGCTGAAGCTGTGGTTCCTGGGCTGCAGTATCAGTGTTCCGGCAGTTTTCACGACGCCGGCGCCGCGGCTGAGTATCTTCGAAATCAGGATGCCGCCCATGCCTGCGATTATGATGTCGTCTGCCTCGCCGGGACTCACTACGTCAAGCCCGTAGCCCTGTCTCAGATCAGGCTTCACTTCGGGAAGATAACGTCTGAAACTTGCCGCAGCCTTTTTCAGCGGTCCTTCGTTGACATCGGTCAGAATCACCTTGTCTGTCACGCCGGACGAAATGAGCCACACCGGTATATATCCGTGATCCGTTCCGATATCAGCCGTCCTGCTGCCTGGAGAAACATGCGAAGCGATCATCTGCATGCGCTCCGAAAGCTTTATTTTCCCTGCCATCTTACAGATAATCCTTGAGTTTCTTGCTGCGGCTCGGATGCCTGAGCTTTCTCAGCGCCTTCGCCTCGATCTGTCTTATGCGTTCCCTGGTGACGTCGAACTCGCGTCCTACTTCTTCAAGGGTGCGCGCTCTGCCGTCTTCGAGACCGAACCTCAGCTTGAGCACTTTCTGCTCCCTGTCCGTTAAAGTCGAAAGGACTTCCTCGAGCTGATCCTTGAGCATTGAATATGCGGCAGCATCGGCCGGAGCCGGAACGTCTTCGTCCGGAATGAAATCGCCGAGATGGCTGTCTTCCTCCTCGCCTATAGGCGTTTCGAGTGATACAGGCTCCTGGGCGATCTTCAGGATGTCTCTGACCTTCTCTACAGGCAGTTCCATCTGAGCCGCTATCTCTTCAGGAGTAGGCTCTCTGCCGAGTTCCTGCAGCAGCTGCCTCGAAACCCTTATCAGCTTGTTTATAGTCTCGACCATATGCACAGGAATTCTTATCGTCCTCGCCTGGTCTGCGATGGATCTCGTGATCGCCTGTCTTATCCACCATGTGGCATATGTGCTGAACTTGTATCCCTTGCGCCAGTCGAACTTGTCTACTGCTTTAATGAGCCCGAGGTTTCCCTCCTGAATGAGGTCGAGGAAAAGCATGCCTCTGCCGACGTAGCGCTTTGCGATGCTTACGACGAGACGCAGGTTGGCTTCGCAGAGCTTTTTCTTTGCCTCTTCGTCGCCCTGTTCCATTCTCTTGGCAAGCTCTATCTCTTCGTCTGCCGTCAGCAGATTGACCTTCCCTATCTCCTTGAGATACATGCGGACAGGATCGTCTACGGCCACGTTCTTCGACATGTTCTCTTCGAAATTGTCGCCCTTGTCTTTGCTCTTCTTTTTTTCAGCTTTATCCCCTGCACCAGCCTGCGAGCCTTCGCTTTCGGAGACGATTTCTATACCGCTTGCGATGAAAAGATCATACAGGCTTTCGACCTGATCCTTGTCCAGATCTATGTTGTAGAATTTGTCCGCTATTTCCTGATAAGACAGAAATCCGTTCTTTTTTCCCTTGTCCAGCAGTTCGTTGATAATCTCCTGCTGTTTCTTTGCAGATGAATCTTTGCGGTTTGCCATTTCGTGCTCACTCCCCTGTGCTGTTCCGCAGATGCTGAATATTTTCGTCGATCTCTTTCATCTGAACCATTATCTTCGTGATCCGCTCGTCATCATCGTCAGACAGCAGCTTCAGCTCGTTGGTCAGATACTCTTTGTCCTGCCTTAATTTTTTTTCACTGATTCTCTTAACGCAGTCGTCCAGCAGTTTATTGAGCGTACTCATACTGCAGTCAAACGCCTCCGAATCAGCAAGGCTCAGGAATACCTGCGCGTCCTCCGCGCTCATGCTGTCGGCCGCCGTATTGATGTCGGGCGGCGTATCATTCTGTGAAAGCGATTTTAATGTGTTATATATTCTGAAACAGACAGGGTCTGTGAAAATATATTCGTAATCCGATACTTTCTCTATGGCTGAAGGGTCTTTCGCGATTATTCCGATGATCGTCCTCTGAAGGCGCTGATCCTCGTCAAGGGAGCCGGCACCTCTGCCGCTCTGCTCACCACGCACAGGCCTGCGGTAATTGCTGTTCCTGCGGCCTGACTGATCTGAGGCCTGCCTTACTTCTGCTCTCAGAGTGCCTTCCTGCAGTCCTGTTTCTTCAGACACCTTTTTTATATACATTTCTGCCTCGGCCGGCGTAATGCTGCTCAGTACGCGCGCAGCTCCCTCTATATACCTGAGGCGCCCGTTTTCTGTGTTAAGATCGGACAGCGACTTTTCGTGCTCCAGCTTGTATTCGACATAAGGCACCGCATTTTCGACGAGCTCCTCGAAAGCTTCCTTCCCGTGTTTGCGCACATACTCGTCAGGATCTTTGCCGTCCGGGACGTGGAGCACCTTGACGTTGAGTCCCGCGTCTCTAATGATCTCGATGCCCCGCAGGGCGGCCTTCCTTCCCGCGGCGTCAGCATCGTAAGACAAGACGATGTTCTTCGTATAACGGCTGAGCATGCTGCACTGATTCGGAGTCAGCGCCGTACCCAGAGTGGCAGTGGTATTCGTCACGCCGCTCTGATAAAGCGATACCATATCCATGTATCCTTCTACGATGATCGCGCAGTCTTTTTCCTTTATGCTTTCCCTCGTAAGGTTGAGTCCGAACAGATTATTTCTCTTTGAAAAGACATCTGATTCCGGCGAATTCAGGTATTTCGGCTCTCCGTCTCCTATGATGCGGCCGCCGAAGCCAATCACCTTGCCCCTGGTGTTGATAATCGGAAAGATGACTCTGTTTCTGAACTTGTCGTAATAGCGTCCTTTTGAAGAGGAGATCAGTCCTCCTCTGTAAAGCATCTTTTCATCGTATCCCCTTGATTTCATATAATTGAGCAGGCTGTTCCACGAGTCAGGAGCAAATCCAATGCCGAACCTGGTGATCGTCTTGAGATCGAGCCCGCGGTTCATGATGTAGTCTCTGCCCGGGTTAGGCCTGTCGGTGAGCGAATGAACGAAAAACAAAGCAGCGTCACGGTTCATCTTGTAGAACTCGTTTTTTCTGCTTTCATTCGTGTATCCGTAATCTTCGAGATTGATTCCGTACATGTCCGCCAGCTTCTGGAGCGCAGTCTTGAAATCGACGTTTTCGATCTTTTCAATAAACGAAATCACGTCGCCAGATTCTCCGCATCCGAAGCAGTGGAAAAACTGGCCCTTCTCCGAGACGCTGAACGAAGGCGTCTTCTCGTTGTGAAAAGGACAGAGCCCCATGTAGTTTGACCCGGACCGCTTCAATTTGACATAACGCCCGACCACGTCGACTATATTGCATCTGCTTTTTATTTCATCCGTTGAATTTGACAATTCTATCCCCTTCTATCAAAGTGGCCGGCGTCCTGACTGTTCACAGATGCCTGCGTGTGAGAAAAAAATTCCTGCCTTCTGCGGGCAGTATTATTCGTGTGATATATTAAACTGTTTCAATCGTGTCTGCTGATATTGTCGGAAAGTTTCCAGCCTGTTGGCACGAACAGATGGTTGTACATCTTGATAGCGTACCTGTCCGTCATGCCGGCTATATAGTCCTTTACAACCTCATCCGTCCCGTAGATGTAGAGCATGGCTATGTGCTCCTCCGGCATCTCGTAAGGATGTTCGAGATAAAAATTATAAAGCGAGAATATCAGATGCCTGACCTTGAACATTTCCGCGACCTGTTTGACGATCTCGCTGCTGTAAACATGCTCGAACATGAAGTCGCGCAGCTTATTCATATAGAATCCGCATTCCTCGCTCTGTACGATGTCTCCGGCTTTTTCGCTCGAAACGATCAGATCCCTGACGAGTGTGTCGATTCTGGAGCTCAGACTGCCGCCGAGACATTTCACGCAGTCTTTAGGCAGATCGTCTTCGGAAATGACTCCGGCCATCACGGCATCGTCGATATCGTGGTTGATGTACGCTATCCTGTCGCTTATGCGTACCACCCTGCCTTCCATTGTAAAAGGGATTCCGGGACCTGAATGATTGACGATTCCGTCCCTGACCTCGGCGGTGAGATTGAGTCCTCTCCTGCCGTTCTTTCCCGTTTCGAGCACATCTACGACTCTGAGACTCTGTTCGTTGTGTCTGAATCCGTCAGGATATCTCTCGTCGAGGAATTGCTCTCCGTTGTGTCCGAACGGCGTATGCCCGAGATCGTGACCGAGAGCGATGGCTTCGGTAAGATCCTCGTTGAGGCCGAGTCCTCTCGCGATGGTCCTTGCAATCTGCGCCACATCCAGCGTATGAGTAAGCCTGGTGCTGAAATGGTCTCCCTCCGGGGAAAGAAACACCTGAGTCTTATGCATAAGCCTTCTGATAGCCTTGGTATTGATGATTCTGTCTCTGTCGCGCTGAAATTCCGTCCGGATCCTGCACGGTTCCTCAGGTATGGCCCTTCCTCTCGTTTCAGCGGACTTTGTGCCCATATCAGAAAGAAGCTCGTATTCTCTTTCTTCCTGTATCTCTCTGTTGACCAAATTTCAGCCTCCGTAAATCATCTAAAAACCCAAAATAATTATATCATAAAACATGTATTTTTTGTTAGCTTTAAAGGTCACAGGCCGGATTGTCCGGGCATCTTCCGCGCGTATCAGAAGAGGTCCTGTACTTTTTTCTGTACCCCTGCAGATGCAGTTCAACGCATGAAAATCATACCTGCTGCAAAATTTTTTGCCTGCCAGGGCGGCTGGAATGCGGCTTGCACCTGATTCTGCAAAATTACGTGCGCTCCGCGCACAAAAGTCTATCGACTGCACCGTTCATACGTGTATAATATGTAAAGTACTGTTAGCAAACAGACGCTGCAGGCGCCGTCCTGTCAGCAATTAATATAACCTGGAGGCAAACTTGAAAAAGCGAATTCTGTCAGCAATTCTTGCAGCAGCTATGCTCTTCTCACTTGCAGCCTGTACATCGGGAAGTTCCGGAAACACGTCGTCCTCGACCTCGTCTTCTGCCGTTTCCGTTTCTTCAGCGCAGGAACAGGGCGAGCAGCTGACGATGGTTTCTATGAAGACATTTGAAGACAAAGCCGGGCAGTACGGCACCGTGAAAGACATGTCCGGCGATTACGGGTACGATGCTGCTCTCGTAAGTACATCGGACAACATCAATTACATATATATGTATCTTCCGAGCGCGTCCATGGCCGAATCGATCATCACGGACAGCGACGGCGACGGTGAAAAAGACAGCGACATAAAATTGTCGAAGGAAGGATCGAACTACGCGCTTTACATACAGGATTCCGAAACCATTTACGGACAGTATCTCAGGGTCGGGAACATGATCACAGCGGTCAGCGGTTCTTCTTCTGAAAAGAGCGCGGTAAAGGCGGCTGCCGAATCGTTTTTTAAGGATTTAGGGTACGAATTCTGATATTTACAATAAATATTATCGGTAAACTTAAGGTCTGCAGGCATTGATATTCAGGCACTTGTAAATTTCAATTTTAATATATACGACAAAAAAACAGCGGTTTCAGACCGCTGTTTTTAGTATCTTCATGCCTTGTATTCCGGCATCATATTCAATTGTTATTCAGTTGTTATTCCGTGCCTGCGCTGTCTGGCGCAGAAAAATGAGATCGTCCTGCTATTTGCTATTTGCCGAGATTGAGGTTATGCGCAGCTCTGCCGGCAGCTGGCGATACGTGTCTTGCAGTTCTTGCTGTCCTTGCAGTAGCTGAAGCCGTCTCGGAAGCTTTCGCGGAATTTCCCATGAGTTCAGGAAGCGACAGCATGATGACCATAGCGAACATCATTATAAAACCGATGTAATCGGTGATGTCGAAATTCATACCGAGCCAGATCGACGAAATCACCGGCGAAGCTACCGTCTCTACAGCCGAAAGCATTCCAGCCTTAATAGGTCCGATAAGAACGGTGCTCTGCATGAACATCGAAAATGCGAGGACAGTACCTATGCCTATCATCAGGGCAAGCCCGATAATTGTCCCTCCGTCGATTATTCCCGGGTCGATCGTCCATACTCTCGTTATCAGAGCAAGCACTGCGCTGCCTATCAGGAGTCCTACTCCCATGACGGGTGTATTGCCGTATTTCGAAATGACTCTCGGAGGCAGAACCGTATAAAGCATCAGCGCGACGGCAGCCACGATGAGCCATATTATGGTCGTATACGAGAATTCCGTGTGCCCTATCCTGCCGTGTGTGGAAATGAGGAATACCGCGCACAGCATGATCAGCAATCCTAAAAATTCAGATTTGAACGGAAGCCGTCTGAATTTCAGACAAGTCACAACGAGTACAAGAGCTTCGCCCGAATATTGTATCGCCGTGGCCACGCCAGCGTTTGTATGTTCAATCGACACGAGGTAAGCGTACTGGACCATCAGAAGTCCTGCTATGGAAAATACAATCATGTACAGCATGTCTCTGCCGTTGGACAGCAGATTTTTCAGCTCTTCGCGCGATCTGCGGTTTGCTGCAGCCATCAGAAGAAATACTATTCCTGCAGTGGTCATTCTGACAACCGTAACCCACGTCGGATCCGCGTTTTTCTGTGTGAACAGGAATTGTCCCACAGTTCCTGAAAACGCCCAGCAGCAGCCCGAGCACAGTGCGAAAATGATCCCGCGCACGCTCCTCTTGTTAACCATGAATATACAGCTCCTTTTTCCCTTCACCTGTTCATATGTTCAAATGTTTTCGATAAAACATGGATTTACTGCGTTATGTAGTTTGTATTTTAATATCTGAGCTGCGCCTGTTCAAGATAATATTTTTAAAAGATTGAAAAAAATTCGGACAAGACAATCATTGCGCTGTTCCAGCGCAATGCAAAGGCCGCGCCGGCTGCATTTCAGATGAACTGCAGCCGGCGCGGCATCGGTGTACGCAAAACTTACCAGCAATGATTTTGTATATCTCTATATCTCTCTTGCGGCCCTATTCGCCGAGCAGCTCTTTCATATCTGCTTCAGGCGTCGTCACAGGCGCAATATTGTAATTTTCTACAAGATAATTCAGGATGTCCGGCGAGATGAACGCAGGAAGCGTCGGTCCGAGCTTGATGTTCTTAACTCCCAAAGCGAGCAGTGAAAGAAGAATCGAGACGGCCTTCTGCTCGTACCAGGAAAGGACGAACGAGAGCGGAAGATCGTTTATGCCGCACCCGAAGGCGTCTGCCAGAGCGAGAGCGACCTGCACGGCGCCGTACGCGTCGTTGCACTGTCCCATGTCGAGCAGTCTCGGTATCCCGTCTATCGATCCGAGATTCAGATCGTTGAATCTGTATTTCCCGCAGGCGAGAGTCAGGACGAGCGTGTCTGCCGGAGTTTTCTTTACGAATTCGGTGTAGTAGTTTCTGCCCGGTTTCGCTCCGTCGCATCCTGCTACGAGGAAAATATGCCTGATGTGTCCTGCTTTTATCGATTCGATCACCTTGTCGGCGACGGAAAGTACGGCTCCGCGGCCGAATCCGGTGATGACAGCCTTCCCGCCGTTTATACCCGTAAACTGCTTGTCTTCGCTGTAACCGCCGAGTGCCTTCGCTTGTTCGATTACAGGCGTGAAATCCTTGTCTTCGCCTATGTGGGCAATGCCTGGGAACGATACCGGACCCGTGGTGAACACTCTGTCCGAATAGCTCTTAAGCGGAGGCATGAGGCAGTTCGTGGTAAACAGAAACGCCGCAGGCACCCCGTCGAACTCCTTTTTCTGATTCTGCCACGCAGTGCCGAAATTGCCCTTCAGATTGTCGTACTTTCTCAGCTCGGGGTAACCGTGGGCAGGAAGCATCTCACCGTGAGTATATACGTTCACGCCCGTGCCTGCCGTCTGCTCCAGGAGCATCTTCAGATCCTTGAGGTCGTGTCCTGTCACTACGATGAACGGTCCCTTCTCCACTTTCATCGTCACCTCTGCCGGAAGCGGAGTTCCGTATGTCTCGGTATTCGCTTTGTCGAGAAGAGCCATGCAGCTCACGTTGGCTTTTCCCGCCTCCATAGCCGCGTTTAACAGCTCATCCTTATTTTCGCAGAATCCGACTTTTCTGAGTCCTTCGCAGAACGCTCTGTCGACTTCTGTATCGGTGTATCCGAGATGAAGCGCATGATACGCGTAGGCTGCCGTTCCTCTGAGACCGAAGAGGATGAGCGATTTCAGCGAACGGATATTTTCATCGGGGTGGTGCCACACTTTTTTCATATCGAACGGAGCGCACACTCCCGAATCAGATGAAGCAGCCCCGGCAAGACGCGCCGACTCAGCCTTTACTTTCTCAATCTGTTCCCTGATCGTCTCGTCGGCGAAGTTAACGTTTGTAACGGTCGTGAAAAGTCCCTCTGCGACGGTTTTGTATGTATCCTTGTCCGCCGCGCCGCTCTTTTCCTCTAGCCTGGCAAGCGTGATCAGAGCTCCGGTGAGTTCGTCCTGAAGTCCAGCTGTACCTGCCTTTTTGCCGCATACTCCTGCTGCGCCCGTGCATCCTGTGCATCCAGCCGTCTGTTCACACTGAAAACAAAACATTCTTTCGTCCATTTTTAAATCTCCTTTTCAATCTGCTGCCCGTCCCTGCGTCTGTCTGTTCTGCAGGTACCGGTTTGAAAGATTCATTATATTTCGCAGTCTGTGCTGTAAGTTGTAATCCGAAGCTTAATAATCTATTGTCATCCAGATCCGTTGTCTTCCGGATTGACGTTCATTCGATCAGGCGCCCGTCGCGGCAGACGGTAACAACCCGCCACGGAATGAACTTTCCGCTGTTTTTGAGCGCATTCTCGGCGGCAGCCTGCAGGCCTCCGCAGCAAGGCACGTCCATTCTCAGGATCGTAACCGATTTCACATCGTTTCGCGAAATGATGGCTGTGAGCTTCTCCGTGTAGTCGATCATGTCGAGCTTCGGGCATCCGATCAGTGTAATCTTTCCTTTCATGAATTTTTCGTGTATGCCTGCATAAGCATATGCAGTACAGTCGGCCGCTATCAGAAGATCCGCTCCGTCGTAAAAAGGCGCTTCGGCCGGCAGCAGCTTTATCTGAACAGGCCACTGTTTAAGTCTTGAAACCGGTTCTCTCTGATATCCGGCGTAAGCATCGCCCGGTGACCTGCTCTCATCATTTCCTGACAAGTCGACCGGCGCAGAACCCGGACAGCCTGCGAAAGTCCCTCCGGCGTGTCCGTGTCTCTCAGGCGCTGATGCTCCGGCAGACGCTCCTGACTCCTTCGATCTTCTCACCGCTTCCTCGTCGTATGCAGGGGCTTCCCTTTCCTCAAAAGTGATCGCACCTGCAGGGCATTCCGGAAGGCAGTCCCCGAATCCGTCGCAGAAATCCTCGCGCGTCAGCTTCGCCTTTCCATCTATTATCTCGATAGCGCCCTCATGGCAAGCTTCGGCGCATATCCCGCATCCGTCGCATTTTTCTTCGTCTATATGAATGATCTGTCTTATCATCTTTCCTCCTGTCATATTTCGTAACTGTTCACTTGTATTTACACCGAAAGTATATTAAAATTTAATTAGATAGTATGTTGCTATAACCACATTTTTATAATTTATTTCTGAAATTTGAAGAAAATTTTCCTAACGCTGGAACACGGCTGTACAGAACGGCTGTGCAGAAGGCGTCCGCGCCCCGCTTCTTTGCGATGCCTCTCATCATTACATCGGCTCCGGTGCCTCGCATCATTGCAGCGGCTCCGGTACCTCGCATCATTGCAGCGGCTCCAGTACCTCGTATCATTGCAGCGGCTCGCCTGTGTGCGGCACTTCGCCTCCGTGCGAAAAGACGGAAAGAGATGAATTGAAGAACGTTAGAAGAACGATAGAAGAACGTTATATAAATTGAATGACGTTAAAGAAAGGATGACAATGAAAATACCGGCAGATTTGATAGAAGAATTGGAGAGTACAGCGCTTTTCAGAGGAATGACCCGTGAAGAAATAAAAGAAGCTCTTTCAAGCCTCGGCTGCGTCCAGCGCGAATACAAGAAAGGCAGCACCATACTCCGCGCAGGAGAAACGACCTGCAGCACAGGCATAGTTCTCGACGGCAGCATCACGATCGAGAACACCGACATATGGGGAAACAGAACGATCCTCAATATCGTAGGACAGAAAGGGTTTTTTGCCGAAACATACGCAGTGCTTCACGACGAAAAGCTGATGATAAATGTATGCGCAAACGAAGACTGCCGGATATTGTTCATAAGAATCGACAATGAAAGTTTCAGAAAGCCGGGCGGCTGGCAGTTTCACTTCCTGTTCAATCTGATGACTATATCAGCGAGGAAAAACCTCGAACTGTCTGGCCGGGCAATAAACACTTCTCCGAAGAACATACGCGGCCGGGTAATGTCGTTTCTCAATTTTTCTGCGGTAAAGAACGGGAGCACGGAGTTCGACATACCGTTCGACAGGCAGCAGATGGCCGATTACCTGAACGTCGAGCGGACCGCTCTCTCGAAGGAGCTCAGCCGGATGAAAGACGACGACCTGATCAAATACAGAAAAAACCATTTCACCGTACTCGGCACAGCTGAAAAAATATAGATTATCTATGAAATGCGGAACTTTCACGAAACGTGGATTCTCAACAGTATAACTCCTTTCAACTTTCTCACGTCATGTAACCAAATAGCAACTTTACATAAGTAATTATTATTAGTATTATTAGAATAACTTATAGATACTATTAAAAATATTAATCACATATATAAACAACTTGTTCTGCATATGATATACTATTTATAACGAAATTGTGAGTTCGTTTAATTTGGAGGTTATATTATGGATAACAGCTATGAAAAAAAATCAACGGATAAAAACAAGCCGTTTGACGCTAATACGTATATTAGAGATTACCAGCGTAAAAACTACAAACGCTATACTGCCATCTTTTCAAGAGATGATTCTGCTTTAATCGATAAGTCAATTGCCAAATCAGGAATGTCCAAATCTAAGTTTATTCAGGAGGCTATTCTGGAAAAAATCAAGCGTGACAACCTGTTATAAGTTGATTTGGATATATACAACAAAATATTTATCATCACTTATTCTCCATGCATTGGGTTGTACATATTGCTCATGCTATTTATTTATGGCTGTTAACATTAGTATTATATTGAAAACTGATTTAAATAATTTTTAATTTCACGGATATGTTTACATATCGTGTTTGTCTTTGATTTGTCCGGAGTTCATTCTGCAAACTCTTATACTTTTTAAATTCGTTAACAACAAGATGAACATAGATGCAAAATCCCTCCGGCCGGGGAAACAGCCGGAGGGATGCAGAAATATTTCCGTATTTATTTCCCGGACTTTATCAGGATCTATGATACGAAAATGCATGTGTATTGCGGAAATTAATATGCATTACACAGACGCCGTCAGTCGTCCATCTCGTCGGGATTCGCGCATTTGCCGCCGAGATTCTTTAGCCCGTCGATCTCGGAAATCTCCTCATCATCGAGCGTGAAACCGAATACATCGAGATTCTGATCCATGCGCTCTCTGTGAACCGACTTTGGCAGAGGAATGATCCCGTGCTGCATGATCCAGCGCAGTATAACCTGCGACGTCGTCTTTCCGTACTTCTCTGCTATCTTTGACAGAGTCTCGTTCTCAAGCACGGCACCGCGCGCGAGCGGGCTCCACGCCTCTACAGCAATACCGTTTTTCAGGCAGTATTCCGAGACGGAAAGCTGCGCCCAGCCTAGATGAAACTCGATCTGGTCGACCATAGGTTTTATCTCCGCGGTTTCCATGACCTCTTCGATGTGATGAGGCAGGAAATTGGAGAAACCTATCGCCCTGACGCGTCCTTCCTTGTAAAGTCTCTCGAGGGCACGCCACGTGTCGCGGTTTATTTCTTTCGCCTTATCGCCATACGCCTTGAGACCCGCCGGCCAGTGGATGAGAAAAAGATCGAGGCTTTCAAGCCCGAGGGCGGCCATCGTCCTGTCGAACGAAGCAAGTGTCTTGTCGTAGCCGCGGTCAGTATTCCAGACCTTGCTCGTAACAAAGATTTCTTCACGCGGCAGACCGCATTTTCTCACTGCCTCGCCTACGCCGGCCTCGTTTCCGTAGTACGCCGCCGTGTCGATGAGCCTGTAGCCGGCATCGAGCGCCTGAAGCACAGCCCCGCAGGTTTCATCGGCAGGTGTCTTGTACGTGCCGAAGCCTATGCACGGTATCTTCACACCGTTATTGAGTTCATAAGTATCAGTAAATGAAGCTGGAATCAACTGAACCACCTCCGATATCATTTCCCGCTGCTGAATACTCTTTTCAGCGTTTTGCAGCGTCTTTCGACGCATTCTCTCACGATAGGGACATCGCCTGCATACTCGAACCCGTGCACGGTCCCTTTGTTAAAATAGTACTCTACATTTACTCCCGACTCTTTCAGCCTTCTGGCGTACTCCTTACCCTCGTCTCTGAGCGAATCGTAGTCAGCGATCTCGATATATGTGTCGGGAAGTCCCTGCAGGCTTTCTGCCTCCGCAGGAGATGCGTAGCAGAACTCGCCGGCTGGAACATTGTCAGTATACCACTGCCACAATACCTCCGAGTGCCTGCGGTCCCACACCGGAGCATCGGTTATGAGACGGGCCGATTCGGTGTTCATGCGCCTGTCGGTGACAGGATACATCAGCATCTGAAAACAAGGAAGAGCTATGCCTCTGTCGCGCGCCATCTGGCATACTGCGGCGGCCAGATTGCCGCCCGCGCTGTCTCCGCCGACCATGATCCGGCTGCTGTCCATTCCGAGAGTCGCTGCGTTGTCCACCACGAACTTGTAGACCGCGTAGCAGTCCTCATGAGCGGCAGGATATTTATATTCCGGACAGAGACGGTAGTCAGGATACACCACTCTGCAGTCCGCCTCGACCGCATATGTCTCGACGAGTTTGAAATTCACTTCGTCTCCCGGGAGCATGAAACCGCCTCCGTGGAAATATACGAGACACGGTGCGTCTTTGTCTGAACCCTCCGGGCAAAGCACGGTGACCGGAACTTTGTATCCGTCGTAAGATCTGACCTGCATAGTGCCGAACTGCAGATGCTCGTTCTCAGGGAATTTCTGAAGGCGCAGCACCTTCTGGACGGACGGCATCAGATCCTTATTCATCGGAAATCTGAGATGTGCAATGCTGTCAAACTGGCTGTCAAATTTTCGTTCTTCCATCGTTCAGTCCATCCTTTCTCTCACCGGATATTATATTCAAGCGCACATGTCAGCTCCGCTGACAGTTGAAACTCGCGGCCGCGGTCAGTCTCTGCTGACAGGTGGAATGCGCGGCCGCGGTCAGTCTCTGCTGACAGGTGGAATGCGCAGCCCCGGTCAGTCTCTGCTGACAGGTTGAATGCGCGGCCCCGGTCAGTTCAGGCCGCCTCCCTGAAATACCGTCTGCAACACTATTATACTATCTTCCCGTAATATGTATCTGGCACGATTCCATGGTATCGAGAGCCGCTTCGTGTTTCTGCGGCGTGACTCCCGCACAGCACGAGGCATCTGCCGAGATTCTTACCTCCGGCATCTCCGCCTTGAACAGCAGTGCGTTTGAAACCACGCAGATATCGGTGCAGAGCCCGACGATCTCGATTTCTATGCCTGCCGGAGCGTGGTCGTTCAGACTGCTCAGCTTATCGGCCAGATCTAGCGAGCCGAACGTCGGCTTGTCGAAGATATGTTCTTCATCTAGAAGCGCCGCAATTTCGGGAACGATCTGCCATCCTTCCGACCCTTCGATACAATGTGGCACCGGCAGATTTTCGCCTTCCTGGGTCTCGAGATAGTTTTCCGGATGCGTATCTCTCGTAGCATACACATTTTCCGTCTTGTACGACTTTATCTTTTCTGCTACATTGCCGACTATGCTCTGCGCCTCCGGGGTGCCGAGCGCGCCGTCGACGAAATCCTTCTGCATGTCGATTACGACAAGGATTTTTTCCGGTTTTGTCTTTTCCATCAGAATAACCCCACTATCTTTCCGTTTTCGTCTATATCCATATCCAGAGCCGCGGGATGCTCAGGAAGTCCTGGCATCGTGAGTATTTTCCCTGTGAACGCGACTATGAAGCCTGCTCCGAGGCTCGGAGCGAGCTCGCGGACCGTGATTCTGAAACCCGTCGGGCGTCCCATGACACATGGTGTATCGGTTAGTGACATCTGAGTCTTTGCCATGCAGACAGGAGTCTTGTCCCATCCGAGTCTGGTGAACGTCTCGATCTGCTCTTCAGCTTCTTCCGTATAGTCGACGCCGTCAGCACCGTACACTTTTCTGGCTATGGTTTCTATCTTCTCCTTTATCGGAGCATTTGTATCGTAAAGAGGAGCAAAATCGTTGTCCTTCTCGCAGAGACCGATCACCTTTTCTGCGAGATCGAGAGCACCTTCGCCGCCCTTCGCCCATACCTGGGAGAGCGACATAGGATGGCCGTTCTCTGCACACCAGTCCTCGAGCGCCCTGATTTCGGCATCGGTATCGCATGAGAACTGGTTTATTGCTATTATATACGGCAGACCGAACTGCTGAATAGTGTCGATGTGCTTCGCAAGATTTCCGCAGCCGTCGAGCATAGCCTGCACGTTTTCCTCCTCAAGATCTTCATATGCAACTCCGCCGTGCTGCTTAAGCGCCCTGATCGTAGCTACTATAACGACGGCCTGCGGCTGAATGCCTGCGAAGCGGCACTTGATGTCGAGGAATTTTTCAGCCCCGAGGTCTGCGCCGAATCCAGCCTCCGTAACAGTGTAATCAGCCAGCTTCATGCATGTTTTCGTAGCGATTACCGAGTTGCAGCCGTGGGCTATGTTAGCGAACGGTCCGCCATGGATGATTACAGGATTGTTCTCCAGAGTCTGCACGAGATTCGGGAGAATGGCGTCTTTCATGATCATAGCCATCGCGCCCTCAATTCCAAGATCGCGGACGTATACTGGCTCGCCGTCGTATGTATATGCCACGAGCATTCTGGCAAAACGTTCCTTGAGATCCATCAGATCGCTCGCGAGGCAGAGCGCAGCCATTACTTCGCTTGCCACCGTTATGTTGAATCCGTCTTTTCTCTCGACGCCGTTTGCGTGCGGGCCCTGGCCGATCGTGATCTCCCTGAGCTCACGGTCGTTCATATCCATGCAGCGCTTGAAAACTATCTTTTCAGGATCTATGTTCAGCTCGTTGCCGCGATGTATCGAATTGTCGAGACACGCGCTCACGAGATTGTTGGCTGTAGTGATTGCGTGCATATCGCCTGTAAAGTGAAGATTGATGTCTTCCATAGGAACAACCTGTGCATGTCCGCCGCCCGTCGCCCCTCCTTTAAGTCCGAAGACAGGTCCGAGACTCGGTTCTCTCAGTGCGGTCATGGTCTTTTTCCCGAGCCTGTTGAGGGCGTCGCCTAAACCTACGGTAGTGGTGCTCTTTCCTTCCCCTGCTTTTGTAGGGTTTATTGCTGTGACGAGAATGAGCTTTCCGTCGGGCTTTCCGTCAAGAGTTCTTAAAAAGCTGCTCGAAATCTTAGCTTTGTATTTTCCGTAAGGTTCCACAGCCTCTTCGGGAATTCCCGCCTTCTCTGCCACTTCATAAATAGGTTTAAGCGTTGCGGACTGTGCTATTTCCAGATCTGTTGCCATTATTTAATTTGTCCTTTCTTAATTTTCATCAAATCACTCCACAGTAATATTCATATGACTTGTAAAAAAGCCGTCATTTACTAATAATAGCATAAACGGCTGCCGGCTTCAAAAATTGCATACATAAATTAAAAGTATAAAATTGCATACATAAATTGCATACATAAATTGCATTGAGAATCGCATTGAGCGAAGCGCCTCCTTATCAGAAGCCGTGCTCGTTCATTCTTTCAGCGTCCGTTCAGCGTATATTTATCTATCGATTTTTTCTGTCGACTAATTGTATATCGATTAATTACCTGTTAGATTAATTATCTATCGATTTATATTACTTGTCGATTAATTATCTATCTATTATCTCCTGTCGCATATTTATCTTTTGATTTTTTTAGCCTGCCGCTTATTTGTCTGTCGATTTATATTGGCCTGTCGTTTAATTATCTATCGATTTATATTACCCGTCGATCAATTATCTATTGATTTTTGGCCTGTCGCTTATTTGTCTGTCGATCAATTGCCTGACGATCAATTGTCTGTCGATTAATTATCTGTTGATTAATTGTCTGTCTATTAGATAACGTCTGTATTCTGTTTTATTCCCTGACGCACGATACCGCATACTGGGCCGCTCCCATCTTCTCCGCTGTCAAAGTAAGCGAAGCTTTCGAAGCGTTCCTGGTCACGCGCCTTCCTGTGCTCTCCACCTTGTATTTCGTGAGGTTTCCATAGATATCTGTAAATACTACCTCGTCGCCCTTCTCCAATCCGCCGAGTTTTCCGAAAATACTCTTGTAATCCGGGCCGGTTATCGAAAAAGTATCCTCGTACGGAGAGCCGCCCGTGCACGCGGGAAGTTCTTTTCCGCTTCCGTTTCTGTCCTCTACCGGCCAGCTCAGGTTTTTGTCAGGAATGGAAAGAATGCCTGTATATGAACTTCCTTCAATGTCGATGACCTCAAGGGTATCGGACACAACTCCGGCCGTGCCGCTGCCGCTTTCATCGGGAATCATCTCCTCGAGCTTCGTCAGCACGGCTTCGGATTTTTCGGCGGCTCTGTTATCGTGAATATGAACATTTATCATCAGCACAAAAGCAGCGATCAGATATATTATCCCGAGTGCCAGAATTATGTTTCCTGCACGTCTGCCGGTCTCTTCCTTTGTCATGTCTTCCTCCCCCGGACACCCGATACAGCATCAGACACCGCTGGCTGCCGGCGCCGGCATGGTCAGCTGACACGTAAAAACCTGGTCATGCTCCGGCAATGCGTATAACAGAAAATCTTACCCGTCTGCCCTCAGCTTTTACAGCAGCTTTGATTTTTATACGCTTCCGATAACCGTACGGCTTATAATCTCGTCCTGGACCTCCTCGCAGAGCTCTACGAAAAATGCGCAGTAGCCCGCCACGCGGACGATCAGGTCTCTGTGTCTTTCCGGATGTTTCTTCGCGTCGATGAGCGTTGCGTTGTCTGTATAGATGAACTGCATCTCGCCGTTGCCCATGATCGAGGACGCTCTGAGCAGTGAGATCACGCCTTCGCGGCCTTCTTCCGTATTAAACAGCGTGTTGCTGAACTTGAAGTTGTGCGCCATTCCGAGGCTCATCTCCTCGACATTGATCTTTGAAACCGATTTGATGATCGCCGTAGGTCCCTTGCGGTCCATGCCCTGCGACGGACTCATAGCGTCGGAAAGCGGCTTGTACGCGAGACGCCCGTCAGGCGTTGCTCCCACCATTCCTCCGAGCGGAGTATTGAACGACTGGGAAAGAGTACCGTGAATCTGGCGCGCGTACATAGATTTGTACGAATTCATCTTCTGTTCGGTATAGTCGACTATATCCTTTGCGATGAAGTCCACGTAATCGTCGTCGTTGCCGAACTTCGGCGCATTGAGACAGTCTTTTCTTATGTCGTCGTAACCTTCGAAGTTAGCGTCGAGAGCAGCCTTGAGCTCCTCAAGCGTGTATTTCTTGTCATCGTAGACGAGCTTTTTGACAGCCGCCATGCTGTCTGCATATGTCGCGAGACCCGCGAAGATCGTTCCCGGTCCCTCGTACAGAACGCAGCCGCCGTGCATGACGTCTTTTCCATTGTCCATGCATCCGTCCATAAAGAGCGACATGTAAGGAGTCGGCGTTACTTTCGCAAATACTCGTTCGATGATCTCGGTGCCCTTACAGTTGACGTCGATGAGGTAGTCGAGCTGTTTCTTCACGGCTCCCTCGAAGTCCTCCCAGGTCTTCATCCGGCTGATATCGCCCGTCTCATACCACTGCCTGTCTCCGTAAGATTTAAGCACGCCGTTGTTCATCGCAAGCTCGATGCAGATCGGCCACTGTGTGAAGCCTCCGGCCGTCCACTGATGGACGCGTCCGCTCTTCTGCGGCTCTACACAGCCCATAGGAGAATAGTCCCTGGCGTCTTCGTAGCTGAATCCCTTGCGCAGCATCATCTTGATGTGAGCGTCGTCGAAATGTACCGCAGGCATTCCGCCGCCGGCTTCTATGAGATCGAGTATCTTCTCCAGATAGCGGCGGTCCGAAAGATTGTGGACCCTGCACGCGAGAGTCGGCTGGTAAACACGCATCTGGCGCACAGCTTCCATCCAGAGATACGTAAGCTCGTTTACGGCGTCTCCTCCATGTCTGCCGATGCCGCCGACACACATGTTGATGAAAGGCATGTAACCCGCGAAATACGTAGCCGTGGCACCCGGCGTATACCAGATGACCTCGGAGCATTTTATGAGGAAACAGCCTATGAGTTCAAACAAATCGGATTCTTTCACGCCGGCTTTAATGTCGTGCTCGTAGCAGCCGAGCATGTACTGATCGACTCTGCCGAGAGAAGTGCTGCACTGATTTTCTTCGATCGAGAACAGCGACTGAATAGTCCATACGGCCTGCAGAGCTTCCCACATGGTTTCAGGAGGATTTGCAGGAACACGTTTATTTACGCGTGAAATCTGCTCGAGCTCGGCTCTGCGCTTCGGATCGGTCTCCTTCGAAGCGAGCTCCGCGGCGTAGCGGCTGAGGCGCTCCGCATATGTAAGTATGCCCTCGCAGCACTCTAATTCAGCCTGATAGAAATCTCTCTTCTCCTGATAGTCTTCATCAGACGTTTCCAGATCCCACAGGTGGTCGATTGCTTCCCTCTTTATTCCGTTTATGCCCTTTTTGAAAAGAATGATGTCGTAGCCCGGGCTCGAATCTCCGCCGCCGCT
The DNA here is from genome assembly GCA_050946535.1 of Anaerovoracaceae bacterium. GTDB lineage: Bacteria > Bacillota > Clostridia > Peptostreptococcales > Anaerovoracaceae > RUG708. The sequence continues at coordinate 81,369 of JBMNUZ010000009.1, forward strand.
CGTCACGTGATAGCTGAGATCTGTTATTGCGGCTTCCATACCGTAGTCCCAGTAACCTGCCTTCCGTAGTTCTTTCTCACAGGCCTCTGCCAGCGATTTGCCCTTCCAGAACGGGAACAGCTCCTCGCGCATGATTTTCTTGTCTTCCTCGCTGATATAGTAAGGGTCCTGAGGTCTGGTAGAAAGTTCGTCCAGTTCGTCTCTGACCCATTCCCACGCAGTATCAGGAGAAAACGCACCGGCCCTCGGTTTGCCGCACGGATGGCCTACGATGAGTTCGCCTTCCTGTATCAGAAGCGGAGCCGTCTCGCACGCTCTTCTGAATCCCTTCGCTCTGCGCAGTATCGCAGGAAGCTCGGGATATTTATTATACACCTCGGTGTAGGCAAGCGCTCTGCCGATCGTTATGCAAGGCACAGCCTTGAGGAACTGCTCTCTTAAAAGCTTCATCCTTTCCGTAAGCGGATATTCTTTGTAACCCATATAATTTTCCTTGTATATTGAACTCATAGGGAAGTTCTCCACATTTTCCTTTCTTTGAATTTCTCTGTATACTTCTGTGTAGACGCTGTGGATTAGTACTTTTTCCTACGGCAGCACCCTATTGCTGACTG
>JBMNUZ010000010.1:0-81380 GCA_050946535.1 Anaerovoracaceae bacterium
ATCCCCTCCGGAGTTTCCGGATAGACCCCGTCGCGATACATTTCGATACATTTTCTTTTGAACTCGTATGAGTAGCGCATGAAAATACCCTCCTTACCGGATGTCCAGTAAAGAGGGTACATATCATAACAGGGGGGATTCATGATGAAGAACAATACCGGACATAACAAAAAAAGCATGCTTCGGCGCGTGCTGGCTTTAACAGCAGCTGCCGGGATGCTTTTTTGTGGTTTTTATCCGGCAACGACTGATGCTTCTGGCCAATCCTCTGCTGATACACAGACGGCTGAAGAAAATTTGATTTATACAACAATGGATGCAGAGATTCAGACACAATCAGAACCAGCTTACTCAATAACTCCTGGCGAGCTTGAGGCATCAAAAACCTTGACAGACAACGGCGATGGAACATATAACATCACGCTGAGCGTTACTGGCAAAGTAAAAGAAAACACGGCAGCTTCAAAAATGAATGTAGTCATCGTCTTTGATAAATCTTACAGTATGAATAAGTCCGTTACGCTCTCGGATGGAAGCACTTCAACAAGACTTGCTGAAGCTAAGGAAGCAGCTGGTAGTCTCATTGATTCATTAGCAGATTTGAATAAGACCTATAAAGATACTGTAGAAATGGCTTGTGTGGCGTTCAGTGGTGATGCCGAAATGAAGACACATAACGGGTTGAATGTTTATAGCGATGTTACAGATTCTACAGCTACGCTCTCAGATTTGAAGAGCGAAATAAATGGTATTCAAACTGCTAATACTGAGTGGAACAACTATGAGGCAGGTACTAACTGGGAAGCAGGCCTTAACATGGCAAACAGTGTAAGTTTTCAGGGCAGGGAGGACGTTCCTACCTATGTAGTTTTTATTACAGACGGTGACCCGACTCTGAGAAATAGTCTAAACGGACTATATGATGAAATAGAAACGTATGAGGGTCAAGATGGTACAGAACCTGAAGACTATCCGGGATCTTTTGGTAATGAGACAAATTATCAAGATTATTCTTATTATACCCCAGCAGGTGATGACAAATACAAAAGCTCTGGAGTATGGGGCACTGGTGTAAGCGATAGTAAGTATAGTGTAAGTTGGTCTGGTAATAACTACCAGATGGAAATTTATGAGCACCTGAACAAACATGCAGCGCAGGTAGAAGCCAAAAATATTGTGTCCTCGGGAAAAAATTTCTATGCTATAAGAATTTTCAATAGTGAAGCTTCTGAAAAACGTTTACAAGACGTGGTTACCTATGCATACGATAATAACGTAAGTTTGTCGGGAACTGACAGTCATTATTATGATGCGACAACTGTAGATCAACTCAACACGGCGCTTACCAATATCGGCACTGTTATTAAATATGCATCAGCTTTTAAAGATGTAAAAGTATATGATACTTTGACGGGATTGACGGATGCCGATATTCGAACTGATTCTACGAAATTTACTTATACAAAAACAGTTGATGGCGTAACCAGTTCATGGACCGATGCACCTACAGCTTCCATTACTGATGGAAAGGTGTCATGGGATCTATCAGATATAGGTGAGCTGGAGAATAATGTAACTTATTCAGTTACCTTCCGAGTGTGGCCTGACCAGGATGCACTGGATCTTGTTGCTCAGCTAAACAATGCTTCAGCTGATGAAGCAGAAACGCTCTGGACTAGCATAAGCACATCACATCCAGAGATCGTAAGAGAGCAGCAATCGGATGGCACATATCATTACAAGCTGAATACAAATATTGATAAATCGGAGGACAATGATCCTGATTCACCTTATGTTTCATATACACATGTAGATAAAACTATTCCAGGACCTGATAATACAACGACAGGCTTAAGAGTAGATTTGACGAACCCAAATCCAGTGCCTCTCTGGGATGCGGAGATGACGATTGAAAAACTCTGGAAAGATTCTTCAGGAAACACAATTACAAATGAGGAACTTGCAAATGAGAAAATTGATCATATTACCGCTGTCATTAAGGATCATGATAATACCAATAATAAAGATACAGATTATATGACGGTCGAGATTAAAAAGGGCACAGATGGAAAATGGAAATCGGATACCATCCATTTGGCTGTAGGTCTTGTTGACAAGTATAAAGATGGAAATGTAAGAGATGAGAATAACAGGAAGAACGCAGATGGAACAGTCCTTGAAAAGGGCCACGTCTACAGCGTAACAGAAGCAACCGTTTATTACACCGACGATACATATAAAACAATAGATACGACAGGGTACAATTCTGCGGTTGATGGTACCGTCCAGCCTATGCTTGATGACTGGGAAAAAGCTGCGGGAGAAGGGACAACATATGATCTGAACGATTATACAGTTGTTTACGTTGGTAATGAAAACCAAGTTTTTACTGTGACCAATACCAAGAATGCAGCGGATTCTGTTGACGTAGAATTGCAAAAGATCGATTCAAATAAGACAAACGGAACGAAGACCTTAGAAGGCGTTATATTTAAACTTTGTAAAGTTGAAGGTGAAACTGAAACTTTGAAACAGGACAATATAACGTCAGACAAAAACGGAATTGTTTCACTGACAGGTCTGGAAGCAGGTACATATAAGCTTTACGAGACAAAGGCGAAAGATGGCTATTTCCTTCCAGAAGATCCGTGGACAATTACGGTAGAGGAAAAAACAGACGGAAGTGGTTTCACGGTTACGGTAACAGCACCGGGTGATACAACGGGCAAGGTTATAGATGAAAATGATCCTACTACGTATCAGATAGAAAACTCTGAAATCTACGAACTTCCGAGCACTGACGGGATCGGCACAACTCCGTTTAAAACAGCAGGATTGATAATAATGTTGATCGCTGTTTTAGCATATATTAACTATTGGAAGATGAGTAGAGAAAGGGGGACCGAGAAATAACAAAGAACCTTTTTCTTGAAAATTCTTATAGAACTGCAAAATCTTAAATGCGGGAATTTGGAAAAGTAAAGGAGACGATTATGAAAAAGTTTAAAAAATTCCTCACATTATTATTAACTTTAAGCGTATTTGTGACATTCACAATCGCAGCAAATGTAACTGTATTCGCAGCCGATGATACTCATGCTATTGCTAAGAGTGAGCCAAGCGCAGATGATACTGCTACTATCACAGTAGAAGGTGTTACTACTACGGGTGCTGAAGTTACAGCGTATCGTATTATTGCGCCAGAGTATGATTCTGCTGATGGTCTCGGATTTATACAATATGTTGATCAATCGGGTCTTACGGGAACTAATAAGCTCATAGACGATAATGGTGATATAAATATCACACCTGATAAGATTAGTCTGATTGATACTTCTAAATTTACATCAGATGAAGATAAAATTACATTATCAGATACAGATGGAGATCATAATTTTACTGCAACAGTAGGTGTAGGTACTTATCTCATCAGGGTTACAAAAACCGGTGGCGACGTGTATAATGACATGGTTGTTTCTGTAAATTACACAACAAAAGATGGTGATACTGTAATCAAAGATGGCAGTGTAAGTGCAGATAGTTTCTTCTTGGTTGATAATGCTAAAGTATATGCTAAAAAGAGCACTCCTGATATCGATAAAGACATTGTAACAGGCACAGTGGACGGCAAAGATACTACAGCAAAATATAACGATGTAGCAATAGGTGATCTAGTAGAGTATAAGATTACTGGAACTATTCCTTCCTATGACGAAAATAAATTTGATCCTGACACTGTAACATATACCATCACAGATAAACTTAGCAAAGGACTCACTGCTCCTACAGACCCAACTAATACTGATGAATATTTTCAGGTAACTGTAGGCGGAACTTCCGTTAGCCCTACTAGCGGGGATAAAAAGACATATACGATAAACCAGAATATTGATTCGACGACTGGCGAAACTACTATTACAATCGCCTTTGATAGTTCGTATATTCTTAGTCTTGCAGACGATGATAGCAGTGCTCGTGCTGTTACGGTTAAATACAAAGCAGAATTGAATGAAAATGCGGAGAAAAATTTTGATGCTAACACAAATACCGTTACATTAAATTATTCAAATAATTCTGGTGATAAAACAACTGCAGGTCCTAAGACCACAAATACTTACACCTTCGACATCAACCCTGATGTGAAGAAGGTTGATGAAGATTCTGAAAATCTTGCTGGAGCTATCTTTAAGCTGGTAGGTAATAATGGAAAGACATATTATGCAAAGAGTACTAGTGATGGTAAGGTAGAACCTCTTGCAGCTACTGATGATTATTACGATCAGATCAATAGTGATAATAAGGTATACAACGGTTTCACTGGTCTTGATGCTGGAACCTACACAATGACAGAGGTTAAGGCACCTACAGGATATTCGCTCAACACAACTCCTGTTGAAGTAACTATTACGCCTGAATATACCTCAAATCAGTTAACAAAATATACAGTTACCTTCGATGATGATGAGGACGACGACGCTGAGGCAACAAGGACATATACATATGTAAATGACACTTCAGATCCGACACTGAGTGGCGCCCAGTACGTTGTAAAGGATACCCCGCTCTCCTCGCTTCCATCCACTGGCGGCATGGGAACTTATCTCTTCACGATCGCAGGTGTAGCTCTTATGGTAGTTGCTCTTGCACTGATCATCGCGAGAAAAAAAAGAAAAGCATAAGAAGTAATACCGGTTCAGCAGATCTGACGGGTACAGATGAAAGTACCGATCAGAAATAGAGGAGCTGAACGGACGTCTCCCTCCCGGGCGGCCCTGCGGCTGCTCGGGAGGAAATCAATTTTTAAACAACGGAACATGGTAAACAGGCTTTATGAAAAGTAAAAAAGCTCTTATCCCGATCATTATAGTCTTTATTGTGGGTCTCCTGATATTTCTGTATCCGACGATCAGCAATACGTGGAACAAATACAGAGACCAGCAATTGATTTCAGACTACGATAATGCAGTAGCGCAGCAGGACGACAGTGTCCTGGAGGAAGAGCTGCAGAAAGCGGAAGATTACAACAAAACACTCGTCGGCGAGCGGGTGCCCTATTCATTCGCGAAGAGGGACGGCGTTAAGGATGAATACTATGAAAGCCTGCTGAATATTAACGGAAACGGAATGATCGGCTATATCGAAATACCGGCTATCGATGTGAACCTGCCGATCTACCACTACACTACGGATGAAGTCCTTCAGAAGGGCGCCGGTCATATTTTCGGAAGCAGCCTTCCTGTCGGAGGGAAAGGCACGCATTCCGTGATTTCGGCTCACAGAGGCCTGCCAAGCGCAAAGATGTTCACAGATATCAACCTTCTCGAAGAAGGCGACGATTTCCAAATCCATGTGCTGAACAGGACGGTGACCTACGAAGTAGATCAGATAAAGACGGTTGAGCCGGAAGACACTAGCGACTTAGAGATCGAAGAAGGGCGGGACTATGTGACACTCCTGACCTGTACACCTTACGGTGTTAATACGCAGCGGCTTCTAGTACGCGGTCACAGGATCGCGAATCCAGCTGAAGGCGTTGATGCCGGCGAAAGTTCGAAAGCGCCGGCTGGTCACAATCCGGGATGGCCGGAAGTAATTCTTTCCATAATTGCGGGATTGATACTTGGAGGACTTATCGTTATTATTGTCTTGAGGATTAATAGAAGGAAGAGTTAATGATAAGCCGAAAGAGAGTTCAGCTATATGAGGAAAAAGGAAGAAACCGGAGTCCGGAAAAAAAGAAGAGCAGGGAACATCGTCATTACGATAATCATTGTTTCGATTTTCGTAGTCGGTGCGGGACTGCTTCTGTATCCGACATTTTCGAATTTATGGAATGAGTACAGAAATCAGCAATTGATAACCGATTACAACGATTCTGTTCAGTCGCTCGACAACAGCGAGATAGAGCGGATCAGAGCGGAGGCCAAGGCCTACAACGATCAGCATACGGTAAATCAGATTGTTGATGCATTTACAGAGGAAGAAGATTACATACTCACTCATCCTTACGACCAGCTCCTGAATCCAAATGGCGACGAGATTATGGGATCGATCGTCATTCCGAAGATAGGCGTGAATCTGGCGATCTATCACGGACTTGGCAAGGATACGCTTGAGAAGGGCGTGGGTCACTGTGAGGGAACGAGTCTTCCTATTGGCGGTGAAAGCACACATGCCGTTCTGGCCGGTCACCGTGGTTTGCCTTCGGCAAAACTTTTTACGGATCTCGACCAGCTCGAAACCGGCGATGTTTTTTATATAAAAGTACTTGATGAAACACTTGCTTACAAGGTGGATCAGATAAAAACGGTTCTCCCGGAAGAGACGGAAGATCTGGCTATCGTGCCGGGCAAGGATTATGTAACGCTCATAACCTGCACGCCGTACGGAGTCAACACGCACCGTCTGCTGGTGCGGGGAACGAGAATTCCATATACGCCTGACATGGCGGAGGACGTAGCGGCGACTGAGGATAATGTTCTCGCGAACTATCTGCCGTTCATCCTGCTGGCCATAGGTATACTGGTATTCGTTATAATTGCGTTGATAATGTGGAAACGTTCGAAGAGAAAGTAATCACTGAAAAAAAGAAAAGGGTGAGCAGTCATGAAAAGAGGGAGATTATTAGGCAGGATTCTGGTGATATTCACATCATCAATGCTGCTGCTGCTGCTGATGTCGGCAGGTACCGTAATGGCTCAAGAAGGTAACGACAATATGCCTGATCTGGAAGGAAACAGAGCGACTTTGACGATAACCTGTCAATACGACGACAACGGAGTCGTGACGAAAGTTAAAGACGTAGAGCTGGAACTCACGAAGATCGCAGATGTCTCTGTAGATGATGGTAATGTAAGCTATACGCTCCTTCCCGAATTTAAGGATTGCGGTATTGAATTTACTACAGATATGACAGCATCCGAATCAAACCAGGCGGCAAAAGAGCTTCTGGAGATCAAAGAAGAGAAGGGTATTATCGGACCTACGGCTGTGACTAATTCAGAAGGCGTCGCTAATTTTTACGATTTGGCGTACGGTATGTATCTGATAACTCAGAATTCTACAGATGAAACTTCCGAAGATTCTGCGAGCATAGAGCCGTATCTGGTAATGGTTCCTAATCCTGATCCGGTGGAACTGACATGGGAATACGACGTTGAATCAGAACCTAAGCTGGTCAGCTCGATGTCGACGGATGAACCGGAAACGCCTGATACGGAGACACCAGACACGGAAACTCCTGATACCGAAACACCGGTAACACCTGAAGGCAGTACCGATACGCCGGATAATAGTACGACTATTACGAGTACGCCGACAAACAACAGCACGACGGTCAGCAGCGAACCAAAAACGGGCGATTTTACAGATCCAAGGTTCTGGGCAGGCGCGATGCTCGCTTCTTCGGCTATTATCTTAGCGATACTATACCGGAAGAAGAGAGCAAAATAGGGCTTCTCCGGGTACGAGGAACGGCCGGATGGATGTTATTAATAGAACCATATCCGCCGAAATGTAAAAAGTATCTCACGGATAATTGACGGCTTCAACTTTAAGAAGTATAAATATACTCGAAAAGAAACAAATCTACTTTTTTTTCAAATTACATTCTCTCCACGAGGAGCGAGAGCTCTATCGTAATCGGAGTCGCTTGTGGTCCCCCCGCTTGAGACTCCTTTTCTTTTGCATTTTTTTTGCTGACTGAAAATTGCTGACCTCTGGTCTGAGCGAGTGGAGGAGATTCAGACTGACGTGAGCACAGGCGTGTGACCGGCGGAGTTGTTCTGTAAATGAGTGGAATATATCTGTCTGAAGAAAATACTGGCGCGTGATCCGGCTGAGAAGATCTGAACGAGTGTACTGCTGCGCGCGGCCCTGGTGCGTGATCATGATGATTGAGCAGGGTGGACCAGTATTATTTGTTAATCGTATTTTTTACACTGAAAATTGACACAGCCACAGAGGCTGTGCACAATAGGATGATCGTTTTCCCCTGGCGTCGAGACAGCCTGTTTAATATAGTATTGACCATTTCAGCATTTGGTGAGGTTCCGATCGTCCATGACACCGGGAGCCCATCAAAACAATCGATTATAGGCGAGAGATAAACTTTACCGGCTGGAATACTGAACTCCGTGATATCCGTGATCCACAGTTTTCTCTTCCGGATTGGATCGATTTTGCTTCATTGGAAGATTACCTTTCCCGAGCATCTGCCAAGACCATTTATATACAGAGATTCTCCAAACATCAAAGCGATCTGCATCTTCTTGGGAACTGCCTTTCCCGAGGCAAAAGTCTTTCACAGCTTGTTCTTTCTTCGATTGGCTTAATTGTACCAGAGAGATACCTGACTGAACACGTTTTCTATTTGCATAATCAGGAACGTCTTCTTCAAGCCAGTTACTCAAAGTAGTTCTTGACGGATATCCCAGTTTTCTCACTGTTCTTAAAACGCACCGTCCATTTTCGGGAAGATAGTTCACAACTGTACGCCTCTGCTCATCCGTGAACTAATATTAAGAAATGCGTTTTGTGTGAAGTTCCTTGTTCATTTGAAATTCATGGTACCAAGAATAAATAGAACGACGATCCTTTGGATAACCTGATTCCCGCATAACTGCAGCGGCACTAAGATCATATTGAATGTTTAACTTTACAGCCTTCATCCGTTCATCAAGAGAATACATACGGATCTCCTTCTTCCAATCTATTCAGGTCCAAGTTATTGTCCGCATCCCCCTTTCTGTATTTTAATATTATGCAACAAACAAAACAGGGATTCTTCGGGTACATGGCACGGCCGGATGGTTATTACGGGAACCGTATCCGCCGGAATGCAAGAAGTATCGCACGGATAATTGACTGCTTCAACCATCCGAAGTATAAATATACTCGAAAAGAAACAAATCTACTTTTTTTTCAAATTACATTCTCTCCACGAGGAGCGAGAGCTCCATCGTAATCGGAGTCACATGTGGTCCCCCCTCTTGTGGCTCCTTTTCTTTTGCATTTTTTTTGCTGGCTGAAAATTGCTGGCCTCTGGCCTGAGCGAGTGGAGGAGATTCTGCCCGGGTGATATCGCCGCATGACCGGCTGTATATGTTTTTAAGTGGGCAGAGATCAAGTCTGACGAAAACGTTAGTGCGTGATCAGGTTGCGCTGATGTGTTAGAAAGACGGTTCGTTATAGTTTGCGTTAGCGCGTGATACGGTTGTGCTGGCCTGAGCGAGTGGAGGAGATTCTGCACGGGTGATCACGGCACGGGACCGGACGTGTATGTTCTGAAAGAGGGGCGAGCCGATTAATTTATCTCATGCCGCCGACATACAAGCATGAAAAAAGCCATCATACAAAATTGTATGATGGCTGAAAACTTTAGGTTATTTTGTTTGCGCTCATGACGGGCAATAGTTCAATTACTGAGTGGATTCATATAAGCGGTAACAGAATTGAATAGTATCGATCGAATCGATAGTATCAGTCGTCGTAATCTCCGGTTTCGTCCCCCTCGGTAGGATGGAATTCAGCGAAGTTGATGGCAAAATCGTAATCGCTTACGTGAGTCAGCTCGTTATTGACTCCCGCCCTCAGGCAGTCGGTCTTGCATCCGCCCGGGCATGTTCTGCAGATAGCGCCCATGCCTACGCCTCTGCGTCCTATGCTTCCTTTTGTATGAACAATTTTTCCCATCACTGATTCCCTCTTTCTATATATTCATTAAAATGATTTGTATTTTGTCCTCAATTATTAAATTCCCATTATGCCAATATTAAAACACTTGTACCAACATAAGTCAATTAAATAGAGGCATTTTGTTAAATTTTTGACCATTTGAAAATTCTACGCGTTTACGCTCGGCTGTTTCGAGCATTTTCCGCAGTCGATGAGGTTTGTATCTCCCGGGCACGCACCGCTGAAACGCGGGCACGATATCAGCTTGCAGCAGCGTTCGCTGTTTTTGCAGAGTTCGTAATTGCCGCCGCATATCTTCAGGGCGCAGCCTTCGACTATGAATTTCGATATTTTGCGGCGTGCTTCGGTGTACATGCGCTGCACGGTTGTACGTGCTACATGCATCTGTGACGCGCACTGTTCCTGAGTCAGGCCGGAGTAGTCGATCAGTCTGATCGTTTCGTATTCCTCTATAGAGAGGATGATCTGGTCTGAATCGCTGTTTTCGCCGCTGCTGAAGAAGAAGCTCGTGCGCGGCATGCCGCAGATGCGTTTGCTTTTTTCTGGTCTAGCCATCTATATCACCATCGCTTTTTATTTCGTGTTATGAACATATGTCATATATATATTATCATGAAATCGCGGAAAGTACATAGAAAACAGGTTTTTAATTTGTAAGGATTTGATGAGGTCCGTCTGAGGACGAAAATGATTTTCGGCGTGAGAAAAATGCCTGTGTGATGTAACATATATCTGCAGGCAGGAATGTAAGCGGGAATGTAATAAAAGGAAGAAAATAATTGAGGGCAGGAATCTGCAGGAATATATGAATATATAGTAAGAAATTCGATTCATGCAGGGAAAGCGGGATCTTAGATGAAGTATTTTTGGACATTTGAAACAGATTTGCCGGAGGGCTCGGGTTTCGAGCTTTTCGGCGCAGCGCACATAATCTGGCTTATCGCCGGCGCGGTATTCGCAGCCGCAGGAGCCGTCATATACCTGCGCAGGACGGAGAAGGCGAGAGCAAACATACAGTTCGCTGTGTCGCTTCTGATCGTCTTTAACGAAGTCTTTCAGGACATTTATCTGAAGGTCAACGGGCATTTCGACGTCTACCAGCTTCCTCTGCATCTCTGCGGCCTCGCAGTGTTCATCACGCTCGCTCACGGAATCGTCCTGAAAGCCGGTTTCGGAAGCCGGAAAAAATCTGTTAAGGCGGCTGACTCGTTTCTGGGCCAGGTGCGTTACAGCCTGTGCCTGCCGGGTGCACTGCTCGCGCTGATCTTTCCTGACTGGACCGTGTATCCGCCGTTTGCATTCATGAGCATCTTCGGCTTCGTCAATCACATTCTCATTTCTGCTTCCGCGCTGTGGCTCATTCTGCCGGACACCTTCACGATAAAGCCGGCGGACATCCTGAAGCCAGCTGTTTTTCTGCTGGTGGCCGTTCCGCTGATATACAGATTCGACGTGGCGGAGAACGCGAATTACTTTTTCCTGATCGAGGGGCCTGAGGGATCGCCGCTGTACTGGCTGCAGCACAGATGGCCGGATCATTATCTCATTGCCTACGCGATCCTCGCGGCGGTCGTGATTTCGGTCTGGTACGCGATCGGAATAATTGCAAAAAGAAAAAGGAACCGCGGCAGGAACTGAGCCCGCTGCGGTTGAAATTAAGGAGATTATTTAATTATATGCTAGTTTATTAAAAAAGATTTGCGAGTGCTGCGGCCTGTGCAACTCCGTCGGTCTTGTCGATGTCGCCGACCTCAAATACACCAGGTATGAGTATTTCGCCCACATTCGTCAGCTTTAAAGTGGCGACCGACTTTTCATACATGAATTTGACGCCCTCGAAAGTTTCCATCGAATTTTCCTCGCACGCCGAGATAAGCGCGGATTTCTTTCCGGCCAGGTCTCTGCCTGTTACGTAGAAACTGAAGAATTTATCCATGAAAGCCTTGATCTGAGCCGGGACCGAATACCAGTAAACAGGGAAGACGTATACTATACCGTCGGCAGCTTCTACGTACGGAGCGATCCTGTTGAAATCATCGTCGAATGTGCACGGACGTCCTTTGGTGAAGCATGTCTGGCATGCGTGACATCCGTCGAGGTGAAGGAACGGAGCATCGAATCTGTCGATCGTATGACCCTTCGCTTCGGCCGCCTTGATGAAGGCGCCGGCCATCTTGTTAGTGTTGCCGTTGATACGCGGACTTCCTGTAATTACAACTATCTTGCTCATCTTACCACCTATAGAGATATATGTTGAAATAATTGTTTTCGTTATTACATTAACATTATAAAACCTCTCAAAAAATCATACAAGTATGAAAAAAGTGATACCTCAGAATACCTCAGAATTCCTCAGAGCCAACATACATAATATGGAATTAATGTATTGACATGCCAGATGAATTAATGTATCCTCGTATCAGAGGTGGATAAATATGGAAATAAAGAGACCGGATTTAAAGAGCATAGATAAGAAGAAACTCAGATGGTTCGTTCTGATTCCAGTGCTTCTGATAGCGTTCGGAATATATATGGCGGCGGACGGTAACGGGCAGGAAAGCGTGAACGTCGAACGGGCTTCGTCGTCCGCTGCGGAGGAGCAGCTCTCTGCGGAAGAGGAAAAAGCGGCCGGCACAAAAGACGACGGCTACATATATGTGGACGTCAGCGGAGCTGTCAATACTCCGATGGTCGTGTGCATTCCCGAGGGCTCCAGGGTTTTCGAGGCACTCGATGCCGCGGGAGGGAAATCGGCTGAGGCTTCGGTGAAGACGCTGAACCTGGCGGCGATTTGCGAGGACGGCCAGAAGATATACGTCCCGACCGAGGAAGAGGTGAAGGAAGGCACTGCTCAGGCCGGGCAGACCGGAAGCGGTACGGATAGCACTGGTTCGTCAGGTACAGGAACGGGAAGCTCCGCATCGTCGGGGAGCACCGCGGGCAGTTCGAGCAGTACGGGCGTCACAAGCGGTTCTGGCACCACATCGCAGGGAAAAGTCAACATCAATACTGCAGGAAGCGAGGAACTGCAGACGCTCACCGGCGTAGGACCCGCTATCGCGTCGAGGATCATAGATTACAGAAACAAGAACGGTGCGTTCAAATCGATAGAAGATCTGACGAATGTCAGCGGAATCGGAGAGAAGACACTCGAAAAATTCAAAGACGAGATCTGCGTCTGACGAAAAATATTCGCTCATTTCTTTTCAGCAAATAAATTTAGTTTGAAAATCAAACTAAATTTTGTATTTAGATATTATTCATATAAATTGTGCTATAATTACATGTACGTTGTTAGAAAGAAGTTAATGCTGAAAGGAAAAATGTGGGCAAAATGGAACTGAACGAACTATACAGGCTCATGGAAAAATTCAGGGCTTCAGGGCTTGCAAAATTAGAGATCAGACAGGGCGACAGCCTGGTAAGAATGGAAATGCCGAGGCAGTCAGCAAATGTGCCTGTCGAAAAAATCCATGAACCTTTTGTTCCAGACAGCGGCGGTAATGCTGCCTCTGAAGACAACGAAAATCAGGAAGACCTGTTCATCAGATCACCGATAGTAGGCACGTTCTACGCTGCTCCGGGCGAAGGAATGGATCCTTACGTAAAAGCCGGCGACAAGGTCAGAAAAGGAGACGTGCTCTGTATCGTAGAGGCGATGAAGATGATGAACGAGATCAGCGCGCCTTACGACTGCGAGATTCTCGAGGTCTGCAAAGAAAACGCGTCACCTGCAGGATACGACGACCCGCTGTTTAAAGTCAGGGAGATCTGAGCATGTTCAAGAGAATTTTGATAGCCAATCGCGGCGAGATAGCGATCAGGATAATAAGAACGTGCCAGGAAATGGAGATAGAAACCGTTGCCGTTTATTCGACGGCCGACGCGGATTCGCTTCACGTGAAGCTAGCTAATTACGCCATCTGTATCGGCGGAAGCCAGCCGGAGGAAAGCTATTTAAACCAGGATGCGATCATTTCTGCGGCTATCGCATATGAATGCGATGCCGTTCATCCGGGATACGGCTTTTTGAGCGAGAACGCCGATTTTGCGATGAAGTGCGAACAGAACGGGCTGAAATTCATCGGACCGTCACCGGAAGCGATCAGAAAGTTCGGAGACAAGTCGAACGCCAGAGATACAGTGAAAAGGGCCGGTGTTCCGGTTATACCAGGCTCGGACGGGGTGGTTGCGACCGCCCGCGAAGGCCAGAAGATAGCTGAGGAAATCGGATATCCCGTACTGGTAAAGGCGAGCGCCGGAGGCGGCGGCCGCGGGATGAGGCGCGTCGACGGACCGGAAAAATTCACAGAGCTTTTTGAAGAGGCACGTTCCGAGGCTCGTGCAAGTTTCGGGAATCCTGATCTGTACATAGAAAAGCTTGTTCAAAATGCTAAACACATTGAATTTCAGATTATAGCCGATAATTACGGCCACATCATTCATCTCGGCGAACGCGACTGCTCGGTGCAGAGACACAATCAGAAGATGATAGAAGAAACGCCGTCAAAGAGCCTGCCTGAGGCACTCAGAAAGAAGATAGGCAGGGCTGCTGTTTCATGCGCTGAAGCAGGTGGTTATACGAACGCCGGCACCGTGGAATTCCTCTGCGACGGAAACGGAAATTTCTACTTTATGGAGATGAATGCGAGGATTCAGGTGGAGCACGGCATTACGGAAGCCGTCACGGGGATCGATATCGTGAGGGAGCAGATCCGCATCGCGAGCGGGCTGCCTCTCGATATGACGCAGGATGATGTGGTATTCAATGGCCACGCTATAGAGTGCAGAATAAACGCCGAGGATCCGGACAACGGTTTCCGTCCGTCTCCGGGCAGGGTCAATTTCCTGCACATTCCGGGAGGCAAGGGCGTCAGGGTCGATACGTCTTTGTACAGCGGATGCAGCGTCAGCCCTTATTACGATTCCCTGATCGCGAAGGTTATCGCCAAGGGAAAGACCAGACTCGAGGCTCTCAAGGTCATGAGACGGGCTCTCGAGGAGCTGATCATCGACGGAATAAAGACGAATATCTCGTTCATGAATCTCATTCTCTACGACACCGATTTTACGAGAGGAAGATACGATACGGGATTTATAGAAAAGAAGCTCAGCAGATTTGTAGACTGGGATATGATTTATGACGGCATAGGACAGCTGGAGAACAGCAAATGGATACATTTGAAATAAAACGTCACAAAGTCGAGATAATGAAATATCTGAGAAAAAATCTCGAGTTTGTCAGAAAAGACAATGAATTGTCTCATGTTATTGAGAAATGCCCGTCGTGCAAAACCGTAATCACGAGAAAGAGACTGCAGGAGAACATGAATATCTGCCCTTCGTGCGGATACCACTTCAAAATGGGAGCGTACGACCGCATCGACATGATGTGCGACGAAGGAACTTTCCACGAGATGGCGCCGGGAGCGACGTCGAACGATATTCTCGATTTTCCTGATTACAAGCGTACTCTGAAAGAAGCGAAGCAGACGAGCGGGCTGAATGAAGCGTATGTTTTCGGCACATGCAGGATAAACGCTCACCCTGCGGTTATAGGTGTGCTTGACAGCAATTTCATCATGGGAAGCATGGGCTCGGTTGTAGGCGAGAAGATATGTCTAAGCATCGAGACTGCACAGAGAAGAAAATATCCGCTCGTCATTTTCTCGGCAAGCGGCGGAGCGCGTATGCAGGAGGGCACGGTAAGCCTGATGCAGATGGCGAGGACGTCCGCCGTCATGAAGAGGTTCGACGAGAGCGGAGGTCTGTTCATTTCGTGCCTTACGAACCCGACGACCGGCGGTGTGCTTGCGAGCTATGCGTCTCTGGGAGACATTATAATAGCTGAACCAGGAGCTTTAATCGGCTTCGCCGGACCGCGCGTTATAGAACAGACGGTCGGAGAGAAACTTCCAGAGGGATTCCAGAGGAGCGAATACCTGCTCGAACACGGTTTCATAGACATGATCGTCGAGAGAAGCGATATGAAGGACATGATCTCAAAACTTATAAGTCTTAACGAGAGGAGAATATAGAAAGTGCCTCAGCGAACAGCTTACGAAAAACTCAGCCTTGTGAGACGCAACGACAGACCAAGAACAATGGACTATATCGAGCAGATGTTTTCCGATTTCGTTGAGCTGAAGGGAGACAGGCGCTACAGGGACGACCCTGCGGTAGTCGGAGGCATCGCTCTGTACAGGGGCATTCCGGTCACTGTGCTCGGGCACAGAAAGGGCAGAAACGTAGATGAAAACATACGTTTTAACTTTGGCATGCCTAATCCGGAGGGGTACAGGAAGTCACAGCGCCTCGCCAAACAGGCGGAAAAATTCGGGCGCCCGGTGATCTGTTTCATCGACACGCCGGGAGCATATCCTGGAAAGGGAGCGGAAGAGCGCGGACAGGGCCAGGCGATCGCCGACAATATTGCGCTTTTCAGCAATCTCAGGGTGCCTATTGTTTCGATCGTCATCGGCGAAGGCGGAAGCGGCGGAGCGCTTGCGTTCGGACTTGCCGATTCCGTGCTCATGCTCGAGAATGCGATCTACGAGATACTGTCACCGGAGGGCTTCGCGTCTATACTGTGGCGCGATTCGTCTCTGGCAGCGAGAGCGTGCAGGCTCATGAAGCCGACGGCTCAGGATCTCAAGGGGCTCGGAATAATAGACGAGATCGTCAGAGAGCCTGCAGGAGGAGCTCATACTAATCCGAGGGCTGCAGTCAAAAATGCGGACAGGGCGATATACAAACACCTGTCGTATCTGATGAAGGAACAGCCTGACACGCTGGTCGAAAAGAGATTCAGGAAATACAGAAGAATGGACGGGCGCCGCTGACGAGTCAGCAGTATATTAAGGAAAGATACCAGATTAATATTGGAGGATCAATGGCATCGTTTGATAAAAAGAAGACCGAAAGGATCAACGAACTGGCCCGCGAGTCGAAAAAACGCGAGCTGACTCCGGAGGAGAAAAAGGAACAGGCTGAGCTCAGAAAGGAATTCCTCGAGAATTTCCGCGCAGGTTTTGAAGAAAAGCTCCAGCACATGGAGATTATCGAACCCGACGGAACCGTGAGGAAAGTCACGAAAAAGAATAAGGACAAGAAAGAATACAACTGATTTTTGAGTTATTGTTATTCATACAATATAGTTGTTAATCACAGCGGCACGCTTTTTCCGGCGTGTCGTTTTTTATCCGGCGCAAGCCTTTTCGTGCACTGGATTTTCCCTCAATTTTCCCTGATTTTCTCCCGATTTTCCCCCATTAGTTTGGAACTGTATGGCATAATTTTGAAAACCTATACTCAAGTATAGGTTTTTTCCCTCAATATTTGAAAAACTAGTTTAATTGTCTGTAATTGACGGTATAATAAGCCATGTGAAAAACAGAGCCGGCAGGCTCTTCGGCGGGCTCTAACCATACATTTATTGAAAGGAACTTAGAACTTATGAGCGAAAAGAGAAATGTCTATCTTGATTATTCGGCAACTACACCGGTAAAACCGGAAGTAGTGCAGGCCATGATTCCTTACTTTACAGAGAATTTCGGAAATCCTTCGGCCATATATACAGTAGGATCGACGGCAAAGGATGCCATCGACGAGGCGAGAGCAAAGATCGCCGCTCTCATCAATGCAGATCCGCGCGAGATAATATTCACTTCGGGCGGTACTGAGTCAGACAACTGGGCGCTGATCGGAACCGCAAGAAAGCTTAAGAATAAAGGCAAACACATCATTACTACGAAAATAGAGCACCACGCCGTTCTTCATTCATGTGAAGAGCTCGAGAAAGAGGGATTCGAGGTCACTTACCTCAATGTAGACCACGACGGAATCATCAGCCTCGACGAGCTTAAGGCAGCTATCAGGCCAGACACGATACTCATCAGCGTGATGATGGTCAACAACGAGATGGGCGCGATCCAGCCTATCGAAGAAATCGGAAAGATCGCTAAAGAGCATAAGATCGCTTTCCATTCCGATACGGTTCAGGCACTCGGAAACGTTCCTATAGACGTAAAGAAACTCGGGGTAGACATGATCTCGATGTCATCTCATAAGATCTACGGTCCTAAGGGAGTCGGAGCCATTTACGTAAGAAGAGGATTCAATCTTCCTACATATATTTACGGCGGAGCACAGGAAAACAAGAAGCGCGCTGGTACTGAAAACGTTCCTGGCATCGTAGGATTCGGCAAGGCTGCGGAGCTCGCACGCATCAACTTCGACAAGCATGTGAAGCACGTCAGCGAACTGAGAGACCACTTCGTCAAGAGGGTTCTCGCCGAAATTCCTCACACTCACTACAACGGCAGCGTCGAACACAGACATCCTGGCAACGCCAACATCACTTTCGAATATGTAGAGGGCGAATCGATTCTGCTCTATCTCGATGCGGCGGGCATCAGCACTTCATCGGGTTCGGCTTGTTCGTCGAAGTCACTGCAGCCTTCGCACGTACTGACGGCTATGGGCATTCCGGTTGTCTTCATTCACGGATCGATCAGATTCACATTCGGCGACCCGACTACGATGGAAGACGTGGACTACACCGTAGATGCTCTTAAACAGATAATCGCAAGGCTCAGAGAGATCACTTCGATGAAGGTCGAAGCATAGAAAGATAAGGGCCGGAGCCAGGAAAGAAGAAGCCCGAGGGCTTGGCAGACGAAGCCCGGGGTTCAATCGAGGCCTGGAAAGACGAAGGCCGAGGGCTGGAAGAAGATCAAGCTCCAATCGGAGCTCGATAAGACGAAGGCCAAGGTAAAATCGAGGCCCGGGAAGAGCATTTTTTCAGAAAATAATGCGGTGAGGATGGTTTTTACGGTTGAAAGCCGCCGAACCGGTCAATATAAATTACGAAGGAAAAAAATATCATAAGCTGCAGCGCAGCGATAAGATACGAAAGGCAGGTAACTGTTATGGGAATGTACAATGACAAGGTAGTAGAACACTTCATGCACCCGCATAATGTCGGTGAAATAGAGGACGCATCGGGTGTAGGCGTATACGGAAGCCCTGTATGCGGAGATATGATGCAGATGTCGATAAAGGTAAACGACGAAGGCGTCATTACAGATGCGAAGTTCAAGACTTACGGCTGCGGATCAGCCATCGCGTCATCGAGCGTTGCGACAGACATGATCATCGGAAAGACTTGCGAAGAGGCTCTGAAGATCACTAACGACGATGTAATCAAAGAGCTCGGCGGTCTTCCTTCGATAAAGATTCACTGTTCGATTCTTTCGGAGCAGTCGATCAAGGCCGCAATCTACGATTACGCTCAGAAGAATGGTCTCGAGTTCGAAGGACTCAAGGGATTCGATCCTAACGCAGACGAGGATGAAGCCGAGTCGTGCGAAGTTCCTCCGGAAGCATAATGACATGATGAAGGAACAAAATATCTGCAGACACATGACATTTGATATATAATAAACTACAGCGAAAAGGCTGCCCTCTTCGGGCAACCTTTTTTGTAGATTTTTGAAGAGATATGATTGAGAGCGGGACCGGAGGACACAGATGAATGGCAAACCAACGCCGATGATGCAGCATTATTTAAACACAAAGGAAAAATACAAGGACTGTATACTTTTCTACAGGCTCGGCGATTTTTACGAGATGTTCTTCGACGATGCGGTCACCGTTTCGAGAGAGCTGCAGCTGACGCTCACCGGAAAGTCATGCGGCCTCGACGAGCGCGCCCCGATGTGCGGAGTGCCTCATCACGCTGCCGACTTCTATATAAAGCGCCTGATCGAGAAGGGATATAAGGTGGCTGTGTGCGAGCAGCTCGAGGATCCCGCACTCGCGAAAGGCATCGTCAAGCGCGATGTCGTGAGGATAGTCACGCCCGGAACTCTGCTCGACAGCAGCATGCTCGCCTCCGGATCCAACAATTATCTTGCTTCCGTATTCGACGACGGAAAAGAGACCGGCCTGGCATACTGCGATATTTCCACCGGCGAACTCATCATTACCAATTTTTCAGGAGAAAGACGCATGAGCGATCTGCTTGACGAGATCGTCAGGCTTAACGTTAAGGAGGCCGTAATCTGCGATTCGGAACAGGCCGAAGATCTTAAGGCAGAGATCAGCGATCTCACGGACGCTTACGTGACAATACTGCCTTCGGGATATTATTCTGCTGATTCGGCTGAGCGCACGATCTGCAGCCACTTTAAAGTGATGACCACGCAGGGGCTCGGCATCGAGAGCGGAAGCGCAGAACTCAGGGCGCTCGGAGCGCTCTTTTCATACCTGCTCGAAACACAGAAGGGAAGCATCAGCCAGCTGACGAGGGTTCAGAGAGAAGAGCGCGGAGGAAAATGCGTGCTCGACAGGACCGCTGTCCGCAATCTCGAACTCGTTGAGACGATCTACGACAAAAAGACCGAGGGTTCGCTGATATGGGTGCTCGACGGCACGAACACGGCTATGGGTTCGAGGCTGCTTAAAAAGTGGATGAGAGAGCCTCTGACCGATACAAATGAGATAAACAGAAGACTCGATGCGGTGGAAGTCCTGGCTGAAGACGTCCTGCTCAGAAACGATCTGAGCGAAGAATTCAAGGGCGTCTATGACCTGGAAAGGCTGGGAAGCCGTATCGCGCAGGGCGGTGTAAACGCCAGAGACATGAACGCTATAATGAACTCGGCAGCCCTGCTGCCAGATATCAAGGCGAACCTGACCGGAACTTCGAGCGAACTGCTCGACGAGCTGGAAGAAAACATCGACACGCTCGATGATATGAGAAAAGAGATAGCCGACGCCATCGTCGACGAACCTCCCGTTCAGCTCAGAGAGGGCGGGCTGATAAAAGACGGATATTCGGAGGATCTGGACAAGCTGAAAGCCAATTCGGCCGAGAGCCTGGAGTGGATCAAGGGCCTGGAATCTAGAGAGCGCGAGAGAACAGGCATAAAAAAGCTGAAGCTGGGATACAACAAGGTCTTCGGATATTATCTGGACGTTCCCAAATCGTCTGTCGACAAGGTTCCTGACGATTACATAAGAAAACAGACACTCGTCAATTCCGAACGGTACGTCACCGAGGAACTCAAGCACATGGAATCGATCGTGCTGAACGCCGAATCAAGCATCAACAAGCTCGAGTACGAGATATTCGCTGAGCTTCGCGAAAAGCTCCGCGTCTACGTGCCTGCTGTTCAAAAGACGGCTGCGGCCGTGGCGGAGGCTGACGTGCTTGTAAGTTTCGCAGAAAAGGCAGACGAAAACAACTACGTGCGTCCGCTGGTCGACAATGGCGATATAATTGATATTAAAGGCGGGAGACATCCCGTAATAGAACAGAATTCGAACGACGCTCCGTTCGTTTCAAACGACGTGTATCTCGACAGAAGCGGGAGCAGCATGCTGCTCATCACAGGGCCGAATATGTCCGGCAAATCGACTTATATGAGGCAGACCGCGCTCATCGTGCTGATGGCGCAGATGGGATGCTTCGTTCCGGCGGACAGCGCCCGCATCGGAGTCGTGGACAGGATATTCACGAGAATAGGTGCGTCCGACAATCTTGCAAAAGGGCAGAGCACGTTCTACGTCGAGATGAGCGAGCTTGCGTACATACTGAACACCGCTACTCCGAAGAGCCTGATCATTTTAGACGAGATCGGGAGAGGAACGAGCACGTACGACGGACTCTCGATCGCGTGGGCGGCAGCAGATTATCTGTGTTCGGAGAACAGGCAGATAAGGACGATGTTCGCGACTCATTACCACGAGCTGACCGAGCTCGAGGGGCGTCTGCCGGGTCTGGTGAATCTGAACGTCGCGGTGAGCGAAGAAGGCGGAAGAGGCGGCGACGTCGTCTTCCTGCACAAGATCGAAAAAGGCGGCGCGAGCAGGAGCTACGGGATTCACGTGGCGAAAATCGCCGGAGTTCCGCCCGCTGTTCTGCACGATGCTTCGGAGAAGCTGAAGTTGCTCGAAAGCGCTTCGGAAGCCAGAAACGACAGGATGCACCTCGGTGAGGAGGCATCGGACAAACCTGAAAGCGGCGCCGGTCAGGATGGGGAATTATTTAATGAAGGCGGAGCCGTCAAAGATTCCGGAAGCGGCGCGGATCAGGCCGGAGATCCAGCCATCGGAAGCGGCGCGGTTCAGGCCGGAGATTCCGGCGCTGGAGAACCGGGGGCTCAATCAGCCCGTGAAAACGCGTCGAAGGAAGAAAAGACAGCGGAACAGATGACGATGTTCGATTACACCGGCTTGCGTGACGACAGGACCAGACCGCTGATAGAGATGATAAAGCAGATAGATCTGATGAATATAACTCCTGCCGGAGCTATCGCTGCTATCGAAGAAATGAAAAAAACTGTCGATAATCTTTAACCTGGGAGAATAAAATGGCGGATGACACAAGGCATATCAAAGAGCTGACGAAACAGACGGCCGACAGGATTGCTGCCGGTGAGGTAGTCGAGAGGCCTGTCTCGATCGTAAAGGAGCTCGTCGAAAATTCAATAGATGCCGGTTCGACCTCCATTGTCGTGGAGATAAAGGACGGCGGAAAGTCGTATATAAGAGTTACCGACAACGGCTGCGGCATCAGGGCGGATGAAACGGAACTCGCGTTCAAGCGCCACGCCACGAGCAAGATATCGGAGGTTTCGGATCTCGATTCCATATCGACTCTCGGTTTCAGAGGAGAAGCTCTCGCGAGCATAGCTGCGGTTTCGCGGACGGAGCTCACGACAAAGACCGCGGATGAAAGGGCAGGCAGTTATCTGATGATGGAGGGCGGAAATGTCTCCGAAAAATCAGAACGCGGCTGCCCCGAGGGAACGACCGTGATAGTCCGCGATCTTTTTTACAATACGCCGGCGCGCCGCAAGTTCCTCAAGGGCGCTAACGCAGAGAGCGCGCTCGTCACCGATTTCGTTTCGAAGACGGCCCTCTCGCACCCTGACATCAGAGTCCGCATGATAAACAACGGAAGCACGCTTTTCTCGACTCCGGGGCGCGGAGGAATATTTACTGCCATTGCTACCGTCTACGACCGTCATCTGGCCGGCAATCTCATAGAGGGCCACGCCGATTCCGGCAGCGGCCTATCGCTCGACAGCTACCTGTCTTCTCCGGACAACACGCGCAAAAACAGGCGCGGCCAGATTTTCTTCGTGAACGGACGCTGGATAAAGAGCAGACTGCTCGAAGAATGCGTGAGTGAAGCATATAAGGAACGTATGTTTGAAGGACGCTATCCGGTAGCATTTTTGTTCCTGAACGTCGATCCGGCTTTCGTCGATGTGAACATTCATCCGAATAAGATGGAAGTGCGCTTCGACGATGACAGGGTAGTACGCGAATTCGTGACGGAAGCTCTCAGGGAATCGCTGCGCACGCGCGGAGCCATTCCTGAGGTCAAGTCTGAATACTTGAAAAAGGGCGCGGAATCAGTGAATAAACGCGCCGGCACGAAGACGGACGAAGAAAAAAGCGGTGAAAAAGACAGCGGTTCTTCTGTGGCCGGCAGGATAAACAAGGCTGCTGAGCAGATCGACATCAGGAAGATGCTGAAAGCGAAACGCGCCGAGGAGGACAAGTTCCACTATTCATCCGGAAAACACAGTGGAGGTGCAGGAGGTTCGCACGGGAACGCCGGAAGTTTCTACGGAAATGCAGGTGGATCCGGCGAAGGTGCCTCGGATAACTCTGAAGCAGCTGCTGGCAGCAAAACGCCGGCAGGACGCGGAACCAATGGAACCAGTTTCGGAAACGGAAACGCAGACAGAGCAGATGCCGGTACTTCTGTATCTGCAGAAGAACAGAGGTCAGGCATCGGTTCAGTGAAATACGACACAGAAAAAGATGGCTTCGATTTCTTCGCTTTCGACAGAGAAGAGAGAACGGCTGCACCCTTTGATATTTCATCGATCGAGCCAGCTGGCGTCGTCTTCGACGAGTACATACTGGGCAGCGATGCCGACACATTCTATATCATCGATCAGCACGCGGCTCACGAGAGAATATTCTACGAGAAGTTGACTGATATATATTATCGTCAACAAAAGACAAGCCAGATCATCGCTATCCCTATAACCGTCGAAGCTACGTTTTCTTCATCCGGTATCGAGGACGAGTGGCTCGATCTCCTCAGAAAGACTGGTTTTGCAATAGAAGAATTCGGACCGAAGACATATATTTGCAGAGAGATTCCTTCGTATATGACGCTCGAAGAAGCTCAGTCGTTCCTGCAGGATTTCACGGATGAAACAGAAAAATCGGGTTCTGCCATGACGCCTGTGAAGAGAAAGAAGATCGTCACCAGAGCGTGCAAATCGGCCGTTAAAGCGCACGACCACCTGACCGAAGAAGAGGTAGCCGGACTGCTGAAGGAACTTTCGAAGTGCAGGAATCCGTTTTCCTGCCCTCACGGCAGGCCGACCGTCATAAGGATGTCTCACGACGAGATCGACAGGATGTTCAAGAGGCGCGGCTGATCATGGACAAGATAAAGATAATCGTGCTCGCCGGTCCGACCGCATCGGGAAAGACGGAATGCGCCGTCAGGCTCGCCGGAAATATCGGCGGAGAAATAATATCGGCCGATTCCATGCAGCTGTATAAATACATGGACATCGGCAGCGCAAAGCCGACGGCCGAAGAACGCGCCGCAGCGGTGCACCACCTGATAGACGAGATCGATCCGGCGCAGGATTTTTCTGTCGCCATGTACAGGGAGCTCGCCGGCAGGTATATACACCAGGTGCACGATGCCGGCAAAATTCCCATAATCGAAGGCGGTACAGGACTGTACGTTCATTCGATCGTGAACAACATGGATTTTTCAGAAACTCCGGGCGATCCCGAGCTGAGAGAACGACTGCGCGCTCTGGCTGAGGAACACGGCGGCGAGTACCTTCACGCGGAGCTGGAGAAAATTGATCCCGATGCCGCGGCGAGAATCCATCCTCACAACATCAAGAAGATGATCAGGGCCATAGAAGCTGCGAAAGCCGGCAAACCAATTCCTTCATTCGAAAAATCGGAATCGGAACCGGGCGAATTCGAATGCCTCATGTTCGGAATCACGCGCGGCCGCCAGGTTCTCTACGACAGGATAAACAGGCGCGTGGACATCATGATGCAGGAAGGCCTCGTCGATGAAGTGAAAAGCATACTTGACCGCGGGATAGATCCTGACAGCATCGCGATGAAGGGTATAGGATATAAAGAGATCATAGGTTATCTCGAAGGGAATTACGGACTGGACGAGGCGGCCGAGCTTGTAAAGAGAAACACGCGCCGCTACGCCAAGCGCCAGCTGACCTGGTTCAGAAGATACAAGGACATGATCTGGTACGACGTAACCGACGGCACGGACGAGGCGGTTGAGGACATGTCAGCGAAAGCGGCCGAGTTTGCAGGCTGATTTCAAGCGAAGGGATTTCCAGAGAAGGGATTTCCAGAGAAGGGGATGAAACAATTGGCAGAAGAAAAAAAGCCCGGCAAAAAAACCGAGATACATATAAACAACAGGACCGGAAAACCCGACAATGTAGTGAAGAAGGAATATCTTGTAAACAGAGACTGCGAGGAGATCGAAAAGGAACTCCCGCGCTTCATGAGAGGTGTTTTTTCGTATTTCAAGTCGTCGCTTCTGCCGATGTCGAGGAGGGAATATCTCAGAGACATACGCTTTTTCATGAATTACCTAGTCGAACACACGAATCTCACGAAAGCAGACAAGGCCTCGGACATCACGGAGGATGAAATCAGAGACATTACGGGAAGGGACGTCAACGAATTTCTCGATTACTGCAGGAATTACGGCGTGGAGAGAAACGGCGTGATTCAGGTGTATTCGGACAGCAACAAGACGCTTGCCCGCAAAAAATCGGCTCTCTCTGTGATGTTCAGGAACCTCTACCGCGAAGGCATAATGAAAGAGGACATAACGGGCATGTTCAACCCGATCAAGGTTCAGAAGGCGTCTGAGCACGAAATAAAGGCACTTCAGGACAACGAAGTAATGGTGATGCTCGACGCCGTGACTACGGGCGAGCATCTGACTCCGAAGGAGCACCAGTACTGGGAGAAGACTAAGAAACGGGACAAAGCGATACTCGTGCTTTTCCTGACGTACGGACTCAGACTGTCAGAGCTCGAGCAGCTCAACCTCTCTTCGTTCAACTTCGAGAGAGGAGAGTTCAAGATCTACAGAAAGCGCAACAAGGAGTCGCTCATGCCGCTCAACAATAAGACCGTGCTGAAGGCGCTCCACGAATATATAGACGAAGAGAGACCGTCCGATGAAAAGATAAAACCGGGCAGCGAGGACGCGCTGTTCATCTCGCTTCAGGGAAACCGCATGACGCAGCGGCAGATCAGATCGATGGTCAAAAAATACACGTCGATAGGAATGAAGACATCGAGGAAGAACGGGTACAGCCCTCATAAGCTGCGCGCCACGGCCGCCACGTCACTCATCGGGCGCGGAAATTCGATCTATGACGTGCAGGCTCTGCTTGACCACGAAAACGTTTCGACGACGCAGCTCTACGCCAAGCACAAACTAAATACGAAGCGCGATCTTATAAAGAATTTCGAATGGGACGATGAATTTGACAATCCGCCGAAGAAATAGCACTATATAGGACGGACAAAAAATTCATGGAAACATGCGAAAGGAAAGATAATGAAAAAAGCTGGAAGCTACGAACTACTTACAGAAGAATTAGGTGTATCGCCGGAGATCCTGGACATCGTCGTCGAGGCGGAGGACAGCCTGAGGGACGATTTCAGAAAAATCGACGACATTAAAGAATACAATCAGTACAAGGTCCTGGACGTGTTCAGAAAATGCAGGATAAGCGACGTTCACTTCGGATGGAATACAGGCTACGGCTACGACGATGCCGGCCGCGAAGCGCTCGAAAAGGTCTACGCAGGGGTTTTCCACACTGAAGATGCGATAGTGAGACCTATAATTGTAAACGGAACTCACGCTCTCACGCTGACGCTCACAGGAATTCTCCGTCCCGGAGACGAAATAGTCTACTGCACGGGCGGACCTTACGACACTCTCGAAGAAGTCATAGGAATAACGGGAGAGGGAAAAGGTTCGCTTAAGGAATTCGGTGTAACATATAAACAGGTGGATCTGCTACCGGACGGAAGCATAGACATCGAAGGATGCAAATCCGTCATCAACGAGCACACGAAGATGATGTGCGTCCAGCGCTCGACTGGCTACGCCTGGAGAAAAGCCATTCAGGTTCCGCAGATAGCCGAATGGGCGGCAGCCGTCAAATCTGTCGACAGTGATATAATAACTATGGCGGACAACTGCTACGGCGAATTCCTGGATACAATCGAACCGACCGACGTCGGTGTCGACATCATGGCAGGTTCTTTAATAAAAAATCCTGGAGGTGGATTAGCTCTTTCAGGTGGGTATATAGTAGGAAGACACGATCTGATCGAACAGGTGGCGTGGAGGATGACGTCGCCGGGAATAGGCAAGGAGTGCGGTCTCACGTTCGGTCAGTCGAGAAGCATGTTTCAGGGATTCTTCATGGCTCCTTCGGTCGTGAACGGTGCGATCAAGGGCGCGATGCTCTGCGCCAAGGTTTTCGAGATGCTCGGGTACGACGTATGCCCGTCATCCGGAGACGAGAGAAGCGACATCATCGAAGCCGTGAAGCTCGGTTCGCCCGAAGCTATGGAGGCGTTCTGCAGAGGCATTCAGAGCGCGGCGCCTGTTGATTCATTCGTCACCCCGCTGCCGTGGGATATGCCGGGCTACGAGGATCAGGTGATCATGGCCGCAGGCTCATTCGTTCAGGGATCATCCATAGAGCTGTCGGCCGACGGCCCGATCAGGGAACCTTACATAGTTTACTTTCAGGGCGGCCTGACATATGAACATTCAAAATACGGTGTGATAAAGGCCGTGCAGTCGCTTTACGATGCGGGTCTGCTCAAAGGTATGGCTGAAAATGAAAAAACCGGAGATAAAGATAGATAAGAATAAAATTTACGAATGGAAAGATGCGGTCAGGGCACTGCTCATCGATCTCGTGATCCTGATCGGCGTCACGATGCTGATCGCGCTTTTCTTCTATCTGAAATACCCTGACTTTTTCAGCAATTTCCGTTCTGTAGAGACGTTCAATGCGTTCATGAACGCGCATCAAGACGACAATGTGATCATTTACACGGTCGTGCAGGCGCTGCAGACTGTAGTCTCATTCATACCAGGCCAGATAGTGCAGATCGCCGGCGGCTATATGTTCGGATTCTGGATGGCGTCGCTGCTTTCGCTCATAGGAATCGCGATAGGTTCATCGGCGGCGTTTTTCATCGCCAGATTCTTCGGACTCAGACCTGTGCGGGTGATGTGCGGGGAGAACGCCTGCAGGAAGTGCGAAGAGCTGCTGAACAAACAGACTACTTACAGGACTCTCGCGGTTCTGTACATTATTCCTGGATTTCCAAAGGATCTGCTCGCTTATGTGGCAGGCATATCGGACATGAAGTACCTTTCATTCCTGCTCCTGTGCACGGTTTTCAGATATCCGGCAATGGCCGCGTCGATGCTCATGGGCTCGTTTCTCGCGGATGAAAATTACATCGGCGCCGTTATTATCGCATTGGTCTGCATCTTCATTTTCGCAGCATGCATAATCTGGCGAAAACAGCTCAGGGCCTTTTTGGACAGATTCTACAGGAATACGGGAAACAGAAAAAGCGCGAAAAGTTCGCAAAACGGCTGAAAAAATATCGAGAAACCAGCTGAAAAAAGGTTGAAGAAACGGTTGAAAAAATAGTTGAAAAAAGGCTGGGAAACCAGCTGAAAAAAGGTAGTGAAAACGGCTGAAAAAAGGTTGAAAAAGCGGTTGAAAAAAAGGTTGTGAAAACGGCTGAAAAGAAGCCGGAAAAATGACTGAAAAGTCTCCGGTTATAACTTGCGACATATGCAATTGACAAAACTTATAAGTCTATCATAGAATAAATTCAACAAGGAAAATATTTAACAATCATGACGGCAGGAGGACGATTACCGGTCTCAGGCAGTGATAACCGCGCAGCGGGCGGGAATCATCATACTGCCGCCGGTATTTTTTATTGTACACGTGACTGTGTACGGGAGGTAACACACATGAGAAAGATCGATGATTCAGTGTTCGTCGCCGACGGAGCGAAGCTCATCGGCAATGTCATCATCGGAAAGAACGTCAGCATCTGGTACAATGCGGTCATCAGAGCCGACAGCACGACTGTCACGATC
Source organism: Anaerovoracaceae bacterium (assembly GCA_050946535.1). Classification (GTDB taxonomy): domain Bacteria; phylum Bacillota; class Clostridia; order Peptostreptococcales; family Anaerovoracaceae; genus RUG708. Next base: position 28,964 of record JBMNUZ010000010.1, read on the forward strand.
GGTGACAACTCAAACGTTCAGGACAACTGCATCATTCACGTAAACGAAAATTATCCGTGCGTGCTCGGCAAAAATGTGAGCGTCGGACACGGGGCTATCATCCACAGCGCGACGATCGAAGACAACGTTCTCGTAGGCATGGGATCCATACTGATGGATAACTGCCACATCGGGAAAAACACCGTGATCGGGGCAGGAACTCTCATTTCCGCAGGAAAGGTAATTCCTCCTAATTCCCTGGTATTCGGGTCGCCTGCAAGGGTTAAGCGCCAGCTTACGGAGCAGGAAATCCAGGCAATGATTCTCGACAATGCCGATTTCTACAGGGCTTTCAAGAAGATGAACGAGGAGCAGAGATTCGACGAGAATATCCTCGACATCCTGAAGGAATTCAAGGGAAGCTGGCAGGAGGCTCTTAAATAGCCGCAGATTTCAGCGAGCAAACAATTAAAGCAGCTTTTCAACATAAGGAGATAACCGCTAATGAAAGAATTGGAACTCAAATACGGATGCAATCCCAACCAGAAACCAGCGAAGGTTTACATGAACGAGGGCGAGCTGCCTTTCAAGGTACTCAACGGCCGTCCTGGTTACATAAACCTTATGGATGCGTTCAACAGCTGGCAGCTCGTGAGAGAGCTGAAAAAAGCAACCGGACTTCCTGCTGCAGCATCGTTCAAGCACGTCAGCCCGGCAGGCGCAGCAGTATCTGTGCCTCTCGACGAGACTCTGAAGAAAATCTATTTCGTTGAAGGCGTAGAGCTGACTCCGATGTCGACGGCATATATCAGGGCGAGAGGCTCCGACCGCATGTGTTCGTACGGCGATTTCGCCGCTCTTTCGGACGAATGCGACGCTGCTACGGCTTCGTTCCTTAAACGCGAGGTATCCGACGGAATAATCGCTCCTTCATACAGCGAAGAGGCTCTCGAGATCCTCAAAACCAAGAAGAAGGGCAACTACCTCGTGATTCAGATGGATCCGGACTATGAGCCGGAGCCTCAGGAGAAGAGGCAGATCTTCGGAATCACTTTCGAGCAGGGGCACAACAACGCGGTCATCAGCGAAGAGCTGTTCAAGAACATTCCTACGAAGAACAAGGACATTCCGCCGGAAGCATTGAGAGATCTGATCGTTTCCCTGATCACTCTCAAGTACACTCAGTCGAACTCGGTCTGCTACGTAAAGGACGGGCAGGCTATAGGCATCGGTGCAGGACAGCAGTCGAGAATCCACTGCACGCGCCTCGCAGGAAGCAAGGCTGACATCTGGTTCCTCCGCCAGCATCCGAAAGTTCTGGGTCTTCCGTTCAAGAAAGATGTCAGAAGACCTGACAGAGACAATGCCATCGACGTCTACATCTCTGACGAGCACGACGATATCCTGAGAGACGGAGAGTGGCAGAGAGTATTTACAGAAAAGCCGGAGGTCCTCACTTCGGAGGAAAAGAAGGAGTGGCTGAAGAAGCTCGACGGAGTTTCGCTCGGTTCGGATGCGTTCTTCCCGTTCGGCGACAACGTCGAAAGAGCACACAAGAGCGGCGTAAAATACGTTGCAGAAGCAGGCGGCTCGATACGCGACGACAACGTAATCGAAGCATGCGACAAGTACGGAATCGCGATGGCATTCACAGGCCTCAGACTTTTCCATCACTAATTTCAGAAATTTTTGAAATTCCTGAAAACTGTATCCTGTATCTGAAAAACAGGACAGGATGCTTTATAGTTGTAAACGAAAGACCCGTCTCGGCGGGTCTTTTTTATATGGATATGTGCGGGAGCGCTTCATTTGCTGACCGGCAATGATTATTGAATTTGCGGCAGCACGGCCGTCTGCAAATCAGAAATGATGCGGATGATTGCTTATGCAGTCATGTAAGCGCGTCATAATAACGCGCCAAATAAGCAAGTCATCAGAGTGCGTTATCAGAGCGCATCGTATAAATGAGTCATCTGCGTCATATCAGCTAATTTTCAGAGTGTGTCATCAAAGCGCGTTATGTCAATAGTCATTTATATTACGTAAATAAAAAAACAGAACGCAGTGCTGGGAATGCACTGCGCTCTGCTCAAAAGGGGTATTGGGATTAGAGATTAATATAAGGTTATCATGGGATAACCACGCCTTAATTATATCAAAATAAAAGCCCGAATACTAGTATTAATCAAGACTTTGCCAGTAAATAAAATCATTGTCTGATTAACCAGTGCATGTTAGCTGAACAAACTCTTGCAGAAATCTATGAATTGTCCGAAAAGGCTCGATACCTTGTCGATGAACGTCTGCTTGTCGTACTGAGACATGTCTATTCCCAGATCCTGAAGCCTGTCGTAGATGTCCGAAGCCTGCTGCCTGAGCTGATCCTCGCTGAGATTGAGCTTGGAGATCTTCTTCATCAGGTCGAGAATCATCTGAGCCTGATCGTCTGTGATCGATATGTTCAGCTCATTTGCGGCTTCTTTGATCGCGTTGAGGATGTCCTCGTCGCTGCTGAGATTTTCAGATGCGACTTTCTGCTTCGTGAGCGCTATCAGGTTTTCAGCGTCCTCGGTGTTGCCGAGCTGATCGGCGAGCTCTCCTGTGGTTACGAGCTCGTTTACTGCCGCATCCTGATTATCGCTGGAAAGATTGTCGCCGGTAAGTCCTTCGTAAGCTTTCATAGCGCCTACGAGACCAGCCGTTCCGGAGATATATGTAGGAGCGGCTACGGTTACGTCAGCGTTTTCGACACCGGCCGTGATGAGCGCATTTTTGTACATTCCTACGGTGCAGTAGGAGATGTTCTGCGTCGTCACATTTATTCCGCCGGACGAATTGCTCACAACTTTAACGCTCGAAAGAGCCCTCGATCCGATGACGCTTGCAGGCAGATAGTCGCCGAGTTCGTCTTTTTCCATCTGGTTGGTTATAGTAGTCACGCTTATATCTTTGAGATCGTCTTCTGTGAGTCCGAGCATCTGAAGGACCTGCGCCCTCTGTGAACTGCTGAGATCCGCTCCGAGCGCGACGTAAGTGTCGGATGAATCTGCGAAGACCGGCGATGCACAGGTGAGAAGCATGACAAGCGCCAGAACTGCAGACATGACGTGTTTAAATCTTTTCATAATTTCATTCCTCCTGATGTAGATATATTACTCAAGACCCTCCGATTCAGTCAAGACCGCGTATATTACCAGATTCTTAACGATTCTTACAAAAATATGTATTGATGCGGTGCCCATAATGCAAAAATCCGAACTGTGGAACCGGCCATAGAAAGTCCGTTCATGGGTAAACCGTCTGCAGCCTGTGGAATCGTCACCAGGAAAGCCGCATGCTGCGTTTCAGGCGCGGGCTCATAATCGTATTAGCACAAATGAAATACCGGCAGCTTAAGCGCGGTATTTTCCGATAAAAAAACCGCTGCCACATAGCAGCGGTTTGATGGTTGTTATGATTTCCAGATATTTATTTCTTGTCCGGTTTATTATCAGCTGATGCTGACGCTTCGTTCTGAGCCTTTAAGAGATCTCTGATTTCGGTAAGTGTCTTAAGCTCTTCAGAAGGCTCGGGAGCTTCCTCTGCAGCTTCTTCCTCGGCATTTCTGTGAAGCTTGTTGATTCCCTTGACGAGAAGGAATATCACCAGAGCTATGAGCAGGAAATTGATAACAGTCTGGATGAATGTGCCGTATGCGATGACTGCAGGTTCATTGCCTGCGATCGCAGGAAGAGTGACTTTGAACGATTCGAAACTTACTCCGCCTATGAGATAGCCGACAAACGGCATGATGATGTCATTGACGAGCGAATTCACGATTGCGGTAAATGCTGTGCCTATGATTATGCCGACGGCCATGTCCATTACGCTTCCGCGGGCTATGAACTCCTTGAATTCGGCCCAGAAGCCTTTTTTCTTTTCCATAACATGTCCTTTCAAATATAAAAAATAAAATATTTCCCCTTGAGTATAATAAAAAATAACATTTTTTTCAATCCAGGCGGGGTAAACCACCTGTTTTTTTCGTCAAATGCGGGTAATAAGTGCTCATATTATGGTATTCTAATATATATAAGGGTAGAAATCGGATTGACAAGGTGGTATATAAGGTGATTTAAATGAAATGTCCTTTCTGTGGAAATCAGGATACACGAGTTATAGATTCGCGTCCGGCGGACGACGGAGCTACGATCAGGCGCAGGCGCGTCTGCGATGCGTGCAAGAAACGCTTCACGACATATGAAAAGGTGGAGCAGACCGATCTTATGGTTATTAAGAGAGACGGAAGCCGTGAGATCTTCAACAGAGCGAAGGTCAGAAACGGGATTCTCATGGCATGCAGGAAGCGGCCAGTGACTACGGACCAGATCGACCGTCTCGTCGACCGGGTCGAGGCCAAGCTTCATGAAACACACGACAGAGAAGTGCCGAGCTCAGAGATAGGCGAGGTCATACTCGACGGCCTTCGCGGACTCGACGAGGTGGCATACGTCAGATTCGCCTCTGTCTACAGGCATTTCGACGATGTAAAGTCGTTCATCAGTGAAATCGAAAACCTCACCGAAGAAGATAAAAAACGGGAAAACAAAGAGAAATAACAACTGAAAATAACAGCAGAGAAGTTTAAGCGACGGAGAGTATTAACGGAGAGTATCAATGAAAAAGATTAGTATAGCAATCGACGGTCCGGCGGGCTCGGGAAAGAGCACGGCGGCAAAAAATCTGGCAAAGATCCTGAACATCGAATACATCGATACGGGTGCAATGTACAGAGCCGCGGCTCTTAAAGTAATAGATGAGAATATCGAGCCTGACAACGAAAGCGTTGCCAAATTGCTGGAAAATACGGATATAGACTTTGCAAACGGGAGCATACTTCTCGACGGAGTCGATGTGGAGGACAGGATAAGAACTCTCGAAGTCTCGTCCATGGCTTCGCGCATTTCCGCGCTGCCGGGATGCAGGAAGAAACTCGTCGAACTGCAGAGGAAGATCGCATCCAAAAAGAGCGTCGTCATGGACGGCAGGGATATAGGCACGAATGTGCTCCCTGACGCCGATTACAAATTCTATATTACTGCTCCGCTCGAGACGAGAGCGAAGAGAAGATGGATGGAAATCGGAGAGAGGGACGGCGTGACGCTCGACGAGGTCAGGGCTGATCTGGCCAGAAGAGACAAGATGGACACGACGAGAGCTCTCGATCCGCTGGAAAAAGCCGAGGATGCGATTGAAGTCTCGACCGACAAACATGGAATATACGAGACGGCGGAACTGCTCAGATCATATATCAAGTAATTCTGGAATATACAGATGCCAGGCGGGCAGCGGTTCTGCGTTTTACTGAAATGGTTTCTGCGCCGTGAGGAAAGCAGGCAGCATCTTTGCGTTTTAAAGCAGCATTCCTTTTCACAAAAGCAATCATAGAACAGATATACTCAAAAGGTCCCGCATGAGCGGGACCCTTTTTTCTGGTCTTCCTTTTTATTTTTCTTCTTTTTTTACTCTATTATTTTTCGTTTATGATTTTTTCTTTACGTTTATGCTTTTTCTCCTATTTCCCGTTTCCCGTTCCCGTTTCCCGATTTTTCTATTTCCCGGTTTTCTATTTCCCGGTTTTCTATTTCCCGGTTTTCTATTTCCCGGTTTTTCTGTTATCCGATGCGGTGGACGAGCCATCCGCTTCCGATCTTCGGTTCGAACCATGTGGATTTAGGGGGCATGATCATGCCGCTGTCGGCGACGTTTATGATCTCTCCGACGGTGACAGGGCAGAGCTCGAAGGCGGCTGCCATTCCTGAGTCTACGGCGTCCGCAAGTTTCTGATGATCGCCGATGCCTCCCGAAAATACCAGCCTTTCGTCCTTTCTTGGATCTTTGATGCCGAGCACAGGCGAGAATACGTACTCTTGGAGCAAGTATACGTCCAGACTCTTTACGGGATCTTCCTCGTCGATCAGGCTGCTTTTGAATGCGGCGCTGTACCAGGATCCGCCTGTATATACGTAGACGGTGTGGCGCTCGGCCGGACCGCGTCCTGGGTCTTCGATCTTTTTTATCTCGGCGGCGCTTTCCATCTTTTTAATAAAAGCTTCAGGCGCCATTCCATTGAGTGTTGTCACGATTCTGTTGTACGGAAGGACGCAGAGATCGTCTTCAGGAAATGCGATTGCGAGAAATCTGTTGTACTCTCTGTCGGCCGAAGGATCAGGATCTTCTGCACGTAGTTTCATTCCCACGTGTACTGCCGAGGCTGTCCTGTGGTGGCCGTCCGCGATGTACATGGATGGAATTCCGGCAAAAATTTCTGTAATTCTGCCGATCGTATTTTCGTCTCTTACGACCCAGAGCCTGTGAATCACGCCATCGTCATCGGTGGCTTCATAGTCGGGCTCGCAATTTTCTGTGATCTTCTTCGTGATTTCATTTATTCCGGCATCGCCGCGGTAGGTGAGGAAGATCGGCTCTGTGTCCGCCATGCATGCGGAAAAATGCTTTATACGGTCGGTTTCCTTCTCGATGGTAGTGACTTCGTGTTTCCTGATCACGCCGTTTTCGTAGTCGTCGATCGAAGCGCACCCGGCTATCCCTGTCTGCGTTCTTCCCATGAACGTTTCGCTGTATATGTAGAAATGCGGATCGCCGTCCTCGATATAGATGCCTTTTTTCAAAAGGGCTTCGAGATTTTTCCTCGACTGCTCGTAGACGGCGTCGCTGTAGGCGTCGTCAGGATCGAAAGCCGCGTCGGCTCTTATTACATTCATGAAACTTGCCGGATTTCCGGAAATGATCCTGATGGCCTCGTCGCGGCTGACTACATCGTAAGGAGGGCAAAGAGCGTCCTGGGCGTAGCGCGCATCAGGTCTCACTGCCGCAAATGGTCTGAATACTGCCATATTTTACTGCTCCCTTGTAATTTCACTGTTTCCTTCGATATTCCAATGCAGAATATGATAACTATTGTAATATAAATCGGGTCTGGTGCGGGATTTTTTCCCGGAAAAATTGTACTTACAGGGAAGACAGCGCGAATCCGCCAGTGGCATTACGGCGTAAATCCTCCTGTGGCTTATGGATAGAATCCGCCAGTGGCATTATGGCGCGAATCCGGATGTAGCAGATGAGCCGAATCTGCCTGTGGCATTACGGTGTGAATCCGCCTGTTCTATTACATCATAAATCCGCCCGTGACATTACGCTGCGAATCTGCCGATACGATAGTATAACGGTGCAAATCCGCATCTGGCAGACGATCCGGATCTATCGATAACATTACGGCGCGGATCCGCCCGTGGCATTTCTTCCTGTAACGTACAAAAAGCAGCCTTTCGACTGCTTTTTAAAATTTGACTGAGTATTTAATTTTATACTACTGTAACGGACATGGCCTTGAATACCGCGTAAACGGTATCGCCGAGCTTGAGATTGAGCTCTCTGACGGCGCGTCTAGTTACGTTTACCGTGAGAGGAATACCGATATTGATTATCAGCTTGTAGCCCGTTTCGATTTCCTCCATGCCGGTGATAATGCCCTCGATGTTGTTTCTGGCGCTGCATTCGAGTATGTTGCGGCTGATAATAATATCTTCAGGCATTATTGAAATCTTCGCCGAACCTTCTATATCTGTCGCAACCACGATTTCAACGTCTTTCGTAGCTCCGATGACACGTGCGACCTTTTCGCCGTCGTCATCGGTGTAAATCTCTGCTTCGAACGAGTTGTCCGCCTGTTTCGAATGGCTGAGATAAGTCTCGAGCTGCGAATCGCTGATTCTGAGGCTGCGGCCTATTCTGTGGGCGGGAATTTCACCTCTCTTTATCATTTCATATATTGTATACTTCGAAAGCTTGAGTTTATTGGCAATCTCCTCCGGAGTATACAGCACATCTTCCCTCATTTAATTCACCTCTTGATAATTTCTTGATAAAGTCTGTTATTCCTTTAAATTGTAAGGAATATATATTACATTTATAATAACATATATTGCGCTTAATTGAAATTCATATTGAGGACTATGTAAAATGAAAAAAACAAAATAAATTGCATTAATAAAAATAAAATTCAAACAAAACCAACATGGAAATAGTATACGATTTGATCGTTTCATAAAATTTTTGATGAAATTTTCACCAAACGTTCACAAAATGATGTAAAAAATTATTGAATTATCACTTTTCATGTTTAAAATGAATTATTGTACGGTTTTCCGTATTGGAATAATATTAAATATTTTTGAAGGGCAGGTGTACTTAATGATCGAGGTTACTAATCTCACAAAAAGGTATGGCGACAACATTGCTGTCGACAACCTCAGCTTCACCGTCGATAAAGGCCAGATCTACGGATTCCTGGGTCCTAACGGTGCGGGCAAATCCACGACCATGAATATCATCACCGGATATACTGCTGCTTCAGAAGGTACGGTTTTAATTAACGGATACGATATCCTGAAAGAACCGCGGGAAGCAAGACAGTGTATAGGGTATCTCCCTGAAGTTCCGCCTCTCTATCAGGATATGACCGTAGGGGAATATCTTCGTTTCGCTGCCGATTTAAAAGGCATCGAGAAGAGCAAGTGGAAGGATTCGGTTGAGGATGTGGAAAATCTTCTTAAAATCAAGCCTATGGACGGCAGGCTGATTAAGAATCTTTCTAAAGGATACAGACAGCGTGTCGGATTCGCGATGGCGCTTCTGGGATTCCCGGAGATACTCATACTCGACGAACCTACGGTCGGACTGGATCCGCAGCAGATGACAGAGATAAGAAGCCTGATAAAGGAACTCGGCAAGAACCACACCGTGATCCTGAGTTCACACATACTTTCAGAAGTCAGCCTGGTGTGCGATCACATCATGATCATCTCCAAGGGCAAGCTGATAGCGAGCGATTCCACGGAGAATCTCATGAAGATGATGCAGCCTGAGACAGTTCTTACCGTTACTGCAATGGCAGACAAAGAACAGGTCGGAGATATTCTCGGTGACATAGAAGACGTAACGGTCGAATCGATAGAGGAGACCGAAGACGGCAATACGAGAGCTCAGATCAGATACAGCTCCGACGCTGACATGAGAAAGCCGATCGCTTCGGCATTTACTGCCGCAGGATGTGCTGTCATCGAAATGAGCACCGAGAAGGCTTCTCTTGAGGAAGTATTCCTCGAGCTTACGGCGGACGACGAGAAATCGACGGCTGAGATCGTTGCGAAAAACGACAGTGACGAAGATCTCGAGGATGCTGTAAACGACGTTCTCAAAGACGGCGGGTACGATGTATCCGAAGTCAGGGAGGACGGGGCCTATGGTCCGGGAGACGATGAGGCGGCTGCCCTTTCTGATTTTGCAGATCAGCTCGCCGGCGGCACTGAAAACGGCGGTCATGAAGCAGCATTTGAAAATGACAGCGAACCATCAGACGATGATTCAGCCGTAGATTCAGAGGACGTTCCGGAAGAAAATCCGGACGGCGTTTCCGCCGGAGATTCAGAAGACGTTTCGGAAGAAGATTCAGAAGACGTTTCGGAAAAGGAGAACTGATAATGCAGGCAATATTCAAGAGAGAATTAAAATCATATTTCAATACGATGATCGGTCCTGTCTTTGTCGCGGTGCTTCTTGCGTTCACATCGATCTTTTTTGTTGCGTATAACCTGGCTCAGGGTTACCCGTATTTTTCGGCAGCGCTTTCAAATGCAACCGTGATTCTGATGTTCATCGTGCCGGTTCTTACGATGAGGAGCTTTGCAGAGGAAAGAAAGCTGAAGACGGATCAGCTGCTTCTCACGGCACCTGTTTCTGTTAACCAGATAGTGTTCGGCAAGTTCCTGTCGATGATCGTAGTGCTTGCGATTCCATGTATAGTCATGATCGGAGGACCTCTGCTCATCAAGATATACGGAGGCGGAGCACTCGTTTCAGATCTCATAGCGCTGGCAGAATTTTATCTGCTCGGCTCTGCGTATATTTCCATAGGCATGTTTATCTCATCGCTTACAGAAAGCCAGGTAATAGCAGCGGTAGGTACCATCGCGGTACTCCTGCTCCTTCAGTTGTCTGACGGAATGTCGAGCATACTTCCTTCGTCATCATTCGGATCATACGTATGCATATTCGTGCTCATCATACTCGCAGTGCTGCTGATCTATTTCCTGACCAAGAACGTATATATTTCATGCATATCAGGAGTCGCCGGAGTCGCGGTCCTCACGATATTCTACTTCCTCAAGAAGTCGTCGTTCGAGGGACTTATCGGAACGATCATATCTTCGCTTTCACTCGCTTCGAGATTCCAGACGATCGCCAGCCAGCAGTTCGATCTGTCGGCGATTGTTTATTACGTATCGATTATTGCGCTTTTCATTTTCCTGACTGTTCAGTCGATTCAGAAGCGCAGATGGAGCTAAGGGGGTGTCGGATATGAAGAAACCAGATATTAAGGGCGCGTTCGGCACAAAATCCACTCGTTACGGCTCGTACAGCGCGGCGATGATCGCGATCGTAATTGCAGTCGTAGTCGTAGTAAACCTTTTTGCAGCTGCCCTGCCTTCAAAAATAAAGACTTACGATCTGTCGGAAAACAAGGTTTATTCGATAGGAAACAGTACGAAGAAAATATTGAAAAATCTCGACAGTGATATCACGATCACCGTTCTTTCGTCCAAGGAGAACGCAGATGAAACGCTGAAGGAACTGCTCGACAAATACGCGGATTACGACCACATCGATGTCGTCTACGAAGATCCGTCCGTAAACGTTTCGCTCGCCAACGAGTACAGCAGTCTGTCCGAGGGAAGCTTGATAGTTACGTGCGGTGACAGGGAGCAGACCATCGATTCAAGTTCCCTGTACTCCACTGATTATTCGAGCGGTTCATATTCGAGCTCGTTTGACGGAGAAGGCCAGATAACGAGTGCTGTACAGTACGTGACGAGCACTGATCTGCCAAAGATGTACACAATCACCGGACACGGAGAATCGGAGATGTCGTCTACGGTTTCATCGCTTGTCAAGAAACAGAATATCGAGACAGAAGATCTCAATCTCATGACGAGCGGCGGAATTCCTGACGATTGTGACGTTCTCTTCATTTACGCTCCGACTTCAGACTACACGGCTGATGAGGCACAGCAGGTCATCGATTATCTCGATAACGGCGGCAGTGTAGTTATCATGGCCAACTACACTGATGCAGACATGACTAACTTCAAGTCGATCCTCACTGCTTACGGACTCAATCTTGAAGACGGTATAGTCATGGAAACTGCTAACCACTATTACCAGTATCCGATGTATGTAATTCCGACGATTGCCGATTCAGACATCACTTCGGATCTGGCAGACGAGAATGCGAACATTCTGATGCCGGATGCACTCGGCATGACTGAAACCGATGCTTCGGGCGTAACCATAACACCGCTGCTTCAGACTTCTGACGGAGCATATCTCAAGACCGTCACAGACGGAAAGATAACTACGACAGAGAAGGAAGACGGTGATACAGTAGGACAGTTCGACGTGGCAGCGCTCGCGGAAAAGGATTCGGGCGACAACACAGGAAAACTGGTTGTAATCACTGCGTCGTCCCTCATCGATGACAGCGTCACGCAGTCGTTTACACTCGGCAACCTCGACTTCTTTACGAGCTGCCTGTCATACCTCACTTCCGATGATGGCAGCGATACTGTTTCGATCAGTTCTAAGAGCTTGTCTCCGACATACATTACAGTAAATGCTCTCCAGTCAGTCATCTGGGGTGCAGTCACGATAATCATCATTCCTGTAGTGATCATCGTCATAGGACTTGTCGTATGGCTCAGCAGAAGAAAGAAATAAAATACTATGGAAAAGAAGAAAAAGAAAATTTCACCGGCTGTCCGGATACTCATAATGCTGGTTATCCTGTTCGTTGCCGTATGCGCATATGCAGGCATCAGGCACTACAACAGCACTCATGATGAATCGGACGAGAGCGCGAATCAGACGGAAATCTACACGGTGAACGAGGACGACATCACACAGATGAGCTACACGCTCGACAGTGTAGTCTACACGTACACCAGAGAAGACAGCGATTCTGACTGGACATACACAGACGACCCGTCGCTCGCTCTCGATCAGGATACATTCGGCAACATGGTCTCCATGGCCGCTTCGATTTCAACAGATCAGATCGTTCAGGAGAATCTGGACAGCAAGGCGGACTACGGACTCGACAATCCTGAATTCACGCTCACCATCACTCTGAAGGACGGAACGACGAAGACTCTGTATGTCGGAAGTCTCAATTCGGTAACTTCCATGTATTACGCTTATGTGGACGGAGACGACCGCATATTCACGCTTGCCTCAGACTTCATAAGCAGCTTTACGACGCCGGATCAACTCTCGTCGAGCTCGACTTCAGTGGCTCTCGATTCTTCGGCTTCCAGCTACGCAAGCTATTAATATACAATAATAGCTGCGCAGACCGGAAATCAGGGGAATTCCGGAGAATAACACCTGAAAAGATAAGAACCGTGCCTTTCCGTAACGATACGGAAGGGTACGGTTTTTTTAAGGTCTTTATCCTCGACATTGACTGCCAGTTAGTTTATACTGAAAAGATGAAAAAAACAGGAGAAAGGTTTAATGCAGAGTAAATTTGAAAGTCATCATGTGAAAAATCTGAACCAGAATTTCATTACGCGTGATTCTAAATTTAAATTCAGATGCACTCAGTGCGGAGACTGCTGCCGCAACAAGAAACTCGAGGATATGATTCTGCTCACGACGCCGGACTTGTACCGCCTGTGCAGGACTCTCGGCATGGAGACTACGGAAGTAGTAGAGAAATACTGCGATATGGTACCGGGCAAAGAGTCGATGCTCCCGCTGCTCCTCATGAAGCAGCACCTCGATGGCAGCTGTATTTTCCTTAAAAAGGGCAAATGCACGGTTCACGAAGGAAAGCCTCTGATATGTACCATGTATCCGCTCGGCAGAATGTCATTTTTAAATGAAGAAGGTACCGGCTACGAATTCCACTATTTTCTGAAGGATTTCAAAAAAGACGGATGCCACGCCGAGGAGGACGAGGAATACACCGTCGATCAGTGGATCGCGAGATTCGGAATCGACGAGTTCGACGACTGCATGGAGATATATTCCCGTCTCGGCGCCGCGTGTTCGAAGATCATGCATGCGCTTGAAACAGACGACCAGAGACGAGAGATGTTCATGACGTCGTTCTTCATGATGTTTCTTAAATATGAAAAGGACAAGCCCCTTCTGGAGCAGATGGAGGTAAACCTCGCATATGTCCAGAGCCTTAAACCGGAGCTGTTCTTCAAAAAAACCAAGAAATCGTAAAGTGCCGGTCCGTAAAGGACCGGATTATTTAAAGATTACATTTTTCTTTGTTATATTCCTGGAGGAGACACAATGGAAATGAAACCGCTCAGCGAAGTGCTCAAAAACAACGAATATCCGGGCAGAGGCATAGTGATAGGCAGATCGTCAGACGGAAAAAAGGCTGTCGCAGCATACTTCATCATGGGAAGAAGCGAAAACAGCAGAAACCGTATTTTCGTCGAGGACGGAGAAGGCCTGAGGACACAGGCCTTCGACGAATCCAAGGTGGAAGATCCTAGCCTCATCATTTATGCTCCTGTAAGGGTTCTCGGAAATAAAACGATTATCACGAACGGTGATCAGACAGATACGATATATGAGCTTATGGACAAACAGCAGACTTTCGAGCAGTCGCTGCGCGGAAGAGTATTCGAACCTGATGCTCCGAACTACACGCCGAGAATTTCAAGCATAATGCACATCGAAAACGGAAGCTACAATTTTGCGATGTCTCTGATACGCGCCGACGGAGGAGACCCTGCTTCATGTCTCAGATACACATTTGCTTACGAGGATCCGAAAGCCGGAGAATACAGATTCATCCACACTTACAAGGGCAACGGCAATCCTCTTCCTAGCTTCGAAGGCGAGCCTGAGCTCGTTTCCGTTCCGGACGGAAGCGCTGAGGATGTAGCCGGAGCTATATGGAAAAGTCTCAACAAAGACAACAAGGTTTCTCTTTTCGTAAGAGTGACAGATATAGAAACCGGAAAATATGAATCGGCGATTATCAACGCAAGGCAGTAAAACGTGTTTTTGCAGCCGCGCCGGACGTTTTTGAAGAGCGCCGGACGCTGTATACAAGCCTTGTTATGATATATCTTTCGTGATAAAATAAATCATGTGACTGGAATTATTTCTGCTGAAAAAACAGCAGACCGTTCGGAGGAGAAAATGGCTTCACAGATCGTGCTGGCATCAGCCTCGCCGAGGCGCAGTATGCTTTTGAAAGATGCCGGAATACGCTTTGAAACGGCTGAAGCACACATAAGCGAAGAAATACCTGACGGTACGGATCCCCGTGTCGCTTCTATGTATAATGCACTGAAAAAAGCGCAGTATGTATCGGCTGAATATCTCGGTGCTTTTGTCGTCGGCGCCGATACGATCGTCTACGACGGGCGTATCATGGGCAAACCTGCAGACGAGGAAGACGCCTTCAATATGCTGTCAGAGCTGCGTGACAGGGTGCACAGCGTCTACACCGGCGTGTGCATCATACGTGCAGACGAGAAGATCACGAGACTTTTCTGCGATCGTACCGATATTACATTCGGAGCTTACAGCGACGAAGAGATAAGAGACTATATTTCTTCAGGCGAGCCCATGGACAAGGCGGGTTCGTACGCCGTACAGGGCGAGTGGTCGGTTCACGTGGAGAAAATCGACGGAAGCCGCAACAACGTCATCGGCCTGCCGGTCGAACGCCTAGAGGAGGAATTGACCGCGCTCGGGGCTGACACCGGAACCGCCGTGGAATGACTCCGCGAAGGCTGCTGAAGAAGCTGCCGTACGCCTCACAACATGAGGAGACGGAAAAATAAATAACAAATCACTGATGATAAAGGAAATGCCTGAGACGGAGAGACCGCGCGAAAAGATATTCGAACGCGGAGTTTCGTCTCTTTCAAATACAGAGCTTATTGCAGTTTTAATCGGAAGCGGAACCAGAGACACCTCGGCGGTCGATCTCGCGTCGAGGGTGCTTTCTGCTGACAGCTCCGGCATATTGTTTCTCAGAGACGCAAGCCCTGAGGAGCTCTGTTCTGTAAAAGGCATCGGAGCAGCGAAGGCTGCTGTTCTTCTTGCGGCTGCAGAACTCGGCAAACGCATCATGACAGCGCCGAGAAGCCGCAGGATAAGTGCTTCCACCCCGGAAGAGACAGCGGATCTTTTCATGGAAGATATGAGATATCTCCGCAAGGAGCATTTCAAGGTGCTGCTGCTCAACGTAAAAAACGAGATCATCTCTGCAGAAGATGTTTCGATGGGCTCGATCTCGAGCTCGGAGGCTCATCCGAGGGAGGTATTTGCCGATGCGGTAAAACGCGGAGCGGCAAATGTCATACTGATTCACAATCATCCGAGCGGAAGCCCGTCGCCGAGCAAGGCGGATGTAGAGCTTACGAAAAGGCTTGCCGATGCGGGCAGGATACTCGGAATTCAGGTCCTCGACCATATAATCATAGGTGACGGAATATTTGTCAGCATGAAGCGCGAGGGGATCTTTTAGAAAAACAATAAAAAATATGTCAGACTCGTCTGGCAAAAAGGAGAAAGTAATAATGGGACTCAGTCTGTTCAAACAGGACATAGGTATAGATCTTGGCACCGCCAACACGCTCATCTATATCAAGGGCAAGGGTATCGTCCTTGATGAAGCGTCTGTTATTGCATATAACAATAACCTGAAAAAGGTTATCGCTGTGGGCAACGAGGCAAAAGATATGATCGGAGCGGCTCCTCCTCATATCAAGGTTGTCAGGCCTCTCAGAGACGGCGTTATTTCGGACTTCGGAATGACTCACCTTATGCTTAAGGCTTTCTTATCGAGGGTTATCAGGACTTCGTCGTTTTTCACCGCGGTAAGAGTTGTGGTCGGCGTTCCTTCAGGGGTTACCGAGGTAGAGAAGAGAGCTGTCGAAGAAGTTACGCGCCAGATGGGTGCCAAGGAAGTTTACATCATGGAGGAGCCGATGGCTGCTGCGATCGGTTCGGGTCTCGATGTCGATTCATCAACAGGCTGCATGATTACAGATATTGGCGGCGGCACCTCCGATATAGCGATCATCGCACTCGGCGGCATAGTTACGAGCACGTCGCTGAGAATGGCCGGAGACAAGATGAACGAAGCCATCATCTCGTACATCAGGAAGGTATACAGCCTTATGATCGGCGAAAAGATGGCTGAGAGAGCAAAAGTCGAAATCGGCTGCGCATATATCGACGAGAGTGATCCTGACTGGGTGCTCAAAACGAACGTCAGCGGAAGAGATCTTGTAACAGGACTTCCGAAATCGATCGAGATTTCTTCGAGAGATATATGCAAGGCGCTTGAGGAATGCATCGATACAATAGTCGAAGGCGTAAAGGTCACGCTGGAGAATGCTCCTCCTGAGCTTGCCGCAGATATCATCAACAGCGGTATGACGCTTGCCGGAGGCGGGGCAGCGCTCAGAGGACTGGACGCGCTCATCGAAAGAGAGACGGGAATCAAGACAGTAATTGCTGAAGACCCGGAAGAAGCTGTGGCTCTCGGTACCGGAAAGAGCCTTCTCAATATGGACACGATCATGGATCACGTCAGGGCCAAGAACCCGTATCAGAATGCAATGCAGAACAACCCAAATAACAGCAATTTAAATAATTTATAATATATCAGTTATAATATATCGGATATTTTTTGCAGATTATGAGCCACAGGTTAATATAAATAACTTATGGCTCATATCTTATTAATGCATATTGTTTGGCACGGGGAAAATCATATGAAATGGATTAGAGATAATACGGGCAGAGTCGTCGTGATCGCAGTAGTTATCTTCATGCTTATCACAATTTCGGTTTCTTCAACCCGCATAGGAAATGACAGTGTTAACGATACTGCTCCGGAACTCGCGGTGCAGCGCCTTACAGCCGACGCGCAGTCGGGCTTCTCCAAGCTGTTCGGAAACATCGGAGACTTCTTCAGCGGAGTGATTCATTACAAAGATTATCAGGATGAAAACGAAAAGCTGAAGCAGGAGAACGCGGAGCTGAAAGAGGAACTTTCAAACGCTCAGCTCAGCGAGAAGGAGCTCAGCGAGCTCCAGAATCTTTCAGAAACTCTCAACTATTCTGACTATTCTTCAGATTACGATAAGGTCAGCGCCGATGTAATCTCTCTCGATTCGTCGGGTGTGTTCGGAAATCTGACCATTTCAGTCGGCAAAAATGACGGAGTCGAGAAGGGAAGTTTCGTCATCAACGAGGACGGCCTGGTCGGAAAAGTGTCTTCCGTTACAGGTGGCACGGCAAAGGTTTCCGGCATCATAGACTCCACCGTTTCGGTCAGCTTCTACGACCAGTCTGACACCAATGTCATCGGACTCGTCACCGGCGACGGATCAGGAAATCTAGAAGGATATCTGTTCGACGCCGAAAAGACTATCGAAAAAGGTGCGGTGCTTATGACGTCCGGACTGGGAAGCTATCCGGGCGGAATCGAGATAGGTACTGTTACAAAGGTCTCCACCGACAAGAGCACAGGACAGCTTGTCATAGAGGCAGAGCCTGCGGTTGATTTCTATTCGACAAAGATTGTTACAGTGTTGACATCGAAAAATTAGGGGAACTGGAAATGCGCAGGTTTAAGACTATTGTAATTTTCGTGATCGCTTTGCTGCTGCAGGGCAATCTGATGCATTATTTCGCGATATTCGGGGGAGCGCCCAATCTGCTTCTGGCGCTCGCCATCTATTACACTCTGATAGACGATTACACGTTCGGGTTCGGATGTGCCGTTTTTTTCGGCATGCTTCAGGATATCTGCTACGGCGGGCTCGTCGGTTCATCGGCGCTTTTATATCTGGCCGTCGGTGCATTCATGATTTTCATGCGCAATAAAGTGTACGCTGAAAACAAAATCGTTCTGCTGCTGATAACTGCTGCTGCCGTATTGTTCTTCTCGGCCGGCAGCTGGCTGATTTACATTTTGTTCACGCAGTCGAATCTCAGCTTTTTGTACACGATCAGACGCGTTCCGGGAACGATCATCTGGGATTACATCATTCTGTTCATCGCAGATATCATCTATGTCAGAAGACACAGAAGCAAGGGGTTTTTAATGCATCTGAGTTAGGGGGTGTGATTATTGGGATCAAAGATTAAGAACAGGCAGATCGTTATTATCGTGGCATTCGTTATCCTGATGTGCCTGCTTGCCGGCAGACTTTTTTATCTGACCGTAATTCAGCATAAGACATGGTCTGAAGCAGCTACGAATCTGAGCACGAAGACCGTGTACACATCTGCGGCCAGAGGAGAGATCTACGACA
Organism: Anaerovoracaceae bacterium; assembly: GCA_050946535.1. Taxonomy (GTDB): domain Bacteria; phylum Bacillota; class Clostridia; order Peptostreptococcales; family Anaerovoracaceae; genus RUG708. Next base: position 47,371 of record JBMNUZ010000010.1, read on the forward strand.
GATACGGAAGGCTGGTAGCCGGCAACAAACAAGAGTTTGCCGTCAACATGGTTGCTGCGGAAACAGATGAGAGCACTCTGAACGACGTCGCTTTAAAACTGATAAACCTTTTGGAGAAAAACGGGGATACGATAACAGACAATTTCCCTATAATCATCAACGACGACGGATCGTTTACATATACGTACGATAATGAAATAAAACAATGGCTCGAGAGTCAGGATATGAGCACCGATCTGACTGCGGAAGAAGCCTTCAACGAGCTGAGAGACAGGGAAGGCATAGACGAAAGCCTGAGCGCTTACGAAGCTCAGGAGGAACTTCAGAACACCTACAGCATCTATCCGCCTATCTCCGTAAAAACCATGAAATATACGGCGCAGCTCGAGCTTGAGAATTTCCTCGAGGGATTCGGACTCGATACAGATCTCAGTGCAGAAGATGCTTTCAACGAGCTCAGAGACAAATACGACATAGATTCGTCGCTTTCTGACGAGGATGCGAGAAAGATTCTGATCGTGAGAAATGCGCTTAAAAACCTGGGATATCAGAGCTACATGCCGGCGGAGATCGCTTCAAGCGCCTCCCAGGAAACTGTCATCGAGCTGGAGGAGAATTCCGAGGATTATCCTGGAGCAGAGGTTGAGAGAAAGTCGGTAAGGTACTATCCTAACGGCAGCACGGCATGCCACGTCATCGGATATCTCGGAAGCATATCCGAATCGGAGCAGGATGAATATATCGAAAAAGGTTACTCGAGCACAGACCTGGTCGGCAAGGAAGGAATCGAAAGTTATTACGAAGACGTCCTCAAGGGCAAGGCCGGCTCGAAGACGATAGAAGTAAACGCAGAAGGACAGCAGGTGGATGTAATCAGCGAGACGGATCTGGAGCCGGGCAAGGACGTGACGCTGACCATAGATCTGAATCTTCAGAAGGTTGCAGAAGAATCGCTTGAAAAGGCGATCAAGGGCATAAGTACCGGAGGCACTTTCCAGAGCAAATACGGAAACTTCTCGTACAGCAAGGCTTATTCGAACTGCAACGCAGGAGCTGCAGTAGCGGTGGACGTAAAGACAGGTCAGGTTCTGGCGCTCGCAAGTTATCCGGGATACGATCCGAATCTCTTCGCCGAAGGCATTTCTTCAGAGGACTGGGAATCGCTGCAGAGCGAAAATCCTCGCGACCCGCTTTCGGCAAGACCGCTTTACAATATTGCTACCATGACTTCGGTTCAGCCTGGTTCGACGTTCAAACCTATAACTTGCCTGAGCGCGCTCAACGCGGGATTCAGTCCGAACACCTATCTGAGCTGTGCAGGATACGTAAAGCTCGGTTCGAGAACGTTCGGCTGCTGGATCTGGAACGAATACCACGGATCCCACGGTGGTCTGAATATGAGAAGCGCACTCGAGGTTTCATGCAACTATTACATGTACGATCTCGGTGCCGGGAGAAACTTCGCTGCAGGTGGAAAGCTGTCTGTAGATCACGATATCAGCGATGTAATGGAATATGCCAAAAAGCTCGGTCTCGATGAAAAGACAGGCCTCGAAATAAGCGAGTCGGTCGCAGGCGTTCCGAGCGAAGAGAGCAAGAACGAATCGATAAAATCGCAGCTCAGCTATTACCTCAAGACGAACGCTTCAAAACTCTTCAATTCTGATATCGCGGACGATAAGAATACTCTTTCGGACACGATAGATACCATCGTAGCGTGGGTCGACAGCGACACAAGCACTATGACCAGAAGCGTCGTAAAGAGCCAGCTCGAAGATCTCGGAGTAAAAGACGACGAGCTCGACGATCTTACGGACAAGATCAGAGCTGATTACATAGGCCAGGGCAAATGGACGACAGGCGACAAGCTCAACCTGTCGATCGGCCAGGGCGAAAACGCGTACACTCCTGCCCAGATGGCCAGATACATCGCCTGCGTTGCTAACGGCGGCACGCTCTACGATCTGACGCTCACCAAGGAAGTAGAAGGAGAGGGCGCCAGGGAAAACAATGGAGTGACCGTCGAAAACTCGAACTCAAGCGCATGGGAGGTAATCCAGGACGGAATGCACCTCGTCGCGCAGGGAAGCAGTGGTACTGCGAGAAGGATATTTGCCGGATTCCCGTACAACGTCGGTGCGAAGACTGGTACAGCGCAGAAATCAGGCAAGATCAATACTACAGATGAAGTAGAGTACATCAAGGAGCACCTTTCGGGAATAGCTCCGGGACTGACGTTCGACGAGGTCGAGACCGAGATGAAGCGGCTCATGAAGGAGGACCCGGAGACTTACAGCAGTGAAGCTATTGCAGTGAGAAGAGCCGTCATGAATCTGGCGGATGTGACGAGCGACGATATCGACAAGTATAAGGAGAGCTACAGCAACTTCTCGTGGTTCGTAGCGTTCGGTCCTACAGAAGATCCTCAGATCGCGGTTGCCGTACTGCTGTTCCAGGGAGGAGCAGGAGCATACGCAGGACCGGTAGCACGAGAGATCATCGGCCAGTATCTCGATCTTCAAAGTCAGTATGAATCTGGAAATTACGACCTTGTAGACGTAGAAAGCTCATCATCGTCTTCGTCTTCATCGTCGACGACTAGCGTAGGCAATGATCCTGACGTATAAGGACGTATAAGAGAGCTGCTTCTATAGAATTTTTTAAGTAGATTGTTTTAGTGAAAAGTCCGCGCAGGGGAGGCGGAAAAATGAGTGTCACATTGGCAGTAACATCTGGAAAAGGCGGAACAGGAAAGACCATGTTCTCTGTAAATCTTGCGGCGCTGCTTGCAATGAACGAAAGCCGCGTGCTCATAATCGATCTGAACACAGGCCTGAGAAATGTCGATATCTGTCTCAGTATGGAAAACAAGATAGTTTACGACCTTTCCGATGCTGTGAGCGGCCTGTGTCCGGTCAGGAAAGCAATTATAAAAGACGACAGATTCGACTGCCTCTGCCTTATCTCTGCCTCTCAGGACGTTTCAAAAGCGGATATCGGATACGAGGAGATAAAAAATCTCATCAACAGCGTTTCGGCCGATTTCGATTTTATCATCATCGACACTCCTCCGGCTCTCGGAAGAGAGTGGGAAGCATCGGTCAGATGCTCCGACATGGCCGTAGTAATGCTGACGCAGGAACTGGCTTCCGTCAGAGACGCCGATTCGGTGGACTACCGGCTGGGAAGGCTCGGAGTCGGCAGACGGTGTGCCGTCATCAACAGGCTGAGCAGCGATAACTTCGGCGGCGCGGAAACATGTTTTCCATCGCTGAGCGAGATCTTCAACATGCTCCACATGCCTGTTACCGGAGGTATCGTAGAAGATGAGAACATTCACCTTTCGATGAATTCCGGAGTTCCTATAGTCTGCAATAAAGAAGGCTACGTGCTGAAGAATTTTAAGCGCATTTTCCTGAGAATGTTCGACGTGTTTCATGCGGATGCATAGCCTGTAGAAAAACAGAAAACAATATATCCAGAGATAGAAAGAATATCGAGAAACAGAAAAGTATCCAGGAAGAGAATATAAAAAGGCAGTTCCAGATGGAACTGCCTTTTTTGCTGTGCAGTGACGGCTTACTGTATAATTATGCAGATCAGTCGAAATGTATTACTTTGCTTCGCGCTCCGATTCCGATAATTATTCCCAGAGCCATGAGGTTCGCGATTACGGACGTGCCTCCGTAGCTGATGAACGGAAGGGTGATTCCTGTTACAGGCATGATGCCCATTGTCATTCCTATGTTTTCAAACAGCTGGAAAAAGAACATCGAGCAGAGACCCGTAACGATGAGCATCCCGTATATATCACGTGCGTTGCGCGCGATCCTGATGATTCTGTAGATGAACAGCGCGTAGAGTCCTATGACAGCGAGTCCGCCGACCAATCCGAGTTCCTCTCCTATAACCGAAAAGATGAAGTCGGATTTGGCTACAGGAAGGTAATCCAGCGATTTCTGAGTACCCTGAAAGAGACCCTTGCCGGTAACTCCGCCTGAACCGATGGCTACCTTGGAGTTCCATACCTGGTAATTTCCCGGAAGAGTCTTGTCGCTCGGGTGCAGGAAAGCGTCGATACGTTCTTTCTGATGGCCCTGCATGAACAGGTATGCCACAGGCATGCACGCTACGACAGCGACTATGCATTTTGCGAACAGCTTTCCGTCGACTCCTGCCAGGAAGATCATCATTATCATCATGAAGCAGAGAACGAGCGCGTTGCCCAGATCCTCTACACCGATGACTCCGATGATCGGCAGCGCCCAGAGTACCGACTTCAGCAGCCCTTTGAACCGGTTAAGCTCATCTTTATGCCTCTTGAGGTACGAAGCATACCACAGGGTAAAGGTGATCTTGACGAATTCACAAGGCTGAAGCGTCGTAAATCCGAGCGTTATCCATGCTCTGGAACCGTTCTGGCTTACGCCGAGCGGCGTATAGACGAGCAGCATGAAAACTATCGAAAAGACGTACAGGAATTTATATATTCCCTCGTACTGAGTGTAATCGATGGAAATCATGATCATCATTAAAACATAGCCGATTACGTAGGCGAGGGTCTGAACGATGATGTCTCTGGTAATGTTGAACTGGTCTGTATAGGAAGTGCTGCCTACCATGACGATGCTGATTACTGCAAACACCAGGGGCAGGAACAGCAGCACCTTGTCTGAATTGCGGAGCGATTGTCTCAATCCGTATATAACTGACACCCCCTTTTCTTGACAAGCAAGTAGAATCATTATAATATAAATAGGATATGTATATCAATATGAATAATTATTTTAAAGCTTAAATATATTGACGATTCAGAGTTTCGTTTTTGCTGATTCAACTATATAGCAACAGAAAATAATTGTACAGTTTGTTATACAATAAACTCCACGGTGGGAAGCCGGTCTTAAAACATAAACCAGGAGGTGGATTACAAATAAATACAGTCAAAGTACTGATACTTGGCGCGGCCGCGGCAGCTTTCGTCATCGGAATTCTGCTGGGCTATATCATTCGCAAATCGGTAAGCGAAAGGACGATCGGATCTGCTGAGCAGCGTGCTCAGAATATCGTTCTCGACGCTGAAAACCAGGCTGAGACTATAAAAAAAGAAATCACAATTGAAGCTAAAGAAGAAGCGCATAAAATGCGCACTGAAGCAGAAAGAGACGCCAGAGAGAGCAGAAACGAGGTAAACAAGCTCGAGAAACGTTTCCTGGCAAAAGAGGAATCCATCGACCGGAAACTTGAAAACCTCGAAAAAAAGGAAGATTCTCTGACAAACAGAGAGCGTTCGCTTTCAAATAAACAGAAAGAGTTCGATTCATATATGGCAGAGAAGAAAAAAGAGATGGACAGCTTCATAGACAAGCAGACAGCCGAACTCGAAAGAATTTCGGGCCTCACAAGCGAAGAGGCACGCGAAATCCTCCTGTCGAACGTCGAAAAGGAAGTCCGTCACGATGCTTCTTTAATGATCAAGGACATCGAGTCGAAGGCCAAGGAGGAGGCTGACAAAAAGGCGAAGGAGATCGTCGTCGGCGCTATCCAGAGATGTGCCGCCGATCAGGTCGCCGAGTCTACTGTTTCAGTGGTAAATCTTCCTAACGATGATATGAAGGGACGCATCATCGGACGCGAGGGCAGAAACATCCGCGCGATCGAGACAGCGACGGGAGTAGATCTCATCATCGACGACACTCCTGAAGCAGTCATCCTTTCTTGCTTTGATCCTGTCAGAAGGGAAATCGCAAGAATCACTCTTGAAAAACTCATCATCGACGGCCGCATTCATCCGGCACGTATCGAAGAAACCGTTGCAAAGGCGGAGCGTGAGGTCAACAACTCAATAAAGGAAGCAGGCGAGCAGGCAACGTTTGATGTCGGCATCCACAATCTGCATCCGGAGCTCGTAAGACTGCTCGGACGTCTGAAATACAGAACCAGCTACGGCCAGAACGTGCTTCAGCATTCGGTTGAAGTCGCCCAGCTGGCGGGTCTTATGGCGTCGGAGCTCGGTCTTGACAACAAACTTGCCAAAAGAGCTGGTCTTCTTCATGATATCGGTAAATCGGTCGATCATGAAGTCGAAGGAACTCATGTCGATATAGGCATTGAACTTCTCAGAAAATACAAAGAGCCGGAGGCTGTTATCGATGCAATGGCAGCACATCACGGCGACTACGAGGCGAAGAGCCCCGAGGCTGTACTTATTGCAGCCGCTGACGCTCTGTCGGCCGCGAGACCGGGAGCACGCCGCGAGACTCTTGAAAACTACATCCAGAGGCTTCAGAAGCTTGAGGAAATTGCGAACACGACGCCTGGCGTAGAGAAATCATACGCTATACAGGCAGGCCGTGAAATAAGAGTTATTGCCAAACCTGATGAGAAATCAGACAACGAGATTCCGCTTCTCGCTAGAGAGATCAGCAAGAAGATCGAAAGCGAGCTGCAGTATCCTGGTCAGATCAAGGTAAACGTTATCAGGGAAACTCGCGCAGTAGATTATGCCAAGTAATATTTAAAAGATCCATAGGCTGTCTCCTTTGAGGCGGCCTTTTTTATATGAAAAAAGACAAGGAGAATTTAAGACGTATGTTTGTATATCTCGACAACAGCTCGACGACGAAGCAGTCGCACGAGGTTACTGAGATCATGAGCAGGACGGCCGAAGATACGTTCGGGAATCCATCTTCACTTCACAGACTGGGCGTAGAAGCCGAAAAAGTGCTGAAAACGGCGAGAAAAGAGACGGCTTCAGTTATCGGAGCGGATCCGAATGAGATATATTTCACGTCCGGCGGCACAGAATCCGATAACACCGCTGTTTTCGGAGCTGCCGGAGCGATGAAAAGAGAAGGAAACAGAATAATAACGCAGGTGACGGAGCATCCTGCCGTGCTCGAGTGCATGTCAGAGCTCGAGAGGCGGGGCATGGAAGTAGTCAGGATACCTGTGAAAAGCGACGGAATCATAGATATGAATGCGTTTGAAAACGCACTGAATGATGATACAATTCTCGTATCGGTCATGCACGTCAACAACGAGACGGGAGCGGTGCAGCCGGTAAAGGAAATAGGCGAGCTCACAAAGAAGCAGGGGAAGGCTCTTTTTCACTGCGATGCCGTGCAGAGCTTCGGAAAACTGCCTGTAGACGTCAGGACTGTGAAGTTCGACATGCTGTCGGTGAGCGGCCATAAGATCCACGGCCCGCGCGGCACTGGATTCCTCTATGTGAGGCACGGAGTGAATGTACGTCCGTTCGTAAGAGGCGGCGGCCAGGAGCACGGATTCCGCTCAGGCACGGAGAACCTTCCGGGCATCGCAGGCTTTGCGCACGCCGCATGGTCCGCGGAGCGGTCGAGAGAGAAAAACCTTTCCCATGTCAGAGAGCTGAGCGAGAGGCTTATCGAGGGGATCAGGGCGGAAGTGCCGGACGTTCAGATAAACGGTCCGGAGCAGAACGGCGATCCCGGTACTGACAAATGGCTTCCGTATATAGTCAATATTTCTCTTAAAGACACGAGGGGCGAGGTAATGCTCCACATGCTCGAGCAGAAGGACATCTTCGTTTCTACCGGCTCGGCGTGTTCGTCGCATAAAAAAGGATTCAGCCACGTGCTGGAGTCGATGGGCGTAAACGGCAATATGGCGGAGGGCGCGCTCAGATTCAGCCTGTCCTGCGACAATACCGAAGAGGAAATCGATTACACGATCAAGGCGGTTGCGGAAGCTGCTGAAGAACACAGAAAAATGATGGCTCTTGCACGCAGAATGGGCCGTTAGAGTGGTTTTGGTGAAATACATGGAACAGAGTGAGAAAAATACATATATAGTGAGAACCGGGGAGGTTGCCCTGAAGGGCATGAACAAACCTTATTTCGAAAAGGTTCTTCTCGGAAGAATAAAAGACGCTCTCCACGATTACAAGGGAGTCGAAGCATACCGCAGGGAAGGCCTGATATTCGTGAAGACTCCCGCCGAATATCCTGAAGAGGAAATAGAGCATACGATACTCGGAGTTTTCGGTGTGGCATCTCTTTCAAGCGCGGTGGAGACCGAATCCGATCTGGAAAAAATAGGCGAGGCTGCTGCGGAATACATGAGAAAGCTCATACCTGCGAGAAATATAAAGACTTTCAAAGTCGAGGCGAAGCGCGCGGACAAGTCCTTTCCGGTGCAGTCGCCCGAGATCGCTTCGAGGGTCGGCGGCTATGTGTTAAAAGCTAACGACGGCCTCATCAGGGTCGATGTGCACAACCCTGACTGCGTCCTTTACGTCAACGTAAGGCACGATCATTCATATATATTCGCTGACAAGATAAGAGGCTTCGGAGGTCTTCCGCTCGGGACGAACGGCAGAGGAATGATCCTGCTTTCCGGAGGAATCGACAGCCCTGTCGCAGCGTGGATGATGGCAAAAAGGGGCATGATGATAGAAGCAGTTCACTTTCATTCGTATCCCTACACGAGCGAGCGCGCCAGGGAGAAGGTCTATGACCTCACTGGAATACTCGCCGGCTACTGTGGTATAATCAAGGTACATTCGGTCAACCTGCTTTCAATACAGCAGGCAATAGGAGAAAACTGCCCGGAGGACGAGATGACGATCCTCTCGAGGCGTTTCATGATGAAGATCGCCGAGCGTGTCGCGAGGCAGAACAAATGCGATATGCTGATCACCGGCGAGAGCATAGGACAGGTCGCCAGCCAGACGGTACAGGGGCTGGTTGTCACGGACAACGCGGTTGAAATGCCCGTGATGCGTCCTCTGATAGCCATGGACAAAATCGATATCATAGATATTGCGAGAAAGATAGGAACTTACGAAACATCGATCGAACCGTACGAAGACTGCTGCACGGTGTTCCTTCCGAAGCATCCTGTCACGAAACCAAGATTATCGAAGATCCTGGAGTCGGAATCGAAGCTGGACGTCGATGCGCTTATAGAAGAAGCGATGAAGACGATGGAGACAGTTTCGATAGGTCCTGACAGAATCAGATGAACATATATGCCGCATGATAAGCGGCGCGGAAACTTTAATAGAAAGGAGATTTTGCAAGATGAGTTTATTTGACCCCTGTGTAATCGGCGGTATAGAATCCCGCAATCACTTTGTACGTTCGGCTACATGGAGGGGAAGTGCCGACGATCTGGGTCATCCTACCGAAAAGACGAAGAAAATTCTCTGCGATCTGGCGGACGGCGGCGTCGGAGTCGTGATCACCTCGTTCGCTTCCGTAGACAACTACGAGAAGGCACTTCACAACATGCTCGGAATATATGACGACAGCTTCATTCCTGAGTACAAAGAGATCGTCGACGCCGTTCACGCGCTCGGAGCGAAGATAGTCATGCAGATCGCTCACGGCTCGTCGCAGTCTCAGGAGGATTTTAAAACTGCCGACGTACTCGGCCCGTCGCCTGTAAGAGACCTCAAATCCGGAGTCATTCCACGTGAGATGCAGTACGACGACATAGCTGCCGTCGTAAAGCTTTTCGTCGCTGCCGCTGTAAGAGCGAAGAAAGCAGGCTTCGACGGAGTACAGCTCCACTGCGCCCACGGTTATCTTCTTTCGAAATTCATTTCACCTTACTACAACAGACGTCTCGACGAATTCGGCGGCACGATGAAGAACCAGGTCCGCATCATCGAGGCTATACTCATGAGTATCAAAGCTCTGCTCGGAGACGATTATCCTGTATGGATCAAGATGAACTCGGTCGATGAGCTTCCGAAAGGCCGCGAGAACGGGCTTACTGTAAAACAGTTCGTAGAAATGGGCAAGATACTCGCGAAGAAGGGCATAGACTGTTTCGAGGTGAGCGGACTCGGATGGGACAGCCACGACCAGAAGACCGAGAGAGCGTACTATCTGGAAGGAGCGAGAGCGCTCGCTTTCGAAATCGACAAGAGCGTCATACTTACAGGCGGCCTGCGCGAATACGATATGATCGATAAGATCGACAAGACGCAGGGAGTTCATTATTTCGGCTTCTCGAGACCGCTGATAAAGGATCCTTCATTTATAAAGAAATTACAGGCGGAAGCCGGAAAATAGTTTTGGCGCCGGGCGCTGCCGCGGTTTTTTCGAATCGGACGCCTTACCTCGTGATCAGCTGCAATATCCGCAGAAAAAATGTAATATCGTTAAAAAAAGGTTTTACAAAGATCTTATCTGTGATATAATGACTGCTGTTAATGATAAAAAACAAGAAACGTTGCCGACTTTGAAAAACGGGACGTTTTGGAATAAATCCCGTCAGGGTGCAAAGGAGGTGTTTCGATTGTCAAGAAAGTGTGAAATCTGCGGAAAAGGTCAGACTTCCGGAAACATGGTCAGCCATTCCAACATCCACAACAAGAGAAAGTGGAACGCAAATATTCAGAGTGTCAGAGTCAATGACAATGGTACAGTAAGGAGGATGAATGTCTGCACTCGCTGCATCAAGTCAGGTAAAGTGACGAGAGCTCTTTAAGTCCGGAAAATCTGAGACGCCAGGCATTATATATGTCGGGCGTCTTTTTTTTAACTCAGAACGGCTTAACTCAGAACGGCCGGACGGCCGCAACGGAGATTCAAATACCATGACAAAAAATCTATCGAAGATCAAGGGAACACTGCACGGCTGGAACAGCCAGTCCGCAAAATGGTACGACGATGCGTCAGCATATACGGGATATCATGACAAGCTTTCCAGATATATATTAAGATACATAAAACCGGAATACACGTGCTTTGAAATAGCGTGCGGAACGGGAAATCTCGCGCGCGTGCTCGCGCCTCACTGCTCCGGATACACGGCCGCAGACGTCGACGAGAACGCGATCAGCTTCTTCAGAGAAAAACTTGCCGGTGAAGGCGGACCCGATATAAAAGTCATCTGCAGCGACTGGAAGAAAGCTCTCGGCGAAGACCAGTACGACGTGATAATCGAGAGCTACTTCGGAGTCAAGACAGCCGACTGGGATCTGCTTCAGAACGCTGCCAGGCACATGTTCATCGCTGTCGTGCCTAGAGACAGGAGCATGGCCGAGGGAGAAGGCATAAGCAAACGCCACAACGAGAGGCTGGAATCTTTCGATCAGATGGAGAGATTTTTCACAGAGCGCGGCATGGTTTTCGAAGCCTTTCCGCTCGACATAGAGTTCGGACAGCCGTTTTCAAATATCGAAGAGGCACGTGATTATGTCAGATATTATTACAAGCTGGACGAAGACGATATAGAGAGATTCATCGAAATGAAGCTCACGAGACAAGATGACGGCATGCTGTATTTCCCAAAGACGAAGAAAATAGTGATGATTGCCGTCCATACAGATTGATGCAGGAAAATAAGGCTGTGCCGTACGGTACAGCTTTTTCTTTTACTGTAAATAATAATGTAATATAATATTCTACGTAAAGGTATATCTGATCAAAAGGAGATTAATATTGCAGAATAACGATTCAGCTTTAAACACGAAAAGAATCGAAATTATCGATGCAGCCGTTCTGTCTGATATTTTCGGGGAAAATGACAGCAATATAGAGCTGCTCAAACAGAAATTCAACGTAAATCTAGTGCTCCGGGGCGACGATATCGTCGTAAGCGGAGCCGATGCTGATCTCGCCGAAAGCGCTCTCAGGGACATGGCGTGGCTCGTAGAGCGGGGAGACACTCTGGACGAAGTAAGGACGGAGGAGATCATAGATCTCAATTCCTCGGGACGCACGCTCAGAAAATCGGGAGTCAGAAACGAGATCATTTGTTTCTCGAACAAGGGCAAGCCGATCAGGCCGAAGACGAGGACACAGGCTGATTATGTCGCATCTATAGCAGACAACGACGTCTCGTTCGGAATAGGGCCTGCCGGCACAGGAAAGACTTATCTCTCCGTCGCCATGGCGGTCAAGGCCTTCAAGGACAGAGACGTCGAAAAGATCGTGCTCACGAGACCTGCCGTCGAAGCCGGCGAAAGTCTGGGATTCCTGCCAGGCGATATGGAGGAGAAGGTAAATCCTTATCTCAGGCCTCTTTACGACGCTCTCTACGACATCTTCGGAAGAGATACGGTCACAAGGCTCAGGGACCGCGAGACGATCGAGATAATTCCTCTGGCATATATGAGAGGCCGTACTCTCGACAATTCTTTCATCATTCTCGATGAAGCGCAGAACACCACCAAAGAACAGATGAAAATGTTCCTGACGAGACTCGGATTCGGCTCGAAAGCAGTCATTACGGGAGACATCACTCAGATAGACCTGCCGAGAAAGCATATGTCGGGTCTCGTGGACGCAAAGAACGTCCTGCTCGATGTGGAAGGCATAGGCTTTACATTTTTCGACGACAGAGATGTCGTCAGACACCCTCTTGTGCGGAAGATAATCAGTGCATATGAAAATGCCGGAGAGTAGCGGATGAATATTGTAATAGATGAAAATTCAAACGTCAGCCGTAAGATACAGGGCTTTCTCATAACCGCCGCGGAAAAGTGCGTGTCAGACGAAGGTCTCGATCCTTCGCTCACAGAGATAAGCCTGACGACCGTCTCGCCTGAAGAGATCCACAGGCTGAACAAGCTGTACAGGAACACGGACCGGGAGACCGACGTGCTCTCGTTCCCGCAGTACAACGACCTGTCAGACGTGGATAACGATGAAATAATAGCTCTGGGCGATGTGGTCATCTGCGATGAAGTGGCGCACAGGCAGGCGAGAGAGTACGGCCATTCCTACGAGAGAGAGTTCGTCTATCTCTTCGTTCACAGCGTGCTCCATCTGCTCGGATACGATCATATGGTTGAGGCGGACAAGCGTGAGATGCGAGCAAAAGAAGAGGAAGTCATGAGTTACATCGGGCTCACAAGAGGGTTCACTCCAGCAGAAGACGAACCCGGAGACGACGCCGGAAAAGATGGAGCTGACGGCGGCGAGGCGGACGGCGGCGAAACCGCATACAGAGAGGCGGACGACGGCGAGGCCGGATACGATGAAGAACCAGAAGAAGACACCGGATACGATGATGAAAAAGATAGTGGCACTGTATATTATGTAGAAAATGAGGCCGCCGGATACGAAGAGAGAAACGCAGACGACGCCGGATATGGAGAGGCAGAAGATAGAACAGGCGGCTACGATATCTGGAAACACCTTATGGAGCTTGCAAAAGAAGCTTCTTCGAGATCTTATGCTCCATATTCCGGATTTCACGTGGGAGCAGCGCTGCTATGCGAAGACGGGAGCATCTATACCGGTGTAAATATCGAAAACGCATCGTACGGTGCCACTTTATGCGCGGAGCGCTCGGCGGTCGCGTGCGCGGTTTCTGCAGGGAACAGGGAGTTCGCCGCCCTCGCGGTGTATTCGCCTGACGGCAATGCGAGTCCGTGCGGAATCTGCAGACAAGTGCTGCTCGAGTTCGGCAGCGATATCGATATCATTCAGAAAGATGAGAATGGCAGTCTATATGTAACAAAGATCAGTGAACTGCTGCCGGAGGGATTTGCATTATGAGATCAGGTTTTGTTGGCATCGTCGGAAGGCCGAATGTCGGTAAATCGACGCTTCTCAATTCAATCATAGGCGAGAAGGTGGCGATTACCTCGAGCAAGGCACAGACCACGAGGAATGCTATCAGAGGAATATATAATGAAGAAGGTTTGCAGGTGGTCTTCATCGATACGCCTGGCATCCACAAGCCGAAAAACGCGCTCGGGAGAGTTCTCACAGATACGGCTGTTTCGACTTTAAAGCAGGTCGATGTAATCCTTCTTATAGTCGACGAGAAGCTTTCCGGAGGCCCCGGAGACAGATTCATCATGAATCTGCTTGAACAGGTGAAAAAGACGCCGAAAGTACTCGTCATCAACAAGATAGACAAGATAGGGCCCGACGAATACAGAAAGATTTACGAAGAATACGAGGAGACAGGAATGTTCGATCACATCGTCGGCACCAGCGCGCTCAAAGGCCAGAACACCGGCGTCGTCATCGACATGATAAAGCCGTATATAAAGGAAGGACCTCAGTATTTTCCAGAAGATCTTTACACGGACAACCCGATGAAATTCCTCGTATCGGAGATAATCAGAGAAAAGGCGCTAATGTACCTCAACGACGAAGTCCCTCACGGCATTGCCGTTGAAATAGAACGATATGCCGAAAAGGACAATGTGACCGAAATCGACGCGACTATTTACTGCGAGAAAAAGTCGCACAAGGGCATCATTATCGGAGCCGGAGGGAGAAAGCTCAAGGGCATAGGCAAAGCCGCCAGGCTCGACATCGAACCTCTTGTCGGAACGAAGGTCTACCTCAATCTCTGGGTAAAAGTCAAGGAGAACTGGCGCGAGAGCGATATAATGGTCAGCAATTTTGGATACAAGAGAGAAGACGAGTAAATGGTTACCGAAACTGACGGTATTATATTACGACAGACACGAATATCGCGCGATCGCAGAATGATCGTGCTGTTCACGAGAAAGTTCGGCAAGATAAGCGCCGGCACCGGCATCAGACAGTCGGGGAAAAAATCCTCTCTTCCAATCAGGCCGTTCACTCACGGCCGCTACGAGCTGTACTGCGGAAGGAATTCATATAATATCGACGCAGCGGAGACGATCGAAAGTTTTTACGATATAGGAGAGGATGTCGACAGGTTCTTCTGCGCATCGTGTGCGCTCGAGTTCACAGACAAAGTCCTGGCGGAAGGAATGCCGGCTGAGGGAGTTCTCGACGCGCTGCTGGATTTTCTGAGAATTCTTTCGAAGAGAAAGAAAAAGCTCAGATCTTTCCTTATAATGTATGAGTGGAAGGTCCTTTACCTCACGGGGTACGGTCCGGTGACGGACAGATGCGCCTCCTGCGGCAGAGAGGCCCCGGCGGCCGGGTTCAGCATCGTCGACGGAGGGACGGTCTGCCAGTCTTGCGTGGACGCAGGCAGAATCAATATGCGATTGCTTTATAGTATAAAATTTGATATAATCCAAATATTAAAATTTATTAGCTTAAATACAATAGATTCGTTCGCGAATCTAGCTTTCAGCTCTGAAACGACTGAGTATCTCGATAAGATTCTTCACGAATACGTTTCTTATCATCTCGATATCAGGGGTCTTAAGAGCGAATCATATCTATCGCTTGATTAATTCGTAAAAGGACGGCAGTATTATGGAATTAAGTCTTGAAAAAATTGAGCTTGTTAAAGACAGAACCGGTGTCAGCTACAGAGAGGCGAAAGACGCCCTGATCAAAGCAGACGGAAGTGTTGTCGACGCGATTATATTACTTGAGGACGAAATAGATATTTCTCCAAAGACGGCTGCCGGTGTTACAGCGTCTGATATTGTTGCGAAACTCAAGGAGCTCGTTGAAGAAGGAAACACCAGAAGAATCCTGATTAAGAAGGACGACGATATCATCCTCAATATCCCTGTAAACGCGGGCCTCATCGGAGTATTCATCCTTCCTGAAGCGGCTGTTCTCGGTGCTATAGCTGCTATCGGCACGAGGTGCACGGTCAGCGTCATCGACGGCGAAGGCAGTGAGATCGACGTTATAAAGAAGGTTTCGGAAAAGATCAACGACGTCAAGGAAAACTATTCCACCGTCGCTGAAAATGTTTCTGAGAAGGGAAGCTCGGCTTTCTCGAAGATCCGTGAAAAAGCCGACGACGTAATCTCGAAGGTCGTATCTCCAGACGAAGACGATATGGGCGACGAAGATTATTTCAATTTCGACGACGAATATCCTGATACAGGGGATTCTGAAGACGAAGATGCTGCTCCTGAAGAAGCAGAAGAATCAGAACCAGAAGAGACAGAAGAATCTCAGGAGACTATATCTTCAGATCAGGATGAGGTGGACGCGGCTGCAAAAGAGGCTTCCGACGCAGTAGACGAAGCTGAGAAAGCGGTTAAAGAAGCGGAGGATGCCATGGCTGATTCGCAGTCTTCTGTCGACGATGCCGGAGAGAAGTTCGAGAGCACGATAAACAGCTATAAAGAGAAAAAAGACAAGTTCTTTTAACAATCAATACGGGCCATATCAGGCTTTTTGTTTTTTAGGGATAAGAAGGATAAAATAATTTTTTTCAGGAGAAGTATTAACTATGAGTAAGAAAGTTCAGCACAGAGAATTTACGATGGACAAGCTGGTATCGCTTGCGAAATCGAGAGGATTTGTATTTCCGGGATCGGAAATCTACGGCGGCCTCGCCAATACGTGGGATTACGGTCCTGTCGGAGTTGAACTGAAAAATAACGTAAAAAAACTGTGGCGCAAGAGATTCATACAGCAGTGCAAATACAACGTAGGTCTCGATGCTGCTATTCTTATGAACCCGAGAACATGGGAGGCCTCCGGCCACTTAGAAAATTTCAACGATCCGCAGATCGACTGCAAGGTATGCCACGACAGATTCAGAGCAGACAAGCTCATCGAGGACTACTTTGACAGACACGGCGAAGACGCGATCGCCGACGGATGGTCGAACGAAAAGATGGAGAATTTCATCAGGGAGCACGGAATCAAGTGTCCGACTTGCGGCAGCACCGATTTCACTCCTGTAAGGCAGTTCAACCTCATGTTCAAGACTTATCAGGGAGTTACAGAGGGTGGCACTGCCGAGCTTTACCTGAGACCTGAGACGGCACAGGGTATATTCGTAAACTTCAAAAATGTCCAGAGAACTACGAGGAAGAAGCTTCCGTTCGGCATCGCGCAGATCGGCAAGGCGTTCAGAAACGAGATCACTCCGGGCAACTTTACATTCAGAACGAGAGAATTCGAGCAGATGGAGCTCGAGTTCTTCTGCAAGCCGGGAGAGGACCTCAAGTGGTTCGAGTTCTGGCGCAGCTACTGCTGGCAGTTCCTTAAGGATCTCGGCATGTCGGACGAACACATCAGACTCAGAGACCACCAGAAGGAAGAGCTTTCTCATTACAGCAAAGCTACAACAGACATCGAGTATCTGTTCCCGTTCGGATGGGGCGAGCTCTGGGGCATCGCCGACCGTACGGATTACGACCTCGGCAGGCATCAGGAATATTCGGGACAGGACATGACATATCAGGATCCTGTCACAAACGAGAAATTCGTTCCTTACTGCATCGAGCCTTCGCTCGGAGCGGACAGAGTGACGCTCGCGTTCCTGGCAGAGGCGTACGACGAAGAGACGATCGTCGCCAAGGGCAAGGAAGACACGAGAGTAGTGCTCCATTTCCATCCTGCTCTCGCTCCTTACAAGGCAGCAGTTCTCCCGCTCACAAAGAAACAGGCGGAACAGGCCGAGAACCTCGCCGAAGATCTCTCGAAATACTTCATGGTAGATTACGATCTTCCTGGAAGCATCGGAAAGAGATACAGAAGACAGGATGAGATAGGTACGCCTTACTGCGTAACGGTCGATCCTGATACCGCAAACGACGGCTGCGTAACTGTCAGAGACAGAGATACGATGGAGCAGATCAGAATCCCGCAGGAGGAGGTTAAGGACTACATCCTCGGGAAGATAGCTTTCTAACCGCAGTCAGGCCTGTATTTAATCAGATATATTTATCCTGGTGCTTCCTGCTGGAAGACGCGCACCTGCGCCGGGTACAAGGACTCAGTACGTGGGAGCCGGCATGGTACATAAGGATTTAATATATACATATAATTGTTGTTATATTATGAGGTATTGATTATCATGAAAAAGTTTAAAAAAGTTCTTGTCGCGAACAGAGGGGAGATTGCAATCCGTATCATGCGTGCCTGCAAAGAGCTGGGCATTCGTACCGTTGCGATCTATTCAGAGGAAGACAAGAATGCTCTTTTCAGAACAAAGGCTGATGAGGCATATAAGATCGGCGTAGGCAAGAGCCCAGTCGATGTATACCTCGGTATAGACGAGATCATTGCTCTCGCCAAAGCAAAGGGATGCGACGCCATTCACCCTGGTTACGGATTCCTCGCAGAAAATTCGGAGTTTGCCAAGCAGTGCGAGGCAAACGGCATCGAATTCATCGGGCCTACAGGAGAAATGATGGATAAGCTCGGTGACAAGATTCAGTCAAAGATTCTTGCCAACAGCGTCGGAGTACAGACGATCCCGGGTGTCAAGGAATCCATCAAGACAAACGAAGATGCGGTTAAATTCGCTGAATACTGCGGCTATCCTGTAATGATCAAGGCTGCTGCAGGCGGCGGCGGACGCGGAATGCGTGTCGTACACGACCCTAAGGATCTTATTCCTGAATTCAACAGCGCTCAGAGCGAATCTTTAAAGGCTTTCGGTTCGGATGAGATCTTTATCGAGAAATATGTCGAAGACCCTAAGCACATCGAAGTTCAGGTACTCGGAGACAAGTACGGCAATCTGGTACATATGTACGAAAGAGACTGCTCTATCCAGAGACGTCATCAGAAGGTAATCGAGTTTACACCTGCGCAGACTATTTCCGACAAGCTCAGAAAAGAAATCTGCACAGATGCGCTGAAGATTGCCAAGGCTGTAAATTACAGAAGTGCCGGCACGGTTGAATTCCTCGTCGACAAAGATGAAAATCACTACTTCATTGAGATGAACCCTAGAATCCAGGTAGAGCATACTGTAACAGAGCTCGTTACCGAGATCGATATCGTTCAGTCTCAGATCCTCATCGCAGAAGGCTACGCTCTTGATTCGCCTGAAATCAATATTCCGAGTCAGGATTCGATTCAGCCGAGAGGTGCAGCAATACAGTGCAGAATCACTACAGAGGATCCTGCGAACCAGTTCGCTCCTGACACAGGCAAGATCGAATTCTATTCGACAGGTTCGGGCAACGGCGTAAGACTCGACGGAGGCAACGGATTCACCGGAGCCGTCATCACTCCTTACTACGACAGTCTGCTCGTAAAGATCACCTGCTACGGCAGAGACTTCAAGTCGACTGTACGTAAGTCGATCAGAGCGTTAAACGAGCTCACGATCAGAGGCGTAAAGACAAACAGAGACTTCCTGCTCAACGTGCTGAACCATCCTAAATTTATGGCAGGTACATGCACGACTAACTTCATAGCCGAGAATCCTCAGCTCCTCAAGGTCGATCTGACGAACAAGGACGACGACGAGGTAAGAGTACTCAAGTTCCTGGGCAACAAGGCCGTCAACGAAGTCAAGTGGGACAAGCCTCCTGCAAATAAACCTGAGATTCCAGAAGTCGATCCGTCGGTTATTCCTACGCTCAGAGGAACGAAGCAGATCTTCGACGAGAGGGGTCCTGAGGGACTTTCCAAGTGGGTACTCGAGCAGAAACAGCTTCTCTTCACAGATACTACGATGAGAGACGCACAGCAGTCACTCATGGCTACGCGTATGCGTACCGTAGATATGGAGAGAATAGCTGATGCCACGGCTATATACGGCAGAGACCTCTTCTCACTCGAGATGTGGGGCGGAGCTACATTCGACACCTGCCTGAGATTCCTCAAGGAAGATCCGTGGGAGAGAGCAGAGCTTCTCAGAAAACGTATTCCTAACATTCTTATGCAGATGCTCCTGAGAGGATCGAACGCAGTAGGCTACAAGAGCTATCCTGACAACGTCCTCAAGCAGTTCATCAAGGAATCCGCAAAAGCAGGAATCGACGTATTCAGAATATTCGATTCCCTCAACTGGATCGAAAGCATGAGGCTTCCTATCGACGAGGTAAGAAACCAGGGCATGGTCGCAGAAGCTACAATGTGCTACACAGGCGATATCCTCGATCCTACGAGAGAGAAATACAACCTCAAATACTACATCAACAAGGCCAAGGAACTCGAGAAGGCCGGCGCGAACATCATCGCCATCAAGGATATGTCATCGCTGCTCAAGCCTATGGCCGCATACAAACTCATCAAAGAACTC
Source organism: Anaerovoracaceae bacterium (assembly GCA_050946535.1). Taxonomy (GTDB): domain Bacteria; phylum Bacillota; class Clostridia; order Peptostreptococcales; family Anaerovoracaceae; genus RUG708. The sequence continues at coordinate 67,228 of JBMNUZ010000010.1, forward strand.
AAGCAGGAGGTCGGCGTTCCTATCCACCTGCACACTCACGATACTTCCGGCAACGGCGGAGCAACTCTCATGACTGCTTCGATGGCAGGAGTAGATATCGTAGATGCAGCGTTCGACTCGATGGCAGGACTTACTTCACAGCCGCCTCTCAACTCGACTGTAGCTGCTCTCGAACATACTGACAGAGCTACAGGCATGAACATCGACGAACTCCAGCTTATAGCGAACTACTGGAGCGGCGTAAGACCTGTCTACGCTCAGTTCGAATCCGAACTCAAGAACGGATCCGCAGAAATCTACAAGTACGAGATGCCTGGCGGACAGTATTCGAACTTCAGAGCTCAGGTCAACAGCTTCGGCCTCGGCCACAAGTTCCAGGAAGTAAAGGAAATGTACCGTCAGGTAAACCAGATGCTTGGAGACATCATCAAGGTTACTCCTTCGTCGAAGGTAGTTGGCGATATGGCGATCTTCATGGTTCAGAACGGCCTCACTCCTCAGAACATCTACGAAAAGGGCGAGGGCATGGACTTCCCTGATTCGGTCGTTTCGTACTTCGAGGGCATGATGGGACAGCCTGAGGGCGGTTTCCCTGAAAGACTCAGAGAACTCGTGCTCAAGGGCAAGCCTCATATCGACGTAAGACCTGGTACTCTGCTTCCGCCTGAAGATTTCGACGCTATCAAGAAACATCTGAAGGAAAAGTTCGGTATCGAGCCGACGGAGCAGGATCTCGCGTCCTACAACATGTATCCGAAGGTATTCGAGGATTACCTCACTTCCATGAAGAAGGAAGGCAGCTTCAGATATATGGATTCCGACGTATTCTTCCACGGAATCAAGGTCGGAGAGACCGTAGAGATCGAGCTCAACGAAGGAAAGACTATGGTAGTCAAGTTCGTCGATGTTTCTAATCCTGACGAGAACGGAAACAGACTGCTTACCTATCAGGTAAACGGCCTCATGCGCACGATCAGCATCAGAGACAAGCAGGCTATGACTGCAGCTACTAATGTTTCAATAGTTATGGCCGACGAAGACGACGAACACGATGTAGGAGCAAACATTCCGGGCAACATCGTAAAGGTCGTTGCCAAGGAAGGCGACGAAGTTGCCAAGGGCGATCCTATCGCCGTAATCGAAGCAATGAAGATGGAGACAAAGATCATCGCCACAATGGACGGTATCGTGCACAAGATCTACGTTGCTCAGGGCGATCAGGTCAAGTCAGGCCAGCTCGTCGCAAGACTGAAGGATAAGGAATAGTCTTTCAGGCTATTGAGACGGAAAAAATACGTCAATAATATTACAGTATGAAGCCGTGATAAAGTACAGGATTGTACAGGCGGCAGACAGCTGATACCAATCAGGGGCTGCTCCTTATGTGCGGGGCAGCCCTTTTTGGATTTTAAAATCACACAGGAGAACATCAAATGATTGTAATACTGAAAGAAGACGCAAACCCCGAGAAAGTCGCGCTGCTCAAAGGCAAGCTGAGATCACTCGGCTTCGAGATCCACGAATCCCAGGGCCAGAGACAGAGACTGCTCGGACTGGTAGGCGACACATCGATCTTAGAGCCTGACGATCTCATGGCAAACGATGTCGTTGCCGACGTAAAGAGAGTTCAGGAACCGTACAAAAAGGCTAACCGCAAGATGCATCCGGAGGATACGGTCATCGATATCAACGGCCGGAAGATAGGAGGCGGGCATTTCCAAGTGATCGCAGGTCCGTGCTCCGTAGAGACGAAAGAACAGATCATCGAGGTGGCACAGGATGTAAAGAAGAGCGGAGCACACCTCCTCAGAGGCGGAGCATTCAAACCGCGCACATCACCTTATTCGTTCCAGGGACTAGCGAACAACGGACTCAAGCTGCTTCTCAACGCGAAAGAAGCTACTGGTCTTCCTGTCGTCACTGAGATCATGACTCCGGAGCATCTGCTTCTCTTCGAAGATGTAGACGTCGTACAGGTTGGAGCGAGAAACATGCAGAATTTCCAGCTCTTAAAGGCGCTGGGAAAGACAAAGAAGACTGTTCTTCTCAAGAGAGGTCTTGCAAATACGCTCGAAGAACTGCTGATGAGCGCAGAATACATCATGGCCGGCGGCAATGAAAACGTCATTCTCTGTGAGAGAGGAATCAGGACGTTCGAGACATCGACGAGAAACACGCTCGATATTTCGGCGATCCCTATGCTTAAGAAGATGACGCACCTGCCGGTAATCGTCGATCCGAGCCACGCATCGGGCATAAGATGGATGGTTCCGTCGCTTGCAAAGGCAGCTGTTGCAGCCGGAGCAGACGGCCTTATGATCGAAGTCCACAACGATCCGGAAAACGCACTCTGCGACGGACCTCAGTCTCTGACGCCGGAGCAGTTCGACAAGCTCATGTCGGAACTCCGTCCTGAAGTTGAATTCTTCGGAAAGAAAATGGATTAAGGAGAAAAAATGAGTGCTTCAATACATATAGGCGCCGAACTCGGCGATATAGCTGAAACGGTTCTTCTCCCGGGCGATCCGCTCAGGGCGAAGTTCATAGCCGAAAACTATCTGGAAAACCCCGTCTGCTTCAACGAGATCCGCGGCAACTTCGGCTACACGGGAACATATAAAGGAAACAGAGTCTCGGTCATGGGGACAGGCATGGGCATGCCTTCGATCTCGATCTACGCTCATGAGCTGATAACGGTTTACGGCTGCAAAAATCTGATCAGAATCGGTTCGGCCGGTTCGTACCAGGAAGACGTGCACACGAGAGATCTCGTGATGGCTGTCGCTTCGTCGACCGATTCCAACTTCGAAAACACGTACCACCTTCCGGGCCATTTTTCGCCGTGCGCCGATTTCGATCTCATGGTAGCTGCGAAAACATGCGCGATCGAGCAGGGAATAGACATCAAGGCTGGAAACGTTGCTTCGGTGGATGTTTTCTACGACGACGATCCGGACACATGGAAGAGCTGGGCTAAAATGGGCGTGCTCGCAGTCGAGATGGAATCCGCGGCACTCTATATCAATGCTGCGAGATACGGCGCGAGAGCTCTTACATTAGTTACAATAAGCGACAATTTCGTTACGGGTGAAAAGCTCACACCGGACGAGCGCGAGAAATCATTCACGGAAATGATCACGGTAGCGCTCGAGATGCTTAAATACATATAACAATGATTGAAAAGCGAAGGACGGCGCGTGCGGAGATATGTTCCGCGGCGCCGGACTGTAAGGCAATATTACGACCATTATCAGAAGCGGGTGTTGAAAGGCGGAGTGATAAATGGATGAGAGAATAAAGAAATTTGCCTCCATGATTGTAAATTACAGCTGCGATGTGCAGCCTGGAGACAATGTACTCATAGAAGAAGTCGGAACAGATGCCAAGCCGCTGATACAGCAGATCATCAGAGAGGTTTACAGAGCCGGCGGAAAGCCGTATCTCGGACTCAGCGACAGCATTCTCAACCGCGAGATCATCAAAAATTGTACAGAGGATCAGCTGAACTTCATGAAGGAATACATGATGGCTCAGATGAAGGGTATGGACGCGTATATCGCGGTGCGCGCCTCCGACAACACGGCGGAGCTCTCCGACGTAGATCCTGAGAAGCTGAATCTTTACAACAGGATTTTAAGGCCTGTCATAGACGAGCGTGTAGACAACACGAAGTGGGCGATCATGAGATACCCTAATCCGTCGATGGCTCAGCTCGCGGGAACCAGCACGGAAGCGTTCGAAGACTTCTATTTCGATGTCTGCACGCTCGATTACGCGCGCATGTCGAAAGCCATGGATCCTCTGGTAGATCTGATGAACAGGACGGACAAGGTACATCTCGTCGCTCCGGGAACAGACCTCACTTTCTCCATCAAGGGAATTCCTGCAGTCAAGTGCGACGGAAAGTACAACATTCCTGACGGAGAAGTCTACACGGCTCCTGTAAAAGATTCGATGAACGGCGTGATAACCTACAACACGTTCTCCGAGCAGCAGGGCTTCACATTCCAGGATATCCGTTTCGAGGTGAAAGACGGCAGAATCGTAAATGCCACATCGAACGACGACGAGAGGATCAACAAGATCCTCGATACCGACGAGGGAGCGCGTTATTTCGGCGAATTTTCATTCGGACTCAATCCTTACATACTTCATCCTATGAAAGATACGCTTTTCGACGAGAAGATCACGGGCAGCATTCATCTTACTCCGGGAGCATCATACGAAGATGCGCCGAACGGAAACAAATCGGCAGTGCACTGGGATCTCGTCCTGATACAGCGTGAGGATTACGGCGGCGGTGAAATCTGGTTCGACGATGTGCTGGTTAGAAAGGACGGCCGTTTTGTCCTTCCTGAACTCGACGGACTCAACCCGGAGAATCTGAAGTAATATGGAACTTGACAAGAACGACTGGCTGATGCGAACGAAAATCCTCGCCGGCGAAGAAGCGGTCAGACGCATTCAGAACGCCGAGATAGCTGTTTTCGGGCTCGGCGGCGTAGGATCATACGCGTGCGAAGCCGTCTGCAGAGCAGGCACGGGCAGGATTTTCATCTGCGACGACGATACGGTGGATGTGACGAACATCAACAGGCAGCTTATCGCAGACACAGAGACCGTAGGAATGAAAAAGGTCGATGTGGAAGCTCAGCGAATCAGCAGAATAAATCCTGATTCTGTTATAATAAAAGAGTACCGGAGATTTGATGAAAGCACAGCCGCATCGATTCCGTTCGATGAATTCGATTACGTGCTTGATGCAATCGATTCGGTAGAATCCAAAATACTACTGATAAAAAAGGCACACGAAGCGGGCGTTCCGGTGATCAGCGCGATGGGCGGCGGGAGCAAGCTCGATCCGTCACAGTTCGAGTACGCCGATATAGCCGAAACTTCGTACGATCCGCTTGCGAGATCGGTCAGACAGAAGCTCAGAAAAGAAGGTATACTCCATACCAGAGTCGTATATTCCAGAGAGAAACCGAAGCGCAGCATTTCGTTCAGAGATGCCCCGTATACGGCAAGCATATCGTTCGTCCCTCCGGTAGTAGGATTTATGCTGGCAGCTGCTGCCATAAACGATATCATGAACATTTCAGGAGCACAAAAATGAGTACAGAAATAATATTTGACAAACCTCGTGATAAATACTGGTATAACAATATCAGGGAAGTATCGACGATCAGGGAGCTGCTTTTCGGAAGCGTTGAAAAGTTTCCGGAAAGACCTGCTTTCTGGGTAAAGCGCCAGAAAGGCGACGATTACGTTCCTGTTACTTATACTTTGCTGGCTAAAGACGTCCGTTCTCTCGCGACGGCTCTCATCGACAAAGGCTATCAGGGAAAGAGAATTGCCGTCATTGGCATGAACAGCTACGAATGGATTGTCACATATCTCGCCGTGGTCATCAGCGGTTCGGTCATCGTTCCGCTCGACAGAGAACTAAAGAAAAACGAGGTCGAGAATCTGGTCAGAAATTCGGGAGCATCCATGATTTTCTACACCGAAAATCAGGGCTCTAAGATGACGGATCTGGACAGCAGTGTCAAAAAGATCGCGATGCGTTTCTACGCCGACAGGACCGATATCAATGTATCGATGACGCAGTACATACATTCGCCTTTCTATTCGAAATTCAAAAGACCGGATGGATGCGACTACACATGGAAAGAAGTCGTGGCTTACGGCGAAAGACTCGTGGACGGGGGAGACACTCGTTTCGACGAAGCGGAAAAAGATCCTGAGACGATGTCGGTCATCCTTTATACTTCGGGCACCACAGGCAATCCGAAGGGCGTAATGCTGTCGCAGAAGAACATCGTTTCAGACATCATGGATACATGCCGCATAGCGGGTGTCAACGAAAACGACAAGACTCTCTCGGTGCTTCCTATCCACCATACTTACGAATGCACGTTCGGCATGCTCCTCGTATTATATATCGGAGCGAGCACGGCTTTCTGCGAGGGCCTTCATTACATCACAAAGAATATGAAGGAATGCGGAAACACGGTATTCATTGCCGTTCCGCTGGTCCTGGAGATGATCCACTCGAGGATATTCAAGCAGGCTAAGAAAGAGGGCAGGGAGAAGGCTCTGAACAGAGCACTGGCGATGAGCAGAAGTCTCAGGACCATCGGCATAGATGTCAGAAGGAGACTTTTCGCTCCTGTGCTTAAAAATCTCGGAGGCAATCTGCGCACGTTCATCATCGGCGCGGCTCCGATATCGCCGAATGTAATCAGAGATTTCGAAGACATGGGAATAACTGTGCTTCAGGGCTACGGCCTCACGGAGTGCACGCCTCTTGCCGTAGGAACTCCTGAAAAGGCGAAAGAACGTTACAAAAAGGCAGGCTCGGTAGGCGTACCTCTCAAGCACGGCGATCTGAAAATCGTCGATCCGGACGAGGATGGCATCGGAAGGATATTCTACAAAGGTCCTAATGTAATGCTCGGCTACTACAACATGCCTGAGGAGACCGAAGAGGTCATGCACGACGGCTGGTTCGAGACAGGCGATCTTGGATTCATGGACCGGGACGGCTGGGTGTACATAGCCGGAAGATACAAGAACATGATCGTCACAAACACCGGCAAGAATATTTATCCGGAAGAGATCGAAGAAATTTTCAACAAGCTCCCTTGCATCAGCGAATGCATGGTTTATCCGGACGGCAGCGGCGGCGAGGAAGTCGTGGCATGCCAGGTATATCCGGACGAAGGATATATAAAAATGCAGCTTGGGGACGATCCAGACAGCATGGATGTCTATAAGCTGATAAAGGGAATGATAAACGAAGAAAACATGAATCTCGCTTCATACAAGCGGATCAAGAAGGTAATCGTGAGAGACCGCGATTTCATCCGCACCACGACAGGTAAAATCAAACGGAGCGACAACATCGACGATTACTTCCCTGACGGTATGGAAAAGCCTGAATTATGATTACAGAATCACTGATAATAGAAAAGTATCTGCAGTACAAAGACAGGATCCTGGAGATCAGGCGCCATCTTCACAGAAATCCCGAAACGGGAGACGAAGAGACGGAGACGACCAGATATCTTGCCGGTATAATGGAAGATCTCGGGCTTAAGGTTTCGAGACCTCTTCCGACTGGGCTTGCGGCCGTTCTCGATGTGCCTGACAAAGGCGGAAGATGCGTCGCGCTCAGAGCCGACATAGATGCGCTTCCTGTAAAGGAAGAATGCGATCTGCCTTTTAAATCCTCGAAAGAAGGATATATGCACGCGTGCGGACACGATATTCATACCGCGTCGCTCGTGGGTGCTGCGATGGTCCTTTCTGATCCTGAAGTGAGGCAGCACCTTACGGCCCCTGTAAAGTTCATCTTTCAGCCGGCTGAGGAAACCGACGGCGGAGCGCTGCGCATGATAAATGCGGGCGTGCTCGAAAATCCGAAGGTCGACTGCATGGAGGCATTTCACTGCGAGCCTTCGCTGACAGCTGGGAAGGTGGCCGTGAAATACGGATATACGAGGGCGTCGTCCGACATGTTCGATATAATCGTAAGAGGAGAGAGCGCCCACGGAGCATATCCGGAGACCGGCGCCGACGCCATAGTGGCAGCATCGGCGATTGTCTCAGCCGTTCAGAGCATCGTAAGCAGAAATACGAATGCGTTTGAGCCGTGTGTCATCACCATCGGCGTATTTCACGCCGGTTCTGCAGAAAATGTGGTTTGCGATGAAGCGTTTCTTTCGGGAACCATGCGTACCGTTTCTCCGGACGTCCGTGCAGCCTCGATGAAACGTCTGCAGGAGATCGCAGAAAACACGGCTGCCGCATACGGAACGAGGGCCGAAGTTAAGTTCAGACCCGGCTACATGGCTCTCAGAAACGACGATCACATGGCTGATCTTTTGAAAGATATCGCTGGACGCGTCGTTGGGAAAAACAACGTAGTGATATATGACAGGGCTATGATGAGCGTGGACGACTTTTCGTTCTTCGCTGACAGAGTTCCGTCGGTGTACTTCTTCGCCGGCTCAGGATACGAAGGCCGGAAAAACTACAGCCTTCACCACGGTTTGTTCGAAGCTAATGAGGAGATGCTGGATTCCACCGTCGTGATCGAAGCGCTTTCTGTTTTCGAAATGGAGAAACAGGACTGATCTGAAAACGAATTAAACCCCGGAAGATATTCCGGCGATAATCAATACAGTTGGAAAATCCGTCTTTATGGCGGATTTTCTGTTATATTGGGATAAATCGGAATATGCCTGCCGGATAAATCGGAGGATGCTTCGGATCCCAGACATTCCTGCAGAAAAAAGAGCATAAAAAAACGAAGGGTGAGACACTTGCCCTTCGTTTCGGATGTATTTAACTTATACATCATAAATATAATTCGTCTGTGGGGGACGGGTGAGATTATTCAGCCTTAGCTTTGTTAAGCTTTTTATAAAGATTAGAAACCTGTCTTGAAGCAGCGTTCTTATGAATGACGTGCTTGGAAGCAGCCTTCTTGAGCTTCTTCTCAGCGAGTCTGAGCTTCTGCTCAGCTTCTTCGAGATTGCCTGCCTCGATAGCTGCATCGTATTCCTTGAGAACTTCCTTGATGTGTTCTCTGATACGCTTGTTCTGAGCAGTCTTGTTCTCGATTACAGTGATTCTTTTCTTAGCTGATTTAATATTTGCCATTTAATTCACCCCACTTTCGCAAAATATCCTGTTCATTATATTACCTTCTCGATAATTATGCAAGTCTCAGCGTACAAGATTGAATATATTTATTTGAGATGATAAACTTATGGAGATGATTTGACATAAGGAAGGATTTCTATGGATTCATATCAGAAATATATAAGAAATTTCAGCATAATAGCCCATATTGACCACGGAAAGTCGACTCTGGCCGACAGGCTTATAGAGACGACGGGACTCGTGGCGGAGCGCGACATGAAGGCTCAGTTCCTCGACAACATGGATCTCGAGAGGGAGAGAGGCATTACGATCAAACTCCAGACGACGAGGCTCCATTACGAGGCGGAAGATGGAAATACATACATACTGAATCTCATCGACACCCCGGGACACGTGGATTTCAACTATGAGGTTTCAAGGAGCCTGGCTGCCTGCGAGGGAGCAGTTCTTGTTGTGGACGCGACTCAGGGTGTGGAAGCTCAGACGATCGGCAACGTCTACCTGGCGCTCGACGAAAATCTCGAGATTCTGCCTGTAATCAACAAGATAGATCTGCCGAGCGCGAGACCAGACGAGGTCAAGAACGAAATCGAGGAGGTCATCGGTCTCGATGCTTCCGAGGCGCCGCTTATATCGGCCAAGGAGGGCATTAATATCGAAGACGTTCTCGAGGACATAGTCAAGAACGTGCCTGCACCTGAGGGAGACGCATCGGCGCCGCTTCGCGCACTGATCTTCGATTCATACTACGATAACTACAAGGGAGTAATAGTTTACAGCAGACTCTTCGACGGCATGGTAAAAAAAGGCGATATGATACGTCTCATGTCGACCGGAGCTGATTACGAAGTGACGGAGGTCGGAGTCTTTGCACCCGGCCCGGTTCCAGTGGATCTGCTGCGAGCCGGAGACGTAGGATACATCTGCGGAAGCATCAAACACGTAAGAGATGCGAGAGTCGGCGATACCGTCACGCTTGCAGACAATCCGGCGAAAGAGGCTCTTCCGGGCTACAGACAGGTACGCTCAATGGTATACTGCGGAATCTACCCGGGCGAGGGAGAGAAGTACGACAATGTAAAGGATGCGCTCGAAAAGCTTCAGGTGAACGACGCGGCGTTCGTATTTGAACCCGAGAATTCGACCGCACTTGGATACGGCTTCAGATGCGGATTCCTCGGACTTCTCCACATGGAGGTAATAGTAGAGAGGCTCGAGCGAGAATTCGAGCTCGAGGTCATCACAACATCGCCGAGCGTTATTTATAAGGTAGTCAAAACCGACGGCACCGTCGAGATGATTCAGAATCCGACGAATCTGCCGCCGCTGACGGAAATAGATCATATCGAGGAGCCGATCGTCAAGGCGGAAGTAATCATTCCGAATGATTACGTGGGAACGGTTATGGAGATGTGCCAGAGAAGAAGAGGAAATATGATCTCGATGGAATATCTGACCGAAACCAGGGTTGAGCTTCACTACGAGCTTCCGCTCAACGAGGTCATATACAATTTCTTTGACGAACTCAAATCGAAGACGAGAGGGTACGGCTCGCTCGACTATGAGCTCGACAGGTACGAACCGTCGAAACTCGTCAAGATGGATATACTGCTCAACAAGGAAGTAGTAGATGCGTTCTCCATGATCGTACACGAAAGCGAGGCGTACGAACGCGGACGCCAGGTCTGCAAGAAGCTGAAGGAGATCATTCCTTCGCACCAGTTCGAAATTCCTATTCAGGCAGCGGTCGGCAACAAGATCATCGCGCGTGAGACTGTCAAGGCGCTGAGAAAAGACGTTCTCGCAAAATGCTACGGCGGCGACATTTCACGAAAGAAAAAGCTGCTCGCAAAACAGAAGGAAGGCAAAAAGCGCATGCGCCAGTTCGGTACCGTCGATGTTCCTCAGGAAGCGTTCACTGCGGTGTTCAAGTACGATGAAGAAGATAAATAGCGGTGCAGATTTCTCTCAGGGGCGCGCCCGTGTGCATTCCCGGGAGTGTTCAGAGGCGGCGGGACCTGGCATCTACGTCCATGTACCGTTCTGCGTGAGGAAATGCCTTTACTGCGATTTCAACTCGTACAGCGGCTGCACGGACGAGCAGCAGAAAAGATATTTTGAGGCGCTGTACAAAGAGGCTGAGCTTCTTTTTCCGGGCGGAAAGATGTCTCGGATCATGAATAACGCTTTCGGAGAAGGCGGTTCACTGGCTGAAAAAGAAGCTTCGGGAGACGGCGGCCAACGCCCTGAAAAGAGAGGCGACGGCGGGGTCTACTGCGATGAATACGGTGAGCCGGCCGACACTCTCTTTATAGGAGGAGGAACGCCTTCAAGCGTCGATCCGCGGTATATCGCCAGGCTCGCTGAGAAACTTCCTCTGGCTCCGGGTGCGGAAATGTCGATCGAGTGCAATCCGGGCACACTCTCCGGAGAGAAGCTCGATATATATAGATCTGCAGGGTTCAATCGGCTGAGCATCGGTGTCCAGTCTTTCATAAACAGCGAGCTTAAAGTCCTCGGCCGCATACACGATGCCAGTACAGCGGAGAAGACAATAATGGAGGCCCGCAGACATGGATTCGATAATATTAACATCGACCTGATGTTCGGGTTTCCGTCACAGACTATGGAATCGTGGAAAGAAACGCTGGGCAGAGCGCTTTCATTTGAGCCGGACCACATATCGTTCTACAGTCTTCAGATAGAGGAAGGCACGCCTTTTCACGATATGTTCCGATCGGGAGATCTCGAACAGGTTTCCGACGAATTGAACCGCGATATGTATCACTACGCCGTAAATTTCCTGCGGGAGCACGGATATCACCATTACGAGATATCGAACGCCGCGCTGCCGGGCAGGGAGTGCCGTCACAACCTTAAATACTGGACGATGGCGCCGTACATCGGACTCGGGGCGGGAGCACATTCATTTTACGGGAGCACGCGCAGGTACAATCCTTCAGGCCTGGAAGAATACTGCAGCATGATCGAGAGAGCGTATGAGCGCCGCGGCGGATCAGTCCCGTATTATATTAACGGAGCTGGTGAAGACGATCCGGCAGAGACCGATTTTTCTGAGTCAGAGAACATGGACGATCTCATTTCCGACTGCATGTTTACTGGACTGAGGCTGACTGACGGAATAGACGACAGAGAGTTCAGAAGGATGTTCGGCATAGGGCTGGAAGAGAGATTCGGGGCACAGATCAGAAAGTACACGTCTGAAGGACTCATGACATTCGAAAATGGAAAGCTGGCTTTTACGAAGCGCGGAATCGATGTTTCGAACAGCATATTGATCGATTTTATCTGACGTGGCACGTAAAAAGAAACGTAATAGAAATATATTATTATTTATACAATTAGAACGAAGGGTACCGCAGAGCGGTGCTCTTTTTTTGCGTTTTCGAGATGGATAATATTGACAATAAAGCCATGAAATAGTATTATTTTATTGGAACAAACTGGAAAAGGAGGACGCGATGAATGTTCTGTATTTAGATGGCGATGAAGAGTTCAGAGAGAGATTCAGCAGCTACATAGCGTCGGAAGTCGAAGACCTTGTCATTACAACCGGCTCGGGAAACGAAGACGAGACATTACTTGAGGCAATTTTAGACAAGGAGCCGGATGGATACGATCTTATACTGGCCGACGAATCGGCGAAAGTACCGGACAGGTTCAAAAAACTTGAATACAGGTCTAAAACAGTTGTTCTCACTGCCGATGACAGAAAAAACATGTCTGCCGGAAACGACGGAGTCAGGTTTGTGTTCAAGTACCAGCGTGTTTCCTCTCTGATATCTTCTGTGCCTGAACTTGCAGCAGCTGCCGCATCCGCAGTGCATATGAGGACTGAAAACGGAATGGAAATCGTTCTCGTCACGGGATACGGAGGAGGCTGCGGCAGAACTTCGTTCGCGTTGATGTATGCCAGGCTGCTGAAAAGAATGGCGGGCAGGTCTGCACTGATTCTGTCCGCGGAGCGGACGAGCGATATAAACGATTATTTCAGGGTTTCGAAGGACAGATCTGATATAAATCTTCTGCTGCTCAATTTCTCGTCGGGCATAAGTGTGCTCCCTCAGAGGTTCATCGCGATGGACGATTACGGCGCGAGTGCATTTGTGATGCCGGAGGATGCCGTGAGCGATTTCGGCGACCTTTCGCCCGATATGATGCTTAAATTTACGGAAATGATCGGCGAATGGAAGATGTTCGACACGCTGATAGTAGATCTGAATTCACAGCTTTCCGGCGTGTGCGCACCTGTCGTAAAATCTGCAGACAGGGTGTTCATCGTTCACAGCGCGCTTAAAAAGACTCATCGCAGCGAGAGAGCGTGGAGCGACCTGATTGCGGAACTGTGCGGAGGAGAAGTCAGACATGTGCTCAACTTTTCATCGGCGGCCGGTGAGAGCAATGAGATTTTTGTCGATGAATCGGCCGAGCAGGATAACGACTACGGTTTTTCGTGCGTGATTCCTTCCGATCCCGAGAGCTTTTTCATCAGAGAAGGCTGTGCGGAGATCAGCATGACTGGAGGCTTTTCACAGGCTGTCGGAAGTATTGTAGATGAGGTGTGAGAAGATGGCGGAACAGAAGACAGTAGAACTCATTTACGAGATAGCTTCGGACGTCAGGAAAAAGCTGAACGTGACAGGAGACGACATCGATGACGAGGTCGTTATCGACGAAATCCAGAAGACTGTGCTGACCGATCAGAGAACCAGGAATCTCACGCTCGATGAAAAGAAATCGGTTATGGAGGGTGCGTTTAATTCGCTCAGGAGAGAGCTCGATTTTCTGGAAAAGTATCTCGACGATCCGGGAATAAGCGAAATCATGGTCAACGGACGCAATGACATATTTGTTGAAAAGAACGGCGTGATGTACAGGGTTCCTGAGTATTTTCCGACGGACAGGGCGCTCGAAGAAGTGATTATGAGGATAGGCGCCGGAATCCACAGGGAGATCAACGAGATGAACCCGATATTGGATGCAAGGCTTGAAGACGGTTCGCGTGTTCACGCCGTGTATAAAAATGTTGCCATCAACGGTCCGGTTTTGAACATCAGACGCTTCCCGAACAAGAGAATCACGATGGACGAGCTCATACGACTCGGTTCGATTACTGAGGAGGCGGCTGCGTTCCTGAAAAAGCTCGTCGAGTGCGGCTACAACATTTTTCTTTCCGGTGGTACAAGTTCCGGTAAAACTACTTTTTTGAACGCTCTGTCGGATTTCATTCCTTCTGACGAACGCGTCATTGTGATCGAAGATTCGGCAGAGCTGCAGCTTGACGGGATCGAAAATATCGTCAGGATGGAGACGAAAAACGCAAACATACAGGGTGTCGGAGAAATCACCATGCGTCACCTGATAAAGGCAAGTCTTAGAATGAGGCCGGACAGGATAATAGTAGGAGAAGTGCGGGGCGGCGAAGTGGTCGACATGATCAACAGCATGAACACCGGCCA
>JBMNUZ010000011.1:0-75391 GCA_050946535.1 Anaerovoracaceae bacterium
GCGGATACTGGCCGACCGATTTTAAGGCAAGCCTCGCTTGTCTGTTTTGTCATGCCGTTATTTAGTTCTAAAGGTTAGTTATGATTTTTTTCAAAAATTACTTGACTTCACATAGTTAGTCTCCTTCCGTCTTTCTTTCAGCAGTAATTATTATTTATTTATTTTAACGTTTTAGCGTCACCGTTGCAATACAGCTTCACCGCTATGCAGCGCCGCCTCACCGCCGCTTTATTATTCGCGGTCTGTTTTGCCGGAAATGTCTGCCTGCAGCGTTTTTTTACGTGCACTTTGCGGTTATCTCCGCACACTTTGCGGTTTTTCCCCGCTGCTTTGCGATTTTCCCCTGTTTACTTTTAAGAAACATATAGCGTTTCTTTACCTGAAGTTTATTTTTTCTTAAGAAAGCGATGATAACATTACTTCCAGTAGAAAAGGAGCTTGGATCATGGTTGAAAAAAGCAGCAACAAAGGAATGATACTGGTCTCCGCCGCAGGTCTGGCGTGCTGCGCTGCCATCTGCATATGGAGCTGGCATGCGGGTCTCCTGTCATCGCAGGAGAAGCTCAACGCTTTCGTGAGCGGACTCGGGTACGGCGGGATCATCTTCTTCATTATCCTTCAGGCGGTTCAGGTCGTCTTTCCAATCATGCCGGGAGGCATCAGCTGTCTTGCCGGAGTAGTCATGTTTGGGGCGCTGAATGGTTTCCTGTACAACTACATCGGAATCTGCGCAGGTTCGGTAGCCGCATTTCTGATTTCGAAAAAATTCGGAAAGCCGGTGCTGAACAGGCTCTTCAGCAGGAAGACCATCGATAAATATGAAAGCTGGACCTCTGAAAACAACAGATTTGAAAAACTCTTCGCTATAGGCATATTTTTGCCGGTGGCTCCGGACGACTTTCTCTGCTATCTCGCCGGCACCACGAATATGTCTCTGAAGAAATTCATTATAATTATATTACTCGGCAAGCCTGCGGCTATCGCGCTTTATAGCGCCGGTCTGAAGATTGCGGCAGCAGGATTTGCCACACTGATTGGAGCGTAACAATATGTCAGTCTGTGTCTATGGCGGTTCGTACCGCCTCGTGAAAAAAAGCGGAGTCGGTCAGGCTATCGATCATCAGAAGAAAGTACTCGAATCCGCTGGCGTAAATGTAAGGGACAAAATAGAATACGATACGGATATCGTGCATATCAACACGGTTTTTCCTGATGCATTCTTCACTGCCCTCAGAGCGAGAGCCGGTCACAAGAAAATCATCTATTACGGTCATTCGACGATGCAGGATTTCAGGCAGTCGTTCTGCGGCTCCAACCTGCTTTCGCATCTGTTTCTGCGCTGGATCAAAATATGCTACAGCTTCGGCGACGTTGTCATCACTCCGACGCCGTACTCGAAAAACCTCCTGATAGACAGCGGCGTGCACAGAAAGATCATTCCGCTTTCGAACGGAGTCGATACAAGTTTCTTCCGCCCTGATCCTGACGGGCGCAGACGTTTCCGTGAAAAATACGGCATTGCTCCGGACGAAAAGGTCGTCATCTCCGCCGGCCACTATTTCCACCGCAAGGGTATCCTCGAATTCATCGAGACCGCGCGTGAAATGCCGGATGTAAAGTTCATCTGGTTCGGACACACACCGCTCAACATCGTTCCGGCAGACGTGCGCCGCGGCATAAAGAATGCTCCTGACAACCTGATCCTTCCAGGCTTCATCAGTCAGGAAGAGCTCGCCGACGCGTACCGCGGCTGTGATCTCTTCCTCTTCCTCAGCCACGAGGAAACCGAAGGGATAGTCGTGCTCGAGGCGCTGGCTTCGAAAGCACCTTCTCTCGTGCGCGATATCCCGGTATACAGCGGATGGCTGGAGGATGGAAAAAACGTCTACAAAGCCTCATGCCACAGTGAATTTACGGCGAAAATAAGAGGCATCCTGGACGGCACTCTTCCAGACCTTACAGATGAAGGCCTGAAGGTCGCCGAGAACAGGAGCATCGGCCAAATCGCCGATAAAATGCTGGACATCTACCAACGCCTGGAGACAGAACCGGCAGTTCATTACGGACATTTCAGCCGTATAAGGCCGTTCAGGAGGCTTAAACACGCTCTCCGCATAAACGGCTAGCGCAGGCCAGGCGCTGGAATTCTGGAAAAGTTCCGGACTAGCGCCGGACTGACGCCGAACAGACCCTGCGGAAATGCATCCGTTCATTTGCTCAACCAGTCCCTCTGAATACCGCAGCCAATGCGGGATTATTTCATATCGTCCTGGCAGACTATTTAATAAAGTCTGTCAGGATTTTTCTTTCTTTCGAAATACATCAGACCGGCACTCGCCGACGCGGTGCCGCCTTTTCTAACGTATCCGGCTCGCCGGCTTGTCACCGTCCTTTCTAACGTATCTGGCTCGACGGCGTGACGCCGCCCTTTCCCCCTGATTGAGAAGGGGCGATCCTGTCTCATCGCTTCTGCTGTTTATCCAAAAAATACAAAAGACCCGGCTTTGTAAAAGCCGGGCCTGCCGAGATAATACTATCTTGATTCCTTTGATCTGATCTTAGCCGATTTGCCGGTTCTCTCTCTCATGTAATTGAGCTTCGCTCTTCTTACATTGCCGCGTCTTACGACTTCGATATGGTCGATCATAGGTGAATGGAGAGGGAAAGTCTTCTCTACGCCTACGCCTGAAGCGATTCTTCTTACCGTAAACGTTCTTGAAAGACCGCCGTTCTGCATCTTCAGAACGAAACCTTCGAACATCTGAAGTCTTTCTCTGTTTCCTTCCTTGATCTTGATGTAAACCCTGAGTGTGTCGCCGACACCGAACTCAGGCAGATCATCTCTCTTATAATCCTGTTCGATTGCACTGATGATATCCATAATATTATCCTCTCTATGATGACGTTCTTAACATGAACAGGGAACCTTATTCTCCTGCGCGCGCCTCTTGCGCGCCATGACAGCGGACCGTCCGTAACAGCAGACATTATATCATCGTTTCACGCGCTGTGCAATAACTTTTTACATTAAATTACGCTCTGATTACGCTCTTGGATGAGTGTTGTCGTAAACCTCTTTTATCCTGCTCTTGGATACGCCGATATAAGCCTGAAGCGTAGCGGAATCCTCGAATCCCATGAGTTCTTTCATCGCCTTCAGATCGGCTCCGTTCTGGATCATGTGTACAGCGAACGAATTGCGCAGCATCTGCGGAGTCAGCTTCTTGCCGA
Organism: Anaerovoracaceae bacterium; assembly: GCA_050946535.1. Classification (GTDB taxonomy): domain Bacteria; phylum Bacillota; class Clostridia; order Peptostreptococcales; family Anaerovoracaceae; genus RUG708. The sequence continues at coordinate 3,232 of JBMNUZ010000011.1, forward strand.
GTCCGGATTTTTCTGCGTAAGTACTCACGATTTTCCAGAGTCCCTGTCTGGTCAGACGTTCGCCGTGATAATTCAGGAACAAGTAGTCAGCGGAATCTTTTTTCTGTCTGTCTCTGCCTGCAGACGCAAGAAGCTTCGGCCTCGATTTGTTGACGTACGCTTCGAGTGCCTCCCTGCACATGTGCCCCATCGGAATTATTCTGGCCTTTCCGAAATCGCCCCTGCAGGTCACGTATCCGATGGTCAGGTTTACCTCGCTCAGAAGCATTCCGGTGAGCTCCGTCACTCTTATTCCGGTACCGTAGAGCACTTCGAGGATCGCTCTGTCCCTGATTCCCTTGACGGATGAATCCGGTGAATTGAGAAGATTCTCGACCTCGTCGACCGAAAGATAGTCGATTTTCTTCTTCTCGGTGTGATAAGGCTTTACGCCCGCTGCAGGATTCTCAGATTTGATCACTCCTCTGTCGCACAAAAACGTTATGTATGATCTCACGGCGGAAGTCTTGCGGCTCATCGTGGACTGGGAGCGTCCTTCTTCTCTGAGCTCCTCAAGATATGATTTTATGTCAGCTTTGGTAGTGTCGGCAGTATCTTCTACCCCTTCCTTTTCAAGATGACGCTCGAACTCCCTTACATCGCGTCTGTAAGCATCGAGGGTGTTCTTCGACATTCCGCGGTCATCTTTCAGGTATCTCAGATATTGTTCAGAATAGCTTTTCATTTTTCCTCCAAAATCATAATAACTGTAAAATAGTATACCATAATTTTCGAGCAAAACTACAATTGGTTTTATGCTTAATCATACTAAACACTACATCAGCTCATCCAGTCCGTAGAGTGCTGCACCTACCGCTCCCACGATCTCCGGATCTTCACATATGTAAAGCTTTGCTCCGAGTTTCTCTTCGACCGCTTTGACCGCACCCGGATTCTGGGCGACGCCGCCTGTCATCATGAACTCCGGTTCCAGACCTACTCTTTTCATAAGTCCCGTCGCCCTGTTCGCAATCGATTTGTGAATGCCATGCGCTATGTCCGCTTTGTTTTTGTTGTCAGCTATCAGGGAAATGACTTCTGACTCGGCGAAAACCGTACACATGCTTGAAATATCTATATCGTCCTTCCACTGAAGCGATACAGGGCCGAGTTCGTCGATTCCGACGCCCAGCGTCGCAGCCATGGCTTCGAGGAAACGCCCTGTCCCTGCGGCGCATTTGTCGTTCATCGCGAAATCGAGTACGTCGCCTCTCTCGTTGATCCTGATCGCCTTGCTGTCCTGGCCTCCGATGTCGAGAATCGTCCTCACACGCGGATTGAAGTAGTTTGCTCCTCTGCCGTGACAGCTGATCTCGGTGATCTCGCGGTTCGCGAATTCGAGATTAACTCTGCCGTAGCCGGTCGAAACGATCATGTCTTCGCTGCCCTTGCCTATTCCGGCTTTCTTCAACACGCTTTCATATGCCTCGAGCGCGCTGTCATAGCTCCTGGATCCTGTTCTGATGACTACGCTCGAAAGTATCTTTTTATTCTCGTCCATCACGACGGCGTTCGTCGTGGTCGAGCCGCTGTCTATTCCTACCACACGCAGAGGGCCCGCGCCCTTTGAGGATGAATTCCCCGCGGTCCCGCCTGTTCTGCCTGTGGTCTCTTTCCCATCAGTATTTTTCTTTTTCTTTGAAAATCCGAACATATCTTCTGTCTTCCCTCTGTCGGCGCCCGCCTCCGCGGAGTCTGCCGTATCAATATTTTTTTCCTTCTTAATCGTCTCGGGCTGCATGTTTTTCGACGCGGCGAGAGACTCGAAAAACGCCTCGAGCCTCGTCCTGATCTGGCCGGCCGACTGATCCGTCCCGTCCGTTTCAATCTTCAGTATCGGCAGATCTTTTCTGCTGTTTAAGTACGCGTATTCATACGAATACATGTCGCAGAACTTCATCGTGTTGTACAGAATTCCGTCGGCTTTGTGGACGTCGGCTTTGTACTGCGAAAGCCTGCGCGAAATATCGATCATGCGCATGCACTGAAGCTGCGTGAGCAGCGCCCTGGCGTATCCTTCGAATATGTCTTCGCTGTCAGCGACACCGTAGCGGCGCTCTATCTGGCTGCACGTCATGTCATCGACGATATTGACGTTGTATTCGCCGAGCATGTCCCGCATGCTTTCTCCGAGCCTTGCGCCCATCACGGCGATATTTATTCTGCCGCTTTCCGGCTCATTCTTCTTTTCTTCTGCCTCTACCGACCGCCGGAGTCTTTCCCTGAGATCCTTCTCGTCGAATTCACTTCCCGAAGCCGCAGAGTACGCTTCTTCCAGTTTCCTGATATTTTCTGCGAAAAGTCTGACCGATTCGGCCGACACCTTGCGCGGGACATCGAGCATATAGACGAATTTGTCAGGATAATCCTCCCCGATGCGGTCGTGAAGGCGTCTCGTGCTGTCGCAGCAGTTCGTCAGGACTATTCCGTCGTAGTCTCCGTCTTCGAAATCGACGAGCGCCGATTTTATGAACGAGCACATGTTCGGATGCATGGCAGCATCGGCGCGGCTCAGATCCGTCACCCGCGGAGCCATCATGACCATCTCGGCACCCATAGACTCCAGCAGCTCCACCGGCACGTATTTGCAAAGATAACCCAGTTTCATGCTCTCCTCCTGTTCCCGAGCATTTCGATGAATGCCTCCGTGCGCGTTCTGATCTGGCCTTCATGGCTGTTTCTTCTGTCGATTGCGTCGCCGTCTAAAATGAGCAGAGGAATGCCTCTTTCGGCAGCCGCTTTTTTGATCTGCATAACGCCTCCCGCAGACTGCTTGCATCCCCAGTGGCAGTAATGGATGACGCCGTCCGGCCTGTATTCATCCATCAGGCCGCCTATGAATTCGACCTTGCGGCTGAAGTCGCCGTTGTAGCGGCTTTCTATCATCTTTCTCGCTATCGCCTCGAACGGATGCTCCTCGTCCATTTCATCCATGTAATCCATGTTGAAATCAAAGACCTGGATATTGTTTTCGTATGAAAGGTTGAATATCTCCTTCAGAACATCGTCGTAGAACGGCTGCAGATGTATCCACATGATCCTGCTTCCTGTATAAGGTCCGTAGTTGTTCACGTCCTCCGCGAGAGCTTTGAAGAAGTCGAGGGTCTCCTGCGTCCCGATGTTGAGATGCGTTGCGAAAAGCATGCACTGGTTGAGAGTCAGCGTATTAGGATAACAAATCTCCTTGGTCGCCTCGAGGAACGTCTTGAAATACCGCTTGGATTCGTTCTCCCTGTGGATCGTCTCCCTGAGCTCGTTCAGATCGAGGTTTGCTCCGGTCGCATTTTCGATGCCTGCAGTCATGTCGCGCAGCTGTCCTGCCAGGTATTTTTCTCCTTCAGGCGTCCAGTTATGCGGCACATCTAGAACGCTCAGCTCCACGTCTCTCATCACGGAAGCCAGTCTGAAGCTGCTCAGATTGCCGTCGCAGACAGTCGTCGTCGTGACTGCGTACGCCGGCGTCGGCAGAACTCCCGAATACACCCCGCCCATGAAATTCTTGTGATAAGAGCAGAGGGTAGAAGCTATGCCCTCCGTTTCGGCGCGGTCTATGAAATAGTCTTCTATGCCGAAGCCCGCGATAAAAGTCGCGAGAGCCTCAACCGACACTCCCTGCAGCCCGAAGCACTGGAAAATCTCGAACGGTCCGAATATGTTCGACCACACCGATTTCTCAGGTTTGCCCAGAGCTTTCAGCACACTGTCGACCGTCGACATGAAAAGAGTTTCATACGGCTGCGGCAGTCCTTTTGTTCCTATATGTTTTTCGGCAAAATTCTTGAGCTTGAGTCCCGCACGAATCAGATTCCTGGCTCTGTCAGGGCTGCTCTCGCTCTCTTTCTTTATCAGATCACCGTATTTCTTTATTAAATCCATTGATCTTCCATCCCAAAAATTACTTTGATGATAAAACAATATACTGTATAATAACACAAAATCAATGAGCCGCAAACTATATAGTACTTTTACTGCAAGCATAACAGGAATTGAACATTAACATACCAGTAATTGAACATATTAAAAAAATAGGATATTAAGAAAAATTAAATTTTCAGATAAGTAAAATTCAATATTTATTTAGCTATAGCTGAGCATTCTCATATTGTTTATATCGTAAACCTGTTATATAATATGTCATTATTAGTTCAATATTTATTTTCTGTGAAGAATGCGTTAAAAACGTGCGTTATCAGCTCTTTGCCAGCATGATAACTATCGGCCGGACCACGACCTGCAGCAGTTTTTTCAGAAAGTTAGGTACTACATATTTATGAGTAAACGTTCAAGGAAAAGGCAGTATGTCAAATTCATCATACGGCTCAGAAAGATACTTCTTCTCGACAAGCCACCGATAAAAATAGGAAAACACGTAAAGCTTACATGGACCAGGCTCGTCATCGGCGCAGTATTCGCCGTGCTTGCGCTGGCTCTTGTTTTGTCACACACAGGACAGTATTTAAACAATGATGAACTCTCGACGCTCTACGGCGGCCTGATGTTCGGGGTTTCCATCGCTCTGGCGCTGCTGATAGGCGCCTCGATGGCGTTCACGATAGATCTGTCCGGCAAAGCGGCCAGACCCGTCAGCACGGTATTTTACCTGGCCACGCCTGTTATAATGGCATGCATGACAGAGGCGATGCAGGGAGTGAACATCTGGTCATGGTCGTTTCAGACACTGGTGCTCAACTACATCTTGTTCTTCGTCATCATGTCTATTGTCGCTGTTTTCGCCGGCCGGTTCAGAGAACCTATAATCGCAGTCACGATCATCTCGTTCTGTCTGGCATACGCCGCAGCGCTCGTAATGGAATTCAGAGGCACCCCGCTGATGCCTGCAGATCTTGTGACCATCAGCACCGGACTTGGCGTAGCGAACGGATATCACTACCATTATACATACTACATGATATTCGGCATTCTGGTCGCATGGGAGATGCTCATACTCGGCTTCCGCATGCCTAAGGTCAGAATACGCAGGAAATTTCACAACATCTTCCGTCTTGTCAGCCTCGCTCTCGTGATAGCGATAATCGTACCGTTCTACACTACATCGATCGCTGCAAACGCCGGAATAAAGCCGGATTTCTGGAACCAGGCGAGAGGCTACAAGCGGACAGGCACATGTTTCAACTTCGTACTTAACAGCAGATACCTGATAGTCAGCAAACCTGAGGGATACGACGCGTCTGAAATTTCGGGCTATATAAACGACGTCATAGCTGGCGACGAAAACGACCACGGCATACTCGCGTCGGCACAGGAAATGCAGGCCGAAAACGCTGCAGCCGAGGCAGCTTCCGATACGTCGGACACATCCTCGTCGTCGGACACTACTACCGATACAACGACAACTGACACCACAACTGATACTACGACGACCGACACTACGACGACCGATACCACGACGACCGATACCACGACGACTGATACTGCGACGACCGATACTACGACGACCGATACCACGACGACCGATAATACGACGACCGATACCACGGATACTACAGATACCGGTACGACGGCAGCGGCTGCGCTGATAAACGGGCAGAATTCAACTACGGATACATCTGCAGACGGAAACACTTCCGCCCTGCCTAATACCGGCATCGATACCGGACTAGCCGTTCAGGGCACGTCCACTACCGATCAGCCGGAGACAAGCGCAAAACTCGAGGATGGTGAAGTCCCTAATATAATCGTAATCATGAACGAAACGTTCGCAGACCTGAGAGTTCTCGGGCAGTTATCTACAAATAAAGACTACATGCCGTTTGTAAGGAACCTGACCAAAAATACGATCAAAGGCAATCTCTACATGCCTGTAAACGGAGCCGGAACCTCCAATTCGGAATTCGAATTCCTGACTGGCAATTCGATGGCGTTCCTGACCAGCGGAAGCAACGCGTACGAGCTTTACATCAAGAACAAACTCCCGTCTTTCGTGAGAACGCTTGCCAACCAGGGCTACTCGCGAACGGCTTATCACACTTACTATAAGGAAAGCTGGAAGAGAAATTCGGTCTATCCTCTGCTCGGCTTCGAAAACTTCTACGCTCTGGAAGATATACTCGACACAGACACGGTAAATGCATATAAAAACAATGAAATATCGTTCTTCGAGTACCAGCAGGAGATCGAGAGCCAGCATCCGGGCGAGAACGTCCTGCTGCGCCGTTTCGTCAGCGACCAGTATGATTACAAGGTGCTCGAGCAGATGTACGAAGAAAGAAACAAGGACTATCCGTTCTTCATGTTCAACGTTACAATGCAGAACCACGGCGGATACGACCTTTCGTATTCCAACTTCACCCAGGAGATTCAGATTACGTCGACCGACAAGTTCTACCCGAAGGCCAACAGATATCTGTCGCTCATATACGAATCGGACAAGGCTTTTGAGGAGCTGGTAAACTACTTCAGCCAGTCGTCCGAGCCGACGATGATAGTCATGTTCGGAGACCACCAGCCAAGCATCGAGGATGAATTCATAGAATCGCTTCTCGGCAAAAGTCTGGATGACCTCACGGTCTCCGAAAATCAGAAACGCTACATCACTCCGTTCGTAATCTGGACTAACTACAATTCACAGAGCGGATATATAGACAAGATCAGCGTAAATTACCTGTCTACTCTGGTACTGCAGCAAGCAGGCCTCGCAACGACCGATTTCAATGACTACCTCTCGGCCCTTTACCGCAAGATGCCGGTAATAGACACGACAGGATACATCACATCGGACAACAAATACTACACTTACGACGATAATACGGAGTACACGGAACTTCTGAACCAGTACTCCAAGATCGAATACAATTACCTGTTCGATACGATCAACAAAGACATCGAACAATACTGCATCGACAGCAGCGATATGGACAAATAAATCCGATACATACACTCAGGATATAAAAAGGGATGGCTTCTGCCAGAGGCAGAAGCCATCCCTTTTTTCGTGCAGCCGGCACCTGACATGCCGTCCTCCGTTCATCTGACACGCCGCAACATCAGCACTGAGTGATCCGTTTTCTTTCCCTGTCAAAGTAATACACGTTGTTGCTCAAGATGTCCTGTTCCTCGAGAACGCGCTCGTTCACGTCGCGGACGATCCAGCTTATGGCTGGCAGCTGTTCCACGGCAGCTCTCATTATTATCACCTCGTGAACCGACGAAGGCAGTATGTAAAGATCGCTGTCGAGGCTCTCCGCAATCTGCCGGAGGATGTTCGGACACATGATCACGCTCGCTCCGCTGCACAGGGCTTCTTCCTGCACTACGTACATCCTTCCCCTCTGTTCGCATGGCACATCTCCGGAGTCACTTATGCCGCTCACCGCGTCGCATATATCCTGCATCGAATACGCCGCCTTCGCGCACATATTCATATACGCTCTTCCGAAAACCTCCGGATACCCCACGCCCCAGTACTGCACGATCTCCTTCGGAACAGCCGCAGACATATATCCCTCGTCCGTCCTGAAAACAGCACCTACAAACGCTGTCATATCGAAAAACGGCATGCAGACACTTCTCTCACTGCGCTCAGGATTTCCCTCCGTATTCTCCACTCTGAGCATCAGGCTGTCCATGACGTCGCTGTAATTGTGCATCCGCTCGATCACTTCCTCTTTTCCGGATACGGATGTTACGGCACTGCCTTCGATTCCGCCGGCCGGCTCACAGCCGGAAAACATATCGGTAGACTTGTAGATCATCACTTCTCCTTTTTACATATTTTTACATTAGCTATACTCTCACTATAACTTATTTACAAAATATGTCAATAGAAAGGCTTAAAAAAAACGACTGCTTTTCGTATGAAAAACAGCCGTATCAATTACGATCTGTATCGAAGCCGGCCAGCTTCATGGCATTTTTGAAATAATCCGGAAGCTCGCTGTCGAACTTCAGCAGCTCGCCGGTTATGGGATGAACGAAGCCGAGGACTTTCGCGTGGAGCACCTGTCCCTCTATGCCGAATGCGCGTTTTTTCGGACCGTATACCGGATCTCCAAGCAGTGGATGGCCTGCATCGGCCATATGCACGCGTATCTGATGAGTCCTGCCCGTTTCGAGCACACACTCGATATACGTAAATGCTCCGGCTCTTTCGAGGACCCTGTAGTGCGTCACGGCTCTTCTTCCTTTACCCCGCGGAACGACGGCCATTTTCTTGCGGTCTCTCGAACTTCTGCCGATGTTCGCATCGATCGTGCCTTCGTCTTCTTTAATGTTGTTGTACACGACCGCTCTGTAGTTCCTGATGATGCTGTGGACCGCGAACTGCTCAGCGAGTCCCTCGTGAGCGGCATCTGACTTTGCGACGACGAGCAGCCCGCTCGTATCCTTGTCTATCCTGTGCACAATTCCTGGCCTTATGACGCCGTTGATCGTCGACAGGCTGCCGCCGCAGTGATACATCAGCGCATTCACAAGAGTTCCGCTGTGGTTTCCGGGCGCCGGATGCACGACCATGCCCCGCGGCTTGTTGACCACCAGCAGATCGTCGTCCTCATATACTATATCGAGAGGTATGTTTTCCGGCTCTGCGTCGATGGTCTCCGGTTCGGGAACCGTAACTACGAATCTGTCTCCAGTCCTCACCTTGTAGTTTTTCACAGCCTTTGCGCCGTCTCCGGCGCTGACGCAGCCTTCCGCAAGCAGCTTCTGGACATAGCTTCTCGTCATGTCTCCGAAGCGGCCTGAAAGGACCGAATCGAGACGGTTCCCCTGCTCCGCTTCATCGATTATGATTTCGACAGGGTGTCCGTATTCAACGTCCATGGTTTTACCTTCTTCTCCTCTTCCTCTGCGGAATTATCAGCGCGATGAGCAGCGCGAGGCATCCGAGGACGACGCAGATATCCGCGAAATTGAAGATATACGGCCATATGTGAAAATGAATGAAGTCGATCACATAACCGTACCTCAGTCTGTCGACGAGGTTTCCTAGCGCTCCCCCTGCTATCATGGCAAGCGGTATCAGCACTGCTTTTCTTTCCGACTTTCTCTTTAACAGGATAAATACGATCAGGGCGCCGATCAGAAACGAAGTGACGCAGATGAGGATCGCGCCCGAACTGCTAAGCATTCCGAACGCTATTCCGTTGTTCTGTATTACCTCTATCGAAAGGAAACCATCGATCAGTGTTTTAAATCCGCCCATACCCACGAAGCGCAGCAGGGCGTATTTAAGAAGCTGGTCTGCCGCCATCAGGCATAAAATCAAGATGATATACTGCATTATTTCTCCAGACTAAAAAAACAGACGCCCTGCAGTCGCACAGCGTCTGGATTCCGGCATCAGCCAGACAATAACATTATTAAAATTAAACTACTGTTATGCTCACAGGAGCTGCCGTCAGAGCGTCACGAGTATTCTCGTCAGCACACGCGCGACAAGCTCGATAACCAGTATTGCGAGAACAGGCGAAAAATCTATGCCGTACCTCATCGAGAAACCGCTCAGAAGTTTTCTGAAAGGTCTGACGAAAGGTTCCGTAATCGAACTGATAATCCTGAAAGCTTTCCAGAGTCCGGGACCGAATGAACCGGTGAACCAGCTCATTATCGCTTCCACGCATATGAGCGTAACAATTGCATCACAGAATAAATTTATAACACGGGCCAGTAAGAACATATAATTTCCTGACTACCTGCGCCAAGGAGCGTCTCTCATAGTCCTGCTGTCGATGCTGTCGTCTCTCCCCGTGACAGAAAGCACATCGACGTTTTCAGGCGCAAAGACAAAGATATTGTCGGAAACTTTCTGAACTTTTCCGTTTATGGCATAAGTTGCGCCGCTGAGGAAATCGAAAATCTTGCGTGCAGTCTCTCTCTCGAGGTGCTCGACGTTAATGATTACAGGTCTTCTGGTTTTAAGGCTGTCTACCATTCTCGGGCAGTCGTTGAAGTTTCTCGGCTCTGTAATCACAAGTCTGAACTGCTGTTTCTTTACTGTCTGCTGGGTCTGTAAACCAGCGCCTGCGGTACCGTTCTGCATGCTAACCACCTTGCTTCCGTGAGATTCCATTTTGGGCTGAGTAAAATCATTATTTCTGGTTCTGGACGAAGAACCTGAATACAGGGCATTTCTGTTCTGCCCTGCTGCAACAGGCTCGGCTTCCGCCTCTTCCTCTTCGAATTCTTCATCTTCATATTCTTCTTCGGTTACGCCGAGGATACTGCCCAGCTTACCAAATAAACCTTCTGCCATAATTGTGTTTCCTCCCTTTGCAGCCACGCTCCGGCTGAAAGCCTGATGATGCGCGGCATCCGATATGTGTGTTGACGTTTGATAGTTAATGTCTGCTGTAATCGCGCGCTCCGAAAATAGCCGAGCCCACTCTTATGATAGTAGAGCCCTCTTCTTCTGCAATCACTCTGTCGTTTGACATCCCCATCGAAAGATATTTGAAATCGAGATGCGGCGATTCGATCGTGGCCATCTTATCGTACAGCTCTTTTGTCTTTCTGAAGAACGGCCTTACGTCTTCAGGATTCTCCCTGTACGGAGCTATGGTCATGAGGCCCCGGATTCTTACCGAAGGGCACTCGTCGAGGATCTGTCTGATAAGAGCTTCAGTATCCTCAGGAGCTACGCCGAATTTATTTTCGTCCTGTGCTGTATTGACCTCGATCAGAATATCCATCGTAATATCGTGCTGCTTTGCGCGCTTGTCGATTTCCTTCGCAAGGTGCAGCGAATCGACGGAATGAATCATGCAGACCTTGTCAATAATATATTTTACCTTATTAGTCTGCAGATGTCCAATCATATGCCATCTAACTTTTTTTACTTTGTCATATTTGTCGAGGATCTCCTGGACTTTATTTTCGCCGATATCGGTAACGCCAGCGTCTATCGCCTCGTTTATCATTTCAGCGGGATGAGTCTTTGTGACGGCGCACAGCAGAACCTCCGACGGGTCTCTGCCCACGCGCCTGCAGGCTTCAGCCTTCTCATCCTCGATCATTCTGATATTTTCAGCAATAGTACCCATATCTAAGAATCGCCTCCACTAATCAACTTTTTTTATTTCATCGTAAACATTTATTGTATTTACCGTATTACCGGAGTCGTCGACGAATGATCCCGATGCTGCTAGCGAATATGTTCCGTCGGTCGCAAGTATTTTGACAGGTGTGAACGTGGTATCACCGGCGACATCCACGACGTACACGCCGGACTGCCCGTCTTTTTCCGTTATGAAATCGTTTTTGACGATCAGTCCCTTCTGATCGGAAGTCACGATCTTGCACGACTCTTTCCTTGCGGACGCTACTCCGCTGAAATACGAAGTAAATTTCATTATTATCAGGTAATCATCACCCTGCTGGACGATCTTTTCGACTGTTCCGGATTCATCGCCGTCGTCGAGCTCCAGCGTAATCGTACCGTCTTCTTCAAACTTCGAGGCGTCGTCGCTGCTTACCCATGTGACTGCGTACCATTCCCTGTTGTCGACGATTTTAAATACAGGTTTGTTCTTCGTGGTCACTCCCGTAAATACATCGGACGATTTGTCCGAAATACTGCTTACCTTCGACTTGTCGAGATATTCCATCGTATAAGGCGAAAGAGCATATTCGTACCCATCGAGCTTGTAGCTGACTACTCCGGAAGTCTCGACGCTGTAATTACCTGAAATTCCTGCGCTGGATAAATTCGCCGAGGAATCATTGCTGTCTGATTCCGACTGAGACGATGATGAAGAGTTTCGCGATACATCGTCTATAGCGTTCTGAATCATCAATTTTTCGGCCTCGCTGCCGGCAGATGATTTCTGATCGCTCAGGCTCTCCAGCAGTTTCTGTTTTGTCTTGCTGCTGAGGCTCTGCAGGAGCGTCTCTCCGTTGAGGAAATTGCCCATATTCTCTTCGAACACATCGTAATCCGTATTGTTGTCAGCCGATGACTTCGAGATCGATATCACGTCGGAACTGGTGCGCGCCATATCTCCCTCAGCGTAGGAATAACCGACCTTTCCGCTCTCGTCGGCGAAAAAGACGGCCTCGTATTTCACAAAATAGACGTCGCATTTCTGGGAATTGTCCAGGGTGCCGTACTCCACCGTCATGACATCCGCCATCTGATCCGAAACCCAGGGAAAGAAATAGACGATTCCGATGAGTGCTGCAACTGCGATGATATAGATCAGAATAAACAGCCGCAGCGGATGCTTCAGCTTCCGGACCTTCTTCTTTTTTTTCTGTTCATTTATCTGCTCTGCCAAGAAATTACCTCCGGCTACATTACTGAGGACTTTATCATTCTTCGGTCAGCGGAGCTGACGTCTTTTTCTTCTTTTTTCTTCTGCGCGGCGGCCTGAAGCTCTCGTCTCCTGACACGTCGGCCAGTATTTCGAGCTCTTTTTTACCCAGACCCAGCGATCCCGCCTTTTCCAGATATGAAGCCCACATATCCGGACGCCTGTCACGCGTCTCTTCGAGAGATTTTCTGTACTGCCACAGTCCTACCATCTCATGGTCGCCTGAGAGCAGTACGTCAGGAACTTTCATGCCTTCGTACTCGCGCGGTCTCGTATACTGCGGGTACTCGAGCAGTCCCGAATATACCGACTCTCCCATGACAGAACTTTCGTTTCCGAGCACTCCCGGAATCATGCGCGATACGGCATCCGTCACCACCAGAGCGGCGAGCTCGCCGCCGGTCAGAATATAGTCGCCGATGCTTATCTCATCGGGTTTCCAGTAATCTATGATGCGCTGGTCGATGCCTTCGTAATGTCCGCAGAGAAATACGAGTCTGTCTTCGGAAGCGAGCGAGCTGATTATCTGCTGATCTGCTATGCGGCCCTTCGGCGACATATAGATGATGCGGCTTTCTTCGGCGTGCACTGACTTCAGAGCGTCGAAGACCGGCTGTGCCGTCATGACCATGCCGGCGCCTCCGCCGAACGGAGCTTCGTCTGTCTTTTTATGCCTGTCTTTCGTAAAATCGCGGATATTTACGGCGTTTATGCTGATGACGCCGCTTCGCTGCGCTCTTCCTAACATGCTCGACTCCGCGGCGGCTTCTATCATCTCCGGAAAGAGAGTCAGAATATCAATATGCATGTCGTTCCTCCCGTCAGTCAAGCAGGCCCGGAATCGGTTTTATTCTCATTATACCACTGTCGATATTTATTTCCGTAACTAATTCATATGCCGCAGGCACGAGATGCTTCGCACCGTCGTCTGTCTCTATCTCATAAAGATCCTGCGCGGAGTTTTGTATCACGTCCGTCACTTTTCCGATGTGGTTTCCATCTTCGTCGACCGCTTCGAGTCCTATGAGATCGAATACGAAATATTCGTCGTCGTCGAGCTCCCTCAGCTTGCTCCTGTCGATCTCAAGATATTTTCCTCTCAGCTTTTCCGCGTCGTTTCTCGTTTCGACGCCACCGAGTCTGAGAAGCACCATGTTCTTCTGATATCTCACATTTCTGATCTCGTATTCCTCGCTGCCGGCGTAGAGGCTGTCGAGCTCTTCGAATCTGTGAGGCTTGTCGGCGTAAGAAATCACCTTCACTTCTCCCCTGATTCCGAACGCTCCGACGATTTTTCCTACTTTTATTCTGTCCATCGGCTGTTCCCTCTGCGGCCGCCTTAAGCGGCCTGTAAAAACCAAAAGAGCCGTTCCGCAGAACAGCTCTTTGTTGCGGTCTTACTGAACTATATCGACCGTTATTTTCTTGTTGTTTTTGTTGGCAGCAGCGCGGACCACAGTTCTGAGAGCTCTCGCTATTCTGCCTTTCTTGCCTATGATCTTACCCATGTCATCTGGAGCGACCTTCAGCTGTATAGTTATGTTGTGCCTGTCTTCTGTTTCAGTAACTCTGACAGCATCCGGATCGTCGACAAGAGATTTGGCAATGACTTCGACTAATCCTACTACCATGATTCTACCTTTTGATTACTCGATAATTCCTGACTTTTTGAGAAGGCTTCTGGCTGTATCCGTCGGAGTTGCACCGTTCGCGAGCCACTTCTTTGCCTTTTCAGCATCGATTTTGATAAGGCCCGGATCCTGAAGAGGATCATACCAGCCTATTTCCTCGATGAATCTGCCGTCTCTTGGAGCGCGTGAATCCGCAACTACAACTCTGTAAAAAGGCTTCTTTTTTCTTCCCATTCTTCTAAGTCTGATTTTGACTGCCATCTGTCATTCCTCCTGAATATTTATATAAATCATTAACTATATTAAAAACCGCCGCGCATCTTTCTGCCTCTGCGCTTTGGTTTTGTATACTGCTTCATAACCTTGCGGGCTTCGTCGTAACGCTTGACCAGCTGATTGATCTGGCTGACCGGCTGTCCGGAGCCTCTGGAAATGCGCTTGCGCCTGCTCGCGTTGAGGATCTTCGGATCTGCCCGCTCCTCAGGAGTCATCGATCTCATGATGGCCTCCATCTTGACGAACTCTTTCTCCGATTTTTCTATGTCCTCTTCGCTGACTCTCTGTCCGTTGACACCCGGGAGCATGTCTATGATCTTTCTCATGCCGCCCATTTTTTTGATCTGGCCCATCTGTTCGAGAAAGTCCTCGAGAGTAAACTGATTTTTCTTGATCTTCCTCTCGAGTTCCTCAGCTTCCTTATCGTCGTACTGCTGCTGTGCTTTTTCGATCAGAGTGAGCATATCGCCCATGCCCAGGATTCTTGAAGCCATGCGGTCCGGATAGAAAGGCTCGAGCGCATCGAATTTTTCACCCATGCCGACGAACTTGATAGGCTTGCCTGTGACTTCCCTTACGGAAAGAGCAGCGCCGCCTCTGGTGTCGCCGTCGAGCTTCGTAAGAATGATACCGTCTACATTGATCGCATCGTTGAATGCGCTCGCCGCAGTCACGGCATCCTGGCCTGTGAGTGCATCTATGACAAGCAGAGTCTCGTGAGGCTCTACTGCATCTCTGACTCTGATGAGCTCCTGCATCAGTTCTTCGTCTACGTGCAGACGTCCGGAAGTATCGACGATTAGAACGTTGAAACCGTCGTGCTCAGCCTTTTTCTTGGCGTGAGCCGCCACGACTTCGGCTCTCTCCTCGCCGCGCTCCGAGTAAACCGGAACTCCGACTTTTTCACCTACTATCTCGAGCTGGTCGATAGCCGCCGGCCTGTGCACGTCGCACGCGGCGAGCATAGGCTTCTTGCCCTCGCCTTTTAAATAATTGGCGAGCTTGCCGGCAGTCGTCGTCTTACCTGTACCCTGAAGGCCTGCGAGCAGATAAACCGTAAAACCGCTCGGCGAATACGTAAGCTTGCTTATCGTTCCGCCCATGAGCTGGGTGAGTTCCTCGTTTACGATCTTTATTACCTGCTGTCCCGGCGTCAGACTTGCAAGAACCTCTTCCCCGAGACATTTCTCCTTTATATTAGCGACGAATTTCTTCACTACCTTGAAGTTAACGTCCGCTTCCAGCAGGGCAAGCTTTACTTCTCTCATCGCCGCATTGACGTCGGCCTCTGTAAGAGTTCCCTTGCCTCTGAGGTTTTTGAATAAATCCTGCAGTTTTTCTGAAAGTCCTTCGAAAGCCATTGCTCCTCCTGCTTAACTTATTCCTCGTCAAGTCCGTTGATAATATTTCTGACTGCCGTGAGCTTTGATGCCAGAACGGAGTCATGTTCACTGTCTATGATCTCGTCGATCAGGGCTGACGCTCTGTGTATTTCTTCTTCTGTACGGCGGAAACGTCTGACAAGCCCGAGGCTCGCTTCATATGACCTGAGCGATTTTTCCGCCTTGCTGACGGTATCGTAAACCGCCTGGCGGCTTATTCCGGCCATCTCGGCTATTTCGCCGAGCGTGTAGTCGTCTCCGTAATAATACTGGAGCACGTCCTTCTGACGATTTGTGAGAAGCTCGCCGTAGAAATCGTAGAGCATGCTCATTTCGCCCATGTTCTTAACCATAGCTGCCTCCCTTTCTTTACATGTCACCGTGCTATTATATCACAGCAAAAAAAGGTGTCAAGCTTTTTTGCTTGACACCTTCCCGGTATTTTCAGTTTGTTTTAAAATCTCCCCGCCGGGCCTGAAATAATCTTTTCCGCGTTAATTCACGGCGGTTATTCGCTGCGTTAATTCACGGCGTTTATTCGCTGTCGTCGTTTGCCAGATCGAACGCCTCGTAATAGAAACCGTAGCTGCTGTTTTCGGCTATGTAGTCCATGGTTTTTTCAACATCGGACTTGCCGCGGTTCTCGGCGAACTCTTTCACCGACTGCTCGATGCCGAGGAGAATATCCCTGAGCGTCTGCTGAGGCTGATACTCAACGGTCTGGAAGTTCGACGTTCCGGCAGCCTTCTTCATAAGCTTCTTGGCATGGTTGTAATCGCCGATCTCATCTATCAGGCCGTTTTCCAGAGCCTGCGAAGCCGTGTATGTGCGTCCGTCTCCGATCTGATAAACGGTGGTGACAGGAATGTCTCTTCCCTCTGCCACGATGCCTGCGAACCTCAGGTAATATTCGTCCACCTGGCTCTGGTAGATCTGGCGCTGTTCGTCCGTAAGCGGCTGGAACGGATTGCCCATCGTCTTGTTAGGACCGCTCTTGATGTAATCAACTGAAACTCCCATGTTGACGAGCAGCTGGCTGGCGTCGATCACAGGACCCATGTAGACTCCGATGGAACCAGTCGTGCATAGTTCGTTCGCGATGATCTTGTCCGCATCGGCTGAAATATAGTATGCTCCCGAACACGCTTCCTCGTCGAAATACGCGTAGAGCGGACGTCCCGTCTTATCCATGTAACTTTCCAGCGCGTTATATAGCTCGTCTGACTCGAACACGCTGCCGCCCGGTGAATTTATGTAAAGCAGAATGCCCTTGTTATCGGGATCGTTTTTCATGGTTTTTATCTGTTTGAGTGTCCAATCGTGCTGGTACGTGCTGCTTGAATCACTTGAACTGATTATCTCGCCATCTATCACGAGCACTCCCACGTACGGACCGTCTGCGCCGTAATCGGCCTGTCCGCTGGAACCGCCCTGGATGGCAGCCGCGATGATTCCGACTCCGGCACAGATAACCGCGAGCACGATTATGATAATTATGCCTTTCTTGAACGTGAAGCCCTTCTTCTTTTTTACCGCGGCCTCGGATACCGCCGCCCCGGACGCGCCGGTGCCGATACCGTCAGCCTTTACAAATTCTATATTTTCTATGTCGCTGTTTTTGTTGTCGTTTTCTTTCATAAAAACTACCTCTCACATAAAAAACTTCGCCCGATGGTTTTAGTTTATCACATATTTCCCCGTTAACAATATATTATGAATGAATCATGAACGAATACGGCTGTATCTTGTTATCAGCGCATAGAATCCGGCCTCTGATGTTTATCAGCGCATAGAATCCGGCTGCTTGGCGCCGTCCGCGATCTTCTCTCTCACGCCGTTCCTGCGGGCCGATATTTTGTCCGGCAGAACCTGAGCCGATGCCACAGCGATGAAGATCAGCAGGCAGCCGATATATCCTCTCAG
This sequence comes from Anaerovoracaceae bacterium, assembly GCA_050946535.1. Taxonomy (GTDB): domain Bacteria; phylum Bacillota; class Clostridia; order Peptostreptococcales; family Anaerovoracaceae; genus RUG708. The sequence goes on from JBMNUZ010000011.1 coordinate 20,752, forward strand.
AGGCATCGTCTCGTGGAGCACTATCATGCCTGTTATCATCGAGAACACCGATTCGAGGCAGAGTATCAGCGACGCTTCGGAAGGGTCGGCTCCCTTGAGGCCCACGATCTGACATGTATACGCTATGCCGCTCGATAAGACGCCGGTGTAAAGCAGCGGTATCCAGCCCTGGAGAAGCGCCGTCACCGACGGATCTTCGAGGACGAACATCGGTGCCAGGCCGAACGTGCCGGCGAAGAGAAACTGGACGCACGAAAGCTGCACTCCGTCTACCAGAGGCGTGTAGTGATCTATTATCAAAATGTGTACCGCGTAAAGCAGCGATGAAATCATGAGCATGACGTCGCCCGAGTTAAGCCTGAACTTTCCGGTATCGGACGACAGCAAATACAGTCCTGCCACACCTACTGCCACGCACAGCCAGATGACCGGCTTCACCCTTCTGCCCAGAATTATCGAAAGGACCGGAACGAGCACCGCATAAAGAGAGGTTATGAAGCCGGCCCTTCCGGCGCTGGCCGTCTCCAGGCTCACCTGCTGCAGCGTGGATGCCGCGAACAGCGCCATGCCGCAGAAGAAACCTCCGGTTATCAGATTTTTTCTGTACTTTATTTTTTCTTCAGGATCCGCTTTTCCGCTGCCTTGAACAGCCTCCCGGCCGCTGCTGGAATTCTGCTTGAGATAAAAAAGATACGCTACGGGAATCAGGAACAGTCCGCCAATAATATTTCTGACGCAGTTGAACGTCATCGCTCCGATATCGCCGCCTATCTTCTGGGCGACGAATGCAGACCCCCATATGAACGCTGCCGTGAGCAGCAGCAGATTGCTCTTAGTCTTCTGTTTCATGTCTTCTCCCGATTACCGATTATATATATAAATTTAATTATACAGATTAAATGATTTGTCACGTGAATACTGTTTACTATATCACAAAAAACAACGCCGTGAAATACGGATTGTTATGCACCTGCGGGCATTGCTATAATATAAACGGACCGAAAATTCATGAAAAAACAGCAGCAGACAATAATTTTAACAAGGAGACTATAAGAGGAGACGCAATGACTGATTTCGACAAACATATAGAAAGACGCGGCACCTGCAGCATGAAATACGATTCCGCATCGGCGATGAAAAAGCCTGAGGGGCTGCTGCCTCTCTGGGTGGCGGACATGGACTTCCAGGTACCCGCATGCGTGACAAAAGCTCTGAAAGAGCGTGCAGATCACGCCGTCTACGGATACAGTTTTCCAGGTGACAGTTACTACGAAGCTGTGACGAACTGGTTTGAGAGCAGATTCGATTATAAGATCGACAGAAAATGGATCGTCACGACTCCAGGCGTAGTGTTCGCGCTGTGCCAGGCTGTAAATGCATTTACCAGACCCGGGGACGCGGTGCTCGTCACGAAACCTGTTTACTATCCTTTCATGAGCGCCATCGAGAACAACGGCAGGCGCGTCGTAAACTCTCCGCTGGTTAACGAAGACGGATATTACACGATAGACTTCGGCGATTTCGAACAGAAAATCATCGGCAACGATGTGAAGATGTTCATACTCTGCAGCCCTCACAATCCTGTGGGAAGAGTATGGAAGGAGGAGGAACTGGACAATGCGGCTCAGATATGTGCAAAACACGGCGTCTTCGTCGTTTCTGACGAAATACACTGCGATTTCGTGTGGGGGAACGGCAGGCACGTTCCGTTCGCAAAAGCCGCTGAAAAAACAGACGGGCTTCACTACATCATATGCACCGCTCCGAGCAAGACATTCAACCTCGCCGGCCTGCAGTGCTCCAACATCATCGTACCGGACGACGAAGACCGCAGGAAATACCGCAGGACGATAAGTGCAAACGGAGTTTTCGATCCGAACATAATGGGACTGACCGCCTGCCAGGCAGCGTACGCCGGCGGAGCAGAATGGCTCGGGGAACTTCGTTCGCATATATGGAAGAATATCGAATTCGCGGACAGCTTCATCAACGATAAAATTCCGGGCGTGAAGATGAGGAAACCAGAGGGTACGTACCTGATATGGCTCGACATGCGCGGTCTCGGCCTCAGCGCCGGCGAACTGGACGATTTCATAACAGACAAGGCAGGCCTGTGGCTCGACGGAGGGTCGATGTTCGGCGAGGAGGGCGATGGTTTCCAGCGCATCAACACCGCTTGTCAGACCGAAACACTCAGGCAGGCTCTTACACAGCTCAAGAACGCTGCAGAAACGCTCACCGGCGGCAGCAAGTAGCTTAGCTCTCCGGCGGCAGCAAGCAGCTTGCCGGCATAAGTTAGGTTAAGCCTGACACTTCAGAAAACACAAAAAGACGCAGAGTCTGTGATTCTGCGTCTTTTTCGTTGTCCGTCCTCATCCATCAGGAGGGCTCTGCTGCATTCTTTCCGGAGAACCCTGCCTTCTTTCTTCAAGAAGATTTTGCAGCTTCTTCATGCAGGCTCCCGCAGATTTTTCAGGCCGGCTTACAGATTCTCCGGGCAGGAAGTCAGGTTCTTAAATGCTCCCGCATTCAGGACAGGTAACGTGCCTGAGTGCCTTCTATGTTTCCAGGTCTGATTTCCTGATATATGCGTTGTAGCTGTTGTAAAGGCTTCCGTCTTCGTTCGTTTCAAAGAAAGAAATGTAATAGAGTCCGGAGTCCTTCGCAGTCAGGCTGGACAGTTTTCCGAAGATGGTATGAGAAGCCGAATATAAGAAATCGTGCTGAAGAGACTCTGTATCCGTTACAATCTTCATGCCGTTGTCATCGGCGTAAATCTTAAGTCTGTCTATCGTCATGTCTTCGATAGACTCGTCCTCAGAGCTGCCGTTTACATTCTGAACAAGCGCCGCAGCATATGACGATCCGTACTGCGACATGAGATCGAGACCGAGATTATTTCTCAGCCACTCTAAAGTATGCGTGCAGTATGGCTGCAGCACGATATCTATCTCCTCGGTTCCCGAATCTATTTCCTGGCCTGTAAGCCCGCTGACAGAGCTGTCGTAAATAGCAGCTGCCAGTCCGCTGTCAGTTTCCTCCGAGGCAGAAAGTGCATCTCTGTTTATCGTCGTCATGTCTCCCGTTTCCTGCGAGAAGCTCAGGATTCCTACAGGATTCTTGTTGATCGTGCTGATGTACTGATCGTAGCTTATCTCTTTTGCGTCAGCGTTTAACGCAGAGATAAGCCCGCTGATATCTGTATCCTTAGATATATCGAATCCGTTTTCATAATCTGACAGATCTATGTTCTCCGGACCGTATACCGTGGAATGGGTGATATCATCTTCGGACAGTTCTTCGATGCTGGCCTTCAGATGCTCCTGATACGAATCTGTATCGAAGATATCTTCGAACTGGCTGCTGTTTACTATCAAGTAAAGCGGAACAGAATATACTCTCGTTTCCGAAACAGCCGAATTCTCCGCATCAGCACCGATATGATATTCGATCTTCACTTCTGCATAATCTTCGTCAAGTAAGGTTCCGTCGTCTTTGCTCAGCGTGTAGAACGAATCAGACGTATATGTTCCGCATTCGTCTTTATTATCCAGAATCAGCTGGTGGAACTTCTTCGATGCCTCGATTCCTGTCTTGTCATTGAATACGATCGTCCGATTGTCCTGAATCACGTCTGTATATGAAGAAGCCGACTGATCCGCAGTGTAAAATATATATCCGGAATTGTCGGAAAGAGCCGACGGCATGCCTGAAACGCTTACTGTAACAGATCCCGGCTCGGCCTGTATTCTGTTTTCGAAACCGAAGCCTCCTGTATTCATTATTCCGAAGAAAACGCACATGAACAGCATAAAAGAGCCGATTATCCTGAACGTACGGCGGTCGAATATTCTGAACTGCTTGCGTATGATCATGATGCAGATGATAACCGCAGCCAGTGCGCCGATTACAAAACCTGCGGCCGTAATCCAGAAGCTCGTATGGAACATTTCCCTGAACGTAAGTCCGACTACCGTCATTCCCAGTATTCCGAAAATAAACGCTATGATCCATTCCATGGAATCGAACACAACTCCATATCCTGTGCGTTCGAGCTTCCTCTTGTTGTATAGGAAGACAGCGAGAATATATATCAGTATTGCTGCGCAGATATAGATGATATTCGCCATACTCGTTCCGCTGTCATGATCGAGAAACTGATATGTCAGCGGAGATGTCGAAAGCGCTGCCGAGAGTTCTTTCGACGAATCGAATCCGAACAGGAACATTTCTCCGTACATGATGAATATGGAAGCGAGCACAGGAGGCACTATATTGAATCCGATCGAAGCGATAGCCTGATGAATTCTCACGCCCGTTATCATCGCGGAGAGGATCGATACCGAAAGCACAAACAACATGCAGACCACCTGGCTGAAAAACCATCTGATAACCCGCGAAACCGAATAGAGATTCTCCATCTGTGCCGGATTGCTGTAGTACGATTCGCTGTAATAAACCGGATGCGCCAGGATAAGCAGCAGAAGGCAAGTAACGGCAAGGGGCAGTATGCACAGTATAATCGCAGCCACCGTATGGCTGTTTATCAAGATGTTTCTTGTAAACGGCTGTGAATGTGCGATCAGCATCTCACCGTTGTTGTAGAGATATCCGAACACGAGCGCCGAAGTAATTATCGGCATGAGTGTCGTAATGAGCAGAAACAACAGATATTTTCCTGAAAGCAGCGTATCTATGAAATCGGCCGCCTGGTTGACGATTTCCGGATCTGCCGACTCTGAAGCGTTGTACTGAAAGAGTATGATGAAAATTCCCGAAATGAAGTAAGCTATCAGCGTAATCAGCGACATCGTCCAGTAATGCTTGAGATCTTCCTTTATCAGTGAACCGGAGAGCCTAAATGAAAATGTTTTTGACACCATGGCTGACCTCCTGTTCCACAATAAAGATCTCTTCGAGCGTCATCGGCAGAATATCGAGAACCACCGGCGAAAGCGATTCTATTTTCTTTCTGATATCGTTCTTGTCACCCTTCACGACAACGCTGGCGACGCTGCCCACGTTTTCCGCTTTGAGGACCTCGATTCCAGCCTCTTCAAGTTTGTCAGCAGCATCCGGCCTTCCCGGGAGGACGACCTGAATCTTGTGCATGTTGTTCTTCAGCTCGTCGAGCTTCTGCTCAGTGATCATCCTGCCGTTTTCGATGATGCCCACAACATCGCAGATGTTCTCCACTTCGCGCAGATTGTGAGACGAAACGATTATCGAAGTCTTTTTTTCCGCAACATCCTTCTTCATCTCACGCCACACGATGCTCCGCACGACTGGATCGAGACCGTCAACCGGCTCGTCGAGCAGGATGTAGTCAGGATGAGTGCTGAGCATCAGCAGGAACGCCGCCTGTTTCTGCTGCCCTTTTGAAAGATATTTGAGCTTCATCTTCAGCTCGAACCCGAGCAGGCCTGAAAGTTCTTCGAACCTTGCGTTGTCCCATTCAGAATAGATACTGCTGATGAAGCCAGCCGCATCTTTAAGCGTATATAAAGGCAGTAAATTGAGATCATCCGGAATATATCCTATCCTGTCCTTTACAGACGGATTCTCCCATACAGGAACGCCGTCGTAAAGCACCTGGCCGGAATCGGGTTTCAATACGCCCGCTATCTGTTTGATAACGGTCGTCTTTCCTGCCCCGTTCTGGCCGATCAGCCCGTAGATCGAGCCCGTTTCGACATAAAGCGAAAGATCGCTGATGACCTCATGTCCTTCTATCGATTTGTAAAGATTTTTTACGGTTATCATCGTCTCTCCTCAGCGTGCAGACTGCAGGCTGTACCTTTGTACCTTCAACTGTCAGGCCTTCAACTGTCAGGCCGTCACATTCTCGCAATCTTTGCGATTCTGCCTCCCATCGGGAACTGAACGAGTTCCTTCTTCGTAAAGCAGTGCATCTTGATGATGAGGAACCCGTATACGACAACTGCCGCAAATATTGCTATGAGAAGCGGAACCCAGATGTTCCCTCCGAGCAGCATATGAAGCAGTACGTACACTCCCCATGCCACAACGCCCATTACCGCGGAAGCGACTCCCGGGCGCAGGAATGTCCTGATCAAGTCCCATTTATGACCTGTGATACGGGCTATGGATCGCATGTTGAGCACGCATACGATGAGCGGGAACGTCACGTTTCCTATGATCAGTCCGTAAACTCCCAGTCCTGTGAACTCGAGCAGAATGAATATAAGTATGATGTGAATGACCAGCGAAATCGCTGAATGAATGACAGGAACCCTCATGTGGCTGCTGCCCTGGAGAATCGAAGTCGTGATCGTCGACAGCGCGTAGAACACTACCGCCGCGGATCCGGTCTCCAGCAGAAGCGCCGCCATGCTCCTGTAGTCCTGAAGTCTCGGGAAAAGAACCGTGACGATCGGCAGGGCGAGCACCGCAAGACCGACGGCCGAAGGAATCGCTATAGTCATGTTGAATTTTACGATCGAATTTATCTTGGAATTCGCTTCGTCGATATTGCCTACGACGTAGGCTGCCGACACTGCAGGAAGAGTCGAGGCCGCCATCGCCGTAGCTACCGCTACCGGCAGATTTACAAGCTGTATGTACTGAGTATTGAACACGCCCTGTATCGAACCCACGACAGCATCCGAAAATCCCTTGGAAGCCATGATATTGCTGAACATGAGATCGTCGATCGTATTTCCGATCTGATAGATGGTCTGGCTCAATATGATCGGAAGGACCGTGAGAAATATCGACTTGTAGATGACCGAATCGGAATCGCGCTTCGCCAGCCCGCCCTGGGCTCCTCTGCGTATATTTCCCCGCTGAATGAATGTAAGAACGATAAAAAACAGCAGTGCCGTAAACGCTCCGGAAAGAGTACCCATGGTACCGCCTGCCGCGGCCCACGAGTAAACATCGTCGGTGCCTGCAAACATCTGGGCCAGACTGTATGCCGCCACGATGCTGATGATAGCATTTACTATCTGCTCGATCACCTGAGATACCGCCGTCGGCGTCATCGAACCGTGGCCCTGGTAGAATCCTCTGAAAACGCCCAGAACCGCGACGATGAAAGTTGTAGGAGCGAGCACTCTGAGAGGCCTCGCCAGTCCTTCTCTCGCGTAGAGGTTTTCGAGGAAATCCGCCCCGAACCACAGGAGCGAGAATGCAGCGATACCGGCGATCAGCGCAAATATCAGCGCATGGCTGAATATCCGCATTTTGTTTTTATATTCCTTCAGCGCGATCTTCTCCGCTATCAGCTTCGAAACCGCCTGCGGAAGACTGTATGAAGAAAGCGTGAGTGCGATGTTGTATATTCCGAAAGCTACAGAATATATTCCGTTTCCCTGGTCTCCCAGGATATTGGCCATGGGGATTCTGTAGACAAATCCTATGATCTTAGTAATGATGCCCGCGACGGCGAGGATCGAACCCTGCACAAAGAGGCTTTTCTTCTGCTCAGAACTCATTCGCCATTCCTTTAACTTCAGGAACTATGATGCATCTGCTGTTCCCGCCGATCTCAAACGTGCTTCCTGTCTTTATCACAGGCCTGTCAACAGCGCATGAAAGGAAATCGTCCGGACCGGAGATCTCTCTGTATCCGCAGCTGCCTTTTCTGTAATGCATAGGAACGGCAACTACCGGATCGATCGCTTCGATGATCTTGTAAGCCTGTTTCCCGTCGACGGTGTAAAAGCCACCCACAGGAATGAGTGCACAGTCGAGTCCCTTCAGTTTCTCGACAGTATCTTTGTCAGGCATTTCTCCGATATCTGCGAGATGTGCGACTCTTATTCCTCCTGCTTCGAAAATTCGCATGACGCACTTGCCTCTGAGCGCTCCCTTCTTATCGTCATGGAAGCACCCTATCTCAGTAATCTTAAACGGAGATTTTTTTCCGGAGTTCTTCTTTTTCACGGCAGATACGAAATTGTGGTCTGCGTGATCGTGGCTGCAGAAAACTTCGTCAGCCTCAACATGCAAAGGTGGATATCCCGGAACTCCTGTGTACGGATCGGTTACGATCGTGTAGCCGTCATATTCGATGGCAAAGCACGAATGGCCGTGCCACGTGATCTTTATCTTCTCATTTTCTGACATAGCTTTATCTCCCTACTTCGCAGCGAGGAATGCCTTGTAGGCTTTGTATCCCTGATAAATATCGAATTTGCTTGCAGCTTCATACGGCGAATGCATCGACAGGATAGGAACTCCGCAGTCGAGCACGTTCATTCCCCTGTCAGCGAGTATGTAGGCTATGGTTCCGCCGCCTCCCGCATCGACTTTGCCGAGCTCGGAGAACTGATATTCTACTCCGGCCGCGTCGAAGACACCTCGTACGAAACCTATGAACTCGGCGTTGGCGTCCGAAGCTCCGGATTTGCCCCTTGCGCCTGTATATTTATTGATGTTTATTCCCTTCCCTGCGAAAGCAGCATTCTGCTTTTCCATTACGTCAGGATAAGCCGGGTCGAACGCTGCGGTAACGTCTGCGGAGAGCACTCTCGATGCAGAGAACGTGCGCTGAACCGCGTAAGGATTTACGACACCTGTCTTTTCGAGCACGTCCATCATGAACAGTTCGAAATTGTGCGAAGCCATGCCAGTGTTTCCTACGCTTCCGATCTCCTCCTTGTCTGAGAAGATGCCTACGGCCGTGCGTTCCGGAACACCTTCGACGGACATGAGAGCCATGAGTCCCGGATAAGCGCATATTCTGTCGTCCTGTCCGTATCCGGCTACCATGCTGCCGTCCAGTCCGAGAGTTCTCGCCTTCTCCGCCGGAACAGCCTCGATTTCAGCACTCGTAAAATCTTCTTCCTCCATGCCGTATTTCTCTTTCAGGATTTTCAGAAGAGCGGCCTTGACCTTGTCGCTTTCAGCTTCCGGATCAGGAATCGATCCCGCGAGTATGCTTAGCTTTTCTCCCTCTACGCCGTCGGCCAGCTTTTTGGCATTCTGCTTTGAGGCGAGATGCGGAAGAAGATCTGTAACGAGAAAAACAGGATCTCCGTCTTCTTCACCGATGCGAATCTCCTGTGTCCTGCCGTCACTGAAAGATACGACACCGTGAAGCGCAAGAGGAATCGTAGTCCACTGGTATTTCTTGATGCCTCCGTAATAGTGTGTCCTGAAGAAAGCCATTCCGCTGTCTTCGAACAGAGGCTCCTGTTTGAGATCGAGCCTCGGAGCATCGATATGTGCTCCCACGCCGTTGAATCCTTCAGTAACTGGTTGTTTCCCGATAACGGCCAGATAGACCGATTTACCGTGATTTATGTAATAGACCTTGTCGCCGGGACTGAGCTTTTCCATTCCGGAGATATCCTTGAAGCCGTGTTCTCCGGCTATGCGGACGATCTCCCTCGCGGCCTCTCTTTCAGTCTTCGCTGTGTTGATGAAATCGATATATCCGTCAGCGAATTTCATGATGCTTTCTTTTTCAGCATCATCGCAGGCCTCCCAGCCAGTCTTTTTCTCTTCTTTCTCAGACATTGATTGTTCCTCCGTCAGCAGAGACCGGCGCTATTCACGCCGGCTCATTTTAAAGTATACATGACCTGAAAATTAATGAATCTGAATAATTCTTACTCAGATAATAACAAATCTTAAATCAGACATTGCCCAGATATACAGAGCGCAGATGAGAGCGGGCAGCATTCCTGAGCTGTTTCATGACATCCTTGTCAGTCATATCCCTGTCCTGCATCCTGTACATAGGGAAAAATCTCGTGATGTGAAGCGGTATGTCACGGTCTATTTCTGCCACCCACGACGCCAGCTTTTCCATTTCATCAAGGCTGTCGTTCTCGCCGGGAACGATGAGCGTCGTCAGCTCCACGTGAGAGCCGCCGGCCGCCTTCTTTATGAATCTCTTCACCATCTCGAGGCTGCCGCCTATTCTCATGTACCAGTCACTCGTAAAGCCCTTCAGATCGATGTTGAACGCATCGGTATACGGGAGCACCTCATCGAGCACTTCACCGCTGAAACAGCCGTTCGTGACTATGACATTCTTAATGCCTCTCTCGTGGACTATTTTCGCAGTATCGCGGACGTACTCCCATCCCGTAAGTGCTTCGTTATATGTGTATGCCACACCGATATTCCCGTCGTCTCTGAGCATATACGCCTGATCGGCGAGCTGCTCCGGAGACGTATACGACCATCTCACCGAATCGGCTCCGGCCCTCGAAATCGTGAAGTTCTGGCAGAACGGGCAGTCCATGTTGCAGCCGTAGCTGCCGCACGAAAGTATCATGCTCCCGGGATAGAACTCCGCCAGAGGCTTCTTCTCGACAGGGTCGAGGGCGAGCGACGTCAGCCTTCCGTAATTTGTGCAGATGACTCTGCCGCCGCTGTTTCCACGCGCCCCGCAGAAGCCGGTCTTGCCCGGCTGGATCCTGCAGTGCCTGAAGCAGCTGGTGCACTCGGCAGCCGGCATTCTCAGATCAGACATGTCTCACGACCTCAAAGCGCTTCAGGCTGTAGTCCTCTCCGTCGGCGATGCCGGCCTTTTGTCTCGCGATTTCGACCTGTCTCTGCACGGTGTCAACGCCGTCCAGATCAGGCAGCAGAAGACCGGTCTTCGAACCGTTCGTGACGATTACTCCGTAGCGCCTGCAGTCGAGATCATCCTCCGAATCGACGTCTTCGACCTCGCCCAGCACATCGACGCTGTACTGGATATACGGCAGCTCTTCCTTAGCCACCTTTACAAAGCGCGGATCGCGCGAGCACGCGCTTATTCCGTTGTTAATGATCTCCTGGGCGATGTTCTCGGCCGCCGGCTGTATCGTGCCTATGCAGCCTCTGAGCCTTCCGTTGATATTAAGAGTTACAAACACTCCGGCCTTGTTCTCCAGCATCTCTTCCGGAAGGTCGGAAGGTATCTTCGCCCTGCGGCCGGCGTAAATGTATGTTTCCACTGCCGTGCGCGCGAGCTGCGCATACGGATCCTGCCTGTCGCGCGAGTCGTTTATCTCCTGTATTTCACGCTCCGTTTCTTTCTGCATGAAATTTCTGTCCTTGTTTTCTCCTCCCGGAGTAAACAGGCAGACGCCGTAGCCAACGCCGAACGGGCCTTCGTACGACAGCTTTTCAGCGGTTACGTCGCGCTGATCGAAGCAGCCAGCCATGATCGTAAACGACCTGTGCCCGCATTCGGCAGCCTCGGTGCAGAATCCGTCGGAGAACGTCATCAGTTTCCCGAAATCAGCATTCGAAAGCACATCCATGACCTTGGCATCGTAATCCGGACCTGCAGGGCTGAATCCGTACGGGCCGTCCTTCAGCAGCTTGTGCGACAGATCGCCGCTCGCGATGAACGAAACCTTTCTGCCTAGGAAGTTCACGGCATTGTTTATGAGCATTCCGAAATAATAGTGCTCCGCAAGAGTCCTCCCCGAGAGACTTATCCTGACGAATTTCGGCAGCGGCTTGTCACCGTAAGCTTCCTTCAGGAAATATACCGGAATCATGAACGCGTGATCGAGCTGCTTCGTCTTCTCGCCTTTCGTGCCTGCAGGGAAGCTCTGCTGCTCCGCATCTTCACATATATTTTCTACGAGCTCCTCGTCGTAGTCCACGTGCATTCTCACCTGAGGCACTCCGTACTGTCCGAAATCCCCGTCGGCGCCGCTTCCCGGCGAGATGTGGAAATAGTCGTAATACATGACGTTGTGAGGCGTCGTGATGATAACAGTTTCCGGATCGGCCTCCTTTATGAACTGCGCCGCCTTTTTATAGGCCGCAACCGTATTAGAAATCATGTTTTCATTTCCCTCACCTATTTCAGGAATTATGAGAGGCGGATGAGGAACCGCTATAGCATTCACAATACTCATATCAACACTTTCCTCCTTAATTACCGATACTCAGTTTCTATTTTGAGTTTCTTCTGTATCTGTTGTATTGTATCTGTTGTATCTGATGAATTTGTTGTGTCTGTTGTCTTTACGGCTGCAGTCCCTGCCGGCCAGCTGAAAGTCAGCAGCGGCTGCACCGTCCCGCAAACGCCGGAGCGTGTGTTTTTACCTTATTATATATTCAATGGTGCCAGTCCACAAAGGGAATATACCCTCTGAATCACTTAATATGCCATGATATGAACGTTTTTTGGATATTCAGCACGAATTCTTGTTTCCGCGCGGCACCGTCTCAGCGCGATTCCGTTTCCGCGCAGCTCTGCCTCAGCGCGATTCCGTCTTTGCACGGCTCCGTCTCCTGTCACGCGGGTTTTCCGCAGTTCCTCAGAACATTCCCAGATTTTTAAACAGGAAAAGCCACAGGAACATGGTGAGGAGTGAAAACGCTGAAGTGAATATAACGGCTGCTCCCGCGAGCGCGCCGTCGCTGTCCATTGCATCCGCCATAGTGTACGAGGAAATTGCAGACGGTGCCGTCATCATCGCAAGCAGAGATATGAAATCTATACCTCTGAACCCGAGCAGCGCCGCCAGCGTAAGACCTGCGGCAGGAACGAGCACCAGTCTCGTGACGACGACGATCGTGAGGTCTTTCGTATATCCTCTTATTCGCTTGAAGCTGAACGATGCTCCCAATATGATGAGGGCAATCGGTGTGCACGCGTTTCCCATATCTGAAATTACAGTATCCACCGCTTCAGGCAGCTTCAGATCTGCCGCCGTTGCGAGAATGCCGCATATCGCACCAATGATTATAGGATTTTTTGCCAGGCTCTTGATTATGGAAAGAGGCGAAACGCTCCCTCCTCTGAATGCTTCGAGAATAATGACAGCCATGATGTTGTAGACAGGCACGATTACTGAGACCATTACGGCGGTCATAGATACGTTCCCTTTGCCGAAAATGTTCATGGCGACAGGAAGACCCATGATCACGTAATTGCTCCTGTACATGGCCTGTATCATCGCACCCCGTTTCCTGTTGTCCTTTTCGACGGCCATGACTGCCGGAGTTATCACGGCTATCTCGCCGAGCACGAAAATCACTCCGAACACTACCGTTGATATATTTATTTCCCCGCTGAACGACGAACCGTAGATATTTTCAAACATCAGAGGTCCGAAAAAGACGAGGAAAACGAATCTGTTCACTTTTCTGACTTCGTCGTATGACAGAATATTGAAATGCCTGACTGCAACTCCGATGAATATTAGTAAAAACATCGGGAGGACAGCGTTCAGACAGACTTCGAAATTTGAAAGCATCGGTGAGCAATCCCCTCTTAAGGCCGGCACGCCGGTCATCGCTCCCGCGCCTCAGAATATCCGGCCTTTATTCTTTTGCTATATTTTTCTCTGTATTTTTTCTCTGCAACTAATTCAATATTTTAATATAATTAGATTATAAGTACATACTAATAATCAGAAAAAACAAAATGCCATTAAGTGGATAAAAAGCGTTAAGAAATTGTCACAGCGGCATGCATTCCGTGCATTTCCGCGCAAAAATTAAGTGCCGAAAAGTGAAATGCTCCGGACCAGTGACAGACACGGCACAGGAACGGCAGCATTTCAGGAGTATTAAGAATGAATATAATTGAAAGCTTCGACAACGACAGCTCCGCTGTCATAAATCCGGGATTCCGGGACGGACCTGTCCTTGGATTTCCGGAAACGGCAGTCTGCTGCTTTATGCAAAGCACCATAGACGTGCTGTTCCCTGAAATCTGTGATGTACCGCAGAAGCCCGATTTAAGACTGCCAGTCAGCGGTGCGCCCGTCCGGATAATAAATTACGAAAGCCGCGGCCTCTGGAAGAGCCAGCCTGGCTGTTCCGGGGAACAGGACGGCACCGACGGCAGCGCTGAAAGCGTTCCCGGATCAAAAAGAGCACCAGGCAGGCGCACCGCTTTTGCTCTGTGCCGGCTTCCGGTCGGGGCACCGTCAGCGGCAGCGGCGCTGGAAAACCTGTACGCCGCAGGAGTCCGCACAGCAGTCGTCTTCGGCACCTGCGGAGTGCTGAAAGCCGACATCGGCGACTGCAGCGTGATCATCCCTGACAGCGCACTCAGGTGCGAGGGCACGAGCTTCCACTACGTTCCCGCATCGGACGAGATCGTACTCAACGGCTCGTATAAAGAGGAATTCGCACAGATCCTGAACAGCCTGTCGGTTCCGTACCGGACCGGCAAAGTCTGGACGACAGATGCGGTCTACAGGGAGACCCGCAATATGATCGAAAAGCGGCGCCGTCAGGGCTGCATCTGCGTCGACATGGAATGCTCTGCACTCGCGGCGGTCGCTACGTTTCGCAGACGCGGTTTCTTCCAGTTCTTCTGCGCCGCCGACAACCTCGATGCGCCAGCCTGGGAACGGCGCAGCCTGGGAACGTTCGATCTGCACGAACGCAGGGTGTCAATCGTTCGTTCCGCGCTGGAACTGGCTTCACTCATATCTGATGAGGAAAAATGATCATGCTCAGGATCGTTCATTTTCTTCATTTTATTCATTGCGAAATCAGAAAAACTGCATGAAGCCGACATAATTTTATAGTATATTATCATATGTTAAGGCAATTATAAGTCAAAGGAAAAATGTGTTATATTATTATCGAAAAGCACTACTTATATTTGTACATATAATTGACACTTCAAAACAACTATGCTATTATCAAATTGTTGATAAACAGATAATTGTGCAGCTAAAAAAGCACACAGTGCATCTGGTATTTTTGGCTTTTTACAGAAGAAAGGAGTCTATTATTATGAAACCATTCTGGTGGTGGACACAGGAACAGATCGATTACTATAACGAATTAGGCGAATTTTTCAAATCAATTGCCAAGGAGGAAGGCCGTACTCGTTATACAAGAGAGTTCCCGTTCCATATATTTGAAGAAGTAGGTAAAAAGGGTTACCTCGGTGCTGCTATTCCTAAGGAATATGGCGGACTCGGACTCGGTGCTACTGGTTCCTGCATGCTCGCTGAGCAGGCTCACTACATTTCACCGGGCGTCGGCCGTATCATCGTAGGTGACATGAACGGCGGACTCCGTCAGATCGTAGAAAAAGGTACTGAAGAACAGAAGAAGAAGTTCCTCCCTGGTATCGCAGCAGGCGAAACTGGTGCCGTAGTTATCACAGAAGTATCGGCTGGTACCGATGCAGCTGGTATCGCTCTTACAGCTGAGAAGAAGGGCAGCAAGTACATCCTTAACGGACGTAAGAGATTTATCGTAGGCGCTGGCGTTGCTGACAGATTCTTCATCTATGCTCGTACTTCAAACGATCCTGAAATGATCAAGAAGCATAAGCACCTGACAGCATTCATCGTAAAGGCTTCAGAAGTTAAGGGCATCACTACAGAAAAGATCAACGAAATCCTCGGATTCGAAAACGTACAGAACGGCTCACTGATCTTCGACAACGTTGAGATCGATGAATCAGCCAGAATCGGCGAAGAGGGCGAAGGCTTCAAGATCATGATGCAGGGCCTCAACTTCGAAAGAACCAACATCGCCGCTACTACAATCGGCTGGCACAGAGCTATGCTGAACTACATCATCCCTTACTCAGAGAGAAGAATTCAGTTCGGAAGACCTACTATAGACCAGAAGCCTAACCAGGATAAGATCACTCATATCCTCGAAAGACTCATCTTCCTCAGAGACACAGTTTATGTAACTGCTAAGAAGTGGGATCTCGAAGAAAACATCATCATCGACGCATCTGTAATCAAGGCTAAGTGCGCAGAGCTCGCTCTCGAGTCTGCAAGAGAAGCTACTCAGGTTATGGGCGGCGACGGTATCAACAACTTCTACCCTATCAAGAACATCTACGAAGTTGCCAAGACTGAGCACATCGCAGGCGGTACTGTAGAAGCTTGCGAACTTACTATCTACAGACAGATCTTCAAGCAGATGCAGGAAGACATCGTATGGCCTCGCAGAGTCATCGACGAAGTTACAAACGCTCCTGTTGTTGATTACTCACCAGTTGAGAAGAAGGTTCCTTGCGACGCTAAGAACCTCCTCGACGTTCTCGCTGAGAACTACAGAGTTAACCAGGGTCTGTCAATGACTATCGACGACATCAAGGCTTACGTTGACGGTTCTGACGATGACATCATCAAGGGAATCAACGACCTCGTTGCTGCAGGCGATGCTGTAGCTCACGTAAACAAGAAGACTGGCGTTGTTGATATGGCAAGAGCTTCTTACCCTGGACTGTCAAAGGCTCATCCAAATGAGTACTATCAGTTATGGCCGAAGTTCATCGATGAAGATCCAAGAAGACACTAATTCAGATCACTGTAATTAGAGATAAGTAATCGATCCGGATACCTGTGTCCGTAAAAAAACAGGCAAACGGAAAAATTCGCAAAGAGGCAGTTGTTTTAAACAACTGCCTCTTCTTTTATTCATATTATTTTTCTTTTCCAATTGTATTTTCCGCGTGTCCGGCCCGGCGCGTTCATGTGCCGGCTGTTCTCAGGCGATCGCGGCCCGCGTGCTGCGCTGGCGTGCCACACTGGTATACTGCATGATTCTGTCCGCTATCCTCTTTTCCTGCTTATCTGCTTCCGGATTTTAATGGATATTACGCATTTTTACTATTCTGCCTGCATGTCGGCTTCGATTATAAATACCGGGTTCTGCGCCCTGAACAAGTCATATCTGCCGGCTCTGTGCGTCTCTGCAACCTGCAGCTGCGAAACGGAAATATTAAACGCACCAGCTTTCTCGAGAGCCTCTGATGCTCCTGCAAGGGTCTGCAGCGTCACCGCCGTGATCACTACACGTTTATCATCCTTTTCTGCTTCTTTGACGGCTTCGAGAATCTCATCGAGCCTTCCGCCCGATCCGCCTATGAAATACGCGTCGGCAGGAGGCAGTCCGAAAAGAGCTTCCGGAGCTTCTCCGTACACCGGCACGATATTGTCCGCATGAAATTTCACGGCATTCTGTTTTATAAGATCTATGCCCTTTTTCTCGCGTTCGACCGCGTAAACTGTTCCGCGCCATGCGTTCAGCGCTGCTTCCACCGACACCGAACCCGTCCCGGCACCGATGTCCCAGACCGTGCTGTCTGCCTTCAGCTTCAGCGCGCTTATCGCCGCTGCCCTGACGAACCGCTTCGTCAAGGGCCTGCCACCGCGTATGAACTCAGAGTCTGGGATCCCCGCCGGCGAGCTTTCATCCGCGTACGGATTGAGAATCGTCATGACCGACAGTGGATCGTAATGCCCGCGATACAGCTGCCCGGCCGTGCCGTGCGATATTCTGCCGTCGCCGTACGAAAGCCTCTCCCCGATATATACTTCGAGGTCCCTGTAACCGTATCTGCACAGACCGTCCAGCAATTCACCGATATTGCCTCCGGTCAGGACGTACGTGACTTTGCTCCTTCTGACGGCGGAAGCGATGTTTATCTGCCTGCCGTGGGCGCTGACGATCTCTGCTCCGCTCCACGGAATACCTGTGCAGGCAGACATGTATGAAACCGATGAAATGCCCGGCATTACTGAAGGAGAATATTCCGAGAGAGCTTCACGTATCCGGGGAGCCGCGCTGAAAAAACCCTGATCTCCGGAAACAAGGACGAGGATCTTCGTCTCACCTGCTTCATCCACTATTCTCTTTATCCTGTCGGCTCTGTATTCGTTAACAATCCTGCATCCGTAACCGGCGAATACGTCCGTAACGCGCTCCGGACCGATTATCAGTTCAGCATGCCCGGCGGCAGACAGCAGGCCTTCCGTCATATCGGTGGCAGCTCCCATTCCGGCTCCGGCAATTATGATATGTTTTTTCACTGAAATCTCCCCTCACCGATCATTTTCACAGCTTCCTCCATGGAAATTCCCTCCGCACAAGGAGGCGGCGCAAGCACCAGAATCTTCATTCCCAGTTCACGGGCGGCATCGATCTTCTCGTAAAACCCGCCGGCCTTTCCTGATGACTTCGTCACCAGATAATCCGAGCCGAAGAAACGGAAGCATGCTCTGTTCATTTCCTTCGTAAAAGGCCCCTGCATGCATATGATGTTTCTGCTGCTGAAACCCGCCTTTTTCACTTTTCCGACCGCATCCGCAGAAGGAAGTATCCTCACGGCAGCTCTTTCAGCTATGCCGTCGAGACGGGCATATGATTCAGCGGCACCGGATCCCGTGGAGAAAAATATCTTTCCGGTGCAGCCGTTCAGATACTCAACAATATCGTCCATCGTATCAAAAAACATGATATCTTCCCCTGACGGACCGCTCTCCGTCTTTCTCGCCACTCTGACAAGACTTGTATCCGCTGCCTCCGCAGCCTTTTCTATGCTTTTCGAAATATGAACGGCGTAAGGATGAGTGGCATCTATCACACATGAGAATTTCTTCTCCAGCAGCAGTTCTTCGATCTTCTCTTCGGGCATTCTGCCTGAGATAATATTAACGCCGCTGCAGCCTGCTCCGGGTACCTCTGCGGTCTCTCTCCCGTAGTCGGTCGCGGCCGAAAGCCAGGTTTCGTATCCGGCATCTCTCGCACACGAAGCGAGTATCCTTCCTTCGGACGTCCCGCCGAATATGAGTATTCTGCGGCTTTTCAGACGCTCTTCTGTACTGCCGGCTGTTCCGCTGCTGTCTGACTCGTTTCTCTTCTGTTTCATTGTGCTGCCGCCGCTCCCGCTTTCCAGCCCCAGCTCGTGTCCGGCAGCCGGACGTCCATTGCCGTATCTGGACGCGTATCCGCGCGGCGTCACCATGCGGCCAGATATTTCACGTGTTTCGCTGCCGCCTATTATCACTGTCATAAGCATGTCGGCTTCGAGGCCAGACAGGCGTCCGAGCGTCATAAGTTCTGTCTCCTGTCCCTCACGCCCCGCGTTTCTGACCACGCCGCACAGAGTCTCAGGCGGCCTGTAAGCGAGCAGTATGCTGCACGCATGTTTCAGATAGTCCTTCCTTTTCTTCGAACCAGGATTGTAGATCACGACGGGCATACCAGACTCCGCCGCGCATCTAAGCCTGTGCCCGATGCGCTCCCGCGGCACCAGCAGATCGCTCAGGCTTATAACCGCAAAATCACACGAAAGCGGAGATCCGAGCAGAGCTGCGCAGCTGAGCGCTGCCGTAACGCCTGGCACGATTTCTATTTCCGAAGCGTCGAGTCCCAGTCTCTCCGCGGTTTCAAACGCGAGCGAAGCCATTCCGTAGACGCCGGCATCACCGCTGCATATCAGCGCCGTACTGACGCCCGATGCAGCCTTTTCCAGTGCATATTCGACGCGCTCGGTCTCGTGCCTCATTCCGGTCGTGTAATATTCTTTATCAGGGAAATATTCCCGGACCAGATCAGCGTAAAGGCCGTATCCGACTATGAGGCGGGCGTCTTCCAGAGCTTTTCTGGCTTCGCCGGTCATGCCTTCCAGGCTTCCCGGTCCGATTCCGACTACCTTCATATTCATAACAGATTCCTTTCGGCGGCTGCAAACGTCATGCCGTCGCGCGCTGTCTTTTTCACGATTATCCTGCCTCCGGCACTGCCGCATCCTGCAATTGCGCTCCTTTCGCACACGTTTCCTGTTCCAGCCACTTTCTTTACAAATTCCGAATCAGAGAATACGCCTGGTATGCCGTTGAGATGCTCTGCCGTAAACACGACGAACGGAGCACCGGCAGCTGAAGCTGCAGCGCTCATGCACTTTTCGCCGGCCTTTATCTCTGCAGAACAGACCTTATATACGTCACCCGGTACAGCACCCATGGCGGCGAGATTTTCTTTCACGAAATCCGTCATGGCCTGAGCGGACGTTCCCTTTCTGCAGCCGAGTCCCAACACGTACCTCTTGGGCTTCATCCTGACCGACGCACCTGACTTTCCCTGTACTCTCCACACCAAAGTTCCGTCAGGTTCTCTCGACTTTTCGGTCTTTTCGCCTGCCACCAGCGCGGCCGTGACCTTTTTTGCGTCTTCCATGCTGTCTATCGAGTAGCCCTCACGCGACGCAAATACGTCGGCTGCTTCTGTATTCTCAGCAGAATCGGAAGCCGTCGTTACGACTGCCTCCGCCCCCAGAACCGAAGCCAGCTCGCGCGATGCATCGTTTGCTCTTCCGATGTGGCCCGAAAGCACAGGAATCACAAAATCGGCACGATCGTTTACGACGATCACGGCCGGATCGGCCGTCTTGTTTACAATATATGGGGCAATGGACCTGACCGCGATTCCGGCCGCCGAAAAGAAAACAATGACGGCGTAACCTTCACCGCTGTCCTTCATGCCTCCGAAAAACCGCTCCATGAGCCTTCCTGTTCTGTCGAAATCGCGTCCGTACCTGAATACGTCGAGTCCTCCGGCGCGCAGCGCGTTTTTCTCGCCTTCGTCCGTATAGCAGACCGCGGCGGCTCTCAGAACTTCTCTGCCGCCGCTAACATCATCTATCAGCATAGTTATCTGAACTCCGTATGAAAATTTTTATCGTAAAGTTTTGAAAGATCGTGCTCACCGCCGAGAAATCCTCCCACGAGAATGAGAGCCGTCTTCGTGATATTCTCAGCTGCAGCGGCTTCCGCAAGGTGCCCGAGCGTCGTCACGATCTTTTTCTCATCAGGCCACGAAGCCTTGTAAACTATCGCACAGGGCGTTTCCTCCGTGTATCCGCCGGACTCAAGCAGTTCTTCCTGCAGCCTGTCTGTCATGGAAGCGCTCAGGAAAATGGCCATCGACGCGCCGTGTGCAGCGAGTCCTCTTATCCGCTCTTTTTCAGGCACAGGTGTCTTCCCCTCCATACGCGTCAGTATCAATGTCTGAGAAACTCCAGGGAGCGTGTATTCTGCATTGAGAGATGCTGCCGCTGCCGAAAAGCTGCTGACTCCGGGGCAGACTTCGTACGCTATTCCCAGCTTGTCCAGAGCGTCCATCTGCTCTCTTACCGCTCCGTACAGAGAAGGATCTCCTGTATGCAGCCTCACGACTGTTTTACCGCGCTTTACGGCATCCTCCATCACCGAAATTATCTGCTCGAGATACATCTCTGCGCTGTTGAAAATCTGCTCTGCATCGGCTGCATATTTCAGGAGTTCAGGATTTACAAGAGAACCTGCGTAAATGACGACATCCGCCTTCTCAAGAAGGTGCATGCCTCTTACCGTTATCAGATCAGCGGCGCCGCTTCCTGCGCCTACAAAATATACTTTACTCATGTTCATCCTCCGCAAGATCGAAAGCGCTTTCCGTAAAGCCCAGTACTTCTCCGGTATTCTTGAGAATGATAAGTTCTGTCCTCATATCAGGCACCCTGCGTTTAATCTTACTGTGAGCTCGTTCGGTGATGATCTTCACTGCAGGCTCCAGATATCCTCCGGCATCGAGCAGATCGCAGGCGGCATCGGTAGTGACGCATCTGTCGAGATCGTGCAGTATCTCATATGGCGTTCCCGCCCTCAGGGCGCTTCTGATAATAATATCTATTCTGGCGTCCGCTTCGTGAGAATGAGTGTTGAAAATCCCTCCCGCAAGCTTTACGAGTTTTCCGAGGCTTCCCGCGATGAGCAAGCTCTTCACCCCGTTTTCCGCGGCTTCGTCGAGCGCGGCTCCCGGATAATTGCTGATCGTCACGATCTTTTTCTCCGGAATCCTGAGCTCGTTTTTTACGAAATCCATGCCTGCGTTTCCGGGTACAAAAGCCAGAAAATCAGAATCTGCCGATTTAACTCTGACCTCTGCACGCACAGTTTCCTCTACGGCTCTTCCGCTCATCGGCTCCACTATTCCGGTTGTTCCCAGTATGGAAATTCCGCCTTCGATACCGAGAACGGGATTGAACGTTTTCTCTGCTGCTTCTTCCCCTCCGGGAACGGATATCTCTACAGCAAGACCGCCCTCGTATCCGTTGTCTTCGCAGACATCTTCGAGAGCCTGAGAGATCATGCGGCGCGGCCCCGAGTTTATTGCTGCCGCGCCGACAGGCTGATCCAGCCCCGGCTTCGTAACGGTGCCCACTCCGCGGCCGCCTGTGATTTCAAAGCGCTCGTATTGTTCATATGATGAGCCGCGCTGTTCATTCTCTGCGCTGTTTTCTGCGCGTGCATCTGATGCACGTGCGGCCGGTGTCTGCATTTCCGGAGCAGAGACTGCGTCTCCTTTCTTTACGGAGTTGATATAGTCCGCAGCCACATTCCAGCGGAACGGGATTACTCCGTCAGGCCCTGCCATGCTCTCTATAGTAATTTTCTGATCATTCATGCCGTTATCAGATCCAGCTGCATCTCCATTTCTCCGCTTATTCTCCTGATCATCCTGACTGTTCCCGGCAGATTCTTCAACTTCACCGTTCTTTCCTGAATCAGACTGGATTTCGCCGTCCTGTCTCCTGACTTTCGCATAGATCAGCATGCCGTCAGTAACGTCGGGATCGTCGCCTGCATCTTTCCTGACAGCACATTCAGCCCAGCCATCCTTCAGCAAAGCATCACAAAGAGTAAAATCCGCCTCGGAACTCTCCCCTCTGCCGAAAGTCCACTTAAGGTGAATGCTGTCGATCGTCCTTCCGGTCAGAAGCATCCAGGCTGAAGCCTTCGCTGCCGCTGCCGCACATACGCCTGTCGTATATCCTCGTCTCATTTTTCTGCCGTTTTTGCTGGTATATTCGTGCACGATGCTTCTTTTTCTCCTTCATTTCTTCTCAATATGAACAATTATAGCACATCATATCTTTACACGATTAATGTATAATTATTGTTAAGTAACCGGTAACTTCAAGGGGGTTTATTAATGGACAACAGGAAATATGAAGCTGTCATAAACGTAGCTGAAACAGGCAGCATCACAAGAACTGCGGAGAAAATGGGATATTCACAATCAGGCATCACACAGATGATCAAAAGTCTCGAAAATGAACTTGGGCTCACGCTGCTTACCAGGACGAACAGAGGAGTCTCGCTGACGAATGCGGCGCGCGAGCTGATGCCGCTTATGCGCGAGGAACAGCGCGCCGACGAACGAATCAGGCAGCAGTGTGCCGCGATCACCGGACGGACAGCCGGCAAAATCACGATCGGATGCCTGTCGAGCGTATCTGAATCGTGGATGCCTGCGGTGCTCGAAGCGCTTGCCGCTGAATATCCGGGGATACAGGTGTCGACTCTCGAGCACGAAACTCCTATGCTGCAGGAGCTGCTTTCCACAGGACGTCTCGACATGGCGATATGCGAGATAACCGACAAAGAGTCTGCATTCGACACGATTCCCCTCCACACCGACGAGATCATCGCCATCGTTCCCAAGAATCACGATCTTGCCAGGCGCGATTCCGTCACACTACACGAGCTGTCCGAATATCCGTTCATTTCATATACCATCGGCGAGACGAGTCTCGGATATCCTGGCTGGCCGGAGGCGATCGTAAAGAGAAAAGTAAGGCTCAACATAGCCTACTCCTGCAAGGACAATCTGACTGTCATGAAAATGATAGACCACAACCTCGGTGTATCTCTCGCATCGCAGCTCATCATGCAGAACTATGCCACTAGCGCCGTAAAGCTTCATCTCGATCCGCCGATCTACAGGCAGATCGGAATCCTCAAACGACCCCTTGAGAAGGACCTTCCTGCTGCATCGGCTTTTACTGAATTTCTGATGGATTATGTGAAGAAGGAATACGACCGTTAGCTTGCAGGCATTTCTGTGCCTGTTTATCCGGCGTCCATGACCCTGAATATTTCAGGGACTGCACGATTGAATATCTCTGGCGCCATACACAGATAACTCTCCGGCGCAGTTCCGGCTTCAGGTTTAACCCACTTAACCCCCTATAAATTAATAAACCTGTTAATACCAAAATATATAACAATGGAACAGGCCCGGGTGTCCGGAAGGTTATCCTTCCGGCATCCGGGCCTGCTCTGGTTTTAAAAATGTTATGTAAAGGGAAATAGTATGTCTTTATTAATGTTCACGCATGTCTGCGCAGTCCGCGGACGGATCTGAAGCGCAGCGTGTTCATCAGCTTTTCCGGATTTGCATTCATAAGCATTACCGACATCAGTACAACTATGATTCCGGCTGCCTTGCCCGTGCTCAGAGCCTGTCCGAGTACCAATGCACCTATAAGCGCTGATGAAACCGTCTCAAATGAGCTTACTACCGGCACTTTCGAAGTCTCGAGGCGCTTTGAAAGACCCTTCAGATACAATATGTACGGAATGCATGTAGGAATAAGTCCGTATCCGAGTATTGTCAGAAGTGTCTTCGCATCGGCCAGCTGAGTTGCTGCTTCCCACGGTCTCGATATGAACATCAGCATAACCGCTCCGATAATCATGCCATAGAAATTCATCGTGAGCAGATTGTATTTTCCGAGCGTTTCTGTGTTGATAACCGGGAGCAATGAATAAAGCAGTCCGGCTGCTATTCCTGCTGCAAATCCCGTCAGAGGAATATGTATATCACCGAAGCTCCCGCCTGTGACAGCGAGCATGCATCCTGCTATGTTCAATATAAGCGCCGCAATCTTTATCTGGGTTATTTTTTCCTTGAACAGGAACCTCGACATTATGCACACAAACACCGGTGACGTGTAGAGCATTACCGTCGCGGCAGCCATTCCCGATTCCTCTACTGCAGCCGAATAACTCAGATTGTACAGTCCTTCGACAAATATTCCGAGCAGCAGGCACCACGCCAGTCCTCTGAGGCTGATCCTGAAGACAGACAAACCGTATCTGAAAAACAGGAATACTCCGAGAAACATGGCTCCCGAAGCCAGCCTGAAGAATGCAACCATCGATGAGCTCAGACCGGCTGAAGACAACAATGTCGAGAACAATCCGGCCGATCCCCACAATATTCCTGCTGCTAATACCAGCATGTATCCATAAGTCTGATCCCTTTTCAATTCCAAAACCTTCTTTCATGCCCGGCCTTAAACCGGTTTGATGTTAATCTCTGATCCTTTGATGTTAATCTCAGATCTCATCCAGGTTATCCCCTTTCGGGTTTCCCCTTTTCGTATCTATAATATAGACCCAGATTTACAATTAGAAAACCTAAATTTATTTATATTGCATATTACAAAATGTAATATCAAGCAATGGTTCCCAAAAACATGTTCCGGTCGGGAATGAAATGGTTTGATCATTGAACTTTTAAGGGTGGCATAATGTTGTCATGCTAATATTCTTTCCAGTATCTATTGTGCATTGTATACACTGAATGGATTATTATGTAATTTATCTTTTTACAAATTAACGGAGTTCCTGTGTACGCGTCCCGCAGCCGGCCATGAGAAAATCGCGCCAGAGAGCGTATATAAATTCATCTGCGCACCTCCTGCTCCACTTTATACTTACTAAATACTAATAGCCGACATTACATGGTGCGCCCTTTTCCCATAAAAAAACCGCCAGCAGTTTTGAAACCACTGGCAGACAGGAAAACTTCATCCGCGCCCCTCGCGCCCATTCTTTTCTCTGCCGGCTTCGCGTCATATTCCCGCAGCATTGAAAACCAGTGCTGCATCATCCGGCATTTTTCCCATAAAAAAAAGCCCGCGCACCTGAAGTGCGCGGGTCGTGATTAACGCGAATTTTTGATTTTGCTGGTAACCTTGAGTCTTGCCATAGCTCTTGCCAGAGCCGCCTGAGAGTGAACGTATTCGATCTCGCTCCTCTTGGCCTTGATACGCTCTTCGGCACGTTCTTTTGCGCGCTCGGCACGCATGACATCGATGTCGATAGCGCGCTCGGCGAAGTCACATATTACCGTGACTCTGTCGCCCAGTACCTCGGCGAAACCATCGCCTATGGCGCAAAGCTCTGACTCTCCGTTTACAGTATAGCGGAGCTCTCCTGCCTTTACGGCAACTACCATCGTGTCGTGCTCAGGCAGAATACCCATTTCACCGTCGAGAGCCGGCAGAACTACGAATTCAGCGTCGCCGCTGAAGAAAATCTTGTCAGTAGCGACGATTTCCAGTTTAAATGTACTCATATATGCACCTCACTGATTCATGTCAGATGCGCTATGCATCTTTCTTCATCTGTTCAGCTTTGGCAAATACATCCTCAATTGGTCCGCAGTTAAAGAAAGCCATCTCAGGGATATCATCCATCTCGCCGTCAAGAATCATCTTGAAGCCCTTGATAGTATCCTCGAGCGTTACATACTTGCCCTTGAGTCCTGTGAAGTTCTCTGCAACGTGGAACGGCTGCGAAAGGAACCTCTGGATCTTACGGGCACGGTATACAATCTTCTTGTCTTCTTCAGCAAGTTCTTCCATACCGAGGATAGAGATGATATCCTGCAGTTCCGAATAACGCTGAAGCGTAGCCTGAACTCTTCGTGCGACGTCGTAATGCTCGTCGCCTACAACCTCTGCTTCAAGAATACGTGATGTAGATTCGAGAGGATCTACTGCAGGATACAGGCCCTGCTCAGCGATCTTTCTTGAAAGTACTGTCTTCGCATCGAGGTGGGAGAATGTAGTCGCAGGAGCCGGGTCAGTCAGGTCGTCGGCAGGTACGTATACGGCCTGTACCGATGTGATCGATCCGTTCTTCGTTGACGTGATTCTTTCCTGGAGTTCGCCGACTTCATTGGCAAGTGTAGGCTGATAACCTACGGCTGAAGGCATACGGCCGAGCATGGCCGATACTTCGGATCCTGCCTGGATGAAACGGAAAATGTTGTCTATGAACAGAAGTACGTCCTGGTGCATCTTGTCACGGAAATACTCTGCCATCGTCAGACCTGTCTGGGCTACGAGCATACGTGCTCCAGGCGGTTCGTTCATCTGGCCGAACACCAGTGCAGTCTTCTTGATTACACCCGACTCTGTCATTTCGTTCCAGAGGTCGTTACCTTCACGGGTACGTTCTCCTACACCGGTGAATATCGAATAACCACCGTGTTCTGATGCTACGTTAGTGATTAATTCCTGTATAAGTACTGTCTTACCTACTCCGGCACCGCCGAACAGACCGATTTTTCCGCCTTTGGCGTATGGAGTAAGAAGGTCTATTACCTTGATGCCTGTTTCGAAAATTTCAACGGCCGGCATCTGTTCTTCAAATGAAGGCGCATCTCTGTGGATAGCCCAGAGCTCGTCAGGTTTAACAGGCTCTCCTTCGTCGATTACATCGCCTGTAACATTGAACATGCGTCCGAGCGTGCACTCTCCGACAGGGACCTTTACGTAGTCTCCTGTAGCTGTAACTTCCATATCTCTTGAAAGGCCTTCAGATGCGTCGAGCATGATGCAGCGGACCGTTCTGTTGCCCATATGCTCGGCAACTTCCATCGTTACCGTCTGACCGTTGAGTTCAACTGTGAGGGCTTCTTTGATGAGGGGAAGGTAGTCTCCTTCAAACAGTACATCTACAACAGGTCCCTGGACCTGTGTGATTTTTCCCTTATTCATTAATACCTCCTGCTAATTTGTCTACTGGGCGCCGCTGACTATCTCAGTGATTTCCTGAGTGATGGCACCCTGTCTGACACGATTGTACAACAGGGACAAGTCGTCGATCATGTCCTTCGCGTTCGTAGTGGCGTTGTCCATAGCGGTCATTCGCGCGTTCTGCTCGCATGCGAACGACTCGACGATAGCGCCGTAGATGAGTCCCTTTACATAGTTAGGAACTATGTGCCTGAGGACTTCTTCAGGCGAAGGCGAGAATATCGGCTCCTCCAGATCTTCGTCGAGCTGCGGAGCATCTTCGAACATACCCCTGGTAAGCGGAAGAATCCTCATGATCTTCGGTTCGAAAAGCATCGAATTTATCATCTTGGTGTAAACCACGTAGATTTCGTCGAATTCGTCGTTCAGAAATCTATCGATTACATCTTCCGCTATTTCCCTTGCGCGGTACATCTTAGGGTCGGTGCAAGGGTATATGTGTTCTTCGTCAATTTCAACGTCGTCGCGGCCTCTGAAATATGTCAGCCCCATGTGGCCCACGAGAATAACCGTGTTAACAGGATCGACGGTTTCATCGGCCGATTCAATCTTTTCGTCTACAAGCTTGAAGACGTTGTGGTTGTACGCGCCTGCAAGTCCCTTGTCCGACGAAACGACGATGAAGCATCTTTTCTTGCGCTCTCTTCCGGATCTGTTTTCGAACAGTCCTTCTTCGGAGAGCTCAGGCGTTCTGATCAGTATATCGTTGATAGTCGCCTGAAGCGTGTCGAAATACGGTGCCGTGGCATCGCGGCCGCTTCTTGCCTTTCTGAGCTTTGACGAAGATATGAGATACATGGCATTGGTGATTTTCATCGTGTCTTTTACGCTGTTTATCCTCGAACGGATTTCCTGCATACTTGCCATGATATCACCTACCTGTCTTTGTATTCTTTCGCTGCCGCCATGATTCTGTCATGCAGATCGTCTGTCATGACCTTCTTGTCCATGATCTCATCAATAATATCTTTGTGCGCAGTTTCGAAATACTCGATGAGTCCCTCTCTGAAAGGAAGAATTTCATCTACAGGAACATCGATGAAGTACTTCTCGTTAGCTACGCAGAGTAGGATTACCTGTTTGTAGAGAGGCATAGGGTTATACAGAGGCTGTTTGAGGAGCTCTATAAGACTCTTGCCGTGTGCAAGCAGTTCCTTCGTCACATCGTCCAGATCTGAACTGAACTGTGTGAATACCTCCATTTCCCTGTACTGGGCGAGGTCTACACGAAGCGAGCCGGAAACCTGCTTTTCAATTTTATCCTGAGCTTTACCACCTACACGGGATACCGACAGACCTACGTTTACGGCAGGACGTACACCCGAGAAGAACAGGTCTGTCTCGAGGAAGATCTGGCCGTCTGTAATTGAAATTACGTTTGTAGGAATATATGCCGATACGTCGCCGGCCTGTGTCTCGATGATAGGCAGTGCAGTCATCGAACCGCCGCCGTATTCAGGCGCACGTCTGCAGGCACGCTCGAGCAGTCTCGAGTGCAGATAGAATACGTCGCCAGGATAAGCCTCACGTCCAGGCGGTCTGTGGAGCAGCAGTGACATCGCACGATAAGCCTGAGCGTGTTTGCTGAGGTCGTCGTATACGATGAGCACGTCCTTCTGCTCGTCCATGAAGTGTTCTCCGATAGCCGCACCTGTATAAGGAGCCAGGTACTGCAGCGGAGCAGGTTCGTTTGCCGGAGCGTTGATTACGATGGTGTAATCCATGGCTCCGTATTTTTTAAGTGTGGAAACCGTCTTGGCAACCGACGACGACTTCTGGCCTATTGCAACATAGATGCAGATAACGCCGTTGCCCTTCTGGTTGATTATTGTATCTATGGCGATGGAAGTTTTACCAGTCTGTCTGTCGCCGATGATCAGTTCTCTCTGGCCGCGGCCGATAGGGAACATCGAGTCGATCGACAGGATACCTGTCATGAGCGGCTCGGATACTTCTTTTCTTGTGATTACGCCAGGAGCCTTGTGCTCGATAGGTCTGTAATCTCCGCCCTTTATAGGGCCAAGACCGTCGATAGGCTCTCCGATGGCGTTTATAACGCGGCCGAGCATATCGTCGCCTACATCTACACCGGCTTCATTACCTGTGCGTTTTACTGACGAGCCCTCAACAAGGCCGTGGTCGGTTCCGAACAGTACGCAGCCGACGGACTTTGGCTCAAGGTTCTGCGCCATGCCGACAGTTCCGTTTTCGAACTCCACCAGCTCGCCGTATTTAACATGCTGCATGCCGTAAACCTGAGCGATACCATCGCCTAAGCTGATGATATGTCCGGTTTCCTCGACATTCGCATCGTTATTGTAATTTTCTATTTCGTCTTTTAATACCGAAATAATTCTCTGCGAATCATTCTTACTCAAATTCTCACCTCTCTGCGAAATGACGTCTAAGTTTCTGAATAGAAGTCTTTACACTCTGGTCGAGAACATAATCTCCTACTGTGAGCACGAAACCGCCGATCAGCGATTTATCCTCAACAAGGTTCAGCTCAACACTATCTTTTTTGTAATCTTTCGCGATCTTCTGCTTCAGTTTGCTGATCTGAGCGTCATCCGGTTCTGTCACGTATCTGAACTCAGCCGCTACAGCATTCCTGTCGTCGAGCACGAGCGTGTCATATGCGGAAAACATCGCTTCCGCGTATTCCACATCCCCGTTGTCACTCATAACTTTAAAAAAGTTTCTCGTAGATTCCGGAAACAGTTTGTCTATGACGTCGCGCTTTTCGGACTTGCTGACTATCGGACTTGTGAGCGCTTCCGTGAGTTCTTCCGATTCAGAGAGAAGTACGCGGGCAGTCTCAATATCGCCAGGATCCAAGTGCAGATCAAAGAGCACTCTGGCATAATTGTCCGGTATACTCGTCATCTGTCCGTCCCCTCTCCAGCAAGGTATTTATCCAGCATTGCGCGGTTTGACTCATCATTGACGCTTTCGCCGATCAGTTTGACAGCCGCTGCCATTGCTACGTCAGCAAGCTCACTCTGAGCGCTTCTCATCATCTGATCGCGATCGAGCTCTGCAGTCTTGTGAGCCTGTTCCATGATCTGTTTCGCGTCTCCATTTGCCTTATCTACAATCTGGTCGTACTGTACCTTGGCGCGGTCCTTCGCGCTGTTTACGATGCGCGCGGACTCCTCTTTCGCATTGCTGAGAGATGATTCGTATTTGTCTCTCAGTTCTCCTGCTTCTTTGTTCTTCGCTTCGGCAGAATCAATCTCACCCTGAATGAGATTAGTACGCTTGTCCATGATGTTCTTGATAGGACCGAAAAGAAATATCTTGAGCAGGAAGTAGAGTACAATTAAGTTGAATACGATCCAGAAGACATTCCAATTTAACGTGAGCACGCTATTGCCTCCAATACTTCTCCTTTAGATACCACTAATAATTTCTCCGCCTGTCTGTCAGGCAAAGTCTCGATTATGCCCATAAACACCTAACCGAGCATTATTATGATAAGGAGTGCTACTACGAGGCCGTAAATAGCGGTTGCTTCTGCAAGTGCGCATCCGAGAATAAGAGTACCGTTGATTGCGCCTCTTGCTTCCGGCTGTCTTGCAACTGCTTCTGATGCCTTTGATGTTGCTATACCGATACCGATTCCGCCGCCAAAACCAGTGAGAACTGCGATTCCAGCGCCAATTGCGATTAATCCAGTAGCCATAATAATTAATCCTCCTAAAAATCTTTTTACATTAATTAAAGGAATTGTTGTCTGATTTTTGATACCGTCGTCCGCCGCGGCAATTTCTGTGCGCGTGGCAATTTCTATGCGGCGTAAACACGGCTCTTGGTCAAATTTAACGGGAATTCAACGAGCGATATATTAATCTTCGTCTTCCATCGCCTCACTAATATACATTGATGTCAGGAAACTGAATACAAATGCCTGGAGCAAACCATCGAACATATCGAAATATGCACTGGCGAGCAGCGGTACAACTGCAGGAATCTGATATATGATCAGTTCCATTATGATATACGCACCGAGTATGTTTCCGTAGAGTCGCATGCAGAGTGACAGCGGCTTGATACCGATTTCAAGTACATTAAGAGGTGTAATGATTGCGCTAGGATATGCAAAATGCTTTACCCATTTGCCGAAGCCTCTGTAGCTTATGCCCGCATAAATTACCAATACTATACTCATAAGGGCCAGTCCGGCAGCGACGTTCATGTCCTTTGTCGGCGGCTGTATACCGCACAAGCCAAGCATGTTGGAAACGCCAAGGTAAAGGATTACTGTGAGCAGGTAAGGAATAAATCGCTTTCCCTTTTCACCGAGTATTCCGTAGAATACCTTATAAAGCATACCCATGAACCATTCGAGAAGCGCCTGTCTGCCCTTCGGGACTATTTCCATCTTCCTCGTAAAGAATATCGACAGAAGAACGAGAAATAACATTACTCCCCAAGTCGTTATGCACGACTGAGGAACTTTGAAAGTAAAGGAACCTGGTATAATGTCGACCATTTTATACGCAAGCTTTGCAGACAGCTCTTCACCCATACTCAACCTAGATCACCTCCTTCATCAAAAATAGATAATAATACCTTTTCACAGAAAAAAGCACCTGCTTTTAACTGTACAAATTTCAATATATCACATTACAGCGGAAAAACAATAATAAAATCGTGCAAAACGGCCCGTAGCAGTCTGTATTTTGCAAGTATTCAGAATACAATATAAGAATCGTGTTCCGTCGATACTTTACAGCTATTTTTTCATTCTTTTACACTGTCGGAATAATTTTGCGTACATTCTGCTGTAAGATCATATTGATGGTTTATTTTATCACAATTAAATAAAATTACGTTCTTTTCCGTCAAATATATCTTAAAAATCCTCAAAAAATATTCATTTATACACACTATAATTAGCATTTGCATATACATATACACATGTACATATTTAGAAAGAGATATTGTGACAAAAATTTAACATTTTTACCCGCCCCGATGCGCGGCACTTCTTATAACTGGAAGCCTGTTCAGATGAACGGCACACTGCTTCCACATTTTCCACGTCAGCAGGCTGGAAGCTGAACGTCCCGCAAGCATTGGCATTAATAATACAATAGGTTTCTTGACATCAAAAAAATGCAGACCTATAATATTTATTACTATATACATTTATTCATTATTGAATGTTATACACTCATATATTTTATTTCATTTTTTACCATTACAAGGAGTGACAGACAATGGAAAAGAAGAATATCGACTGGGGAAATCTCACTTTTTCCTATCAGCCTACCGACTACAGATTTGTAGCTAATTATAAGGATGGAAAGTGGGATGAAGGCGAGCTCACGACGGATCCGAACGTAGTGCTCAACGAGTGCGCGTGCGTATTCCAGTACGCTCAGGAATGCTTCGAGGGTCTCAAAGCATACACTACTGAAGACGGACATATCGTAGCTTTCCGCCCGGACCTCAACGCTGAAAGAATGGCAAACTCCGCAAGAAGACTGGAGATGCCTCCTTATCCTGAGGACAAATTCCTCGAAGCGATAGACAAAGTCATCCTCGCAAACGAGGCGTGGGTACCTCCTTTCGGATCGGGCGCTTCATTATACATCAGACCGTACATGTTCGGAAGCTCACCAGTCATTGGCGTCGCTCCTGCCGAAGAATATCAGTTCAGAATCCTGACTACTCCTGTAGGTCCTTATTTCAAGAGCGGCATCAAGCCTATCACGATCAAGGTCAGCGATTTCGACAGAGCTGCGCCTCACGGCACGGGCCACATCAAGGCAGGCCTCAACTATGCGATGAGTCTCCACGCGATCATCACCGCTCACAAAGAGGGATTCGCTGAAAACATGTACCTCGACCCTGCTACAAGAACTTACGTAGAAGAAACGGGCGGAGCAAACTTCATCTTCGTTACAAAAGACGGTACTGTAGTCACTCCTAAGTCAGACAGCATACTTCCTTCAGTAACCCGCCGTTCGCTCATGTACATCGCAAAAGAAATGCTCGGCATGAAGACAGAGGAACGCCCTGTACGCTTCGACGAGGTCAAGGACTTTGCTGAATGCGGACTCTGCGGAACTGCAGCGGTCATCTCGCCTGTCGGCGCTATCAACGACCACGGCAATCTCATCAAGTTCCCGAGCGGAATGGACGAGATGGGTCCTGTTCTCACGAAGCTCTACGAAACTATCACAGGTATCCAGCAGTGCAAGATCGAAGGTCCTGAAGGCTGGGTAAGAGTTATCAAATAAGTTTCGTCAAGATCAATAAATGATTTTCGGGACTGCGTTTACGGGCTCGAGTTCAAGCCCTGCCGCGCAAAACTTCACAACAGCAAAAAAGAGAATCCGTCAACCGGATTCTCTTTTTAATTTGCATTGATTTGTAATTATCGCCGCTGATTGTGGTCTTTAAATTAATCTCTGTTCTCTATTGACTTTCCGTGTTCGTTCAGCAGTCTGTCCTTAAGAGCCCACAGGCGCTTGGAAAGGTCTACGTAATAACCGTGAGGATTCTCGAAACGCTTGATCTCGTCCCAGAGGTTGTCGATCTCGGAATGGCAGAAATCCCTGATCTCATCGAGCGACGGAGAATCGTATACGAGTTCTCCTTTTTTGAAGATCTGGACCTGAAGCTCGCGGATCTCGTAATTTTCTATGATCTTGCGCTTCCAGATATGAGCCGGATCGAAGATCTCGAACGGACTTCCTTCCGGAATTCTGTCGTCGGCAAGCGTTATAACGTCGCCGAGCGCCTTTTTCGTATCCTTGTCGAAGATCCTGTAGACCTTCTTGAATCCCGGATTCGTAATTTTCTCGGTATTTTCGCTGACCTTGATTTTAGGTTCGATTTTGCCGTTTCTTTCGATGGCGGAAAGCTTGTACACTCCGCCGAACACAGGATTCGACTCCGCAGTTATCAGACGTTCGCCGACGCCGAACGAATCGACGCACGCTCCCTCGTCCATTATTCCTCTGATGACGTATTCGTCAAACGAATTTGACGCTACGATACTGCAGTCCTCGAGACCAGCGTCGTCGAGGATCTTCCTGCATCTCTTCGAAAGATAAGTAATGTCGCCGCTGTCGATTCTTATGCCCTTCTTCGCAGGATTCTTTTCCTTGAATACCTTGATCGCGTTCGGAAGGCCCGATTTGAGGACATCGTACGTGTCGATAAGAAGAACGCAGTTGTTAGGGAAAAGATCCGCGAATTTAGAAAACGCTTCGTACTCGGAATCAAACGACTGCACCCAGCTGTGCGCCATCGTGCCCATCGCCGGAATGCCGTAGATTTCGTCAGCGATCGTGCACGCTGTACCGACAGCTCCTCCGATGTAAGCCGCTCTCGCGCCGAGCACCGCGGCCGACGCGCCCTGGGCTCTCCTGCTTCCGAATTCCATGACGCCGCGGCCTCTCGCAGCTCTGACGATTCTGTTCGTCTTTGTGGCGATCAGCGTCTGGTGATTGATAGTCAGCAGCAGGAATGTCTCGAGCATCTGAGCCTGAATTATCGGACCTCTCACCGTGACCAGCGGCTCATAAGGAAATATCGGTGTTCCCTCAGGAATGGCCCAGACGTCGCACTCGAATTTGAAATTTTTCAGATATTCGAGGAAGTCTTCTGAGAATTCTC
This sequence comes from Anaerovoracaceae bacterium, assembly GCA_050946535.1. GTDB lineage: Bacteria > Bacillota > Clostridia > Peptostreptococcales > Anaerovoracaceae > RUG708. The sequence continues at coordinate 55,748 of JBMNUZ010000011.1, forward strand.
CCTTGCTGCGCAGGAATTCGATGTCATTGTCGGTGAACTTCAAATTCTGCATGTAGCTGATGAGCTGCTCGAGCCCGGCCATGATCGCAAAACCGCCGTTGTCAGGAATCTTTCTGAAGAACATATCGAAGTAGCCTATTTCTTCAGCCCTGTCTGTCTCGAAATAACCGTTCGCCATGGTCAGTTCATAATAGTCGGTGAGCATCGTATTGTTAAGTGCAGGATACTCACTCTGTGTTTCACTGTTTGTCTGCATGATTCACATCCTCCTCCGCAGCTTATGATGCGGCTCCCATTCGTTATTGTTTTTACTCTAGTAAAATAAACTGAATATGTCAACTGCATATTTTAAGCAAAGGGTATGTAAATTTCATATTAAACACATGCCGGAGCCCTTGCATTTCATCATTTTTTCACCCGAGAAGTTTTTTTAGATATTTTCCTGTATACGACTTTTCGCATGCGGCGATCTCCTCAGGAGTACCCTGAGCGACTATAGTGCCCCCGCGGTCACCGCCCTCCGGACCGAGGTCAATGATATAGTCCGCGCACTTGATGACATCCAGATTGTGTTCGATGACGATGACCGTATTGCCTGCGTCGACGAGTTTCTGAAGCACCTGCAGCAGTTTGTCGACATCCGCGAAGTGAAGTCCTGTCGTAGGTTCGTCCAGTACGTAAAGCGTCTTGCCTGTCATGCGCTTTGACAGCTCCGAAGCGAGCTTTATTCTCTGTGCCTCGCCGCCCGAGAGCTGCGTCGAAGGCTGCCCTAACTTTATATAGCCGAGGCCGACGTCGTACAGTGTCTGAAGCTGTCTCTTTATCGCCGGTATGTTCTCGAAGAATCCGAGCGCCTCTTCCACGTTCATATCGAGCACATCGCTGATGTTCTTGCCTTTATACTTCACTTCCAGCGTCTCTCTGTTGTACCGCTTTCCGTGGCACACCTCGCACGGCACATATACGTCAGGCAGGAAATTCATCTCTATCTTGATGATGCCGTCTCCGCCGCACGATTCGCACCTGCCGCCCTTTACGTTGAAGCTGAATCTTCCCTTGGAAAATCCTCTCATCTTCGCGTCCTGCGTCTCGGCAAAGAGCGTTCTGATATGCGTGAAGACTCCTGTGTAGGTCGCAGGGTTTGACCGCGGAGTCCTTCCTATCGGGGACTGATCTATGTTGATTATCTTGTCAATGTTTTCGTAGCCGGTTATTTCTCTGCACTTTCCCGGCTGCGCCGAGGAACGCATGATCTTCTGGGACAGTCCCTTCGCAAGTATTTCATTTACGAGGCTGCTCTTGCCGGAGCCTGAAACGCCTGTAACGCAAGTGAACGTACCGAGCGGGAAGTCGACGTCGATATCTTTTAGGTTGTTTTCGGCAGCTCCCAGGACGTGGATGAATTTCCCGTTTCCCGGTCTTCTCACCTCCGGCACTTCTATCTTCCGTTTGCCTGAAAGATACTGTCCCGTGATCGATTCAGGGCACGCCTTGATGTCCTCGACTGTACCCTGCGCCACTACGGTTCCGCCGTGGATGCCGGCGCCCGGTCCGATGTCGACGATGTGATCCGCTGCGTACATCGTATCTTCATCGTGTTCTACTACGATCAGCGTATTTCCGATGTCGGTAAGGTGGCGCAGCGTCGCGAGCAGCCTGTCGTTGTCACGCTGGTGAAGTCCTATGCTCGGCTCGTCGAGAATATAGAGGACTCCGACCAGGCCTGAGCCGATCTGAGTCGCCAGCCTTATACGCTGCGATTCACCTCCCGAAAGAGTGGCTGCCGATCTGGAAAGCGTAAGGTACTCGAGTCCTACGTCCGAGAGGAATGTGAGCCTGCTCCTTATCTCTTTCAAAATCAGGCGCGCTATGATCGCCTTTCTGTTGTCGAGTTTCAAATTGTCGAGGAATTCGAGCTCGTCTCTGACGGTCATGTGGCAGAACTCCATGATGTTTATCCCGCCGACCGTGACCGCAAGCACTTCGGGGCGCAGACGTTCTCCTCCGCACTTCCTGCACGGCCTGACGGTCATGAATTTCTCGATCTTTTCTTTTATAAACGCCGAGTTCGTCTGCTGGTATCTCCGCTCGAGATTCGTGACTATGCCCTCGAACTTAGCCCTTCTGTGGACCTCGTCGCCGAGACTGTTCACATAGTAGTAATCTATCTGGCGCCCCTCCGTACCGTACATAAGATCCTTTTTAAAATCTTCGGGCATGTCCTTGTAAGGCATCGACGTGTCGACGCCGTACACTTTCGCAAGAGCCTTCGTAGATCTCGAATAATACGACATATCGTCGAACATGCCGAACGATTTGTTGAATGCTCCGTCGTCGATGCTCCTCTCCGGCTTGTCGACGATGATGTCAGGATCCACGTGCTGTATGAAGCCGATGCCGTTGCACTCCGGGCACGCTCCGTAAGGATTGTTGAACGAAAATGTGCGCGGCTCCATCTCGCCTATCGTCACACCGTGTTCCGGGCAGGCGAATTTCGTGCTGAAAAGCCTGTCGGTGTAGTCTTCGCTGTCCGGTTCTTTTACAGCCGCAACGACAAGTCCGTCTCCCTGCTGTATAGCCAGCTCGACTGCTTCGGAAATTCTTCCCTCAGCGCCGGGTTTTACGACGATTCTGTCCACTACTATCTCGATCGTGTGTTTGTGTGTTTTTTCGAGCGTGATCTCGTCTTCGTCGAGGCTGAACATCTTGTCGTCCACGCGCACGCGGTTGAATCCGTCCCTCTTTATCCTCTCGAGTATCTTTTTGTGTTCGCCTTTTTTCTGCTTCACGATCGGTGCCATGATCATTATCCTCGTCTTTTCAGGATATGCCATGATCATGTCCGTGATCTGATCGACTGACTGGCTCGATATCTCTCTGCCGCATATCGGGCAGTGAGGTGTGCCGACCCTCGCGTAGAGCAGTCTGAGATAATCGTATATCTCGGTAACGGTACCGACGATCGAACGCGGGTTTTTGCTCGTCGTCTTCTGATCTATCGAAATCGCCGGAGAGAGTCCCTCGATAGACTCTACATCAGGTTTTTCCATCTGTCCGAGAAACTGCCTCGCGTACGCCGATACGCTCTCCATATATCGTCTCTGCCCTTCTGCATATATCGTATCGAACGCCAGCGTAGATTTTCCCGATCCTGAAAGACCTGTGAACACCACCAGTTTGTCCCTCGGTATCTCCAGGCTCACGTTTTTCAGATTGTTTTCGTTGGCACCTTTGATCTTAATCGTTTTCTCTGCCATTTACCGCCTCATGAATTTCCGCCGTGCCATTCCCGCACGGCAGGAATCTACTTTCCTCTTTCTCTCTGTATCTTTTTATTTCTTCTTTAATATGAATATGCTCTTATATGTTTTATCTGTCTGATTATCTATATGAATATTTTCAGATATCAGACCTTCATTTACCAGATCCGCAGCCTGTCTGAGCCGGAACTGCGGCCTGACTTAGCCGGAGCTGCGTCTGGAGCCGGTTTAATCCCGCGCACGGGTCACGGCGCTGCAGTCTCGGCACGGCGTTACAATCTCGACTTTATTTCGAAATATCTGTCCCTCATAAGCGCCGCCTGCTCGAACTGCAGGGCCTCTGCAGCCGCATTCATTTCCTGTTTAAGCCGCTCCGCGTAATCCTTTAACTGCTTCCTCGTCATTTCTTCCGGCTTCAGATCCGTCATGTAGACGTCCGATTCTTCGGCCGCCTTTACGGCTTCGAGCGCAGGACGTACCGACTTCTGGATCGTATGAGGAGTGATGTTGTGATCCTCGTTGTACTTTTCCTGAATCTTTCTTCTGTCCTCGGTGACGTCTATAGCCTGCTTCATCTGCGGACTTATAGTATCTCCGTACATGATAACGCGCCCGTGTTCGTTTCTTGCCGCCCTGCCTATCGTCTGTATGAGCGAACGCTCGTTTCTCAGGAATCCCTGCTTGTCGGCATCGAGTATCGCGACGAGCGAAACCTCAGGAATGTCCAGGCCCTCTCTGAGCAGGTTTATGCCTACCAGCACATCGAATTTCCCTTCACGCAGGTCGCGTATGATCTCCGTACGCTCGAGCGTGTCTATGTCCGAATGCAGATATCTGACTCTTATCGAGGCGTCCTTGAGATAGTCGGTAAGACTCTCCGCCATCTTTTTCGTAAGCGTCGTAACCAGAACTCGTTCCCCGTTTTCCGCGGTCTTGTTTATTTCGCCGATAAGGTCGTCGATCTGGCCCTCTGTCTTTCTCACTTCGATCTTCGGATCGAGCAGTCCCGTAGGTCTGATTATCTGCTGCACGATTCCGTCTGGTCCGCTCTTTTCGAGCTCGTAGTCGCCCGGCGTTGCGCTGACGTAGACGATCTGATCCGTAAGTGCCTCGAATTCGCTGAAATTGAGAGGCCGGTTGTCGAGCGCCGACGGCAGCCTGAAACCGTAGTCGACGAGAGACTGTTTTCTCGAACGGTCGCCGGCGTACATGCCTTTGAGCTGCGGAAGCATGATGTGAGACTCGTCGACCATGATCAGCAGATCGTCCGGGAAGTAATCTATAAGCGTATAAGGCCTTGCTCCAGGCGGGAGGCCGTTGATATGTCTCGAATAATTTTCAATGCCCTTGCAAGTGCCCACTTCGCGGAGCATTTCGATATCGTAGCGTGTCCTCTGCTCTATTCTCTGAGCTTCGAGCAGTTTGTCCTGGCTTTTAAACCATTCGATACGTTCCTCGAGCTCCTGTTCGATCGAAACGCACGCTTCGTCGATGCGCTCCTTTGAAGTTACGTAATGCGATGCCGGGAAGATAGATATATGGCTTCTCACGCCTGTGACTTCACCGGTGACCGGATCTATCTCCTTGATCGAATCGATCTCGTCGCCGAACAGCTCCACACGTACGGCGGATTCAGCGCCTGCCGGATATATATCGATGATATCGCCCCGCACGCGGAACGTCCCTCTTTCGAACTCGATATCGTTCCTGATGTACTGGTCGGCAGTCAGCTGTTCCATGATCTCGCGCCTGCTCTTTTCCATGCCCGGTCTCAGCGACATCATCTGGTTCTGATATTCGTACGGACTTCCCAGACCGTATATGCATGAGACGCTGGCTACGATGATCACGTCGCGCCTCTCGAAAAGAGAAGATGTGGCTGAATGCCTCAGTTTTTCGATTTCGCTGTTGATGTCTGAATCTTTCTCTATATATGTATCGGTAGCCGGCACATATGCTTCCGGCTGATAGTAATCGTAGTAAGATACGAAATACTCCACGGCGTTTTCCGGGAAGAATTCCTTGAACTCTCCGTAAAGCTGAGCCGCGAGCGTCTTGTTGTGCGAAATGACGAGCGTCGGCCTGTTGATCTGTTCTATTATATTGGCCATCGTGAACGTCTTGCCAGATCCGGTTACACCCTGTATCGTCTGGTGCTTCCTGCCGGCGCGTATTCCGTCGACGATCGCCTGTATTGCCTGAGGCTGGTCGCCTGTAGGCTTGTATTCTGAATGAAGCCTGAATTCCATTTATGACCTCCTGCAGAAAAATATATTCTGATCCTCTCCGGCCTGTCCTGGCCTGAATTTCCGGGTACAGGCACAGAAGCGCTGGCAGCGTCATGCTGCAGCAGCTTCAAAAAATCACACAAATTATAACACAAAAGAGAATTTATTTGAACATTTGTTCTATATTATCGGCTTCGCTGCGCTGCCGTTTCCCACACGGCGGAAATGCGGCATACCTGTTTTCAGATCCGGTGCCGCAGGACTGTCTTTCACTGCCGGCTCAGCGCCTGCATGACGGACGCAAACCGCGCTGAAATGCGCTAAAAAAGGAGGCATAAAATGCCTCCACGTAATTTTTTCTCCGGTCTTATATGCGAAATGCCGATGAGCCGCTGTACCGCCGCAATATCGTATCGCGGCGGTATGTGTACCATGTGAACCCGGACGCCTATCTGTCGTTCAGCGGCTTGTATTCCTTGTAATCCGCGATCCACTGATACGCCGGACGGATGATCTTGTTGTCGCCGGAAACTTCCTCGATCCTGTGAGCGCACCATCCTGCTATTCTGGCAGTAGCAAAGATCGGCGTCACCAGATCCATAGGAATGCCGAGCGCGCGGTAAACGAATCCCGAATACAGATCTATGTTCGCAGGCATCTGCACTTCTGTGCCCGCGTATTCCGAGATGATTCTCGAGGCATTCTTTTCTATATAGTCGTAAACTCTGAACTCGTTCATGAGATTCTTCGCTTCCGCGATCTTCTGCGCCATGCTCTTCAGAAGCTGCGCTCTCGGATCGGTTATCGTATAAATGGCGTGGCCTACGCCGTAGATCAGGCCCGAACCGTCGTTTGCCTCGCCGCGGACCACCCTGCGCAGGTAGTTTTCGATCTGGTCGAAATCGGTGATGTCGTCTACATTTTCTCTGAGATCATTCATCATATAGATCACCGACCTGCTGGCGCCGCCGTGGCGCGGTCCCTTGAGCGAACCTATTCCTGCGGCAATCGCCGAATACGTATCTGTATTCGTAGACGATACCGTATGAACCGTAAATGTCGAGTTGTTGCCGCCGCCGTGCTCCGCGTGAAGAATGAGGCACACGTCCAGAACCTTCGCTTCGATGTCTGTGTATTCACCCGTAGGCCTTATCATCCTGAGGATGTTCTCGGCCGTTGAAAGCTCCGGATCAGGATAGTGCAGATGCATGCTCATCTTGTCGAAATGAGAGCGTTTCGCCTGATAGGAATATGCCATCAGCGTCGGGAAGCACCCGAGCAGTATTATCGACTGTCTGAACACGTTTTCGATATTGATATCGTCCGGGTGAAGGTCATATGAATAAAGCGCCAGCACTTCTCTGGCGAGGGCGTTCATGATGCTTCTGGAAGGGGTCGTCAGGATGTGATCGATCATAAAACCCTGAGGGAGCTGGCGTCTCACTCCGAGTATCGTTCTGAATTCCTGAAGTTCCTCCTTGTTCGGCAGACGGCCGAACAGCAGCAGAAAGCTGGTCTCTCCATATCCGAACCTGTCGTCTTTTCTGCATCCTTTAATAATATCCTCTACGCTGATTCCCCTGTAGTAGAGTTTGCCCGGAACCGGAATCTTCTCTCCGTGCTCCCCGATATCGTAGCCGTGTACATCTGCGATCCTCGTAAGTCCGACGCATACACCGGTCCCGTTCTTGTTTCTCAGACCGCGCTTTACATTGTATTTCTCGTACAAGTCAGCATCTATATCGTTGCTCTCTTTCAGCTGAAGCGCGTTGTCCTTGATGAATTTATCTTCTCTTGACTTGTATTTTAATGCTTCTTCGTGCGTTACATTGCCGTATCCGGCCAGATAATTTGTCTTGCTTAACATAACCCTGTTCTCCAATAATTGTCTTCCATCAATTGACTGTATTCGGTGAACCGCTGTTAATTGGCGAAACCGTCGTCCGCATCTTCTTCGGCAAGCAGCATCTTCTTTTCCGCGACGTTCTGCTGTTTGAGCATGCGTCCTTTGTGGAGCAGCTGCATCAGCCGCTGCTTGTCTTCGGCCGCCAGTGCATCTCTCAGATCCGAAATATGCTCCTGGAGCTGATCGATTTCGTTCAGCAGATTCTTTTTATTGCATATGAAAAGGTCCGACCACATGTTCTCGTCGAGCCTTGCGACTCTCGTCATATCCAGGAAACTTCCCGCGCTGAATCCTTTTTCTTTCGGCAGCGTCGAGCTCCTGATGTATGAGTTCGAAATAATGTGTGCGAGCTGCGAAGTATAAGCGATCGCCTGATCGTGGGTTTCCGGATCTGTCTCGATGACTTTCTTGAAGCCGATCGAGTATGCGAATTTCTTGAGAATATTCACTTTTTCTCTGTCCGTCTTCTCGTCAGGCGTCATCAGATAGCTCGCGTTTACAAACATGTCCGGCTTTGAAAATACGAAGCCAGCGTACTCAGTACCTGCCATAGGATGCGATCCTATGAATTCGACTCCCGCCTCACGCAGGGGCTCCTGTACCTGAGAAACGATAAACTGCTTTACGCCGCATACGTCCGCGACGATAGCTCCTTTTTTGAACTTGTCCTTGTTTGTGAGCAGGAATTTTATGATGTCGTTCGGAGGAATCGCCACTATTACCAGATCTCCTCTGCTTAGAAGATCCGTCCTGTCCATAGGAATGACTTCATCGACCGCTTCCATTGAAATCGCCAGATCGAGCGATGTGTCATCCTTGTCCATGCCTATGACATGATGATCTGTATATGCCTTTATTGCTTTGCAGAAGGAACCGCCTATGAGACCGATTCCGACGACGATTATCCTCATTATGAAAAAACCTCCGGTTCACAAGATTCTGCAGTCTGCTGAGCTGTACTGCTTTAATATATTAAAATCCATATAATTATACCATACCGCAGTGAAAATGAATATGCAAAGCGCGGTGCTCCCGGCCCTCCAGTCTCAACGGCTTATGCAATTCCGCGGATTTCTGCGGTGCGGAGCATGAAAGCCAGAAATACCTGATTCGTTTCCACATGTAATCCGAAGTGGCACGCCACGCATTTCTGCATTAATCTGATATGCATTTTGAACACTTGCGCCATTCTGAGTATTGACCAATCATGAAAATAAAAATATAATATGTTTTATTAAAAGAGCTATTACATTTACCGGAACGGTATTGAGAGATAAGGAGTTGTACTATGACCTGTCCAAAATGCGGAAAAGAAATAGACGATAATGCAAAGAAATGTCCGTACTGCGGTTACGAACTCACCCAGGCCGATCTCAGCGCATCCGGCAGCGGTGAAGCAGCTGAGGAAAAGCCTAAATATTTCAATGAAACGAGAAAAAGACAGAGCCTCATTCTTCTGGTTGTCTGCATCGTAGCTGTAGTATTGTGCCAGGTATTCCACCTGAAATAATTCTTTATTTTTACATTAAATAAGTGTATAATACTTTTCCAGTACGGGGCATTAGCTCAGCTGGGAGAGCGCAAGGTTCGCAATCTTGAGGTCAGGGGTTCGATCCCCCTATGTTCCACCATTTCGAATCACAAAGCCGTTTGTTCATCAGTGATTACAGCTGATAATCAAACGGCTTTTTTACGTTTCCGGATCTTTCAATTTCTGATTTTCCGTCTTTCCGCCTAATCCGTACTAATCCGAATACGACGCAGGCGGTTCTTCATATGAATTTTCGACGGCTCTCTGCAGCCTTTCGGCATCGTCGTCCTTGATCGTTCCCTTGTTGTTCGTCGTAACTTTCAGAGTATCGCCCTGTTTCGCCAGATCGCTCTCCGACAGGTTTTCGATCGCTTTTTCAGCGCTTTCCGTGTCCGTGTTCGAACTGTAGACCGCGTCCAGATCAGGAGCGTAGATCTCCACTTTGAAAGAATACTTTTTGTCTGCGCCGAACGGCGATGCACTGACGGCGTGCTCCGCTTCTCCGAACTTGAGAACCACTTTGTCCAGATACGCTTCTTCGAGCGAATCAGTATCGCCGGAAGTCAGATCGTACTCCTTTAAGAACTCGCTGTAGGTTATGTCATCGAGTTCGGGAACTTTGTTCTGAACCTTTGTCAGATGAATCGCATAGCCTACGAAGAAAACGGACAGGATGATCATGGCTATTAGAATGATCAGGAATCTGAGCGCCGGACCCCTTCCAACTTCTTCGTCCGACATATCGTATTTATATGGAGTACTTTCGTCTGCGTTTTCGTAATCATACGTCTCTGCAGGCACCGAAGCTGAATCAGCTTTTTCATCTCCTGATTCCGCGCCGGCTGCTTCTTCTGCAGCGGTTGTGGCTTCTGATCCGGGTGCTTCCTCTGCAGCTGCAGATTCTCCTGCTCCGGCACTTGCTTCCGCATCATCGCTTGCTTCTCTGTCTTCTCCTGCTCCGGCACTTGCTTCTCTGTCTTCTCCTGCGGCATTTTCACCGGACCCAGAGTCACCGTCCTCCGCCGGATGCTGCCTGGTTCCGCAGTATGGACAAACGTCCGCCTTCTCTTCGATCTCTCTGCCGCAATTAATGCATTTCATACTTTTCTTTCTCCAGTTTAGTTATTAAAAATAGCAGCCGGGCTTTCAGCCGCCCGGCCGCAGGCTTATTGTACACTTATTACGTTACGTCCTCACGCCATATCTTTCGGCACATCTCGTCCGTCCGTCATGAGACAGAGCAGCACCGGACGGATTTCAAGACTTGCCTTGACCGGGACTCAGGCTATATGAAATCATCAGCTTCATGGATTTCAGCACCTGCCGTTCCGGAGCACATGTACTGACATGCCCGTACAAGCGGCATCAGCACAAGGCACCAGCGTCATGAATCAGCACTGGCATCAGGATTAATGGAACAGGAAATCCATAACGTCGAAGCGTTCGACTCCGCCGTTTACGGCTTTGACCTGAATCAGTCCCGCTTCAGACATATCAGGCTTCGTCATGTTATAGACGTATGCATCTACAAGACCGTCCCTGATATTCTTGTCAAACGACTTCCATCCTGATGGATCCGACGGCACGTATAGCATGGTGCAGCATCTGCCGTACGGCTTTGATTCGTCCAGAATATGGTAGACGAGAACATTGTTTGCCTTTTCGAAACGATGTACGAGATCGAGCTGTTCCTGTGCCGGGAAGTACAGCATACCCTCCTCGCCTGACATGTAGACGGTTCCGTTTTTCCTGAAGTCATCTACGATAGACGGCAGGAGTTTAAGGGCTTTCATGCGCCTGAGAGCTTCGCTCTTTTGTTTGTCTCTCAGAACCGCAGCTTCTCTGCTCTTTTCTCTGCGTGCATCCGCCTTCTTCTTCGACTCCTCTTCGGCTGCTTTCTTTTCGACTTCTCTGGCTGCATCAGCCGCACTGCGTATGAAATCGCCGAGCGTCTGCAGGCCGTCCGCCGCCTGGTCTGTGAGCGACTTCTGCGCGCCCACCCTGCCCGGCTGTTCTATCGGCTCTGAAGATTTCGCAGCGTTTTTTCTCGCTTTTTCAGCCTGTTCGGCTTTCTTGCTCTCGTGAGGTTCGGAAGGAAGTTTTTTCTGTGCTCCCACTCTGCCCGGCTGTGATATTACGTTAGATCCGCGGAGCGCCCTGACATTTCCTTCATCGTCTCTTCCGGAATTGCGCTCATTTTTATAATCATCCCTGAGCAGCTCGAGGCTCTTTAATTTTTCGACGGCCTCCTCCTTTGTTTCGCTGCTCTCGACGATCATCAGGACCATCTGAAGCACCGTCTTCAGGCTTTTATCTGTAGCTTCACCAGTCATAACCATTCCTCCATTTTTTATTGAGAATCATAGAAATATGATAATTATCCTGCGTGTAAAAACTTAACTAAAATTATTATACCACACAGCACTATTTACCCGTTGACCGGCGCCTGAAACCTGCGGCCGCACAGCAAAATTGCATTTATTTCGTAAAAAGCTCGTATGCCTTTTCAGCAGTGATGTACGGCGAGCGTTCATGATCGCTTATCGTGTGGCCTTCATCCGGAACTACCGTAATCGGAAAACCGAACTCTTCTGCAAACGATTTTACCGCCCCGGCAGGCACGACAGAATCGTTTTCGCCGTGCACAAACGCGAGATCGGCATCGGGAAGCGATTCGCGGAAAAGAGCTGCCAGATCGTTCTGCCGCAGATCCTCCAAAAATCCCTTTGTAAATTCCGCGGTGTCTCCTGTCTTCAGATCCACTGTCACACATCCTTTTTCGTCCAGTTCCTGAATGCTGTGGGGATCTGGTTCCGAATCCGGATCTCCAAGGACCATCTGCGGAAATACGACTGCGGAGCAGCGCATAAACGCCTTTTTCCCCGAGTGTTTCCGTTTCTTCAGATAGAGTCCCAGAATATATCCGCCGTAGCTCGATCCGAAGTAGCAGATCTCCGCGGAAGGATATTCCCTCCTTACGTATTTTTCAACCGCTTCGAGACTGTCGAGGCAGCTGCCGACGCGGAGTTCCTCGTTTTCCGCCTCTTCGGAGCCGTGTCCAGGCTGATCGTACGCGACTACGCCTATTCCTCTCTGAGGCATGTATCCCATGATGAACTTCACGCTTTCGCTTTCCTTGCTGCTGCATATACCGTGAATCATGATGACTATTTTTCCGCATCCGTCGGGTATCTCCGAGATGCACGGAACCACACAGCCGTTTTCCTTTGTAATTTTAAAATGTTTCATCGCGATCATCTGCCTTTCCCCGGTCTTCATTCTTTATCGTCTTCGTCTTCGACGCCTTTCTTTGCGGTACGTTCTTCTTCCGCGCTCTTTTCAAGTCGTTCCTGCCACGCTGTAAGTTCTTCTGCACGTTCGTTTAACCGCTGCTCCCATCTGTCGAACTCCTTCGACCGTTCGTCGAGACGTGCCTGCAGCTTGTCTATTTCCGACGCACGCACCGCGTCGCGTTTCTCGCGCTCTTTCTCACGACGTTCTTCGCGCGATCGTTTGTCCATCTCGCGGAGGGCTTCTTCAACGGCTCCGTTGTCTGCCTCCTGGGCAAGATAATCGTCGGCTTCCGTCTTTCTCCTGAGCGTCAGGCTGTCGATGAGCCTTCTGAAGCGGCTGTTGCCCTTCAGAGAATAATATCCGATGATCGAGAAAGTCAGGGCTCCTATGAAATTGACGAAAAGATCTTCCATCGTATCTATGAGCCCTACATCGATATATCCGCCGACGTCAAGCGTCTGCCCGTTTACGGCGACTTCTCCGATGTGACTGAGTGTGACCGGCTTCTGCCCGTCCGGATTGAGCAGCCCGCTTGAAATCGAGTGAATGATCGTGTCCTTCTGCATATCCATCGCGAACAGATGATCGAATGAAAATTCTATGAATTCCCAGCAGACGCCTATCGTCATCGAGAAGCAGAAAGATACGATCGAGATATAAAGCGGTGATATTTCAAATATGATGTTCTGGTTTTTATTGAGCAGCAAAACCATTGAGAATCCGACTGCCGCCGCGAGAAACCCGTTCAGCGTGTGCAGTATCGTGTCCCAGAACGGAATCCTGGTGTAGTACTGATTGACTTCGCCGAGTATTTCCGCCGCGTAAATGAAAATAAGTATTATTATTTCGAGCGCCTGAGGTATGTTGACCTTGAAACTCAGTTCGAGTATCGTCGGTATCGTCAGAAATATGAGCGTGAGCGCTGCCGTGAACACCGATTCGTAATTGCCCAGCATGAACTGACGCACTATGCAGACGATGATCAGCGCACGCAGTATGGTATAGACGGTGAACGACCGCTTGTCGCTTTTCACTTCGCGCCCGTACGCTCTGAAAAAATCCGAAATACGTCCCGGTATGCTCCTTTTCTTCTTTACGCTGCTCTGTGTTCCATCTGCCATTACCATCGCACCTCTTTCATGCCGCTTAGTATAATTTTCTTTTCTTTTGCTCTGCTCTACACTTTACTCTACACTTTTTGCATCCATGTATCTACACAGGAATGCATGAATGATTTCTCATATGGCCGTTGCATAAAACATTATCATTTTAACATCGAATCAGATAAAAATCTCTGCAGCGGCATTAATATAAATGAAAACGGCAGGAAACCATCAGAAGTCCCTGCCGTTCTTATCGGAATATTCATTTTTGAGCGCGTCATGTGCCATTGCTCAGCACCAGTGTTTCACGTCGTTGCTTCGCGCCAGTGCTTCGCGTAATTGCTCAGCGTCAGTGCTTCACGTCAGTGCTCCGCGCCAGTGTTTCGCGTCATCGCTTCACGTCAGTGCTCCGCGCCATCGCTGTGCGCAATTGCTGAGCTTCGGCACGATAAACCTCCGCATTCATTTTCATCGATTTGCCGCATTAATGAAAATCCGGATGCCGTTTTATTTCAGATTTTCCACCATGCGTACGGCAATTGCGAGAGCCTGCTCTCTTGTAGCATTCGCGTAGTGCATCGCTTCTTCCTGAGAGTTGGTGTTCCTCGGTGCGAATGTGTTGTTTCCGATGCCTGCAATGATATTATTTGCAGCCATAAAGTATACACTCTCACGCGCGTAATCGGAAATATAAGCGTCGTCCGAGAACGGTGCCGGCATGTCGAACGTCAGTGGATACTCAGCATCTTTTGCAATCGTCCAGTTCGGCATTGTGGCACGCTTGAACACACGAGTCAGCATAGCGGCTGCCTGCTCACGCGTAATCAGCGTATCCGGATCGAACGTAGTCGCCGACGTACCTACCGCGATGCCCGTGTTGTAAGCCTTTAGCATCTCTGTATCGCTGCAGTCGGTAAACGGATTCACAGTCGCCGGAATAGCTTCTGTATTTGAAATATTTTCGTATGTCTTCACGGCAACCGCTGCAAATTCAAGCCGTGTGATAGGCTGCGTGTAATCCTTGTTTATGAGCATATCAGGAATCAGGTCGTATTCATCGGCTCTGTCCATTTCGTTATAAGCCCAGTTGCTCGAACCCGGTTTTACATTGAGTCCCGCTACGGCATCGATATCTGCTCCCGGCCACGTCCCGTTCGGATCCGAGTTGAGATCTGTCAAGCGAACGTATTTGAATCTCTCACCCGCAGGAATCTTGCCATTCAGATCAACGCCTGCCGTGCTGCCCGAAGCCGTTCCGACTTCATACCATGTGCTCAGGTCGTTGCTGACTTCGATTTTCGTAGCTTCAACCGAAGGTCCTACTTCGAAGACGTAGATATCGTCGCCTTCGCCATCTACAATCTGAATGTCAAAGCCGAGAACCAGCTGGCCTCCGGCTCCGAGCGTGAGTGCATTGGTATCTTCACCACTGACACGGTCCGGTGCTCCCAGAGCATCGTTCGGATTCATCGCATCTTCCCGTGTAGTCCACGGCGATCCCTGAGTAAACGAAACGACGCTGGTGGCGAAAGCGTTGGCAGGAACGGTAAACTGCACGCCCTTGCGATCGGTATACTGGGTGCTGTCGTCTGCAAATGCAGTGACAGACATCATGCTTAAGATCATCGCGATGACCAGCATGATAGATACAGATTTTCTTTTCATAATTTCTTCTCCATCAATATCAAAACAATCAAAGTACTCGCGAAATCTCAGCTGTGCCGGCTGAATCCGCTTATTTTATATTTTTATTATATAGCATTCGATAATGTATACATTATTTTTTTTAATAATTGCAAACAAATATTCAATCTTACAGAATGAATCCCTTTTCTTTCAGCTGCCTTTTGATTTCACGGAATGTCTTTTCGTCGCGGCATCCGATCCTGTGGGTGTGGATCCCTTCAGTGAGGTCTGACAGCATCAATGCTTTGTTTTCCTGCATCTTTTCCGCGAATTTGTCGACGTCGAGTCTGGACGAAAGGGCGAGCGGTCCAGAAAGCTGTCCGTATACCGGATGTTCGATAGTGACGTCGATCGCTGTGCCGCCGCAGTCCACGATCGTGTAAAGTTCCTCTACCGTGCGCTCCGACGTATGCTTAACGGCGACAGTGCCGACGAAGCCGTACTTCCCTGCAATATCATTCCCGAGCACATAGCCTCGCGGCGTAGCCATGATCTGCTCACCTTCCGCGCGCAGTATCGCGACGTCCCCGACAATGATCTGCCTGCTGACATCGAGTTCACGCGCCAGCGCCGACGCACTCGTCGGGCCGCCTGCCTTCTTCAGTTTTTCGAGTATCTTGTTTCTTCTTTCTTCAGGTTTCATGCCGCTCCTCCGCGCCGCATTGAAATATTTTATGGAAATAATTTTACCACAATAAAAGCGGCAGGTCACCCGGATAAATAGATATGTGTCTTGACACCTGACATGACTAAGCTGTATAATCATTGCATTATATTACTTACTGAGAGCGCCCTGATGCGTAAGCGCAGGTCCGCGTCTGAGTTGTTGTGAGTTTTGAGTGAGGTAATGAAATGGAAGGAAACACTGGCGCTGCCGCGCCTAAGGAAAGTTTTTTCAAGCGCAAAGACATCGAAATCAGCTTTAAGCGCTATGTCCAGGACGCGCTGTCAGCCATGGCGCTCGGTCTGTTTGCGTCGCTGCTTATAGGCCTGATACTGAAAACACTTGGCGAGCAAATTGCGAACCTTGCGGGACAGAGTCTCGTGACAAATTTTCTCGTCGATGTCGGCGGGTTTACAATGGGATCCGAGGTAATGGGCGCAGCTATTGGAGTGGCTGTCGCGCAGGCACTAAAGGCACCGCCTCTGGTTCTTTATTCGTGCGTCGCTGTCGGAGCGCTCGGCGCTACGGTGACTGGATTCGGTATCCCGGTTGCTGGCGGTCCGGCGGGCGCGTTCATCGCCGTGGCGGTCGGATGTGAATTCGGGAAAATGGTCTCTAAGGAGACGAAAGTCGATATCATAGTTACGCCAGCGGTAACGATACTCGCAGGCGGGCTGGCTGCAAAGCTCGCCGGACCTGGCATGGGATGGTGCCTTTATGAGATCGGAAAGGCCGTAATGGCAGCGACGGAATGGCAGCCGTTCTGGTTCGGCATCTTCGTAGCAGTAGTTGTCGGACTCGTTCTTACGGCTCCGATATCGAGCGCCGCTCTCTGCATCATGATGTCGCTGTCTGGCCTTGCCGCAGGAGCTGCTACAGCCGGCTGCTGTGCGCAGATGGTCGGATTCGCCGTTATCAGTTTCAAAGAAAACGGCGTAGGCGGACTCG
Source organism: Anaerovoracaceae bacterium (assembly GCA_050946535.1). Lineage (GTDB taxonomy): Bacteria > Bacillota > Clostridia > Peptostreptococcales > Anaerovoracaceae > RUG708. The sequence goes on from JBMNUZ010000011.1 coordinate 72,368, forward strand.
TCGCTCAGGGCATAGGCACATCGATGCTGCAGGTTTCAAATATTATAAAGAACCCATGGATATTGCTTCCGCCGACTTTGGCCGGCGCAATCTGCGGTCCGATCAGCACGTGCCTGTTCAAGATGACTAATATACCTGCCGGCGCCGGCATGGGAACTTCGGGGCTCGTCGGTCAGATAGGAACATTCACGTCGATGGGCTTCACGCTGCCGGTACTCGGAGAGGTGCTGCTCGTCCAGATCGCTCTCCCTGCATTGTTTTCGTACTTAATCTATCTGCCGATGAAACGCGGCGGCCTGATAAAGGACGGAGATCTGAAGCTGGACCTGTAGATACAGGGGGATCCGGGTTGGCACTGCCCGTCAAGTGGACAATGAATAATTAAAAATGTATTCCGTCAGCAGTTTTAGGACTGCTGGCGGTTTTGTTCTGCCGTCATTCCATATACTTCATGGAATTCCTGCGGGGCCATCCGACCCAATCTGCACGGACTGGGCTGGGCAGATCTCAGCCGAACTGCCCAGCCACCGGTCTTCTTCACAGGCGCCGCTGTCTCCCTGCAGGATCCTTTCGATGGCTTTGACATTTCCCAGCTGTTTGTTGCCCTCTTGTCTTCTTCACAACTGTTGCTTGTCAGCTTCAACGGCACAATCAGAATTATCGTTTCTGAGGAATATATGATCCCAATTCTTATTTGATGTGATTTCTTTCGGGCATAAGAAAACCCCGCGGATAACCGCGAGGCCTGTCTTTTGCTTATCTTTTGAAAATTAATATCGTATCGGAAGATATAGAATCACAGCACCATTTTTATTAGCTCGCCGATAAGGCCAGTGCTATTTTCCAAAGTATCTTTTACCTTTGCCATGCCGCTGTTCTCTTTCAAATAATGAATCCCCGCCTGTGTTATCTTCATATCGCAAAAGTCATTAAGCAGGATGTACGTTCCCGCCCAAGGTTTTGTAAAATTCAGACCTGTTATCAGGCCTTCTTCATCCATCATGTGGAGAATGTCTGTCAGATACTCGTCGGCGACGTTTTGCTTATCAATGACCTGCTTAAAAGCAGCATCGTCAAACAGTGTTTTTCTTTTTAGGCATGCATATAGATACGTCAGTATTTTGAACACTACCACATCATAATCGTCTTTAGCCATGATTTACCTCCGCATTAAATTTGGCATTATCTCCTTGATTTATCGTCGATGTAAATATCCACGTAAATTTTACGAGTGTCACACCCGAGCATCCGAATTGCCTCAGGTGCATTTTGATTCACAAAATTAGGACGGAATCCATGCTTCAAGCAGTAGCTGATTGCTTCGTTCAACCGTTTTCCACTTCTGCATGTCCAAAGAATCACTATATTCCCCGCCATCTGAGCTCCTATCAAGCTTTGAATCAAAGGAATGTTGGGTACCTTGTGCCCCTTTGGATCCTTTACTTGGATTGTACCGTCAAAATCAACTGCAATAATCATATTTATTAATGATCTCCGTTCTCTTTCTGGGCATAAGAAAACCCCGCGGATAACCGCGAGGTATTATGCTTATTCTAACGTAAAAATTGAAATAAACTCCTTATTATTCAGTAACATACTGAATATCATCTGCGAAAACATCAATCAAATATTTGTCTGGGTCTTTAGTGTCCATAAAATCATAACAGTCTACAATATAGTGGCCCCTTTTAGAATCTGTGTCATCGCAAATGAATCCATATCGTTTTTTACTTTTTATCAACACTTTTTCACCGATAGCAAAGATTCGCATATATACACCCTCTATCAATCAATTCTGTGTGCCGTAACAAATGTAGGTATATCATCTATCATTTGCCAAATGGTTACAAATTTTTTTTTCTTAGTTTTGCCTAATAATATTATAACAGAATATCTATCTCTATTACCATAATATTTCCCAGATTTCTTTTGCGCCCTTGCCCTATTTATCCCCTTAATAATATCATTATAAAGCAATTCTGAATCATTTTCAGTATAACCGACATCATAAAACTCTTTTGAATGCTTTGCCCCCTCTTTTAGGAGAAAATCAGGTATTTTGCTATTTGGTATAACAGCCTTCTCTGCGTTCGGAAGCAACTCGCTTTTATTGTCCGTCGCAATCCTTCTTTCCTTTGCCTGCTTGTCTTCCAGCAGCAGTTGATTACTTGCTTTTTTATCAGAGGCAACTCTTGAATTTTTCTCTTCGACTCTGCGCTTTCTCCATTTCTTGCTCCATACGTTTTGCTTGTTTTTTTCACAGACATAATCCACATTACAATCGCAATTATCATGCCTGCAGTATGATTCCCGACCATGCCTGGTGTGATTTCTTTCGGGCATAAGAAAACCCCGCGGATGTCCGAGAGGCTCTATCTCTTACCTATCTATTGAAAGGTATTCTTTATGCTTCAAAAGCTATTTTTTCTCTAAATTTACCGTTACAAAACTCATCTCTGTGTTTCCTAAAGAGACTCTCTATCTGTCTAGTGACAACACTATATTTCTCAGGCTTTTTTGTTATAGTCAAAATATCATTATTAAAATCATATTCTACCTCGCCTGTCATGTCGTAAATTGTTTGACCATAAGAATATGTCACAGCCTTATCCGTGTTTTTTATATACTCACAATAGACCATTCGACTCACCACCTTCGCCAACATCATAGACTAATTTTGAATACCAATCATACTTTTCCGTCTCTCTTGCGTGTGCCTCTGCTAGGGTTAAATTATATTTCTTTTCTAACTTGCTTTCAATAAGTTCATGCTTCAATAGCAGTAGATCCCTTTCTTTCGGCCTCCCCTGATGTAATCTTCTCCACTCTACTGCCATATCATAATCTGGATCAAGCAGGTTGTATTAGTTATCATGTCTTTTATGCTTGTTCAAAAAACACAAATTGCAATTCCAACTTGAACACTAACCTGAAATCAAACCTGAACCTTGGCAATTGAATATACCTGATCGAGGAATCTCTCAAAGAGTTCTTCCGGGGTGTGATAGCCCAGCTGTTTTCTGG
>JBMNUZ010000012.1:0-50752 GCA_050946535.1 Anaerovoracaceae bacterium
AGTCAGCAATAGGGTGCTGCCGTAGGAAAAAGTACTAATCCACAGCGTCTACACAGAAGTATACAGAGAAATTCAAAGAAAGGAAAATGTGGAGAACTTCCCTATGAGTTCAATATACAAGGAAAAAGAGTTTTATGAAAAGGAAATTTATTTCTGTATTTCTAGTCCTGTGCATGGTGCTTGCATTTATGCCAGCTACTTTCGCAGCAGATACCGGTGGCTACATTTTCAGCATTGATGGTGTTGAAGATCAGATGGCAGTTGGTGTTTGGGACAACGATGCCGCTGCTACCTTGACAGGTACAACTGGTGCACAGGCGTACAGCAATGCTTTGATTCTTATCACTGTCACCGGTCCTGATGGCGCAAATCCTCAGATTATAGCAAATGACGGTACGAATGATTACAATTTGGCGGAAACCGGTGCATGGGGACCTTCGACAGGATTTGCCGTTTCTGAGACGACAAATAATGTAACACCGCTGAAACTATGCTTTGATAAAGTCGGCGAGTACACTGCAACATTCAAGCTGGTAGATGTCTCTAATGATAATGCCGTTATTACTGAAGGCTCAAAGACAATCAACGTAGTAGTCCCGGCTGTAAACGGTGTGTCAGTTGTTGACGGGACGGACGGATATACACCTGTTACGAGACCTGTTGCTGGTCAGAAGCTGACAGCTAATATCGATACTAACGTAGGAACCATCGGTTCATATCCAGTAAATGCTAATGCTCATTACACCTGGCACTATGAAGGCAGCGACGCAGTACTGGGCACTGATCCTGTCTACACTGTAACATCTGACAATGTAGGTAAGGTTCTTTGTGTTGATGTAACAGTTGACGGTTATAATGGCAATGCGACTTGGAAAGCTTCCGATGCAACTGCTGCCGGCTACACCATTACTCTTGATCCGAACGGCGGTACTGTTTCACCAGCAACTATGACAACTGTCGACAACAAGCTTTCAGGTTCTCTTCCACTTGCTATCAGAGGCGGCTATATATTTGACGGCTGGTTCACTGCTGCAAAAGGCGGCACACAGATCACTGCTGATACCGTATTTACCGGAGATACTACTATCTACGCACAGTGGAGTGCTATCAGCAATCCTGCTGTCAGCAAATATACCCTGACTTTTGAGACAAACGGCGGCAGCGATGTAAAAGCAGTCACCAAGGCTGAAAACTCTGTGATCGATCTGTCCGAGTATACCACTACAAAAGAAGGTTATACTTTCGAAGGCTGGTATTCTGACGCCGATCTCACCCAGAAGGTGACGTCCGTAACGCTCAATGCCGACACGACAGTTTACGCTAAGTGGACGGAAAACAATGAAAATCCGTTTGCCGATGTAAATACTGACGACTACTTCTACGATGCGGTTATGTGGGCAGTCGGAAATGGAATCACAGAAGGTACCAGCGAAACTACATTCAGCCCGGATGCTTCCTGCACTCGTGCCGAAATGGTTACATTACTCTGGCGTGCCAGCGGTTCCCCTGAGGCAAATGCTGAGAACCCATTTACCGATGTATCATCTGATGCATACTACTATGATGCAGTTATGTGGGCAGTCGAGAATGGCATTACCGTGGGCACCAGCGAGACTACATTTAGTCCGGATCTTGTTGTTACACGCGGTCAGGCTGTAACCTTCCTTTATCGTCAGGCAGGTTCTCCGGCTGTCAGCGGCAACAGCTTCACTGATGTAGATTCTGATGACTATTATGCAGACGCAGTGTCATGGGCTGCCAGTGAGAATATAACTGTCGGTACAGGCGATAATAAATTCAGCCCTGAAGCGGACTGCACCAGAGCGCAGATCGTGTCATTTATGTATCGTCAGGCGAAGTAATTCACGATATCTTATAATTTAAGTAAGGGAATAAAAAGGGGTACCGCTTTGCGGTAAGCCTTGCGCACATGCGCTGGAAATTTTTCATGTGTATCTTTGACCGCTTGCCTTCCTGGCAGGCGGTCTTTTTCTTTACGCCAGTAAAAAAATCAGGGGATATCATGTACGCAATAAAAGCGGACAAGCTACGTGTAATACTATTTCAGCCTTCGTCTGTCACTCCGGCTGGAAGCTGCCCAGCAGAGAAATCTTGCAGAAAAGAGCGGCACAGTGCGGCAGCCGGCGGAAAAGGCGGAGGAATTCTGAATGTGAATGACAGTGAAAAAGATTACTGTTACAATATGTACGACGGATTTGTACTCACGATTTCCATCTCATCTGCGGAAAGCCTGACCGTGGAAAAACTTGCGCGGCCCATACATATCCAGTATGGCGGCGAACGAATCTGGTTTCTTGAAAGAATTGACAGAAATCTTTCTTGCCCTTTGAAAGAACAGATTGAAATCGGTTCCCGTTCTCTGAAAGAGCAGAGGGAAACGGGCCTTGTCCTCTGAAAAAACTGGCGGGATGAAAAACGATCAGCTTTCATGACTGTAGATTTTACCGGTTTGAGGCGTTCCGCCATGCTAAGTGGTGTTTCTTGTTTACATCGGCTGAGGTGCGTGTAAAATATATACGATACGGAGGTAATTATCTTTGGATTCGATAGCATTAAAAACATATGCAAAGATAAATCTTGCTCTTGATGTTACTGGCGTAAGGGAGGACGGCTATCATCTCGTAAGAATGGTCATGCAGTCCGTGGATCTTTACGACGAAATGCGTGTCAGACTTGTCGATCATAACGTACAGCCTGAGCCGGTCGCACTTAAATGCGATAAGTATTATGTGCCAAGAGACAGCAGAAATACGGCTGTAAAGGCGGCTGAGGCCGTCATGAAAACATGTCAGGGAGCTTTCGGAGGATCCGGCGTCCGTATCGATATCAAGAAAAACATTCCAGTATCCGCGGGACTCGCAGGAGGCAGTTCCAACGCGGCCGGCGTTATAGTCGCGCTGAACAGTCTTCTCGGACTCGGCATGACGCTCGACGAAATGTGCGGAATAGGGGCAGGTATCGGTACCGACATACCGTTCTGTATAATGACTCTTGCAGCCGATCCGAAATGGAATATACCAGGCGGGTCCACATGTGCCCTTGCAGAAGGCATAGGAGAAGTACTGACTCCCGTCAGATCTGTAAACGCGTGGGCCGTTCTGGCCAAACCGAAGCTCAGCATATCGACGCCTCTCGTTTACAAGGCTCTGGACAGCCTGGATTCGTACAGTCATCCGGATGTCGACAGCGTCGTGCACGGTCTTTTCGAGGGCAATCTGCAGCTGGTTCAGAAAGGCATGGGAAATGTCTTCGAAAACGTCACGCTGGTGGAGCATCCCGAGGTTGCAGAGCTGAAGCAGACGATGCTCAGGTACAACGATACCATGACGCTTATGAGCGGTACCGGCCCGACAGTCTATTCACTGTTCGGGAGCAAGCGCAAGGCCGCAAACACGTATTATCAGCTCAGCAAAGAACTGAAGGAAAGCGGAGCTTCCGTATTCATGGCCGCTGCTCTTTAGCATCAGGCCATGCAAAATCAATTGAAAGGAGGTGAGAAGAGAAATGGCAACATACCTTATAGACTATGAAAACGTCAATAAAGATGGCCTCAACGGAGTTTCAAAACTGACCGAAAAGGACAGAGTCATAATTTTCTACAGCGAACGTGCTGACAGGATGACGTTCGGTCTTCACAGACGCCTCAACGAAACCAAAGCTCAGATAGAGTACAAGAAGGTCGATGTCGGCGGACACAACGCCCTCGATTTCCAGCTGGCGACTTACCTCGGCTTTCTGATCGCGAACGACAGTTCGGAGGAATACTGCGTCGTAAGCAACGACAGAGGTTTTGAGTATCTGACAGGTTTCTGGAGAAAGCCTCAGTACGACGTGTGTCTAGCACGCGAAATCGCATACAGCCCGCAGGCGGAGGAAAGGCGCGAGGAGCGCCGCCAGGCGAGGAAACAGAAGAAACTCGATACGGCTGCAGGAAGTGAAGGCGAGGAGAACGGTCTGGCCGGAAAAACGCCGGCGTACAGCGATGCCGCGAACGACGGCTCATCCGAATATCAGCCGGATATGCCTGCCGTGGAGAATATCTCCGATTACGTTCATTCGAAATCTGCTGAATATTCTGAAAAGAGAAACGGCGCGAGAGAAACCGGAAAGGCTTCAGTTACCCCGCTTCGCAGCGAAAATGGTTTCACCGCGGCAAAGAGCGACACGGAAAAGTTCGATGCGGCATTCGGAGCTCAGGAATCTGAGGAAAAGACGAATATCGTATTTATCGGACGTCACGAAACAAGCCTGACGAAGTCCGGAAACAACAGACACGCAGCCGCAAAGCATGAAAACGCTGAAAAGAAAATTCAGAAATCCGCAGGATCGCGTGAGGAAAAGCCGGAGAACGCCGAAAAAGAAGCTGCAGAGGCTTCTGCAGAAAAACACGACGAAAGCAAGTTCTGGTTCAGAAACGGCGGACAGAAAGATAATTCCGAAAACCGCGAAGAAGAGCAGAACAAAAATAATTCTGAAAAAACGGCTGAGACAGCCGGTCCCGACAAGACGCAGAAGAAAGCGGATGATTCCTCAGAGACAAAAGATGCGTCCGGTCACGAAAATGTGCCGAAAGAGGCTTCTGAGAAAGAAGAAGACAGTCAGAAAAAGGCTGCACACAAGCACAATAGCGGCAAAAGACGCGGAGGACGGGGGACACCGCGCAAAAGGACGCTTACTCCTGAAGAGGAGAAACGCATAAAAGAAGTCAGGGAAAACGTCGACGTTTCGCACGTAAGCGGCGAAAGCCTGACGGATACGGACTACAAGAATATCGCGGCGTATATCAATAAGTACAAGACAAAGCAGGGCGTAAACAACGCTCTTGTGAGGAGATTCGGCAATCAGAGAGCCGGCGAGATCTATCAGATGATCAAACCGATGCTCAAGGATAAGAAGAGCAGGAATAATCACAGATGATGCGGACTGTTCCTGAGCATTTCATATGTTCCGGGGCTGATGTCGTAGAGGCTGTCTATATATGTGCCTGAAAAGATTTCTGCCGGAGTGCCAGTGTTGTCAACACGGTGGTCTTTGAGGCACATTATTATATCGGATATGCGTTCAGCCAGGAAAAGTTCGTGGAGGCTCATGATGACGACGGTACCTCTTTCAGATGCGAGGCGCCTCAGGGTGTCCATGAGCTCGAGCTGATACCTTATGTCGAGAAACGATGTTGGTTCGTCGAGAACGAGTATATCCGACTCCTGCGCTTCTGCCCGTGCGATCATCACACGCTGCTTCTGCCCGTCGCTGAGAGTCATGAAATCTCTGTCGGCCAGGCCGGTTATTCCGGACGCTTTCATAGCTCTGTCAGCAGCCGCATGATCTTCGTCAGAAAGCAGCCCGAAAGAGCCTGTATACGGATACCGGCCCGTTTCGACGACGTCGCGGCACGTCATCATATCGGTTTTGATCCGTTCTGTCAGAAGGACGGCGACGGCTCTGGCCATATCCTTTCTGTCCATCTCGGTCGTTTTCCGGCCGCCTATATATACGGAACCGGATATTGCGGGCAGATGACCGGTTATCGTTTTCAGAATGGTTGATTTTCCGGCCCCGTTAGGGCCGATCAGGGTCAGTATCTGGCCTTTCTCAAGTTTAATATTTATATCTTTTATGAGCGGTCTTCCTCCGTATCCTGCGGAGAGGCCGCTTATTTCAAAAAATGAATTTTTCATTTTCTCTTCACTTCAGTTGTTGTCACTTCGGTTTTAGTCGCTCCGGTTCTCGTCACTTCAGTTCCCGTCGCTCCGGTTATAGTCATTCCTGTTTCCGTCACTTCGGTTCTTATTACGGCGGTTCACGTCACTTCTGTTTCAATCAGTTCCCTTCAGGACGCCGGAGCATTACAGCGATTACGACAGGTGCGCCGAAAACGGCTGTCACGGTGCTTATGCTCAGTTCTACAGGAGCAAACATAGTGCGGGCCAGAAGGTCGCAGAAAAGGCAGAAAATGCTGCCGCCGAGGAAGCATGCCGGAATGATGACTAGCGGTTTCGACGTGCGGAACAGGAACCGGATTATCTGAGGCACGGCGATTCCGACGAACGAGACGGGTCCGGCGAACGCAGTCACGCATGCTGAGAGCATGCTGCTGATGATTATGAGTGCCACGCGGAAAAGCTTTATATTGACGCCCATGCTCGCGGCGTAAGCTTCTCCCATGAGATAGGCAGAAACGGGCTTTGAGAGGAGAAATGCGGCAAAGGCTGAAACTGCGGTCACGACGGCCATCACTTTGACGTTTTCCATCGTCGTTCCGCTGAAGCTTCCCTGCGACCAGTTGTGCAGATTAACGATGTCGCTGTCGTCGGCGAACGTCACGACGAATTCTGTCACGGCGTTGCAGATGTAGCCGATCATGATGCCGCATATCACGAGCATTGACATGCGTTTTATGCGGCGGCTCGCGAGCATTACGAAAAACATGCAGGCGAGAGATCCGGCGAATGCGGCCGCGATCATGCCGGCCGAATTCATCACGATGGAATGTGTCATGAGCACGCACATGCATATAGCTACCGTGAGCTTGGCTCCGGATGAAATGCCGAGGACGAATGGCCCGGCGAGCGGATTGTGAAAGAACGTCTGCAGGAGATATCCGGAGAGAGCGAGTGCTCCTCCGAGGATCAGCGCCGCAAGAGCTCTGGGAAGCCTGAGATCCATGACGATGTCCCGCGTTTCCGTACTTCCTCCTCCGGCGAACAGTACCGGATACAGATCGCTGAATGAGAGATTTACGCTTCCAATGCAGATATTTGCCGCAAAAAATACGAACAGCAATACGGACAGAATGATGAAGCATGTCAGCCATCTTTTTCTTCTGTGATCGGTATTGCTGTTCATTTCATTGACCTCTGTATATTACTTCAGCTTTTTCAGATATGTGAGACTGCTGTCCGGAACATCATGGTCGGTTATGATGCTGTGGAAGTCGGCGGTGATCGTGCCTGCTTCCATCGATGCCTGGTACATATTCTGGGATGTGCACCACACGTTGCCGCTCTTTACGGCTTTGAAATTCTTCAGAGAAGGAGCTTTTTTCAATAAATCGTCTATAGACGATACGCTTCCTTCGATTGCACTGTTGTACACGAGAATGTCAGCGTCGTGCGCACGTTTGTAGAATTCCTCTATGGACAGTGTCGTCGTAGACGTATGTTTTCCGTCTGTAAGGTCATCAGGAATATATTTACCGCCTGCAGCAGCGATCATCTCCGGGACATAATCGTCTGACTTTCGTACACTCGCTGCTCCGTTTGAATTGACAGAGAAATAGGCCACGGTGCATTTCTCTGATTCTGAACTGCCGGAGCTGCCGGACGCCGCTTCTTCGTACTGTTTTTTCTGATCGTTATAAGCACTTTCAGCTTCAGACTCATGTCCGGTTATGGCGCCGTAGAGTTTTATCCATTCGGTGCGCCCGAGAGGATGTGTCTCATAGCTCGAGTGATCCACGATGACCGGAATGCCGGTTTCGATGAGCTTTTCACGCACTTCCGGCGTGTGAAGTATCATGGTATTTTCGATGGCGAGATCGCATCCTCCGTCGAGAAGCAGCTCGTAGTCGGGAGTGTTGTATTTGCCGGCGTACGACATGCGGCCTTCTTTCATGGCTTCTGCTGCTTCAGATATATACCAGTTTTCTTCTTTTTCGCCGCTGAAATCGATCGTATCTACTGCATCCATAGACGCGAACATGTCCATCGCTGCCGAAGCGGCGAGATAAATGTGTTCGACGGGCTGCTGCAGCACGACGATATCACTGTCGAGATCGGGCGGCGCGGATGCTCCTTCGGGAACGGCCAGATACCTCGTGCCGTCTGATATATTGATCAGTTTATATCCGTTTTCGTAGTCATATATGCTGAACTGTTCTGCATAATCGGTCTTTTCTTCCTTCTGAAACGTCAGCGAGGAACTGATGTCCCGGTCAGTTGACAGATTGTCCGCGGAATTTGAGCCGTACGAGGACGTCTGTCCTTCCTGAGAGGAGGAACCGGCAGAATCGCTGGCGTTCTGAGAGCCGCATGCACCGAGTGATACAGCTAAGACGAATGACAGAAGCATCAGACCGATCGATTTGAATCTGAAGGTTTTCATCAGTGAAGTTTGCTCTTCTTTCTGGAGACTTTTTTCTTCGGAGTATCGATTTCCTGTACGGCCATTCGTTCTTTTTTGTTCGCTCTGCGTCTTCCGTTCATGAATCCGAACACGACGGCGGCGACGATTGCGACGACGAGGATGATAGTCTCTGTTTTAGTCGAAAGACCCTGCCGTTTGGCTGTATCCGACTTGAAATTAAGAGTGTACGTTATTTCATGAGGTTCGCTCATCGCGGTCGTATCGGCGATTACCTCCATGTCTCCGTCAAATTTTGTGATAGGAATCTTGAACGTCGAATTGCCGTCTGAATTGACGGGTTTGTATTTGATGTTGTCGACTACCATGTAATCGTAATTAGGGCTGCTCCATTCGATGGTAGCTGTGGCGAATCCGTTTGAAATCTTCATTTCAGCGGGGGATTTTATCGAGGCTTTGCCGCTGCCGCCTTCAAGTTCGACTTCTATCGTGTATTTGCCGTCTGCAAGATCTGTCGAACCGTATTTTATCGAAGACTTTGAAGCGTCCTCTTCATCTATGTATTTCTTATCTGAAGAGTCTGAAGAGCTGTCCGACGAAGATGTGTCGTCAGAGCTCGTACTTTCTGCCGAAGTCGAAACGGCGGATGCTACTGTCCCGTCAGGAAGCGATGAAGCTTCGAAAACCAGCGTGCGCGGATACCATTTCTGCTTCTTCTTACTGAAAGCTGCGCAGTCGATTTCTTTGTCCAGAGCTTCCACAGGAACGGTGTATGTGTACTTGCCGTCGGAGCCCACGGTGTATCCGATATATTCTGATTCATCCGCCGAAGCGGCTTCTTCGGCTGTGCCCATGTAAAGCTTTTCGTAGCCGGTGCCGCTGAGCGTCATGTCAGCGGTCATGCTGCCGTCTTTGACATTCAGGGTGCATTTCGTGATCTTGAACATCGACGAACTTGATTCGACGGTGATATCGTAGCTGCCTTCATTTACCTGATCGGCTGTGACCGGTGTCATGCTGCCGGTATCCTGTTCAGCCGACGTTTCTGCAGATGACGTGGTTTCGCCGTCCGATGTCTTTACCTGGACGGCATTCGATGCAGCCGGAAACGACATGAGCAGGGTCAGCGTCAGAAGTAATGTTATAACTATTGTTTTTTTCCTTTTCATAACTTTTCCTCTCCGTCTTTTGATGCCTGCTCATGCCGTGTCTGAACGCATGCATACATGCACCAGGTTATTTTGAAAGACTGTCTATTGAATCCTGTACGTGCTGAACGTAGATCTGCTGAATATCTTTATTTGCTCCGAGTCCCTCCATGATGCAGTCGACGTTGTATCCGGCAGCTTCGAATTTGCTCTTCCACGAATCGCTGCTGTCGCCAGCCATATCGTTGTTGGCGTGGTCTCCTGCCACTACCATGAGAGGCTCGAGGACGACATTCTTGTATGTGCCTTTCTGGTTGATTTCATTTATAAGATCATCTACGGTCGGCGTCGCTTCTACAGTACCTACGTAGTAATTTTCGTAGCCGCTGTCCATGAGTTTCTGCTGGAGTTTGGTGTAATCTGAATTCGAATCGGCGTCGGTGCCGTGACCCATGAAGCAGATCGCGGTCTCGCCGTCATCTCTGTCCTTTGTAGCAGATGTAATTGCGCTGACTACTGAATCGTAATCGCTGTCGCTCGTCAGCAGAGGATCGCCGAGAACGAGATTTTCGAATTTGCCGGAATATTTGTCGAGCTCGTCGGAGAGATCGTTGTATTCGTTGCCGTTCATGAGATGTGTAGGCTGGACGATCATTGTCTTGACTCCGGCTTCCACGGCTCTGTCCAGAGCTTCCTCTACGTTGTCGATTTCAAGATTGTCCCTTTCCTTGAGCTTGTCTATTATGGTCTGCGACGTGAACGCTCTCTGAACCGAGTAATCGGGATAGGCTTCGGCTATCGCTTCCTCTATGGCTCCGATTGTCTGGGATCTGGTGTCATTATAGCTTGTGCCGAAACTTACGACCAGGATTTCCTGATCCTCGCCGATCTCAGTGCTGCTGTTCAGTTCGTCGGAAACCGAAGATGCCGATGCCGTCTGGGCAGAGCTGCTGCCATCCTCCGAAGACGACGCCGGGCCTGAACTGGAACTGCTTCCGCAGCCCGTAAGCATTGCCAGGCCGGTCAGGACAGCAAGTGTGACAGCAAAGATTTTTCTTTTCATAGTTTTACCTCCTAATAATAAAACCCACTGCACTGGCGCAGCGGGCAAAAAGGACGCAAAAACCCTTCCGGTCACCTCTGACCGGATAAAATGAATTTGCGTACAGCCAGTTACTCGTGGCCTGAAACCCCGCGAGGGGCTTCCGTACAGTGCCCGGCAGGTCTCCTGACTTACAGATCTTAGCGCCTCAGATGCCTTCCCGGTTCCCCAGTGACGTAATATCTTCGGCTTTTCTGATTACAGTGACGAGTTCGCACAGGATTTTCACCTGTTTCCCTTTTCACCGGACCCGGCCCGTTTCCGGGCTGCCCGGCACCTGACACTAAAAGAATTATTGCATGAATATATTGTTATGTCAATTGAACGGCATCCCTCCGGCAGGGAGGGGAAATCCTCTACGATAAATGCTTGTTCAGCAGCGTGTATTTAATGATCTTGTCGCCTGGCTCGCCTGATTCCTCCCATTCTTTATAGATGTCCTTCAGACGGCTCTGAGTGACGACAGACATGAACTCCTTGCCGCATTTCATGCACTTTACGGCGGGAACCTCGCCGATCACGATGCGGCCCCTCGGCGTATTGATCGGAATGCTGACTTTCGTCTCATTTAAATCTCCGCTTCCGCAGAACTGACATTTCATGGCTGTTTCCTTTCTCTGCCGGCGGGCGCGCCGTACGCGTACGTACATAAATGTACGGGAATGTACTGGAAATATGCGGCCGGACGGCAGCAAGAGAATATTTTTAAGATGGTTTATCTAAGTATACATATATTTACACGTTTATGCAGTGATTCACTCGAAATTCATGGGCACGTCATGGATTGCAGAGACCGCAAGGCTCGTATCCCTCTGCAATTATCTGATCGCGCGATTCGCTGACCGTCACTTTGTTTTCCGGATTCATGGACGATACCGCGCTGCAGTCCGGTCTGTGGAACTTCTTCGTGTTCGTGTTGAGCACGTATTCCGATACGGCTGCATCCTGCGAAGAAGATGATGATGCCGCGCCTGACGCGGAATTCGTTGTCCCCGATTCCGAATCACTAGTTCCCGAAGCGTAGCTGTCTCCGGTAGCGTAGTCGATCGTCACACCCGGCTGCACATTGTAGCAGAAGACGTTGAATTCGATGCCTGCGCCGCTGTCTTCGACGGATTCGGCCTCCATATGAACTCCGTCAGCCACGAGATTGTTCCCTGTAAAGACAGGCGTCACTCTGTAGAGCACGTGGTTGCCCGATTCTTTGACGTAGTCGGCGACCATGTTTTCGAACGGGAGCATACCGTCGACGTTCAAATAGCGCGTGCCGGTTATCAGATTGCGCTCGTTGGCGTTTTCTCCAGTCAGCTGGTATCCGATAAGGTGGCATCTGTTGTAAAGATATTTGCCGTCCACCCAGTCGTACTTGACGGTGTGCCACCCCGTAGGCTTTATCATTCCTATGCTTCCGCGTTCTTCGTCAGGCATCAGATCGCGGCCGACAGAGGCGATGCACACGCCGCATCTTCCCAGAGAATCCAGTTCGCTGTACTGCTCGTAGGATTGAGTGGTGAGGTCTGACTCCGAGAAGTCAGGCACATTGTCCGAGATCACTACATACGGATCACCGCTGTAAGCAGGGATGTCCGATATGGAAAAAGATGAAGCGGCGGACGCTTGTGATGTATCGCTGCCGCCTGCAGTATCTGTATCTGCAGACGAGGCGGATTCCTGTTCCGTCTGGCTGCCTGAGTCCGGACTACCGCTTGAATAATCGCTCTGTCCAGAGCCGCACGCAGAAAACAGCATGCAGACAGTAAGCATTACAGCCAGCAGCGTTGTAACACCGCCGGCTTTTCTGATGTTCTTCATTTTTACCCTCCTGATAACAAATAATTATATATATTTCCCAAATGCTTTTCAATTGCGGAGGGGCGCCGGCACCTGACAATTCGTTTATTTCATTTACACAATATGTTAAAATAAATCAGCAATCAAATGTTCACGCAATGACAGGGAGAAAATAATGATTACTTACAGAGAAATGAAAGAATCGGATTATCCGTATCTGGCGGATTTTATCTGGAGAAAATGGGGCAGTTCGGAATTGAAAAAGAATCCGGAAAATGCATTGTATTACGGCTATATGATACTGTATTTCGAACTGGCCGAATCCTCCGCGGCTTTTGTGCCTGATGAGGATGGAAAGCCGGTCGGTCTCCTGATTCTGTCGATCAGAGATGGACATTCGATCGATTATAAGATGTTCAAGAGGATGATGGACGCCGGAGCAAAACTAAGTGAGACAGAAGCCGGTGCAAAGGCTATGCGCGACTGGCTTGATCTTGAGGTCCAGTACAGCGGAGTCGGCGGCCCGATCGTGGAAAAAGAGGGTCTGGACGCTGAAATTCTCCTCTTTATTAATGATGAAGAACATCGCGGCAAAGGCATCGGTAGCGGAATGTTTACTTATGCGGCAAAGTATCTTCACGATCAGGGCTGCAAGACGTTTTATCTTCAGTCGGAGGAATGTTCGGACCACGATTATTATCCGACGGTGCGGAATATGCGTGAATTGAGCAGACGGAAATCGCACGTGGATATCGGCGATGTGAAAGACACCGATTTGTTCATTTATTGTGATACGGTAGAGAATCAGATGAATATGTAAGACGGTAAATATTTGCGGTTGCGAGGATTCGTTATCTGCCGCTGCTCTTTTGCGGGCGGCGGCATTTTTCCATTAACTGCAGCGGTAAAATCGCAGATCCGGCAATATGTCTTCGCGGATCCGTGCGCAATTGAAAATTTCATGCTGTTCTGTTATAATCACATCTGCCATGCGCCCGTAGCTCAGCTGGATAGAGTATCGGATTCCGATTCCGGGGGTCAGGCGTTCGAATCGCCCCGGGCGTACCATTAATTACACGGCGGGATATATAAGTCCCGTCGTTTTTTTATTGTTTCTTATGCCAATGTTAAGAAAGAGTTAATCCGCACGGGATATAATAGAGGCAGCGAGGTGAGTGCTCAATATGGGATCAGAGACAGGCAAGACACTTACATACTGGAAATATCCGATGCGGGAAACGGCTGATCCTGCAGGAGATACGCTGGTATACCGTGCAGATAAATTGGCATACCAGGCAGGCAGTTACAGAAATTACAGCTACAATCAGAAACGTTCTCCGAACCGTGTTCCAGCGAAGACAGGGAAAAGAGGAAAAGGCTCCGGCAGAGGCTTCTTCAGCGGGAAAAAGAAGATCGTTTTCACCATCATCTTCGTCGTGATAATATTAGCAGCTGTCTTCATCCAGGCTGGCCAGAACAAAGCCATATATGCGGAAAAACCGGAACTCGACGTCGAGCTGCTTACGGTGAATCCTTATTCAAGGCCTGGTACGGCTCTGCAGCAAGTTAACGGAATAGTGGTTCATTACACGGCAAATCAGGGATCTTCTGCGATAGCGAACAGAAATTACTTCGAAAACCTCAAAGACACACACTCTACGAAAGCGAGCGCTCATTTCATAATAGGGCTCGAGGGCGAAATCGTGCAGTGCATTCCTACGGCAGAGATAGCATACGCGTCGAACAGCAGAAACAGCGATACGATTTCCATCGAGTGCTGTTACGAAAATGACGACGGGTCGTTCAACACGGCTACGTACAGATCGCTCGTCCAGCTGACGGCCTGGCTCTGCGTCAAATTCAACATTACCTCCGACGATGTGATAAGGCACTACGATGTCACCGGAAAGCTGTGTCCGAAGTATTACGTCAGGCATCCGGACAAATGGCAGGATTTTAAATCGGACGTAGCAACAGCGTACAGCCGCACGGATCAGAACGGCTGACGAGCCGATGAACCGATAAAATATTGCTTGTTCAGCCGCTGAGAGGGTATAATAATTTTTACAGACCACGAATAAGTTATTACCGGTATCTTAATATTAAGGAGAAGAAAATGGCAAAGAGCTACGAGCTTAAGACCGATCCGGCAACCGGAAAGAAATATGTAGAACTTACCGAAGAGGACGGATGCAAGTATATCGACAACCTTCCGGATTTTGCAGATGAAGCCGCTGAAAAAGCGTATTATGCGGGACTCGAAAAGGACGGATATCTGGATATCGAGACCGCTGAGAAGATCAGAGCAGAGGAAGACGCCCAGAAGGGCGACGCACCAAGATAAAAACATTGGCTTTTAACCCGGGAGAAGAGGCAGAATATATGGCGGATAAATCAGGAGACAGAGCTCTCGTGCTTCTGAGCGGGGGCATCGACAGCACTACGTGTCTGGCACTTGCCGTTGACAAATTCGGAAGTGACGGAGTGACGGCCCTTTCCGTTTATTACGGACAGAAACATGAAAAGGAGATAGCTGCTTCACACATGGTGGCTGATCATTACGGGGTGGAGCATCTGTCGCTCGATCTGACGCCGATATTCCAGTACAGCAGCAGTGCTCTGCTGGAGGGCTCGGATCAGGAGATCCCTGAAGAATCGTACAGCGAGCAGCTCAAAACGACAGGCGGAAATCCGGTCAGCACTTACGTTCCGTTCAGAAACGGGCTGTTCCTTTCCTCAGCGGCGAGCATTGCCCTGTCGAAAGGCTGCGGAGTCATCTATTACGGCATCCATGCAGACGACGCCGCAGGAAACGCGTACCCCGACTGCAGCACAGGCTTCAATAAAGCGATGAACGAAGCCATATATATAGGAAGCGGCAATGCGCTCCATATAGAGGCGCCTTTCGTCGAGATGACGAAGGCTCAGGTGGTAGCAAAGGGCCTGGAGCTTAAAGCGCCGTACAAATATACCTGGAGCTGCTACGAGGGCGGGGACGTTCCGTGCGGGAAATGCGCGACGTGCATCGACCGCGCGAAGGCATTCGAACTCAACGGTGCCGTGGATCCGGCGATAGAGTATTACAAAGAGATTGCCGGCAGGAAATAACCTGTAAATTATAAAATGAATTTTAATCCCTCCGGTCAGGCGGAATGACGTCAGCCCAGGCGCGGCGCTGAAAAATGACTGCCGCGTCAGATGCTTAAAAGCGTCAGACGAACCTGATCAGGGGGATATTTTTATATCTGGAATGTGATGATTCCGGCATTACCAATATCATGATTCGGAATAACAACTAATGGTTGTCAGATCGCTGTTGATCGAAGATTATCTGGATAATATAATTTTTGCAGGAAATATTTATATTAACCACCTATTATCTGTTATTTAACAAACAAATTTTCGTCAATAGTCGTCAGAGGTAGTGCCGTGAATATATTAGCAGTAATCAGAGAAAGGGATTATATCCGCCCCTTCCGTCTGCCCGACGGAATAAATTGCCTCCACGTAGAAAACTGTGAAGAGGCATTGAGAGCCGTTAATTCGGATCCACGCCGCTTCGACATCGTCGTTGTAGGCAGCAGCGTTACTGATGCCGCGGATGTCCGCGACAGAGAAATGCTTCTTTCAATATGCAGGAAAAATCCGGATCTGCTTATCGCAATCTGTTCAGGCGCAAACTATGTATCGATCGATTTCTGCTCGATACCGAGCATTTTTGCGCTGTCTTCCCCGGTGGATGCAGAGGCTGTCATGAAGATGATCTGCAGAGCGGAGAGGATCAAGAGGAAGCGGAGGAACGCCTCTTATTCAAGGATTCAGGTTTCTGCCGGCAGGAAAATCAAGCTGCTGTTCCTCGAAGATGTCTATTATGTAAAGAAAGCCAGAAACGGGCTCGCTGTCATCACAGCCGAAGACGAATACCGCCATGCAGGCAGCATGGATAATTTTGCCGAGAAAGCCGGAACCGGTTTTCTGCGGTGTCACAACAGCTTTACCGTGAATATGGGCCACGTGTCGGGCATGGAAGGCAGCGATATCGTCCTGTACAGCGGTGAGAAACTGCCCGTAAGCAGATCGTACCGCAAGTTCGTCAGGGAATATTTCAAAAAATACACCTTTCTTCATTCCTGAACGCAAAATTAACAAAAAAATATTGTGCATATCGCCGATATGATGTAAAATATTTTCCGCATGTAAAAAAAACATGTTCAATTCGCACGTTCCCGTACCTGACGGATGGTGCCCTTTTAAATTGATAAAGGGCTGCCGGCGGGACAGACCGGGACGGAGGTATAAAACCAGGAGGAAAATATTATGTCAGTAGTTACTATGAAACAGTTACTTGAAGCGGGCGTGCATTTCGGACACCAGACCAGAAGATGGAACCCTAAGATGGCTCCTTACATCTTCACTGAGAGAAACGGCATCTACATCATCGATCTCCAGAAGACAGTAAAGAAGATCGACGAAGCTTACGAGTTCCTCATGAAGACCGCAGCAGAAGGCGGCAAGGTTCTCTTTGTAGGTACAAAGAAGCAGGCTCAGGCAGCTATCAGAGAAGAAGCAGAAAGATGCGGAATGTACTACGTAAACGAGAGATGGCTCGGCGGTATGCTCACAAACTACAAGACCATTTCCACAAGAATCAAGAAACTCAACGATATAAAGGAAATGGAAGAGAACGGAACTTTCGAAGCTCTTCCTAAGAAGGAAGTTCTCAAGCTCAAGGCACTCGAAGAAAAACTCGAGAAGTTCCTCGGCGGAATCAAGGAAATGGGCGGAATGCCTGACGCGATGTTCGTCGTAGATCCTAAGAAAGAAAAGATCGCTGTCAAGGAAGCAGGAATTCTCGGAATCCCTGTTGTCGGCATCGTCGATACGAACTGCGATCCTGACGAAATCGACTACGTAATCCCGGCTAACGACGACGCTATCAGAGCCGTAAGACTCATCACGAGCAAGATGGCTGACGCTGTTATCGAGGGCAAGCAGGGCGAGGCTATGGCTGAAGAACCTGAATCAGAAGAGGAAGAAAGCCAGGAGACTGCAGAAGAAGCAGAAGCAGCAAAAACAGAGGAATAATTCACTATAGAAACCACCACAGGAGGTATACTGATGGCAGCAGTAACAGCAGCATTAATTAAGGAACTCCGCGAAAAGACAGGCGCGGGCATGATGGACTGCAAAAAAGCACTCATGGAGACAGACGGAGACATCGATAAGGCTATCGACGTACTCAGAGAAAACGGCAAGTCAAAGGCTGTAAAGAAGGCTGACCGTATCGCAGCCATGGGTCTTGCAGATATAGCATTCAGCGACGACGCTTCGCAGGCAGCTATCGTCGAAGTAAATTCGGAAACCGACTTCGTAGCCAAGAACCCGGATTTCCAGAACTTCGTTCATGAGGTGGCAGTTACGGCTCTCAACGGCGATGCGGCTGACATGGAAGGTTTCATGGCTGAGAAGTTCGATGACAACAACACCGTACAGGAAGCTCTCACGGAAAAGATCGCAACTATCGGTGAAAAGCTCAGCATCAGAAGATTCCAGAAGATCGCTGTACCTAGAACCGTAAACGTAGGCTACAAACACAACGGCGGCACAATCGCAGTTGTCATCACTCTCAAGACAGATGCTACGGCGGAAGAGGTAAACACTGTCGGCAGAGACGTAGCTATGCAGGTAGCTTCGATGAGCCCTAGATACATAAGCGAAGATGACGTCGATCCTGAATACATCGCTTCAGAAACAGAGATCCTCAAGCAGCAGGCTCTCAACGAAGGCAAGCCGGCCGACATCGTCGAGAAGATGATCAAGGGCAGACTCAAGAAGGAACTCAAGGAAGTATGCCTGCTCGACCAGAAATTCGTAAAGGACAACGATCTTTCTGTTGCGCAGTATGTTCAGAACGCTGCGAAGGAAATCGGCAAGGACATCGCTGTTGTAGGCATGGTTCGTTATGAAGTCGGCGAAGGCATCGAAAAGAGAGAAGAGAACTTCGCTGAAGAAGTTGCAAAGCAGATGCAGCAGAAATAAGCCTGAAAGATTATTCTAAGGCGCAAAAAGTCAATCGATTTGTATTTTCATCCTCTCTGTCGGAAAATTCCGGCGGAGAGGATTTTTTCCGCCTGCCCGGGAACGGATTCTTTTCCGGCAAATTAACCAGTTTGATGGAATCGCGCTCCGATTGCAGATATAATATATAAAGGACTGTTTTTAAAAGACCGTTTTTCATGATCGTATCGGGGACAGAAACGATGGTTGATTTTCATATACATTCAATATTATCGGACGGATTCATGCGGCCTGACAAGGTCATCATGAAGGCTGCAGCGTCGGGAATAAAAGTGGCCGCACTTACGGACCACAATTACGTAAATGACTATTCAGATGAGCTTCGCGAGCGTTACGGAACCAGAATCCAGCTCGTGAACGGCATCGAACTGTCGACGGAATATGTAAGATCTGACGGAGGAAAGACAGAGGTTCACATCGTCGGGCTGGGGTTTAAGAACGAAGGCATACGGGAAGCCGTAAAGAAGAACAGGCAGGACAGGCGCGGCTACTTCAACGCCATGGTCGAAAAGCTGCGCGTAAACTGCGGAATAGAAATCCCTTCCTACGACACGTTCAAAAGGCTGTATCCAGAGAGCAGGCATCTGGGAAGGATCCATATCACCGACTATATGCTGAAACACGGCATCATATCGAGTTTCGACGAAGGGTTCGACAAGTATGTCGGCACATATGGAGAGCGGCGGGCGTACGTAAATTCACTCGATCATATGCACTTCATGTCTGTAGCTGAAGGGGCTGAGCTGATAAAAAAGGCTGGCGGAATTCCCGTTCTCGCGCATCTGTTTTCATATAATCTCTCGATGCGCGAACAGATGCGCCTCGTGCAGATGTTCAGCGGGCACGCAGGTCCCGACGCGGCCCTGGAAGTCTTCTACGGACGGTATTCGCCGGAGAAGCAGAAGTTGCTGAAGGACATCGCAGACGACTGGAATCTGCTCTATTCGTCAGGCAGCGACTACCACGCCAAGACTCTGTACGAGCGCCTGATGGATCCAGATCACCTCTCAGGGACTGACCTCAACAGGCACGTACTTTCGAGACTTATCAGCCGCGGAATAGTCAGAGATCTTAATCTGCTGGGATAACAGAAAAAACGGGAGCACGCGAAGATGTGCCGCCGGGGTTCACCCCCCGCATAAATATCTTCGCGTGCTCCCTTTCTTTATGCCTTTTTCATGCGGCCTGCGCCGCATTTTCTTTTTATTTCTGCGCCGGAATTAATATTTTTCCTGTTCGGATACGCAGCTGTTCTTGATTTTTCCTACCATCGTCTGCAGCGCGTCTATTACGTGAGGACGTATATCTCCGCCTACGAGAACCAGCATTATATTGTCTCCGACCTTAAGGCTGCCTTCGTTGAGCCATACGCGGATGTAGTAGATTCCCGGCATGGTGCTGGCTGATTCCATCGCTTTTTCGACCTTTTCCCTGTCGTATGAGAAATTCATGCCAGCTACAGGAGCCGATTCCTCTCCCTGGCGCACCTGCTTTTTTGCGGTTCTGCGAACGATACCGTTGTGGAACAGATACATGCCGCACTGATCGGCGTATTCTCCGGCCTTCGCTTCTGCGAGCCATCCGTCGAGCGACGGCGTCTTTATTTCAGATGCCGGTGTGAATATGCAGGTGCAGCCTTTTTTCGTGTTGTTTTCGTTTCCCATTTGATTATGCCTCCGTTGCTGAAACAGCTTTCAAGATAATGTCAGACGAACTTTCAATGCCGTAACGGCTTGATTTCACAGTAAGATCGTAGTTTTCCGCATCGCCCCAGCCCGTATCGGTGAAGTATGAACAGTGATTCCTGCGCTGACGGTTGATGCGCCTGATTTTTTTAACAGCGTTTTCACGCGGTATGCCGTCGCGCTTCATTACACGATCCGCTTCCCACGATATGTCTGCTGTTATGAACACATTGAATACGTCGGCTCTGTCCCTGAGAATGTAGTTCGCAAGCCTGCCGACTATTACGCAGGGCTGCTCCGACGCGATGTTCTTTATGAATTTGCATTCCTCCTGGAACAGCCGGTTTACAGGCGATTTCTCATCTGATGCGTAATTTACGTACTGGTCGTAAATACCGAAGAGTATCTTGCTGCCGGAGGATCCGAGTCCCTGTTCGTACTCCTTGATAAAATCCGGTGAGAAACCGCTCTGCTGTGCGAGCATTTCGATTATGTTGGTATCATAATATTTCATATGAAGTTTTTCTGCAATAATTTTGCCGATGTCGCGGCCGCCGCTGCCGAATTCTCTCGAGATCGTGATGACGGCAGGAACGCCGCTGTGAGCTTCCGATACAGGTACAGCAGGCATTTCCTCCTCCTGCTTTTCGGCTTTTCTCTTTGACAGATATCTGTCGATCGGGCCGGCCGCCGTGCATCCCAGGATGATGAATATCATGCCGATGACGGCATTCGGCGTTATCGGCTCGCCGAGAACTATTGCGGCGCCTATGAGTGCAACTACAGGTTTTACGAAGAATGCGACAGATGCGTTGGACGGTCCGGTGAGCTCGATCGCCTTCATGTAGCACATGTAGCCTATGCCTGTTACTACGACGCCTGCGTATAAGAGAGGGAAGATCGTATGAGAATTAATTCCCCCGAATACAGGCTCGTGACGGATGAGATTGATTACGAGGAGCACGAGAGAACCCATGATAAAGCTGAACGAGTTTTCGATCATGCCGCCGAGACGTTCCATGCGGATTTTGCCGAGCGTGGTGTAAAAAGCAAATCCGATGGCTGCCACCAGCACTATGAGAAGTCCGACTGATCCGCCGCCGTGAACGAACGACAAAGGGTTAGCAACGATCAGCAGCCCGGTGACGCTGAGAACGAGAGTGATCGCCTTCTGCCTGTTGAAGTAGTCGTGCACGATAAAGTGCGAGAATATCATGGTAAATATCGGGTTGGACGACATCACGATGGCCGCAAGCCCGGCGTTGCTCATCTGGACTCCGATCTGGAACAGTATCATGCTGAAACAGATGTTGATGATTCCGAGTATCAGAAGATACAGCAGATCGGTTTTGTTGAGACGCAGCTTTCTGCGTCTGATTTCGCTGGCCGCAAACGGGAGAAGCATGAGCCCTCCGATCATGAAACGCAGAAATGTAAGCTGGAACGAAGAAAAAGCTCCGCCGGCGATTTTCAGCGATATCTCCATAGTTCCGAAGGCAAACGCCGTAATCAGTATGCAAATAGATCCTGCTCTGGACTTCATATAAAATTCCTTTCAAACAAATTTATTCAAACAGTTTTCATGCAGTTTCATGAAACATAAAATGGCCTTTGTTATTATACACTCAGAAAACGAAATGTAAATTGAATAATATCGCACCGGAGACATAAAGTGCAGAAAGCGACATAGA
The DNA here is from genome assembly GCA_050946535.1 of Anaerovoracaceae bacterium. Taxonomy (GTDB): domain Bacteria; phylum Bacillota; class Clostridia; order Peptostreptococcales; family Anaerovoracaceae; genus RUG708. The sequence continues at coordinate 21,599 of JBMNUZ010000012.1, forward strand.
AACGACAGTTTTTGACATCAAAAGAAGAATAAGTTGATTTACCCAGAAACGGAGTGTAAAATTTTATCAGCGGCCGCTTCAAGTATTTAAACATAGTTTCTTATGACCAATAATTCAGGAGAAGTTTTATGAATAACGTGGAAAAAGGAAAAACTATCAACCGCAGGGGCCGTAAAAAGGCGTACATCTTCGATGATTCGTGCGCTATCTGTGGAAGCAGACACATAGAAAACGGTCGGATTTTTCACGGACACTGCGTGTGTGAGGAATGTCTCAATTATATTTTGAATATGCCGGGTGACGATAAAGACGACATAACGGCCTGAGCAAAACCGGCCGGATCAGCCCGATTAATCTCCTCTCTTGTATACACAGTACAATTTGAGTATAATTAATAAATAAAATAGCTTTATAAAATTGTATTGTACAGTACATAGAGAGGTGTGAAAATTGCTTAATATAAATATGCAGGAGCATAAGCCACTGCGTGAATTAGTATATGAAGAGCTGCGTATGCTGATTATGACCGGACAGATCAAGCCTGGAACGAGAATGATGGAAATCGATCTGGCAGAGAGCATGGGAGTAAGCCGTACGCCTGTCAGAGAAGCGATCAGACAGCTTGAAAAGGACAATCTCGTTACTATAGAACCGCGGCGCGGAGCCTATGTTTCTGATATTTCTGCAAAGGATATGGAGGATATGCTGTTTGTCAGAGAACCTCTCGAAGGCCTGGCGACATTCCTGGCGACAGGGAACATGACCGACGAAGAACTTCAGGCGGTAAGCGACGTAAACTCACAGTACGAAGAAGCGTACAAAAAGGGTGAGACGGAAAGCCTGATACAGCTCGATACACGTTTTCATAACCTCATCGCCGACGGCAGCGGCAACAAATATCTCATCAACATCCTCAGAGATCTTCAGGAACAGGTTCTGCGCTTCCGCTACATCTATTTCAAATCGATCAGGAGAGCTGCGGAGGTAATCGATGAGCACAGGCTCATTCTCAGCAGCATGATCGCGAGAAATCAGGAAGATGCGCAGAAATATTCGATAAGCCATATTGCTAAATTAAGAGCCTCGATAATGAGAGAAGAAGATTTCCACAGCAGCAGCGAGCGTGGCGTGGAATAGCTTGAATCAGGAGGGGAAACAACATGGCGGAGGACAGATCATTCGACATAGGTCCGATAAGACCTCCGAGTGAAGCGAACAGTCTGCTTCTTCAGGTAACGAGCGGATGCACGTGGAACAAGTGCAAATTCTGCACGGTCTACCGCGGGCAGCAGTTTCATATAATACAGCCGGAACAGATCAAACGGAACATCGACAACATGGCGTATTTCCGCGATCTTATCTACGGATGCGCCGGCGCGGACGGCGTCGTCGATCGCGAAAAGCTGATCCCGTATCTCGAAAAGATGAACGGCAATGAGCTTCAGTGTTTCTACATGGTCTACAACTGGCTTGGACACGGCGGCAGGAATGTCTTCCTTCAGGACGGCAACTCCATAGCGCTTAAGCCGGAAAAACTGGCTGACGTGCTCTTTTATCTCAGAGAAAAATTTCCGTCTGTACAGCGTGTCACGACGTACGGCCGGGCTGAGACGCTTGCCCGCTGTACGGTCGATCAGCTTAAAACGCTGAGAGAAAGCGGACTGAACAGGATACACACAGGCTTCGAGAGCGGATCGGACAATGTTCTTAAGATGATAAACAAGGGACTGACCAGTGCACAGCAGATCGAAGCAGGCGTAAAGACGATGGAAGCAGGAATCGAGCTGTCTGTGTATTTCATGCCTGGAATAGGCGGGAAAAAATACAGCAGCGAAAATTCCGAGCAGACCGCATATGTTGTGAATCAGATTAACCCGGACTTCGTGCGTATCAGAACGTTCGTGCTGAAGCTCGAGTCTGAACTGTACGATATGCTGCTGCGCGGAGAATTCGAAGAGTGCTCCGACATAGAAAAACTGCAGGAGATAAGGGATCTCGTCGCCGGCATTACGGGTCCGGAAGTGAACATCGTAAGCGATCACATAACAAACCTCGTCGGTTCGATAAGCGGCAATATCGGGAAAGACAAGGAATTCATGCTGGAACAGGCAGATCAGGTGCTCGGGCTTCCTCTTCTGGAACAGCGCACATATCAGCTTGCCAGACGCCACGGTTTCGTAGAAAATTACGCACAGTTCCTTCAGATACCGGAGGGCCGCAGAAAACAGCTGGAGGATCGCGCGGCCGAATACGACAGCGATGAAATTTTCGAGAATCATCTCAATGAAATTCTGCGGATGTACGTGTAGCTGCGGAAATTTACATATATTTTCATATACAGGACGCCTTTTGTGATATAATTATCAATGTCAAAAATTTTTATGTGATTTCAGCTTAATTGCATAAAAAATGCCTATAATTATGTATGACGACACAGTTTATATTATATGAGGAGGTATTTATATGAATAAATTAGGAGTAAAGACAGGCAGATACGCAAATACAGAACTTTATACACCGGACCCTATAGATGACAAGGGCACCGGTACGATCAAGATAGATGGTCTCAAATACGGTTTCGAGCAGGGTTTTCAGTTTTACAAGGTAAATGTGCCGAAGAGCTGGATCAATCCGACCGGCGAACACGAAAAATACGTAAAGCTGCTCTGCACGCCTGAATCGCGTCTGACAGACTGGGATGAAATCGAAAAATACTTCTATGAATGTGTTCCTGTAGAAGGAGAGGACGAAGAAGAACTGGCCGAAAAGATAATCGCCCTCTATTAATTTTTTAATAGGCTGAATGAATTCAGAAAAGCTGCATCAGAATGATGCAGCTTTTTTATGTGAATACATTCATATCCGCTACATTATGTGCTTTGCTTCGGCTACCATCTTCAGCCGTTCCAGATGCTCTCTGTCGAAATGGTATTTCTTTTCGCAGAACTGGCAGACAACTTCAGCCTGACCGTCCTCTTCGATCATCTGGTTTATTTCTTTCACGCCCAGACTTATGATGCCCTGTTCGAATCTCGAAACCGAGCAGCCGCATTTCCATTCGAAATCGTGGAAATCGAGCGGCCTGACAGCGAACTCGTCAGGCATTCCGAGGAATGCTCTTTCGAGAAATTCCGTCATTACAGTATCAGGATCGCGGCTTTCGTCGGACGAAACTTCATATGACAGCTCTGAGATCTTGGGCATCTGGGGAAGCCATTCTTCGAGAGCCTTTACGGCTTCTTCCGAAGCGTCAGGGAGGAGCTGGACGATCACGCCGCCTGCTGCGAGGACCTCTGCGTTTTCGTCGAGCTTCACGCCGAGCGAAACTACCGTCCTGACCTGTTCGGACTGATAGAAATAAGATGCAATGTCTTCAGCGATTTCACCGCTGACCAGAGGAACCTTGCCTACATAAGGCTCTTTCGAACCGGCCATGTCGCGGATGCATGTGACTGTGCCGCTGCCCAGGGCGCTGCTGATATCGAACGAACCGTCTTCTTTCGCAGGCGTCTCGACGAGCGGATTGACTATATATCCCTTGACATGGCCTTCACTGTCGGCCGTGCAGAGGATCTGCTGCGCGGGACCGTCGCCCTTGAACTGCATCGTGATTTTCATTCCAGGCTCGCGGAGCATGAGTCCCATGAGGCCTGTTCCGGTCAGGGCTCTGCCCATGAGATGAGTCGCGAGCGGCGATGTGTTGTGCAGCCGTTTCGCTTCCTGTACGATGCCGGTTGAAATTCCCATATATACGCGGAAAGAACCGCTCTTGTCTATACCTGTGACAGCTTTTCCGAATGCCATAGATTTCCCTCCTTGATTTTTCTATATCAACTCATTCAGATTCAAGTAATTTTTTTGATATATTTATATAACCATTTTGAAAGATGATATTCATATCGATTTTTCATGTATTTTTTTTAAGAACTTTAATATTCATGCACGGCTTTGGTCAATGTATAATATTATATTATCAGAATAATTTATCAGATTAATGTTTGTAAAAAGGATTTTCCGGATGCATGCCGGACGGGGAAATCCCGCCGGCCTGTGCAATAACATCGGACCCTGTGTGAAAACAAGCAGCAGAGGAGGTCGGACACGATGAAAAAGAAATTTTATGTTCCATATAACGTTTATATAATCCAGGAAAAAGTACCTGAAACGATCAGAAATTCCGGAGCTCATATAAAGGAAAAATCCGCGGAAGCGGCTGAAAAGATAAAAAAGAAGGATTTGCTCCGCCGCAGGAAAAAGCACGATTTTGCGATTCCGCCGATAAATCTGCCGGATGAATATATCCCGGAAATACATATCATCGAAAATGGGAAAAAGGCCGGTGCTAAGATAGGTGCGGGCATCCATGACGGAGTATCCGCAGTGAAAGACAATGTGGCTTCAAAGTCTGGAAAGGCAGGAAGACATGGAGCTAAAAAGCGCACCGGCGGTAAAAATACGGCGGCCGTCGTGGGAATGATGATCGGAGCGGCTGCGCTGTCGGCTGTCTTCATCAGAAGACATATCAATTTGTCGAAAGGCTCTAAAGACATCTGGGACGGCACTGCCAGCATGAACAGCCTGAGATACGCTGCAAACCACCGCACGTTCAGGACCCTTACGAACATGATAAGAGACGAGCTCGATCCGTCGATGCGCGTGCTCAACATCGCATGCGGTTCGGGCGATATAGCGAGGAGCACTGCGGACGTGTGCGGACCTGTCGTAGCGTGCGATTTCTCTGAAAATATGATTTCAAGAGCTCAGAAGAAGGGAACTCCTGACAATCTCATGTGGGACGTGCAGGAGCCGGAAAACCTTACGTATCCTGCCAACAGCTTCGACGCCGTGATAATCGCAAATGCGCTCAACATGTTCGACATGCCTGAGCTCGTGCTCGAACAGGCTGCGAGAGTGCTCAAGCCGGGCGGCATACTCATAGCTCCGAATTACGTCAGGAACGGCGGCTTCCTCGAAGATACCGCTCATCTGTTCAAGACATTCATGGGACACCCTGATTCGATCGAGTGGACATTCGACGAATATAAGAATTTCATCGTACTTAACGGATGGACCATACTGCGGGAGGATATAATTCCGGGAAACAATGTGGAAGCGTTCATCGTCGCTTCGAAGAACGTATAGCAATAACCGGCAGCCGGACCCGGACTAAAACAGGAAATCAGGCCGGATTTTCAGGGGCAGGTTTTCCCGGGCGGCCGGCTGTCAGGCTGCCAGACATAAATTTAATATATTGTCATATTGCGTTACAGCGCTGCAGGCCGTTCATTTTGGGCGGCCTGTATTATATTTTTGTACAACTTGCGGATAATGTGTTAAATCAATAACGTTCACGTAAATAATATATTGACAATAGAAACTTTTCATGTAAAATTGCATATGTTGATAATCTCCTTATTGCGAGAGACCGAGGGATCAGGCCCTGCGAAGTCCAGCAACCACCGCGCAGTGCACATGTGCGGAAGGTGCTAATTCCTGCAGATATTTATTATCTGAAAGATGAGGTGGAAATCCGACAAAACTGATAACCGCCTCTTCCTTGAACAAGGAAGAGGTTTTTTAGTACCGCCGGACAATCTCAAAAATCAATATCAATTGTGTATATAGGAGCTAAGAAGTAAAATGAAAAAACTGTTCACATCCGAATCAGTTACAGAAGGTCACCCTGACAAGATCTGCGACCAGATTTCAGATGCAATTCTCGATGCAATTATCGCTCAGGATCCGGACGGCCGCGTAGCCGCCGAAACTACGGTAACTACCGGCATGGTACTGATAATGGGCGAAATTTCAACATCAGCCAATGTAGATATTCCAGCGGTTGCAAGAGGCGTAATTAACGATATCGGATATACATCGAGCGATCTCGGATTCGACGGAGATACATGCGCTGTAATCACGGCGCTCGACAAGCAGTCGCCTGATATCGCGATGGGCGTCGACAAGGCGCTCGAGTACAAGACCGGCGAATTAAACGACCAGATCGAAGCCATCGGAGCCGGAGACCAGGGCATAATATTCGGATATGCGTGCAACGAGACTCCTGAGCTCATGCCTGCAGCGATCATCTATGCTCACAAGCTTGCGCGCAGACTCACCGCCGTACGTAAGGACGGGACTCTTCCTTACCTCAGACCGGACGGAAAGACTCAGGTTACGGTAGAATATGACGAGGAAGGCAAGATCAGAAGGATCGATACGGTTCTCGTATCGACTCAGCACGATCCTGACGCTACACTCGAACAGATCAGAAAAGATGTGATCGAATACGTCATCAAGCCTGTTCTTCCTGACTACCTGCTCGATAATGAGACGAAATACCTCGTAAACCCTACGGGCAGATTCGTAATCGGCGGTCCTCACGGCGATTCAGGACTTACAGGCCGCAAGCTTATCGTAGATACTTACGGCGGCTACGCGCGTCACGGCGGCGGAGCCTTCTCGGGCAAGGACCCTACAAAGGTAGACCGTTCTGCAGCATATGCAGCAAGATATGTCGCCAAGAACATCGTAGCTGCAGGCCTGGCAGACAAGTGTGAAATCCAGCTCGCTTACGCGATCGGAGTCGCAAGACCTGTATCGATCATGGTCGATACGTTCGGCACAGGAAAGATTTCAGACGAAGAAATCGTAAAGCGCATTGAAGAGAATTTCGACCTCAGACCTGCCGGAATCATCCGCATGCTCGATCTCAGAAGACCTATCTACAGACAGGTTGCCGCATACGGACACTTCGGACGTACCGATATCGGAGTTCCATGGGAAAAGACCGACAAGATCGAAGCTCTCAGAAAATAACAGAGATGCGGCCGGGCAAACACGCCGGGCCAGGAGCAGTACATATAGTATCGTCAATAAACGATACTCCTTGGAACAACTAGAAATGAAAAGGGTGAAGATGATGGAAATCCGTCGTCTTCACCCTTTGTTTTTTTATTAATACTGTTATGCAGATCTTATTTGACTAATCGGCCTGAAATATAATTCATCTGGCCCGCCGGTCTGAAACTTATCCCATCAGTCTGAAATCCGGATTGTCTGATTGATGCAGAATGTCGTCGAAGTCGTCGGACTGAATCGAAATGATTATTTCTGCAGTCGTTCCTGACGTACCGCTTACGGAATAAGCTGCAGCCATGTCGTCCTCCGAAATATCCAAGTATTCTATATTGTAAGCCGTGAGATTTCCGTCTACCAGTGCGATTCTGTAGAATACGGCGCTAGACGAAATATATACACTTCCGCTGGTATCGGCCGTATAGCTCAGCGAGCTGCTGCTGATCGAATCGACGCTGCAGAAGGCTGTCATGTCCGAAGAACTGGCTGCCGGAGTCACCATTCCGTATGAGCCGTTGTATGAGAACGTAACCTTCGTGACGCTCATGGCGCGTCCGTTCTTGATGGTAATCCGTACAAGACCGGTTGCCGCTGTCATATTTGAAAACATGCCGCTCAATGAATAGTATGGAACGATGTCATACGAATGGTTCCCGATAAGCAGCTTTGCAATTACGCAGCTGTCGCCGGTGCTGTCGTATCCGCTGTAAGCTTTCGTGACGATACCGTAGACGACTCCGGTCATATTGCGGTCGGCGAGGAGATCTTCTATTGGATCGTCTGCCGGCGTGGAGTTGTAATCGCCGCTTGCGATCATGATCGCGGTGTTGCCGCGGTTAGCAGGAGACGAGTTGTTGCTGCTGTTAATTGTCACGCCTGAAAGATTGTCGAGAATGCCGTTCTGTCTCGCCAGGCTGATGTAGCCGGAAGGGTACGATAAAACCTGCCCGTCGTTGAGCCCCTGCGCTCTTACTATCATCGAGATGAGCTCGTCGTATGTCACGGTGTTGTCCGGTCTGAATGTGCCGTCGGGATAACCGGAGACGATTCCGATGCCGGCGCAGTAGTCTATGTATTTATATCCCCAGTACGATTCAGACAGATCTTCGAAATTGTACTTATTGTATGGTGAATAGCTGTCGTCGCCGTATGCCTTGTAGATAAGAGTACAGGCTTCCGCCCTGGACAGCGTGTTGTATGGCCTGAAAGTACCGTCAGAGTAACCGGTTATGATTCCGGCCGCTGCAAGCTGTGAAACGGCGTCGTAGAACGGCGTGCCGTACGTATCGCTTAATGACAATGCGTAGGAGACGACAGGCGTTTCAGCCGCGTTTGAAACCGGGATCTGTGCGCCCGGCATAAATGTGATGGAGGCGCCGATAAGCACTGCTGTCAATGCACATGCCCATTTCTTGATTTTTCTTATCATAAATCCTCTCCCATTAATAAAGAACATCTTAGCATTAAAGATATTTTAGTATAATAAATAAATGTGAACAAGTAAACTACTTAAAAAATACGACTGGAAAACCTGCAGCTATTATGAAAATACTCAGCAAATATAATGAAAATACTTACTTCTAATGTTATCATATGAAAAAAGGCATATCAAATACTAAGTCATAATACGAAGTGCGTAAATGATGCGGCTACATATAATTGACTTGAAAATAATTGCTATAGCACATATAATGTTTTTTGTAGATTTTACCTGATGCAGACTAGACAGGAGGTGGGCATTATGGCATTTGTACTGACAGAGAAAAAAGACAATTATGCGGTTCTTACGCTCAACAGGCCTGAAGCGCTGAACGCATTGAATTCTCAGGTTATTGCCGATATCAGCCGTGCTTTCGACGAACTACAGGAGGACGATGAAGTCAGGGTCATCGTCATCACCGGAGCAGGACGAGCTTTCGCGGCAGGCGCAGACATCGGAGAAATGGCGGACCTCAACATGCTTGAGGGAAGAAAATTCGGCAATTCAGGCCAGAGGCTGTACAGAAAGATCGAGAAATCAGAGAAACCCACTATAGCCGCCGTCAACGGATATGCCCTTGGCGGAGGACTTGAACTTGCCATGTGCTGCGATATCAGGATCGCGTCCGATAAGGCTGTTTTCGGTCAGCCTGAAACAGGACTGGGCATCACTCCGGGATTTTCCGGCACACAGAGGCTCACGGCTATTGTCGGCAGAGGCAGAGCGGCAGAGATGATTCTCACGGCGCAGAACATTTCAGCACAGGATGCCATGAGCTACGGACTCGTGAACAAAGTGGTAGAGCCTCAGGAACTGATGCCTTCGGCAGAAGCTATGGCCGCGAAGATCGCATCAAATGCGCCTCTTGCGGTGAGATGGGCCAATGCCGCGATAAAACGCGGAGAACAGGTCGACATAGATTCGGGCATAGCTATCGAAGCAGATCTGTTCGGCATGTGCTTCGGCACAAAGGACCAGAAGGAAGGAATGAAGGCTTTTCTCGAGAAGAGAAAAGCAGAGTTTAAGGGCGAGTAGAAATAATCAAAACCCGATATATACAAGATTGCAGAAAAGGAGGCATTTATGGAGTTCAAAAAAATCGGTATCCTGGGCGCTTCAACTATGGGTGCAGGTCTCGTACAGCATATTGCTAACTGCGGATATGATGTTACCTTCAGGGCGAGGAAACAGACGTCGGTTGACCACGCACTCGAACACATCGAAGGCCAGTATGATTTCATGATCACCAGAGGCTGGCTCAAACCTGAGAAAAAGGACGAAAATCTGGCGCGCATCAAAGGCAGCACCAATATAGAGGATCTGTCGGACGTCGATTTCGTAATCGAGGCGGCCAGCGAAAACATGGACATCAAGAAGGAAATATTCAGACAGATGGACAAGATCTGCCGTCCTGAAGTCATTCTGGCATCAAATACCTCTTCTCTTTCTATTACGGAGATCGCGTCTGTGACTGAAAGACCAGGACGCGTGGCAGGCATGCATTTCTTCAACCCGGCTCCGGTAATGAAGCTGGTCGAGGTGGTTCCTGGCTACAATACTTCTGACGAGACTATCGAGGTTGTCAAGAAAGTAGCCGCTGATCTTCAGAAGACGCCGATAGTAGTCAACGAATCACCGGGCTTCGTAGTAAACAGAATGCTCGTGCCTATGATCAACGAATGCGTAGGCGTTCTTGCTGAAAATATCGCGTCTGCGGAAGACATAGACAGAGCCATGCAGCTCGGCGCAAACCATCCTATGGGACCTCTGGCGCTCGCGGACCTCATCGGTCTCGACGTCTGCCTTTCGATCATGGAAGTTCTTCACAGGGAACTCGGCGAGGATAAATACAGGCCTCATCCTCTTCTCAGAAAGATGGTTAGAGCGGGCAAGCTCGGCCAGAAGACGGGCGAAGGCTTCTACAAATACAACAATAAGTAACTAATATCAAATGCAGCCGATGCGGCTGCTGCGCAAGTTTATCAGTAAAACCGCAGCTCCAGAGCTGAGCTGCAGATGAACAATTGAAATGACGGAAAGCGGGTTCCTTCTGCAGGATTCCGGTCCCTGCCGAAGGAGCCCGCGGACCGTTCCGGCAGGAACGGTTTTTTGCGATACGATTTTTTCTTGCTCTTAAAAAAGTATGAATCTTGCATAATATTCTTTTGACTATTCACATTTTAGAGTATAATAAACAAATGCACTGAATTGTTTTACTTTTTCTTTCAATTCAGAGTACAGGATCTTTGTGTACTTAAGCAGCACAACTAAAATGACCGAAGGAATAATAAATAATGAAAGCAAGAACTTTTTTAAAATTTTTTCTGACTTTTTTAGTCATATTCACCCTGATAGGCATTCCTTTGATAAATGCCGTCTCGAATGTCAATCTTTTTCAGTCAGACAGCACTGGCGACAGCACAGCCGACAGCGAAGGCATGCTGGTTGACGGCAGCGGAACTTTTTACGACAAGTATTCCGATGTCAACAGGATCAATCTTCTCATGCTGGGCGTAAACGACAAAATGACGGACACGATCATGCTGCTGAGCTGGGACCTGGACAATGACAATGTCGATGTCATCTCTGTACCGAGAGACACTTATTATCATAGAGACGGATACGACGGCGCCGCCGAAAGAAAGATCAATTCCATTTACGCAAGCCAGGGCGTAAAACCAACAGCGGAAGCGGTAAGCGACGTGCTCTACGGAATTCCAATAAATTATTACGCGATAATAACTTACGACGCAGTCGAGAAAATAGTCGACGGAATAGGCGGTGTTCCTATTTATGTCAAGCAGGACATGCATTACGAGGATCCTTACGATGATCCTCCTCTGGTTATAGATATAGATAAAGGCCAGCAGACGCTCGACGGCGAACATGCTGTACAATACCTGAGATACAGACACGGATACGCAAACGGAGACCTCGGCCGTGTAGAAGCACAGCAGGCGTTCATGAAAGCGCTCTACAAGCAGTGCATCAAACACGGAGTGATCTCATCCGCCAAGCTCATCACCGACAACATCAAATCTGACCTTACGCTCGGTGCGGTCAGCCAGTACGCGCTGTCAGCCATGAAGCTCGATGAGAATTCGATCAGTACGTACACGGTTCCGGGCGAGGGCAAATACATAGGCTCCACATCTTATTACGTTCAGGACAAGGATGCCACAAAAGACATGCTCAACGAGATATACAGCGGCACAGCTTCGGATTCGGGGAGCTCATCGTCGGATTAGTCTTTTGAATACCAGAATACTTCTATTCCGGTAGATGATACTTATTGAGGGCTGTTGCTGCAGTCTGATATAATAAATAATAATGCAATGTACAATTTTCTGGTGGTAGACCTTACTGCCATGTTATTATTCGGAGGCACGAAAAAATGTCAGGAGAGCAGACAAAAAAAGAAGCTCAGGGAACTACAAATGGTAAAAGCCATGTGGCAATGAACAGAAGCCTCGGTCTTGAACTCGCAAGGGTGACCGAGAATGCAGCCCTTGATTCGGCGAAATGGCTCGGACGCGGCAATAAAAACGCTGCCGACCAGGCGGCTGTAACAGGCATGCGCATGATGTTCGACACGGTTAATATCGACGGCGTCGTGGTAATCGGTGAAGGCGAAAAGGACGAAGCCCCTATGCTCTATATAGGTGAACAGATCGGCAGAGGCGGGGAACACGCTGCTTCCGTCGACATCGCAGTTGATCCGCTCGATGGTACGACATCGACCGCAAAGGGCCGCGCAAATGCGATATCCGTAATCGCTGTTGCACCGAGAGGCTGCCTGTACGCCACGAGAAATTATTACATGGAAAAGATCGCTGTAGGGCCTAAAGCCAAAGGCGTTATCGACATCGAAAAGCCGCTTCAGGATAACCTCAAAGCTGTAGCAAAGGCTCTCGACAAGGATATCGATGACCTTACAGTTACGATCCTCGAAAGAGACAGGCACAAGGATATCATCGAACAGTGCAGAAAGCTCGGCTGCCGTATCAAGATGTTCTCTGACGGCGACGTAGCTGCTGCAATAGCAACATGCTTCGATGACAGCGGTGTCGATGTCCTCGCAGGTATCGGCGGCTGCCCTGAAGGAGTCCTCGCTGCTTCAGCGCTCAAATGCCTCGGCGGTGAAATCCAAGGAAGACTTTTCGCACGTACTCCTGAAGAAATCCGCAGAGCTCATACAGATCCTCATTATTTCGATGTGCTCACGACCGAGGATCTCGCCAAGGGCGACGATATATTATTCATCGCGACAGGCGTTTCTGACGGCGATCTGCTCAAGGGAGTACGCTTCCTGAGCAACAACAAGGCAACTACAGACACAGTCGTAATGCGTGCCAAGACAGGTACTATCAGATTTATCAAGGCAATTCACGATATGAACAGAAAGCCGAAATACGGCAGAGTTATAGAATAGTTTTTATCATGGGCGGTACATTTAATCTTGTTGCTTTCTTTGTACCGCCTTTTTCAAGAGGGAAAAATGTTAAATATCGATTTGGATTCTCTAAAATCCATGAAAGTAGCGGAATTGAGAGATATTGCCGCAAAGATTGGCATAGAAAACCCAGAGGCGATTCATAAGGTGCAGCTGAGACAGGTTATAGCAGATAAAGTCATGGAAAATGCTGCGCAGAAAGATAAGAAAAGTAATCAGTCCAGAAATGACCAGCCAGAAGAAAATGGCGCTGCCTCTGAAGGAAACAGTACGGATTTTCATGCCCGCAAAACAGAACATCACGAAAATCATTCATCAGGTCAGGACAAAACCCAGGCTTATTCAAGCCGCACTCATGAAGAAAGAAATTACAGACATTCCGATTCCGAAAACAATCAGAAACATGAGTATCACAGGCCGTCTCACAACAGTTATTCAGGCCATCATCATTCCCAGAATTCAAAAAGAAATGAAGAAGAACCTGAAGAGTCGAGAAATTTCAGAGACAAAAATCAGAAACAGGAACGCAAATACAGCGACGAAGAGCGCCCTCAGGTCGAGGGAATTCTGGATATCGCTGACGGCGGGTTCGGGTTCCTCCGTTTCCGCAATTTCATGACGAGCGACAAGGATATTTATGTTTCACAGACGCAGATCAGACGGTTTAATCTGAAAACAGGCGACAGAATCAAGGGAATTACGAGAAAGCCGAACGAAGGCGAAAGATTCGGAGCTCTTCTTTATGTCAACACGGTAAATGGAGATGAACCTGGCGTTTCGATGCGCAGACCTAATTTCGAGGATCTGACGCCGGTATTCCCGTACGAAAGAATACGCCTCGAAGGAGAAGGCCGTGATCTGTCCATGCGCCTCATAGATCTCTTTGCGCCTATCGGAAAGGGGCAGAGAGGCCTCATCGTGGCACCGCCTAAGACGGGCAAAACCGTTCTGCTGAAAAAGATCGCGTGCAGCATCGAAGAACAGTATCCGGAAATGCACGTAATGGTTCTCCTGATCGACGAGCGCCCTGAAGAAGTTACGGATATGAAGCGCTCGATCAAGGGCGAGGTAATATATTCGACGTTCGACGAGCAGGCGGAACACCACGTCAAGGTCGCGGAAATGGTCATCGCCCACGCCCAGCGCCTTGCCGAGCACAAAAAAGATGTAATCGTTCTTCTCGACAGTATTACGAGACTTGCCAGGGCCTATAACATGGTCGTTCCTGCTTCAGGGAAAACTCTGTCAGGCGGCATAGATCCGGGCGCGCTCCACAAACCGAAGAAATTTTTCGGCTCGGCGAGAAAGCTTGAAGAGGGCGGGAGCATCACGATTCTCGCGACGGCTCTCATCGAGACAGGCAGCAGGATGGACGATGTTATTTTCGAGGAATTCAAGGGTACAGGAAATATGGAGCTTCATCTGGACCGCAAGCTTTCAGAGAGGCGCATATTCCCGGCTATCAACATAAATAAATCGGGAACGAGACGTGAAGATCTGCTTCTTACAAAAGATGAAATCGAAGCGATTTATAAGATAAGACGGGCGATGTCGAGCCAGGGCTCGGCAGAAGTCACGGAAAAAATCATAGACAATATTGCGCATACGAGAACAAACAAGGATTTCATAGAGATAATAAACAGGACTAAGGTCCTCGGATAGACTCAAACGGGGGATGATACATTGGATTTCAGCAAGATATTTATAAAAGACTGCAATCCGACCAAAATGGGAGGCCAGGCGGTCATGGAAGGCATCATGATGAAAGGTGCCGACCGAACGGCGATTGCCGTACGCCGCCCGGACGATACGATTAATGTTAAGGAAACACCGGTGAAACCGCGCGGGCGGTGGATGAAGTGGCCGATAATAAGAGGCGTTGTGGCATTCGTAGAATCGCTCGTCACAGGAACGAGCACGCTGATGTATTCGGCAGAGGTTCTCGAGGAAGCCATGCCTGAAGACGAAGAGGAAGAGCCTGGAAGGTTTGAAAAGTGGCTCGAGGAAAAATTCGGTTCGGACACATTGTTCAATATCATGCTTTATACTTCGGTGATCATATCGCTCGTCATCTCGATCGCTGTGTTCGTCATGCTGCCGACGTGGGTGGTAGGACTGCTTGGAGGTATAATTTCAAGTACGATAGTGCTCAATCTGATCGAGGGCGTCCTGCGAATAATCATGTTCATACTCTACATCGCAGCGATAGCGCAGATGAAAGACATAAAGCGCGTATTCGAGTATCACGGAGCGGAGCACCAGACTATACACTGCTATGAAAACGGGCTCGAGCTGACGCCTGAAAACTGCAGCAAGTTCGAAACACTGCATCCGAGATGCGGCACGAGTTTTCTGATGTTCGTCATGATCATCAGTCTTCTGCTGTTTTCGCTTCTCGGCTGGCCTAATCTCGCGCTCAGAATAGGCTCGAGGCTGCTCCTCATCCCTGTTGTCGCGGGGCTTTCGTACGAAGTGCTGCGCTGGGCCGGCAAGAGCGATTCCATGATCGTGAAGGTTCTCAGCGTGCCGGGGCTCCTGATGCAGAAGCTGACGACAAGAGTTCCGGATGAATCACAGCTTCAGGTAGCGATAATAGCCGTAAAAGCGTGCCTGGCGGACAGACCGGCAGAGGAAAGAATATACGATGTCGATTCCGAAGGAAATCTCATTGACAGAGAAGCCTTAAAAGAAGAAAAAGAGGCGGCGGAACCGGAAACTGAAACCGATGCTGAAAACAACACAGAACCGGATGCTGAGTATCCTGCGGGTATGATGAATGCCGGAGCAGAAAACCAGAATATCCAGTACGTGTATAATATTAGCGATATAAGAGGCGGATGCGGGAGCACCGCTGATTGATGCGCTGAAAGACATATATCAGGGCGCGTGCCCTGAAATTGTGAATTCGTACAGAGAATAATTTTTATGGTAACATCTTTTGGAGAAATTTTAAGAATCGGAATAAACAGATTGGAGAAAGCAGAAACACCCGATGCGACGCGTGATGCCGAGCTGCTTCTTCTCAATGCGGTCAGTGAACCGAGATCATTCCTTTACGTACATAAAAACGACGCGTGCGACGACTACACCGCCGAGCATTATTTCAATATGATAGACAGGAGGGCGGCCGGCGAGCCGACGCAGTACATTACGGGCGAGCAGGAATTCATGGGGCTTCCCTTCGAAGTGAACGAATCCGTGCTCATTCCGCGGCAGGATACGGAAACGCTCGTGGAATACGCGATAACGAGAGCCGGATCCATGAAAAGCGGCCTGAGCATACTTGACATGTGCTGCGGCTCTGGAGCTATCGGAGTATCTGTGGCTGCAAACCTGCCGAAGGCGAAAGTCACGGCCTGCGACGTAAGCGAAGCCGCGCTTGAGGTAGCAAAGAGAAACGCAGAAAAAAACGGCGTCGGAAAGCGCGTTTCATTTGAGCACACAGATATGTTCAACAGGATAAAAAGAGGCCGTCTCGTTCCGCTGAAGGGGAAATTCGACATGATACTCTGCAATCCGCCGTACATACCGAGCGGCGTGATTCCGGGACTTCAGCGCGAGATCACCGAACACGAGCCCGTGACAGCTCTCGACGGAGGAGAAGACGGACTCGATTTTTACAGAATCATTGCAGCCGGCGCGTGGCAGCACATGGCGAAAAAAGGACTGCTCATAATGGAAATCGGTTACGATCAGGCAGCTGAAGTCAGCAGTCTGCTCGAAGAGCAGAACAAATACGCAGAGATAGAAGTCCACAAGGACCTCGCCGGAAAGGACAGAGTCGTTTCCGCTTCGCTGGCGGGCAAAAAATAAAAGTTGCATATAGTTTTATTTTGTGATACAATATCAAAGCTATTCAAAGATCAAAACGTGAGTTTAACAACGCTGCACGCGGAAAGAGGTGAAAAAATGAAACAGGGAATTCATCCAAAATACGTTGACTGCAAGGTTACATGTGCCTGCGGCAACACATTCATGACAAAATCAACTAAACCGGAAATTAAGCTTGATATATGCTCAGAGTGTCATCCTTTCTATACAGGCCAGCAGAAATTCATAAACAGAGGCGGCCGTGTAGAGAAGTTCAAGAAAAAGTTCAACATGGAATAATGATAGAGGGAAGCCGGAATTTTTTTATTCCGGTTTTTTTCTTATATTCAAGATGTGTGGCATGGTGTTTGCTAATTCCTTACGGGTGGTATAATAAACCGGAGCTTATATAGATAATATTGTAAATTGCGTTAATTACAGAACGAAACAGGCGTTCATTCCGCGTGCGCAGAAAGATTTTGGGAGCTTGATGACATATGTATGATAAATTAGATTTCATTCAGAATAAATATAAGGAGCTCAGCCTCAAGGTTGCAGATCCTGCAGTCATCGCCGACCAGGCGGTGTGGCAGGATTATGCCAAGGAACTGGGCGAGATAGAACCGATTGTACAGAAATATTCGGAATACAAGAAGGTTGTCGACAGCATCGAAGAGGACAAGGAAATCCTCAACGACAGCAGCTCTGACGAAGAAATGAGAGAGCTGGCGAAGATGGAGCTTTCGGAGTCGGAGGAACAGGAAAAGCTCCTCAACGAAGAACTTAAAAAACTCCTCATTCCGAAAGACCCTAACGACCAGAAAAACGTAGTACTGGAAATCAGAGCAGGTACAGGCGGCGAAGAGGCGGCGCTCTTCGGAGCTGACCTCATGAGAATGTACATACGTTATGCAGAGCGCCGCGGCTGGAAGACCGAAATCGTCGATACGAACGAGACGGGCATGGGCGGCATCAAGGAAGCCGTTATCATGATCAAGGGCAAGGGCGCTTATTCGAGGCTCAAGTACGAGAGCGGAGTGCACAGAGTCCAGCGTGTCCCTGAGACAGAATCCAGCGGCAGAATCCACACATCGGCTGCCACGGTAGCCGTTCTTCCTGAAGTCGACGACGTCGAGGTGGACCTCGATCCAAACGACGTACGCGTAGACGTATACAGAGCGTCTGGCAACGGCGGACAGTGCGTAAATACGACGGACTCGGCCGTAAGACTGACTCACATACCTACGGGAATCGTCGTCACGTGCCAGGACGAAAAATCACAGATCAAGAACAAGGACAAGGCGTTCAAGGTTCTCAGAGCAAGACTTTACGACATGAAAATGCAGGAACAGCACGACGAACTGGCCGAGGAGAGAAAGAGCCAGATCGGAAGCGGGGACAGAAGTGAACGCATAAGGACGTACAATTTCCCTCAGGGAAGGGTTTCGGATCATCGCATAGGACTCACGATCTACAAACTCGAGAGTTTCCTCGACGGAGACATCGATGAGGTCGTAGATGCGCTTATTACCTCTGACCAGGCTGAAAAGATGAAGAACTTCGGTTGATCTGCAGGGCGCTGCAGATCTGCCTGCGGAGCGGGCGGCCGATTTTTGCATATATTATCAATCACAATACGGAGAATAAGATGGAGACCAAAATTTACAAAATCACCGATCCCGAAAAGGATCGCGACAAAATTGCGGAAGCCGCTGAAATCCTTAAGAACGGCGGCCTAGTTGCCTTTCCTACAGATACCGTATATGCGGTAGGGGCGCTTCTTTCACAGGAAAAGGCCATTGAAAAGATTTTCGAAGTCAAGAACAGACCCAAGGATAATCCTCTCGGTATACTCGTTGCGCGTGATCTCGACATGCATCTCGTAGCGGACGTGACCGCGCCGAACACCCAGGTTGCCAGCGATTTCATAGAAAAATTCTGGCCGGGTCCTCTTACGCTTGTGATGCCGCGTCTCGAGTACCGCGTTCCGGCTGCTGCGCTTGCCGGCCGCGACACGGTAGGTGTAAGGCAGCCTGACAACGCCATCGCCCAGGCTCTCATCTACGAATGCGAAGAGCCGCTGGTAGCGCCGAGTGCAAATATTTCAGGCCATCCGAGCCCGACCACAGGCCAGCACGTCATCGATGATCTGGGCGGCAAAATCGATATGATTCTCGTCGGAGAAGACTGCCCTGTGGGCATCGAATCGACGATTCTCGACCTTTCACACGATCATCCTGTCATTCTCAGAAAGGGAGCGATTCCAAAGGAAGAACTCCAGACAGTCAGCCCGTGGAAGATCATGGAGGTCCCCGAGTAGAACTCACCGCAGACGGGAGCTGCGATGGGGACGATTCCTTGTCTCCCGGTCTTAAATACAAACATTATCAGCCCGATGCAGACATGATTCTCTACGAGGGAGAGCCGGACGAAGTTACTGCGGCTGTGCAGAAAGCGGCAGAGAAAGAACGTGCAAAGGGCAGAAAAACAGGTATAATTGATTTTAATGGCGACGTGCATGAAGCGGCGAGACTGTTTTTTGCGCGCCTCCGCGACCTTGACAAGCAGGGCGTCGATCTGATTCTCTGTGCAGGCGTGCCAGACGCCGGACTCGGAGAATCTGTAATGGACAGAATGCGGAAGGCAGCGGGCGAAAATATAGTTTGTGTATCAAAAGGAGATAGAAAATGATCGCATTAGCGAGTGATCATGCAGGCTTTGAACTGAAGGAAATCATCAAAAAACACCTTATCGAAAATAATTACGACATCATGGACTACGGAACGACTTCAACAGCTTCCGTCGATTATCCTATCTACGCAAAAAAAGCTGCAAATGCTGTGGCCGACGGAGAATGCGAAAAGGGCATCGTCTGCTGCGGTACCGGAATCGGCGTCTCGATAACCGCCAACAAGGTGAAGGGCATCAGATGTGCGCTGATACACAACGAGTATACGGCTGAAATGTGCAAAAAACACAACAATGCCAACATGATCGCAATGGGAGCACGCGTCGTCGATCCGAAGCTGGCTGTAAAAATGGTGGACATATGGCTCAATGCCCAGTTTGAGGAAGGACGCCACCAGCGCAGAATCGATGAGATAGAAGAAGATCTGGATTGATAAAAATTACTGATTGGAGCAGATAAATGAACATTTATGACGAATTAATCGCCAGAGGACTGATAGCGCAGGTAACCGATGAACAGGAAATCAAAGACCTTGTCAATAATGGCAAGGCGGTGTTCTACATCGGGTTCGATCCTACTGCGGACAGCCTTCATGTCGGACATTTTATGGCACTCTGCCTTATGAAGAGGCTGCAGGCCGCCGGAAACAAGCCTATAGCTCTCGTCGGAGGCGGAACAGGCATGATCGGCGATCCTTCCGGCCGAACCGACATGAGAAAAATGATGACAGTGGAAACGATAGACCACAACTGCGAGTGCTTTAAAAAGCAGATGAGCCGTTTCATAGAGTTCGGCGAAGACAAGGCTATAATGGTCAACAACGCCGACTGGCTCAGGGATCTGAATTACGTGCAGTTCCTGAGAGATGTAGGCGCGCATTTTTCTGTCAACCACATGCTCGCTGCCGAATGCTACAAGTCGAGGATGGAGCGCGGCCTGAGCTTCCTCGAATTCAACTACATGATCATGCAGGCCTATGATTTCTACAGACTCTATCAGGATTACGGCTGCAACATGCAGTTCGGCGGCAACGATCAGTGGTCGAATATGCTCGCGGGCACAGAGCTCATCAGAAAGAAGCTCGGCAAAGACGCGTACGCTCTCACCATCAATCTCCTTCTGAATTCAGAGGGCAAGAAGATGGGCAAGACAGGAAAGGGCGCCGTATGGCTCGATCCTGACAAGACGTCGCCGTACGAGTTCTATCAGTACTGGCGCAACGTAGACGACAAGGATGTTGTACGCTTCCTCCGCATGCTCACGTTCATTCCTCTCGAGGAGATAGATAAGATGGAAAAGTGGGAGGGCAGCCAGCTGAATACGGCGAAAGAGCTGCTCGCTAACGAACTTACGACTCTGGTGCATGGGCCTGAGGAAGCAAAAAAAGCGGAATCGGCTGCAAAGTCGCTCTTCATGGGCGGCGGGGATTCCGAAAATGTTCCGTCGACCGAGATGCCTGCGTCCGATTTCGAAGGCGAAGGCAAGGGCCTTGTAACGGTGCTGAAAGAGGTAGGACTCGTTTCGTCGAACAGCGACGGCTTCAGAACGATCGAACAGGGCGGCATTACCCTGAACGGCGAGAAAGTCACGGACAAGAAGCTGAGCATCACCACGGATCTGTTCAGGGACGGAGAGATCCTCATCCGCAAGGGCAAGAAGAAATTCCACAAGATCATTGCGAAGTAGAGCGCGGTGTGCATGAATGTTCCCCCGGGCGCGTTCATTGATGCATGCTTCACCGGGCGCGCTGAAACTTACGCGGCGCACGGAACCGTTTCCTGCGCAAAAACATTTAACAATTTTTGAACACAGGCACAGAATTTAATTGACAATGCCGTTTCATCAATGTATAATCACGGTACTGTGCAGTGAATTCTGTGCTTTTTTGCGTGCAATACGCAGTAAATAAAGAGTAATCGGCTCATAGAAGCGTTTACTTACGGTGCAGGCTGGGAATGACCGGCCGTGGCCGGACAGTTATTTTTTATTTTGGTCGAAAACGATAGCAGGGCTATCTCAGTAGGCCGGGAGGTTTTTAATGAGTTCAACTTATATCGCAAAGCCTCAGGAAGTCGAGAGAAAATGGTATGTTCTCGATGCCGAGGGAAAGACTCTTGGCAGACTCGCTTCAGAAGCGGCGGCAATCCTCAGAGGCAAAAAGAAGCCTACTTACACACCTCACGTTGATACGGGCGATTACGTAATCATTATCAACGCTGAAAAGGTTGAAGTTACAGGTAAGAAGAGAAAAGAAAAGATCTACAAGAGACACACCGGTTATCCGGGCGGTCTCCGCGAGCTTACATTCGAGCAGCTGCAGGAGAAGAACCCTGAAGAAATCATCAGACACGCTGTAAAGGGCATGATGCCTAACGGCAAACTCGGCAGACAGATGTACAAGAAGCTCAGAGTTTATGCAGGTCCTGAGCACAAGCATGCTGCACAGAAGCCGGAAATCTGGGAATTCTAAGAAGGGAGGAGTATAGACAATGGCGAAGACAGTATATATCGGAACAGGCAGAAGAAAGAAAGCCGTAGCCAGAGTAAGACTCATCCCTGGTACAGGCAAAATCACTGTAAACAAGAAAGACCTCGAAGACTACTTCCCTCTCGAAAATCTAAGGAGAGAAGTCAGGCGTCCGTTCGAAGTTACCGGAAGCGAAGGCAAGTACGATGTAATCGCTCTCGTAAACGGCGGCGGCACTACAGGCCAGGCAGGAGCACTCCGCCACGGAGTTTCAAGAGCTCTGCTTCAGGCTGATCCTGAAAACAGACCGGCTCTCAAGGCTGCAGGCTTCCTCACAAGAGACCCGAGAATGAAAGAAAGAAAGAAGTACGGTCTCAAAAAGGCAAGAAGAGCATCACAGTTCTCAAAGAGATAATTTTTACCTGCTCTTACAAAAAAGCTTTTCAATGCGCATTCTGCTTTTGCAGGGTGCGCTGTTTTTATTGTCTTTTTTGTATTCAGTTGATCAAATAAAGCGCCCGCCGGAGTATAATTACACTATTGTATGTATTGTATGCAGTTCGGCGGAGTGATAATTCATGCCGCAGATGCTGCGTGATTGTGAAGCAGTTTTTTATTCAGATCGGTGTTCTGCCGTGTTAAAGAAAGGATAATCATGAATATCGAAGAAGCAAAAGAGAAATTCGCCTCTCTTGTCGAAGCACAGCTCGACAGGATCGAAAAGCTCAAATCGGAAGGCGACTTTGTAGATTACAAGAATAAAGATCACATCATCATCGGCGTGTGCGGAGGCGACGGAATCGGTCCTTCGATCACGCATCAGGCCGAAAGAATACTGAAATATCTGCTCAAGGACGATATCGGGAGCGGCCGCGTCGAAATCAGAGACATCGAGGGACTTACGATCGAGCGCAGAGCCGCTGAAATGGCAGCGGTGCCGCCTGCAGTGCTCGAGGAAATAAAGAAGTGCGACGTCATTCTCAAGGGCCCTACTACTACACCGAGAAAGGGCGACGAGTGGCCTAACGTAGAGTCGGCAAACGTAGCGATCAGAAAGGAACTCGACCTCTTTGCGAACGTACGTCCGGTCAAGGTTCCGGAACTCGGAATCGACTGGATCTTCTTCAGGGAAAACACCGAGGGCGGATATGCCGTAGGCAAGGAAGGCGTTACGATCGACGACGATCTCTGCATGGACTTCACGGTCGCGACACAGCCGGGATGCGAGAGAATCATCAGGGCCGCATTCGAGAATGCGAAAGCTAACGGAAGAACAAGGGTAACGGCCGTCACAAAGGCGAACATCATCAAGACCACCGACGGAAGATTCCTCGATACGTTCTACAAGATTGCGGAGGAATATCCGGGAATCCAGGCCGATGACTGGTATATCGACATCATGACAGCCAAACTCCTCGACGAACAGCGCAGGAGAGATTTCCAGGTAGTCGTCCTTCCTAACTTATACGGAGACATTATTACAGACGAAGCCGCTGAGATACAGGGCGGAGTAGGAACGGCCGGAAGTGCCAACATCGGAAAGAAATATGCCATGTTCGAGGCTATTCACGGCTCAGCGCCGAGAATGGTAAAGGAAGGCCGTGAAATCTACGCCGATCCGAGCTCGATCATCAAGGCGGCAGCGATGCTTCTGAGCCACATCGGATATCAGGAGAAGGCGGAAAAGCTCGAAAAGGCTCTGTACATCTGCTCCACAGAGGAAAAGAAAGTCGTCCTTACCGGCCGCAGCACAGGCGCGACAAGCGAGGAATACGCCGACTACATCATGGACACTGTAGCAAAATTATAGTTTCCAGTTACTTTACAAGATGTTGACATATTCGATTATAGAATTATAATTAAATACATAAGGCGTAAGAAGGACGCCCGCTTGATAAGCCGGCGTCCTTTTTTAAACGCGGCAGCGCTTTAGCGCATAATCGTATAACCGCGCAAAAGCCATTTCTGCATTTTATGTATTTTGGAGGAAAGAGAAAATGAAAAAGCAAGCTAAAGTCATGGCAGTTGCCCTTGTAGCAGCCATGGCTATGTTCACATTCGCAGGATGCGGATCGTCGAACACAAGTTCAACATCGAGCGGAAGCGCCGACTCGTCGTCATCAAATTCCGGAGAGGTATACAATATCGGAATCTGCCAGCAGCTCGAACACCCGGCTCTCGACGAGGCGACAGAAGGCTTCGAGGAAGCAGTTAAGGACAAACTGGGCGAAGACAATGTAAACTTCGATCTTGAAAACGCTCAGGGCGAACAGGCGAACTGCTCCACGATCTGCTCAGGATTCGTTTCGGACGGTGTCGATCTGATCATGGCCAATGCCACATCAGCTCTTCAGGCTGCAGCAGCGGCAACAGATACTATTCCTATCGTAGGAACTTCTGTAACCGATTATGCGACAGCGCTCGACATCAGCGACTGGACCGGAAAGACGGGCAAGAACATCACCGGTACTTCCGATCTTGCACCTCTCGACCAGCAGGCTGAGATGATCCAGGAGATCGCTCCTGATGCAAATCAGGTAGGTCTGCTCTACTGCTCGGCTGAGCCTAACTCGACGTATCAGATCGAGAATATCAGCAAGGAACTCGATAAACTGGGAATGAAATATAAGGAATATTCGGCAGCCGATTCCAACGAAATTCAGTCTGTTACAACCAAGGCTGCAAGCGAATGCGACGTCATCTATATTCCTACAGACAACACGATGGCTTCCAATACAGAAATTATTAACAACATCACTGAGCCGGCAAAGATCCCTGTAGTTTGCGGAGAAGAAGGCATCTGCAAGGGCTGCGGCGATGTTACGCTGTCGATCAATTATCACGATATAGGATATGCTGCAGGCGAACAGGCTGCCGATATCCTCCTGAACGGAACTGATCCGGGAACCATCGATATCGAATTTGCCAAAAACGTTACCAAGCTTTACAATCCTGAAATTACAGAGGCTATAGGCCTTGAAGTTCCTGACGGTTACGAAGCTATAGATACCAGTGAGTAATGTAAACTCTGACGATTGCACATCGTTATAAAAGAGCATATAATAGCTCTGGAAAATTGCAAAACCGACGGCAGCTTTCTGCTGCCGTCATTTTGCATACTTGCACAAAATTAAATTCTGGAGGATATGAAATGTTAAGTATCTCATCCTTGCTAATGGCTCTGCCTGCTTCGATAGCTCAGGGTATTATCTGGGGCATAATGGCCATCGGCGTTTACATCACATTTAAAATCCTGGATTTCGCGGATCTTACGGTCGACGGTTCGCTCGCTCTGGGCGGAGCGGTGGCCGTAATGCTGATACTCCAGGGAATGTCACCGGGAATGGTGCTGATTTTCTCTACGCTCGCCGGTCTCTGCGCGGGCCTCGCGACAGGCATTCTCAATACGCTTCTCGGGATTCCGGATATACTTGCCGGCATACTCAGTCAGATTTCTCTCTATTCGATCAACATGAACGTAATGGGGAAATCGAATGCCGCAGTAAGTATAGACAACTATCACCTGGTCGTTTCTCTGCGATTTATAAACAGTGCCATCGTAGTCGGTCTTATTTTCCTTGCAGCCATAATCTGTATTTTATACTGGTATTTCGGGACCGAACACGGCATGACGATAAGGGCGACGGGATGCAACGAAGCCATGGCCAGAGCCCAGGGAATCAACACGAATTCCGCAAAGATAATAGGACTTGCGATCTCCAATGCGCTCGTAGGTCTTTCGGGCGGCCTTATCGCGCAGTACCAGGGCAACGCTGATGTCAACATGGGCAGAGGCGCCATCGTAATCGGACTGGCCGCTGTAATCATCGGAGACGTACTCGGCGAAGCTCTGTTCGGCAAACATCTGAATTTCGCAGGCAGACTCATTTTCTCCGCCGTCGGCGCGATTATTTACTACATGGTAATCACATTCGTGCTGTGGCTCGGATTCCCTTCACAGGATATGAAGCTCTTCTCTGCAATCGTAGTAGCGATATTCCTCGCTGTACCTTACCTGCGCGGAAAATCGATATCTTCATTCAGAAAAGCTGCCAAAAGAGGAGGCAGGAACTGATGTTAGAGATAAGAGATATTTACAAGACATTCAACAAAGGAACGATAAATGAAAAGAAAGCTCTCAACGGCGTTTCACTCAAACTGGAAGACGGCGACTTCTGTACAATGATCGGAGGAAACGGAGCCGGCAAGTCGACAGTGCTCAATGCCGTTGCAGGCGTATGGCCGGTGGATTCAGGACAGATCTTTATCGACGGAATAGACGTCACCGGCATCCCGGAGCACAAAAGAGCTCCGTATCTCGGCAGGGTTTTCCAGGACCCTATGACGGGCACCGCGGCTACCATGCAGATAGACGAAAACCTCGCGCTCGCAATGCGCAGAGGCCAGAGACGCGGTTTCAAATGGGGCGTTACGAAGAAGGAAAGAGAGAGATACTACGAGGCTCTGAAAGAATTCGATCTCGGGCTCGAAACGCGTATGTCGGCAAAAGTAGGAACTCTTTCGGGAGGCCAGCGTCAGGCGCTGACTCTGCTGATGGCAACCATGAAAAAGCCGAGTCTCCTGCTGCTCGACGAGCATACCGCAGCGCTGGACCCTAAGACGGCAAAGAAGGTGCTGGAGCTTTCCGATAAGATCATCAGGGAAGAGCACCTCACAGCCATGATGGTAACTCACAACATGCGTGATGCCATAGCTCACGGAAACCGCCTGATCATGATGAATGAGGGCAAGATCATTCTGGATATTTCGGGCGAGGATAAAAAACATCTGACGGTCGAGGATCTGCTCCAGAAATTCGAGGAAGTCAGCGGCGAAGAATTTTCGAACGACAAAGCTCTGCTTTCGAATAATTAATTCATTTTAGTTCAGACCTTCAAAATTCTGATATATTTTTATTCTGCTCCGGTCTTTATGGCCGGAGCTTTTTCAGTTTTTCCGGGGTGTTGATGCGGCTGTGGAGATGAGATTCTTCCGGATCGTGCGGAGTCACGCGGAGTCCGGTATGAAAGTTCATCAGCGCCCTGGCTTGCGAGCGGCTAGTTGACATGCGAGCGGCTCGTTGGCATGCGAGCAGCTAGTTGGCCTGCGAGCCGTCTGATTTTCAGGCATGCATAATCCTACAAAAAAAGTAGAAATAGTTTGCTGTAAAAATTATTCGTGCATCTATATTATTTTATTGACATATGTTCATAATAGTGGTTAAATATGTTTAGACGATAAACGCAGGAAACGGATTTCAGCAGTGCGCCGGCCTGGATCGGATGCCGTGCGGCGCTGCCTTTAGTATTGGAGGTTGAAAGTTATGGAAAATAGAAGAGTTCTGAGAGGCGTAAGGACTGATCATCATACGATCATTTCAAACGGCTCAGATTATATGCCGAAGGTTCACGATCCTAACGATCCTATTTGCCAGCAGTGCACGATAGGTTCATGCAAACATACGTGCCTCAGAAACACACAGGAGAACAACCAGAACCGTACAGACTGGAACTGGGGAGACGCGACTGAAATGAGCGCAAATGCGGTTAATATCGCTCATCCGCCTGTAGATCTTGACGATGAAGACGGTTGGTGGTAGAAAACGGAATTTTCGATTGCATTATAAAATCTGCATTATAAATCAAGAGATGTTCCTCGCGGGGACATCTCTTTTTTTGTAAACAACGTTAAGCGATAAGAAAACCTTTCAAATAAGATGCCGTGGATATAAATATGCGGCTGAAACCGGACACCAGGCATGATAAAATAAAGAACAATGATGTTTTTCGCGTTTAGAACAGATACGTTCTTGATTATCTGAGGTCTGCGGAATATTATTGTGAAGACAGTATGTCTGTGGAACGCTTTAAAGCGGTATCATGACTCCATTGCTGGTTAAGGTTCCTGTTTCAGGCAATGAGAAGTGCATCTGCGTTTCCGGGAAGCTGTCAGGAAATCAAACTGTTGCTGCTTTTTATGGATGATATATAGAAATACGAAAGGGAACAAAATGAGAATTTTTATCGACACAGCAAATGTAGAACACATCAGGGAAGCTGCTTCATGGGGCGTCATCGACGGGGTCACCACAAATCCGAGCCTTATTGCGAAGGAAGGCAGAGATTTCAAGACTGTTGTAAAAGAGATAACGGAGATCGTCGACGGCCCGATCAGCGCAGAGGTAATGTCAGACGACGCAGAGGGGATGATCGCAGAGGCGAGGGACCTCGCAAAGATCCACAAGAACATAACGATCAAGATTCCTATGACTGAAGAGGGACTCAAGGCGGTATCTGTGCTGGCAGACGAAGGAATCAAGACCAATGTAACGCTTGTCTTCTCGGCTAATCAGGCACTTCTCGCGGCCAGAGCAGGAGCTACTTTCGTAAGCCCGTTCGTTGGACGCCTCGATGATATCGGCATGGACGGAGTCCAGGTTGTGTCGGATATTGTCGAAATATACTCGATGTACGGGATCCCTACTGAAATCATAGCTGCGAGCATCAGACACCCTATGCATGTCATCCAGTGCGCTAAAGCCGGCGCCGACATCGCTACGATTCCGTACGACGTGCTCAAGAAGATGTTCAAGCATCCTCTTACTGACAACGGCATCGAGCGCTTTAAGAAGGACTGGGAAAACGCTGTAAAGTAGGACTGAGTCAGGAAGATTTTTGTAAGACAGGACTGCGTAAAAGCAGGGCTGTGTATGACAGAACTGTGGGAGCAGAGTGTATCAGTTAGTTCCTGTGCCGGACGGCGGCTCGGGGAATCGATGCATGGAAGAGGCGGACAGATGATTTCTGTAAGCCTCTTTTTTGCGCTCGCATTCGCACACATAAATAATAGGTTATGGAGCAGCCGTACAAAATAATCTGGAATAATTTCAAAAAGCCCTTGCAAAGCATCCAAAAAGCAGTATAATAGTCAACGTTGTCACCGAAAGCGCCGGAGAAACGAGCCCTGAAAAACGGCTTGTTTTCAACGGAATCGGAGGACGGGACGATTTTACAGTATATTGAAAAACTTTTAAAAAGATTTTAATTAACTGTTGACATGCCTTCGGTCCGGTGATAATATAAAAAAGCTGTCACACGAGACAGCGCGAACTTTGAAAACTTCATAGTACAGAGATTTTGTTAATGTACAAATCTCTCATCACAATTAATTGTCAAGATTCATTGTGAGGGAAACCAAGTACAATTCTCAAAAAAACAAGTAATTCAAGCGCAACGCGTTTGTAATGAGTCAATCAAGATTTTAAACAGCCTCCGGGCTGGTTAAGATACCATTTAATTTAAGAGTTTGATCCTGGCTCAGGATGAACGCTGGCGGCGTGCCTAACACATGCAAGTCGAGCGAGAAGCTGAGATATGACTTTTCGGATGATTATCTCGGTG
>JBMNUZ010000013.1:0-48693 GCA_050946535.1 Anaerovoracaceae bacterium
CACCGAGATAATCATCCGAAAAGTCATATCTCAGCTTCTCGCTCGACTTGCATGTGTTAGGCACGCCGCCAGCGTTCATCCTGAGCCAGGATCAAACTCTTAAATTAAATGGTATCTTAACCAGCCCTGAGGCTGTTTAAAATCTTGATTGACTCATTACAAACGCGTTGCGCTTGAATTACTTGTTTTTTTGAGAATTGTACTTGGTTCCCTCACAATGAATCTTGACAATTAATTGTGATGAGAGATTTGTACGTTTACAAAATCTCTGTACTATGAAGTTTTCAATGTTCGCGCTGTCTCGTGTGACAGCTTTATTATGGTATCACCCGCCTGCGGCAGTGTCAATGATTTTTTTCAAAAAACCGCTAAAAACTTTACGTACAAATAACAACCCCGCCTTCCAGGCGAGCCGCCCGCCGGAGAGATCCTCCCCGATCTTTCTCCATAGGCCAGCCCGCCGTCGTGCGGGGTTCTGCCGCGGATGACGTCCGCCTTCACCGGTGGGATCGTCCTCCCGCCTCTGCCTGCAGGGTTGTCGGGTTTTCAGGAGATCCTGCGTCCTGCCGGGAAGGTGCCATCCTTATCACACGGTCTCAGCCGGGAAGCCGGGACCGTACCTTGTCCGCGCGGAAGCCATTCATGCTGAAGTGCTGCCGGCGGCCTTATTTTAGTCGTATTTCAGTCGTTTTCTTATTTATAGTATTCCCTGAAACGCATGAGGAACATCGCAGCCATGGCGCGTGATGCGGATCCCTGCGGCTGGATGGTGCCGTCCGGCATGCCGCTGATCAGGCCGATGCCGACGCCCCACTTGATCGGTTCGAGACTGTAGTCACGGATGGATCCCTGATCAGAGAAGCCGGAAATGTCTCCGGATGCACTGACGTCCATCTGCTTGTAATTGGCATAACGGTAGAAGATGCTGATGAGGTCTTCACGGGTGATGTCCGCGTCCGGCGCGAAGAGGCCGTCACCGATGCCTTTGACGATACCGTTTTCCGACGCCCAGGTGATGGCATCCGAGTACCACTGGCCGGCCGGAACATCGGAGAAAGCGTTTGCCGCACTGACGGACGGCTGGCCTTCGAGGCGGTAGAGCAGCGTCACGATCATGGCACGTGTCGTGTTTGCGTCCGGGCTGAAGGTCGTGCTGCCGGTACCCATCATGAGGTTGTAGTGCATGCAGTAGCCGACCGCTTCGGAGAACCAGTCATCGTACGATACATCCTGCATGTTGGAGAGGTTTCCGGTGATCCGTCCGTCCTCGCCGACATAGATGCTGTAGATTCTGGTCTTTGAATTGCTGCCGTAGGCTGCAGTCGCCTGGATCACATGGCTGCCGGCCGACAGAGCCGGTGTCGTGTACGAATACGGGTACTGATCGCTCGAGTATACCTGCTGTCCGTCGAGATAGTAGGTCACGGTTTCTGCCGGATGGGTCGGCAGATAAGCGTAGGCGCTCAGGTTCAGCTGATTTCCAGTCGTGTTCAGGCGATTGAGATTGGTGTAATAGGATGAACTTCCGCTCGGCGAAATTGTCGCCTGCATGCTCACATTAGCACCAACGGCTGCCTTGTAGACACTGAGCAGTTCAGGATTTGATGCAAATGAGAAGCTCTGCGATTGATAATCATTATCGAAATAGAATACCGCTTTCACCTGCGGATAGACTCTGTTCACATACGTGTAGAATTCGCGCATCATGTCGCTGGATGAAGCGAAACTCGTGCTGGTGAAACCGCACTCGCTGATCATGATCGGCTTGCGGTTGCCGTATGTATCGACGATATCCTTGATGCGCATTATCGGATCAGTATACTGTCCGGTGAAGAAATATGCATCGTTCACGCTGCCCAGCGTGCCTTCCGTATACGATGCAACCCCGCTGTAAGAGGACATGCCGACCCAGTCTACGTATTCGTCGCCTGGATAGAAATCCTGATCATCGTATACCCAGTTCGAGAGATCGTTCGGCGAGAAAACCATTGCGCAGTTCGGCGCGATCTGATGTGTCATATCGGCAACGTGGCGGAACGCCGCTTTGAACGACTCGCAGTAAGCGGCTTTGGCCGATGCGTCGCTGGTAGGAAGATCGGTGAACACGTTGACCTCGGCGCCGAACCGGAGGAGAATCTTCTGATTCCTTTCTTTGAGGAACTCCAGATCGCTGCGGATCAGGTCATCGTACCCGCCGGACGCCACCGTGTCGAGAGTATCCTTCGTTTCACTGTCGAAATTCCAGGCGACTTCCATTATTTCACCATTGTTTTTATCAAACTCGGTTTCATAGTTTCTTATCGACTCACTCGGCATCCGCACGTAGAGCAGCCTCGAGCTGGCATAGCCGTTCTGCCATTCGCCGCACGTGCCGACGTACGTCCCCGCCTTCGGTTCGTTGATCGCACCGTAATAAATCGAATCGTCCGGGTTGTTCGTCTCCGTGTAGACGTCGAACGCCCCCTGATCGACCGCCATCAGCGCTTTAAGTCCCTTGATGGAATCGCTGTAGTCCCGGCCGTTGGCGTTCAGCCATTCATAGCACCACAGCGAACGCTGGTACATATCCAATGCCTCGGCGTACATTCCTTTATTTTCGTACGCTTTGCCGCACACCTGCGTCGGATACGCCACCTGTTCGTATTCGGAGGCCGTGGAAGGATGCGGGCGGACGCTGGTAACCAGCTCATTCACGACGGAAATGATCTCGTCGTAATTATTCGTGTCCTTGACGGCCTGCCACTTCGACTGCCACGCCCAGTACGGATCGGATGCGGCGCTGACGACCGGCGTCATAGAGACGACCATTATCAGCGCGCATAGTACAGCAATTAGTCTTTTTTTCATGAAGCACTCTCCTCTCAAAAAAAATTCCAGAAAATTTGGCTTTTCTGGAAATAATTATACCATATTTCATTACCAGATATGGTTTGTATTTGCTGATGTTGTAAATTTTCCCTTTTAGACAGTAAAAAAAAAAAGCCCCGGAAAACAATTTCCTGAGGCTTCGGGCCGGCTGCTTCCCGGAGGAACGGCATGTCAGGCCGTCGGGTCGTCGGCAGCGGCGCAGAATCCCGCCACTTCCCTGAAAGACATGCTGCCGCCGAATATATCAAGCGCGCTCCCGATCGTGACGTCCAGCCGGCCTCTCCCGGCGCGTTTCAGCGTTTCCAGATCGCTCATCTGCGATACACCGCCCGCGTATGTCACCGGGATGCCGTGGTATTCCCCGAGCAGTGCGGCCAGTTTCGCGTCTACACCGGCCTTCTTTCCTTCCACGTCGACAGCGTGGATCAGAAATTCGCTGCAATGCTCTGCAAGAGCCTCGAGCTCTTCAACTGTAACTTCTACATCTGTAAACTTCTGCCATCTGTCGGTTACTATATAGTAGGTATCTCCCTTCGCCCTGCAGCTCAGATCCAGAACGAGATGATCCTTTCCCACCGCTGACTTCAGCTTTTCGAGCCGTTCGTAATCTATCTGTCCGTCTCTGAAGACATAAGACGTGACTATGACGTGCGATGCTCCCATGCGTATAAAGTCTGCGGCATTGTCTGCGGTTATTCCGCCGCCGATCTGCATGCCGCCGGGATAAGCGCCGAGCGCATCCCTCGCCTGTGCTATATCGGCTCTGTACTCGGGTGTTCCTGCTTTATTCAGCATTATTATATGGCCGCCTTTTAATCCGTACTTTCTGTACAGCGATGCGTAATATGCTCCCCCGCGTTCGGAAACGAAATTTTCGCTTACGCTTCCTTTCTTCTCGTCAAGGCTGCCGCCTACGATCTGTTTGACTTTTCCGTCGTGTATATCAATACAAGGTCTGAAATTCATCATCGATTCTCCTCTGAAAGATTTTCCGCAGCCGTACCATTCCTGCGGGACTGACCGGTGCCGCCCTGCCGGCAGCCAGCCCTCATAACTTAAGTACCCTCAAATAAATCGTTTACGCTGCATCCGTGCAGCCGCGCAATCGCGCATCCACATACCTGGCAGCCGCGCACACGCACACCCGCGATTTTATATGAGAGATAACAGTGCTCTTTACAACGCATATCCGCGATTTATAACTCTGCATGCCGCGCGTGTCCAGATATATTTCACTCCGCTGATGTGCAGGATCCGGCTGCGAGATCGTTCCCGCTCATGTCCGTCCTGATTTCCCCAGCCGCCGGATAAGCAGCGACAGCTTAGATTCATGCCGCGCGCGTCCATACGGCTCTGCTCTTCAGCTTTCTGTTACTTTATTTTAATGTCAGCATCCGGGCTTTTCAAGCCGCAGCACACGCAGATATAAGATCTGTCTATCAGCAGATATAGACAAATTATTTATCTCAAATCGTCACAGATGAAATTTTTCAGGTTATATATGTTAGAATATTTATTCAAGAAAAAATCTGTTCAGGAAAAAAGTATGCGGGCAAGCGCACATCCGCCCGCACTACGTTCTGAAATCTGAAAGGAGGACGCCGCTTACCACTGTCACACGACTGATGGTTTACGCGGACAACACTTTATGAAGCAATACAGCGTAAAGGTCAACCGGCAGGAAGCTCTGCGCTACCTCGGATTCCACGGCAGCGCACCGGACAGCACCGTCGAAAGGCAGCTCGACAATGCTGTTTCCACGCTCGAAAAGATTTCAGAGCCTTCATATATATACAGAGAAACGGAAACAGAGATCATTTCTGCGGCAGAAGCCGCCGAAGAAATAGGATCGTCCCGGCTGCCAGCCAATCCGACCGCATCCGGCGAAACTGAAGACCGCGCGGTCAGGCTGAAAGGGACTTCAGTCATTCTCACGGGCCACAGCGCCGTAACCATGCTCTCAGAATGTTCACGCTGCATAATGATGGCTGTCACGATAGGCAGGCAGGTCGATGCGGCGATCCGCAGAGCACAGGTCACAGACATGTCCGGCGCCGTAATCCTCGACAGCTGTGCGAGCAGTGCGGTCGAGAGCATCTGCGACCAGCTTCAGAACGATCTTGAGCGCGAATATTTGGAACGCGGCCTTTACCTCACAGACAGGTTCAGCCCGGGCTACGGCGATCTGCCGATAGACCTGCAGCCGGTGATATGCCGCGCGCTCTCGGCCGAAAAGACGATCGGACTCACGATAACAGGCGGCATGCTCATGATGCCGACGAAATCGGTGACGGCATTCATCGGGATTTCGGACAGGCCACAGCCGAAACGGCTCACCGGATGTGCAAACTGTTCCATGAAAAAATACTGCAGATACAGAAAGGCAGGTGTTACCTGTGCCAGCTGAAAATACACAAGTCAATGCAAATGAGGGAAAAAGCGGAGCATTCGTACGCTCCGGACGCCACAGCGATTTTATGGAGAAGCTGCTCAGCAAAGATTTCGTCTTCCTCGACGGAGCCATGGGAACGATGCTGCAGGCAGCAGGACTCAGGCTCGGCGAAAGGCCCGAGGTGCTGAGCATCACGCATCCTGAAATCGTCAGAGATATACATATGAAATATATCGGCAGCGGCAGCGATATCATCTACGCAAACACATTTGGTGCAAACGCTCACAAGCTGGCCGGCACAGGTTACAGTGTGAACGAAGTCATTTCCGCATCGGTGGCATGCGCGCGTGACGCCGCCGGGAATGCTCCCGATGGAAGAAAGGTGTACACGGCTCTCGATATCGGGCCGATCGGCGAAATGCTGGAGCCGTACGGAACCCTGAGTTTCGAGAGTGCTTACGATCTGTACAAAGAAATGGTGACTGCAGGCGTCAGCGCAGGCGCCGAAATCATAGTATTTGAAACGATGACGGATCTGTACGAGGTCAGGGCCGGCGTGCTGGCAGCCCTCGAAAACAGCGACCTGCCGGTCTTCGTGACGATGACGTTCGAAAAAAGCGGCCGTTCGTTCACCGGCTCATGCGTCGAATCTATGGCTTGCACGCTCGAAGCCCTCGGCGTAGACGCGATAGGTATTAACTGTTCGCTCGGACCTTCAGAGATCTACCCTCTCGCCGAGCGTCTTTCCGCAGCCACATCTCTGCCGCTGATAATCAAGGCTAACGCCGGGCTGCCCGATCCGCAGACCGGAGAGTACAACATCAAAGCAGGGGAATTTGCTGATACAATGACAGACTACATAAAGCTGGGCATAAGATTCGTCGGTGGATGCTGCGGCACTGACCCGGAATATATCAGACTTATAGTCGACCGCTATAAAGGGCGCAGCGCAGTGCGTTCACGCCAGGTCAGGAAAGCCAGCAGAATCTGCACGCCTACGCAGGTCGTCGAAATCGACCGTGTCCGCGTAATAGGCGAACGCATCAATCCTACCGGCAAGAAACGCTTCAAACAGGCGCTCCGCGAAAACGACCTCAATTACGTGCTCAACCAGGGGATCCAGCAGATGGAGGCCGGAGCCGACATACTCGACGTCAATGTAGGGCTGCCGGGCATCGACGAGCCCGATATGATGGTCCGCGTTGTCAAGGCGCTCCAGTCCGTCGTAGATATCCCTCTGCAGCTCGATTCTTCGAACGACGAAGCTGTCGAGCGCGGTCTCAGGGTCTGCAACGGCAAGCCGATCGTAAATTCGGTAAACGGCGATCCCGAAGTTCTTCACAGGCGCCTGCCGGTCATAAAAAAATACGGAGCAGCCGTGCTCGGTCTCGCTCTCGATGAGAACGGAATACCAGAAACCGCCGAAGACCGTTTCAAAATAGCCGTCAGGATCATCGACACGGCCCTCAGCTACGGAATCCCGAAAGAAGACATATTCATAGACTGCCTGACTCTCACAGTCTCAGCGCAGCAGGCGCAGGCAGTCGAAACTCTGAAGGCCATCACGATGGTGAAGCGGCAGCTCGGAGCACACACCGTACTCGGCGTCTCGAACATCTCGTTCGGGCTTCCCTACAGGGAGCTGATCAACTACACATTCCTCACGATGGCACTTGATCACGGACTCGATCTGCCGATCATCAATCCCAATGTCGAAACCATGATGAACGCGGTAAGAGCTTTCAACGTTCTCGCAGGCGCCGACAAGGACAGCTCCGCATATATAGAAAAATATGCGGATTATCAGCCTCCCGAAAAGGCAGCACCTAAAACAGCTGAAAATTCGGAAAAGCCGGCATCGTCATCCCCTGGCGGCACCGCTGGAGAAGCCGGTGTCATCGTGCCGGATGACGGGACGGATCTCTTCCACGCAATCGACACCGGGCTCAAGGAGGAAACCGCAGCACGCGTCAGCGAACTGCTCGCAAGCCACGAAGAAATGGAGATCGTAAACCAGTACCTGATCCCGGCTCTCGACCTCGTGGGATACCGTTTCGAAAAAGGAATTATCTTCCTGCCTCAGCTCCTCAATTCCGCCGCTGCAGCCAGCGAGGGATTCGAAGTGATAAAGACACGCCTTGCGAAACACGGAAACGCCGGTGTATCAAAAGGAAAAATAGTGCTTGCCACCGTAAAGGGCGACATACACGACATCGGAAAAAACATAGTGAAAATCATACTCGAAAATTACGGATATCAAGTCATCGACCTCGGCCGCGACGTGCCGCCGGAAAAAGTAGTCGAAACAGCTGTAAAGGAAGACGTCAGGCTCGTCGGCCTGTCGGCGCTCATGACCACCACGCTCGACAGCATGCAGGAAACCATAAGGCAGATCCGGGAGAGCGGGCACGAATGCAGAATCATGGTCGGCGGCGCTGTGCTCACCGCCGATTACGCAGAAAAAATCGGGGCCGACTATTACGCCGCAGACGCAAAGGCATCTGCTGATATAGCAAAAGAAGTTCTCGGATAAAAACCTCATGAGCAGTAATAACTGAGTATAAAGCATTATACGCGGCCGGTCCGCTTTATCGCGGACCGGCCGCGTTCTTCTGCATGAACGGATCCCGCGTATCTGCAAACCGATTCCTCATATCTGTATATCTGCAGACCGGCTACACGAAAAAAGCGCTGCCCGGATCAAACCGTGCAGCGCTTTGCATTGCGCACATTTCCTGCTATTTACTATTTAGCAGCTTCAGCATCCTTTTCAGCCATAAATTTGGCGAGTTCGAGGATCTTGAGCGAATAACCGTACTCGTTGTCATACCAGCAGATGATCTTGAGCAGGCGTGTTCCGATCATTCTTCCCATCTTTGCGTCGAATACCGACGTGCAAGGCTCCCCGATCATATCGTTTGAAACGACTTCGTCTTCCGTATATCCGAGGATTCCCTTGAGGTACGTTTCACTGGCTTCCTTCATCTTCTGGCAGACTTCCTCGTATGTAGTATCTTTCTTGAGAACTACGTTGAGGTCTACCAGCGAGACATCGGCCGAAGGAATTCTGTAAGCTATGCCTGTGAGTTTTCCGTCAACTTCAGGAATTACAAGACCTACCGCCTTTGCAGCACCTGTTGTCGTAGGAATGATATTGCTGAAAGCCGAGCGGCCTCTGCGCCAGTCGCTCATATTACGCATATCTACGACTCTCTGCTTGGCTGTAGCTGCGTGGATGGTCGACATAAGACCGTGCTCTACTCCGAAGTTGTCCTGGAGCACCTTTACCGCAGGAGCGAGACAGTTTGTGGTACACGATGCGTTTGAAACGACCTTCATATCGCTGGTGTATTTATCTGTATTTACGCCGCATACGAAAGTAGGTGTAACCTTGTCCTTTGCCGGAGCAGTGATGATAACCTTCTTGGCACCGCCTTCTATATGGGCCATGGCTTTCTCGGTCGTGGTGAACTGGCCTGTTCCTTCGATGATATAGTCAGCTCCGTACTTTCCCCAAGGAATTGGTGACTGACCCTCAAGCACAGGTACCTTCCTACCATTGATGATCAGATATTTTTCTCCATTTTCCTCTGACTTGTCCAGTGTACCCTGGAAACGGCCGAATACTGAGTCATATTTAAGCATGTAGACCATATAGTCGAGATCTACATTTCGGTAGTTTATGGCAGCTATCTCGAAGTTGTCCGGATCCGCTGCTGCAATTCTGATAATTACTCTGCTGATACGTCCGAAACCATTAATACCGATCCTGATCGCCATTTTTGTCTCCTTTTTCAATTTTAATAATATATATATGCACATAAGCAAAATGTCTTGCTTAAAACATTTTAGCATAGTGAGAGCAATTCGTCTATTTCACCGGATAATTAAAAAAATAACATTGATTTTACATTTATTAGGTGTTATTCATACCAATGTAAAGTCTCATGCTCAGCATTTTACACGCTTTTTCACGTTTCTGCCGCGCCTATATTAGTTTGTATATAAAATATATTTGTTGTATAATTTATCTAAATGACCGTTTATACGGTCTCAAATCATTGAAAAAAGGAGTTTATTATCAATATGGAAAAGAAGACAGAGTCAGACAGAGTTTTCAAATTCGATGAAAACCGCAATCTCTATGCCGTCGACTATGAAAGAAACGTATACAGAGGCACGCTGGACGAAGCTCTCGAACTTTCTCAGACCGAGATGTTCCAGCTGAAGCGCAGCCCTGAAACGGAAAAGTATTTCGAAGATACAGAAGCAGGCTACTGCCTCTTCGGCAAGAACGAGCCTCTCGGCTACTTCGCAAAGCAGGACGTAACGCAGAATCTCTTCATTCTCGACTCGCAGAACATAACCGAGATGAACAAATACGACGTACTCGCAAATCTCAGGGAATTCTGCGATCACCTCTACGGCGAGGACCGCGGCGAAGACGATATCATAGAGGCTTTCGGCAACTTTGAGGAAAACGGATCCTCCACGTCAAACGAGATCAAGTTCGACGAAGGCGAAGGAAACAACGTCATCGTCCACATCGACGTCGATGGTGCCACAAAATTTGTATTCAACATCGACGACGAAGGCATGATAAAGAGCATCGACATCGCCGAATAACGCTGCGCCGTTTCAGTTTTCCGTTTAATTCCGGACGCTTTTCACACCTGGCGCAGGCAGCTCAGATCGTTAATTTAATATCAGCAATATACAGAAATATACAAACCGGATGCATTTTTATGAAATGCACCCGGCTTTTTTTCTTAATTTTGTTTAACAGCGGGGCTTATAACGCTTCAGCGCAGCTGATGACGCTGACCGCCGTTTATTTCTCCGCCGGCGGCTCGAACAATCTCAGGACTTCCGTGATGCCTTCGCTGAATGTCGGATGAGGATGTACGACGTCGGCCATTTCCTCGATGGTCAGGCCGTTGGCTACAGCCTCTGCGAACTCGCTGACCATATCGGTGGCACGCGCGCACATGAGCTGTGCCCCGAGTATTTTCCGCGTATCCTTGTCAGCAACCACTTTGATGAATCCGCGTTCCTGCTGGGAGAGCACGCTCTTGCTGTTGGCCATCATAGGATATTTGCGCGACTCTGCATTTATGCCCTTCTTCTTCGCTTCATCGAGCGTCATGCCGGTATACGCTATCTCAGGATCTGTATAGACACATCCCGGAACTACGGACAGATTTTCCAGGTCATCTTCGTGTCTGATGATTTTGATCACGTTTCTGGCCTCCGCGGACGCTACATGCGCCAGCTCGACTCCGCCCGTGACATCTCCGATCGCGTAGATATCCGGACACGATGTGCGCATCTCGTCATCGGTTCTAATATATCTGCCGTTCATTTCCACCGAAAAGCCGTTTCCGAAAAGGCCATCCGTCTGCGGGACTCTCCCCGCAGCCATCAGGACCTGCTCCGCGTCTGTGTATTGTTCCTTTCCCTTTTCGGTGTATCTGCAGCGTATCATGCCGTCGTCGAGACGTTCGAAGCTCTTCACCATGGCTCCCGTGTGAATGTCTGTGCCTCTCTTCTTCAGAATCATCTTTATGCTCTGCGAAAACTCTTTGTCGAGAGGGCCCAGCAGTCTCGAAGCACCTTCGAGGATAGTGACCTCAGAGCCGAGTCCGGTGTATATAGTGGCGAACTCGATTCCGATCACGCCGCCTCCGACGATGACGAGGCTCACTGGCCTTTTTTCGTTTACGATAAACTCGTCGCTCGTCATCACGCCTTCGAGATCAGCGCCCGGTACAGGAAGGATTCCAGGCTTGGAACCTGTGGCGATGATGATGTTTCCGGCAGTAATCGTTTCTGACGGCCCGCCCTGCCTGTCGTCCGGCTTTCTAATCTCTATCTCGTGAGCGGATACGATCGTGCCGAGTCCGCTGTAAATCGAGACTCCGGCCTTCCTGAGCATTTTTTCGACACCGTCTGCGAGCTGCTGGCTCACCTCGCTGCGCCTTTTCTGCAGCTCTTTCATGTCTATGTCGGCTTTATATTCATCGTAGACCGCTCCGCCGTTTCCCACGCGCATCTTGATTCCCGGCACGCCGCTGTTTATCCTGCGCACTATCTCGCTCGAATGCATCAGCGTTTTTGTGGGAATGCAGCCTCTGTGCAGACATGTGCCGCCGACTGCGGAAAATTCTATCAGTGCTGTCTTCATGCCCGAGGATGCTGCCTGCTGAGCCGCTACGTAGCCGCCCGGGCCTCCTCCTATAACAGCTATGTCGTACATGTATTCCATGGTTTCCGTTTTTTCTCCTTTATAAAACGGCAGACTGCCGTGAGACAGTCTGTCGGTGTGCGCGGCTCAGCTGAAAAGCTTTGCCAGATCATCACGCATTTTCACTTTTTCCTTTTCGACAGGAAGCGAAAGGATATTCTCCGACATCGCGCAGTCGTCGAATTCCTCCCCGATGAGTGACTTCTGCGCCCTCTGGATCATGTCCTGATCCATCGCGTCGGAATAGATGACACAATCCATTACGCTGTCGCCGTCCGTCTGGATCCTGATTTCCGTTTCTCCCCAGTCGAAACGTCCTTTTTTAGTGTAGTCTGCCGCAGGCATTTCTCTGCCGTAAACCCACTCAGGGGATTCGAAGACTTTCTCTCTTTCGGAAATTTCCGCGGCGCTGCCTTCAGGAAACTCGTACCGCCCTGGCTCGCTGCCGTAGATGCGCCCGAAAGCTTCTGTAAGAGCATTCTCGAGCCTTTCGACCGTGACATCCTGTGACAGATCGTGAAGGTTGACGACGCGTGATTTGACCGACTTCACGCCTTTCGACGCCAGTTTCGACTTCGACGGGCTGAGGAACTTCTTCATCTTTTCTGTGTCGGCATCGATCAGCAGCGTACCGTGATGATACATATACGGACCGGAACGGTAGAAGGCGTTGCCTGAAAACTTCAGGCCGCCGGCCGTGATATCGTTTCTGCCCGTCTTTTCCGCGTCGATTCCGAAACTCTTTACCGCCTCGAGAATCACGTTCAGCTGCTTTTCAAGGTCGTAAGTACCTTTCTGTGCGCAGAACGTAAAATTCAGATTGCCGAGGTCGTGAAAAACCGCTCCGCCGCCCGAAAGCCTGCGCACTATTTTCCCGCCGGAGCTTCTGAAAAGCTCGTCGTTTACCTCTGCTCTGAGATTCTGATTCCGGCCTATAACTATAGTATTCGCATTCTGCCACAGAAACAGAACGCATTCGTGCTTTCCGGTGTGCATCGTGATATATTCCTCGGTGGCTATGTTGAGCGCCGGCTTTGTCACCTTTGAAATATATACGAGAGGTTTCACGTTACTCGAAGTCATATTTTACAACAGGCTTTCTCGCTGCTTTGACCTCATCAGGACGTGTGATATACGCGGTATGAGGCGATCCGTGCAGATATTCAGGATCTTCGACAGCCTTGTCATATATTTCATTCAGTGAATCCGCCAGATATTCGAGACTTTCCTTAGGTTCCGTCTCTGTAGGCTCTACCATGAGCGCTTCGTTCACGATAAGCGGGAAGTACATTGTAGGCGGATGGATTCCGTAATCCATGAGAGATTTTGCCACGTCGAGAGCCGTGACGCCGTGTTCCTTCTTCATCTTCTCCATCGAAATCACGAATTCGTGCATGAAGTGAACGCCTGACGGCGAGGTCTCATACTTGTCCGAGATAAGGCTGAGCAGGTAATTTGCATTGAGCACCGCGTTCTGCGAAACCTCAGCGAGCCCGTTTCCGCCGAGCATCTTGATGTATGTGAGCGCTCTGACGACGACCAGGAAGTTGCATGAAAACGACCTCATATGCTCAGGCAGGAAGTCTCTCAGGAATTCCCTGCATCCGACAGGGCCCGCTCCCGGTCCTCCGCATGCGTGAGGCGTCGAGAACGTCTTGTGAAGATTCAGGTGAACGACGTCGAAGCCCATGTCTCCCGGACGGGCTTTCCCAACTACAGCGTTGAGATTTGCACCGTCGTAGTAGCAGAGACCGCCGGCGTCGTGTATGATCTTCGTGATCTCTTTGATGTTTCTGTCGAATATTCCGAGCGTATTAGGATTCGTCAGCATAAGGCCGGCGGTATCTGGTCCGACTGCCTCTCTGAGCGCGTCGAGATCGACCAGCCCGTCCTCCGTAGAAGCTACGTTCACTATCTGGAATCCGGCCATAGATGCGCTCGCCGGATTTGTACCGTGTGCAGAATCCGGAACTATGATCTTCGTTCTCGCCTTGTCTCCCCTGCTGTCGTGATATTTCTTTATAGTGAGAAGACCGGTAAATTCGCCGTGTGCTCCTGCAGAAGGCTGAAGCGTCATCGCGTCCATTCCCGTGATTTCGCAGAGAGCGCTCTTCATCTCCTCTATGACTTCTGTGCATCCCTGTACGGTTTCGGCAGGCTGCAGCGGATGTATGTCTGTAAAGCCAGGAAGCCCAGCCTCTCTCTCGTTTATCTTCGGGTTGTATTTCATGGTGCACGAACCGAGCGGAATCATGCCGTCGTTCAAGCCGAAGACTTCCTTTTCGAGCTCTGCATAGTGTCTGGAAAGTTCCGTTTCCGAAATCTCAGGCAGGCGTGGTTTGTTTTTCCTCTCATTGCCAGGCACGTACTCCGGCACATCGCATTCAGGCAGCACGCTGAGTCTGCGGCCCTTCGATCCTGATTCAAAGACGAGTTTCATTATGCGCTCACCTCTTTTCCGGTTACCGAAGCAACTGCTGCAGCTGCTCTGTCCATGTCCTCCCTGGTGTTCATTTCAGTGGCGCACCAGAGAATCTCTCCGTTTCCGAGCGGAAGCCCGCCGAGTATATTTTCTTTGTCAAGAGCCTTCATTATCGCATCGGTATCGGTATCCGAAACCGTCACGAACTCGTTGAAGAACTCTGCGTCGTATTTCTGTTTCAGGCCTGCTTCTGCGAGTCTGTCTCTGAGGTAATGAGCCT
This sequence comes from Anaerovoracaceae bacterium, assembly GCA_050946535.1. Taxonomy (GTDB): domain Bacteria; phylum Bacillota; class Clostridia; order Peptostreptococcales; family Anaerovoracaceae; genus RUG708. Next base: position 14,207 of record JBMNUZ010000013.1, read on the forward strand.
TTGAGGCGCACTGCACGGCCGTCTCCCTCATGCCGTCCGGACCCATCGCGGCCATATAGACCGACGCCGCGAGTGCACAGAGAGCCTGATTGGAGCAGATGTTCGATCCGGCCTTTTCGCGCCTGATGTGCTGCTCTCTCGCCTGAAGCGTCAGCACGAACGATCTTCTGCCTTCCGTATCGACTGTTTCGCCGATTATTCTGCCCGGAAGCTTTCTTTCGAGCTTCTGTGTGGCAGCCATGAATCCGAGATAAGGTCCGCCGTATGCCATGTCGATTCCGAGAGGCTGGCCTTCGCCCACCGCTATGTCGGCGCCGAGCTCGCCCGGAGTCTCGAGATATCCCAGAGTCGTCGGATTGACGCTCATGACAGCTTTGGCACCGGCTTCGTGAGCCGCATCGATGATATCGGCCGCCGGCTCGAGAATGCCGTAATAGTTCGGCTGCTGGAAAATAACTCCCGCCGCGTCGCTGCCGGCTGCAGCTTTGAGTGTCCCGACGTCGGTGATCCCTTCTTTCGAAGGAAGTAAGATCACCTCAGTGCCGCTTCCGTAGCAATAAGTCAGAACTACATCTATAACCTTCGGATCTGTCGTCTCCGAGATAAATATCTTGCTTCTCTTTCTGTCGACGCACATGTGAGCGGCTTCGGCCGCGGCTGTGGCACCGTCGTAAACCGAAGCATTCGAAACGTCCATGCCTGTAAGCTCGCATATCATCGTCTGATATTCGAAAATCGACTGAAGCACGCCCTGATTGATCTCAGGCTGATAAGGCGTATATGCTGTGACGAAGTTTTCGTTCGTCGTCACTTCTTTTACGATTGCCGGAATGTAATGCCAGTATGCACCTGCTCCTCTGAAGATCGATCCGTAGACCTTGTTTTTTGAAGCCAGCGACTTCATTTCACGGTCGACCTCGAGCTCCGACTTCCCGTCTGGAAGATCGAGTCCGTCAGCCAGCATTACATCGTCAGGAACATCGGCGTAAAGATCGTCAAAGCTTTCCGCTCCGACGTCCTTCAGCATCTCCTTCTGTTCTTCCGGTGTGTTTGGAATATATGAACCCATTTATAGCTTCCTTTCCGGTACTACTCCTCTTCTGCGCATGATTTCTCGTATTCCTCTGCAGAAAGGAGATCTTCATATGCTGTTACTCCGGATACCTTGATGAGCCATGAGCCGTAAGGATCCTCGTTCAGTTTTTCCGGAGCATCTGCGAGATCTTCATTTACCTCTTCTACAACACCCGTAACAGGGCTGAATATATCCGATACTGCCTTGACCGATTCGACATCCGCGAATGATTCGCCGACTTCGACGCTGTCGCCTGCCTCCGGGAGATTTACGAACACGATGTCGCCGAGAGAATCCTGCGCGTAATCGGTGATTCCCACTAACGTAAGGCCGTCTTCTTCTCTGATCCACTCGTGTGAAGCTGTATACTTGAGATCTGATGGATGATTCATTCTTTCCTCCTGTTTTCCTTTTCCGGATTTATTGATCTGTCTTGATTATACACTAATATCGATTAATCTGCTCTCTTGTAGAACGGAAGCGGTGCTGCTTCGATCTCGACTCTGCGGCCGCGGACGTCTGCTTCCATGACAGTTCCCGGCACGGCATATTTTTCTTCTACGTATCCCATTGCCAGCGGCTGGTTCAGGTACGCGCAGTACGTTCCTGACGTCGTAAAGCCGACTTTTCTGTCACCGATGTAGATATCTTCTTTCTCCCTTACGATGCCTTTGCCTTTTATTCTGAAGCCGACGCGTTTGTACGGAGTCCCCTTCTCTTCGATGGCTTTTTTGCCGATGAAATTTTCTTTATTCATCTTGACTGCAAATCCGAGATCCGCCTCGAGCGGCGTTATGTCTTCGTTGAGATCGTTGCCGTAAAGCGGCATGCCTGCTTCGAGCCTGAGCGTGTCTTTCGCTCCCAGCCCAACCGGGAGTATGCCCTCGTCTTTTCCTGCTTCCAGGATGAGATCCCAGAGTTTTACGAGATTTTCTCTTTTCGTGTAGATTTCGAAACCTTTTTCACCCGTATATCCCGTTCTGGAGATCATGCACTTCATGCCCTGAATATCCGAATCAGTTTTAAACGTATAGTATTTTTCAGGAATTCCTCCCTCTGCGGTTATCTTCTTGAGAACCGTTTCGGCCTTCGGCCCCTGAAGCGAAAGAGGTCCGATTTCATCGGAAATATCCTTTATATCTGCGCCTGACGAATGTGCTTTCATCCACTCTACATCGGACGTATGAGTCTCGGCGTTTACCACGACCATGTATTTGTCCTCTGCGACCCTGAATGTGATCATATCGTCCTTGATGCCGCCGTTTTCATTGCACATCATTCCGTAGCGCGCCGATCCCACTTTCAGGCTCGTGTAGTCGTTCGTAAGCAGCATGTTTATAGCTTCGAGAGCTTTCGGCCCGCTGATGAGCACTTCGCCGTAATGCGAAATGTCAAAGAGGCCGCACGCTTCGCGCACAGCCATGTGTTCTGCCTTTATGCCGGTCTTGTACTGGACCGGCATCTGGTAGCCGCCGAAATTAAACATCCTGGCGTTGTTTTTCAGATGTGTCTCATAAAGAGGCGTCTTTAATTCCATAGTTTTTCCTCCAACCGCAATGAGCCGCTCCTGATAAAAAAAGAGAGACTCTGTCCGATATTATCCTGCGCTCTGTCTTTATGCCTGAAAGAATTACCTCGTCGGCGCCATTTCTCTGGCTTTCCAGAGTATCATCCGGATGTGGTCCCCTTTACCTGAGAGTTTGCAGCCGTTGCACCTTCGGTTCCGCCCATGATCATTCGGGCGGCATCTCCCACATCTTTCCCGCGATACATTTCCCGCCGTTTTCCATTCCGTTTCATCCGGCCGTCCTTCTCAAACCGATGAAATTTCAGGAAAACCGCAGTTCAGATATTTAATTGTCATTAACATGAAATATATCACCAGACTGCAAATCGTGTCAATTACAGAAGGCTCTTTATCTCAAGTATACAAAAAGGGGCGCAGCATATTTATGCTGTGCCCCTTTGCACTCGTGACAAATTCTGTTTTGATAAACGGCAAACGCCGTCATAATCATTGAATTTACCGTATTAGCCGAAATATCTCTCGAGAAGACCCTTGAATGCCTTGCCGTGGCGAGCTTCGTCGCGTGCCATTTCATGAACTGTATCGTGAATAGCGTCGAGGTTGGCAGCCTTTGCTCTCTTGGCGAGATCGGTCTTGCCCTCTGTAGCACCGTGCTCAGCTTCTACACGCATTTCGAGATTCTTCTTTGTGCTGTCTGTAAGAACTTCGCCGAGGAGTTCAGCGAACTTGGCAGCATGCTCAGCTTCTTCGTGAGCTGCCTTTTCGTAGTAGAGACCTACTTCAGGATATCCCTCTCTGAAAGCTACTCTCGACATAGCGAGGTACATGCCAACTTCCGAGCACTCGCCTGTGAAGTTGTCTCTGAGGTCTTTTTTAATATCTTCGCTTACGTCTGCAGCTATGCCTACAACGTGCTCTGAAGCCCAAGTCTCTGTATCGCTCTGAAGCTTGAACTTTTCAGCAGGTGCTCCGCATACAGGGCACTTCTCAGGAGGCTTGTCTCCCTCATAAACATAACCACAAACCTGACATACATATTTAGCCATATCGATATTCTCCTTTCTCAAATTACATTGTTTTGAAGAATTGAACCCGAGCGGCGGTAAGTAGTATGAACCGCCGTCGTTACTTATTTTCTTGAGTTTTATTACTACTCACGCTATTATATCACAAGCTCTATTTGATCTGAGACTAAATTTGCAATTTGTTATAAGGAAAATTTATAACTCTCCAAAACGATCGGAAAATCATCATATGGCGGTCACATGATTCCGATTGCGGTCAGAAAAGAGCCGGAAGAATGCCGTTCCACGCCGTTTGCTGCTGCCAGATCTCTGAGCAGATAACAGCGGCAGGCTTTTGCCCGGCGCAGCCGCTGCCGTGTCTGCACAACAAAAAGACCGCCGGATGGTCGGTCCGGCGGTCAAATGCGGACTAGGTCCGCGCAAAGTCGAAGTTAAATAAATTAATGGTCGGTTTTAATTAGTATGTTATTAAATATGTCTTTTCTTTTGAAACTAGTCTTCTACTTCTACAACAGGTGTAGGAAGGATTGACTCAACTTCCTGATGAGGTCTAGGAATTACGTGTACAGAGAGGAGTTCTCCAACTCTCTGAGCAGCTGCAGCGCCAGCATCAACTGCTGCCTTAACAGCACCTACGTCGCCTCTTACCATTACAGTAACGAGTCCGCCGCCGACATGTACTTTGCCGATCAGTGTAACGTTTGCTGCCTTTACCATAGCATCTGCTGCTTCGATTGAACCAATTAAGCCTTTAGTTTCGATCATGCCTAATGCGTCCTGTTTCATTGTGTAATGTCCTCCTTAGAGTATGTTATTTAATAAGTGTGAATTTACTTGAAGAATCAACGCACATCGCGTTTGCTTCCTCTACATCGAGGTGGCATTCGAGAGCCGATGTATCAGTAACTCTGATAATCACCTTGTCGTAAATACCGCCGCGCTGTCCTCCGAACTTGATCTTTACGACCTGGCCGTCCTTGACTCCGAAACGCTTTGCATCTGCAGGAGTCATATGGATGTGACGGAGGGCTACAATAGCGCACTCTTTTCTGTAAATTGAGCCCTTAGGTCCTACAATTGTAAGACTCGGCGAACCTGCGAGGTCTCCTGACTGTCTTACAACAGGCGGAATACCGAGCTTACGGCAATCGCTGGCAAGAACTTCAACCTGAGTCTTGCTTCTTACAGGTCCAAGTACTCTGACCTTCTCGATGGCGCTTCTCGGGCCGGAGATGATTACATATTCCTTGCAGGCATACTGTCCAGGCTGGCCGAGGTTTTTGATGTTGGTCAGTTTGTAGCCTTTACCAAACAGAGTATCGAGATCTTCCTGAGAAAGATGTATGTGTCTGTTTGATACGCCTACAGGAATTCCGTCGCCTTCTCCGACATCATCTGTAGAAATAGATGAGTTTGTCTGACTTCTTACCGCATCGAGAAGAAGCTTTACTAAAGCTTCAGTGTTGTCCATGTCTTATTTTTCTCCTTTGAGGGTCTTCATCATCATCTGTACGATGTCATTGAGCTGTTCCTGGGAGATTCCAGTTTCGCCGCCTGACGGAGTAGTGCAGCACTGACCTACAGTTACATTCTTGTCATTTGAGAATGCCTGTGCGAATGCGTCAGGTGAAGTACCGCCTACGGATGCTGATGCTGCGCCGCCTGCAGCAGCAGGAGCAGGATCGTAATCAAATGTCGGATCTGCTTTCTTCATATCAGTGAGGTCAAGAGTCTTTCCTTCAAGTCTCTTAAGAACGATGAGGTTATTAACGCTGATGTTCTCAGATACAGATGATCCGCCTATAGGGCCGCAGCCGAGAGTGAATGAAATAGGAACGCCTGTTGCAGCACCTACGCCGCCCTGAGCACCATAGCCGTTGTAGATAAATCTTGAAGCAGGAAGATCCATGAACTTCATTGCAGTTTCTTTGTTAGCAGTGTGGATGTTGAACGTGTGGCCAGGTCCGTGCTGGAGAAGTCTGTAGCTGAGGTCATGAGCTTCTTTCCAGTCAGCAACTGTGTAGAATGCGATAACCTGAGTCAGTTTCTCGTATGAAAGCGGATAATCAGGGCCAACGCCGTTCTGAGGTCCTACGAGAAGCTTAGTGCCTGCAGGAATCGTGATTCCAGCAGCAGCTGCGATGTCTTCAGCCTTGTGGCCTACGAGCTTACCGCTCATTGCAGTAGTGCCAGGTCTGAAGATTACGTTGCAGACCTTCTTGGTCTCTTCAGGAGTCATGAAGTAGCCGCCCTGCTTCTTGATCTCTGCAACAACTTCATCGTGGTTAGCTTCTTCGCAGACGATTGACTGCTCTGATGAGCAGATCAGGCCCTGGTCGAAAGTCTTTGAAATGAAGATGTCCTGTACAGCCTTCTGTACATTTGCAGTCTTTTCAATATATGCAGGTGAGTTTCCTGAACCTACGCCGATAGCAGGAGTACCTGAGCTGTAAGCAGCCTTAACCATTCCAGGACCGCCTGTAGCGAGGATCAGCTTTACTTCGTCACTGTGCATGAGCCAGTTTGAAGCTTCCATCGAAGGAATAGTAATGCAGCCGATAACGCCCTTAGGTGCACCAGCGTCTTCTGCAGCGATAGCCATGAGTTCTGCAGCCTTTACGCAGCAGTTGATAGCCTTAGGATGCGGTGCAAATACGATAGCGTTTCTCGTCTTCATAGCGAGAATAGCCTTTGCTATGATTGTTGAAGTAGGATTTGTTGAAGGGGTGATACCCATGATCAGACCGATAGGAGCCGCAACAGTGACAACCTTGTTAACCGGATCTTCTTCAACGATTCCCTGAGTCTTGATGTCCTTTATTTCGTTATAAAGGAGACCTGAAGCCAGGTGGTTCTTGAAAGCCTTGTCATATACATTGCCGTAGCCGGTTTCTTTGTGTGCCAGCTCAGCGAGCATAACCTTGTTAGCTTCTGCTACACGAACCATGTTCTTAAGAATCAGATCAACCTGCTCTTCTGTATAGGTAGCGAACTCTTTGGCCGCCTGAGCACCAGCTCTGGCAAGATCTCTGGCCTGCTGAAGCGATCTTAAGTCACGATCAAATTTTTCCATTATTTTGCTCCTCCTTCATATCAGCCTTAACTGAATGATGTTGTGCTGTAATAAGCTTTTATTGCTTCGATAAGCATTTTTTTATTGGCTTTTGAAATGTCGCGTCCCGAAAGACTGAAACCTTTGTATCCGCGCGCTAATTTGCGAAGCTCAGATACTCTGTAACTCGAGAGTCTCTCATCGAGAGCATCTACGCCTGACTCTGCGACAACTCTGCCCAGGTCATCGCGGGTATCTGCTGTAGGTTCTGATACTCTGGCCTCCGGAACCTTTTCAGGAACCGTATTGTCCGTCTTATCCTGATCTGCGGACTGCCCTGTATCATCTGAGGAACTCTCTGAAACAGTCTCATCGGATTTCTCCTCTGCTTCTGTTTCGTTCCCCTGTTCGCCTTCGGCTGCAGTCTCCGTTTTCTCTGCTTCTTCAGGAGCAGTCTTTTCAGAGTTATCTTCTGCCTGTCCGGCCGTTGAATCTTTCTCTGTAGGATTGTCTTCTGCAGGAGCAGCTATGTTTTCTGCGGATTTATTTCCTGATTCTTCAGACCCATTATCCGGGCCGTTTCCGCCATCCGGATCAGTATCAGGTCCTTCGTCATCCGGATTTTCATCAGCACTGCCTGGTATAACAATGCTGTCGATTGAAGGATCAGGTCTCGGGATGACATGTTCTGATAAAAATGATTCAGGTGAAATTGCCTGAACAGCAGCAGCACCTGCGTCTACAGCAGCCCTTACCGCAGCCACGTCGCCCTCGACCATGACGGTGACGATTCCGCCGCCGACAAATGTTCTGTTTACGAGGTGGACTTCAGCAGCTTTGAGCATGCTGTCCAGCGCTTCTACCGTACAAAGTATTCCCCTTGTCTCTATCATTCCGAGTGCATTCATGTCGTTTTCTCCTTAATCAGTCAATTGTAGTAGTGACAATCTATCTGAATTAATAAGTAGCATAGAATGCTTTCATCTTATCAGGAGATCCGAATGTTACCTGTACGCCTTCTGGGAAGAATACAGAATCACCAGGTTTTGCAGTGTAGACCTTGTCACCTACTGTAACTGTAAGTGTGCCTTCTACTACATGATAGAGTTCCTGGCACTCGGTAAGCCAGCCAAATTTGCATTTTTCAATAGTGATCATGCCGGCATTCATCTTGCAACCGTCGTCGGCATTGATGATTTCCTGATAGTAAACCTGATTTGATGGTTTATCAGTTTCGAGGAATTCATAGTTTATCGTATCACCATGTACAACTTTGAGGCCGTTAGGATCTTTCTCGCTGCTGTAAGGCTTTGCAGGAGCTGCAGCGCCTTCAGGAGCGATGCCGTTCAGAAGTCCCTTGTCCATGAGAGTCTTGAGAACTTTGTAAATAGTATTTACGTCGATATTCGTACTACCAGCAGCGGCATTTGCCGGTGCTGCGGCAGGTGCGGCAGCCGGAGCTGCGGCAGCCGGAGCAGCTTCAGGAGCTGTAGCCGGAGCAGTGCCTTCCGAAAGTGTAATACCGGCAGCGCGGGCTGCATCTCTCGCTGCAGGTGTTACTATAGTGTTCTTGTCGACATAAAGCACGCTTTGGCCGCCTGCGGAGCAAGCTTCAACCTCTTTAGCTGTAACCAACTTTTTCATGCTTTTCTTTCACACCCTTTCGTAATTGCTATGTTAAAAATATAGTTAATCAATTACAGAACTGAAGGGATAAGTCTGTCAGAAGGTGAAGGGATAACTTCAGCGTCCACAACAAGACCCTTTTCTTCTGCAACTGCGAGTCCGGCAGAAATACCGGATTTTACTGCTGCAACATCACCAGTGAAAGTGAAGTATGATTTTCCGCCGAGACCATTGCCGAGTCTGAGCTCGATTGCGTCTACCTCGGCAGCCTTCAGAATCTGATCGGCTGCATAAATCATAGTTGCGAGCGAGAATGATTCAAAGATGCCCAGTGCCTGGATGCTGTCCGGCATTGTAGCACCGCTGATTGCAGGGAATACCTGCGGATTTACGTTTGGAATAACCATTGAGTCTACGTAGAACTCACCTGCGAGTTCTTCGCCTAACTCTATTGATGCCTTTACGGCTGCTACATCACCGTCTACTATAGCGATGTATTTACCCGGACAAGTTGAACCAGCAGTTACAATCTGTACTTCAGAAATCTTTACCATCTGATCTGCCGTATATATGCCGCGGGCTATGCTGTTGAATTCTACCATTCCGATCGATCTTGCCATCTTAACCCCTCCTTATAGCGATATATTCCGGTGTGACTTCTGAAACTGTACCTGCGATGCTTGCATGAATCGGAGCACCGAGTTTACCTTCCGGAATCTTGCCAATCATCTGACCAACTTCAACGTGGTCACCTTCAGAAACGATAGGTTCGCATCCTGCGCCTACATTCTGTCTGAGAATGATCTTGACTTCGTTGATTTCGCTTTCAGGAACTTCAGTAAATGGAGCAGGCTGATCGAATTCAGTAAGACCGATCCTTGCGATAAGTCTTCTGCTCGGGATAAGTCTGCTTGAACGCATTCTGAGCGGTTTGAACTCAGTTTTCGTTGGCTGATATTTGATGCCCTTTTCTTTCAGCTCGTTTTTGAGGATATCGTTTGCTGACTTCGGATAAAGTCCGATTGGGCATGAATAGTATTCACAGAGTCCGCACGATGAGCAGAGCTGAGCCGTAGCCTTGAGTTCGATGTTCTTAAGGTTGTAGTTCATGACTCTCATTGACATATGCGGCTGAAGGTTGTGGCCGAGCAGGTGTCTCGGGCAGTTGTCAGTACACATTCTGCACTGTTCACATGCAGTCTTGTCAACTCTGCGTGCAGCTTCGAGTGAAATAGTTTTACGTTTCCAGTGTCTGTGGGTTGCAGGAAGAATTACAAATTCCTTGCTCTTCTTCGTAACATATCCGCCGATGCCGTCTTTCATCGGCAGACCCATCATAGGACCGCCGTTGATGCAGGCAAGACCAGTCGTGTCTGTGATACCTGCCATCTTGAGCAGTGTAAGTACAGGAGTACCAACCGGAACCTTAACAGTGATTCTGTTAGGAACGTCTCCTACAATACTTACGAATTTTTCAGTTACAGGCTTTCCCTCTGAAGCACGGAATACATTGTATGTCGTCTCGGCGTTGATAACAATACATCCTGCTGCAATAGGGATTCCACCTTCAGGAACTACTCTGCCGGTAAGTTCATGTACAATGACATGCTCATCGCCTGCAGGATAGATATTAGGAAGTGCTCCTACTTCCATAACATCGTCCATGCCGAGTGCCGAGATTCTCTCACGCATTTTTGCGATAAGATCCTCGTGAACACCCTTGATTCCGATGATAGCTTTATCTGCCTGGCAGATTTCTTTTGCAATAGCGAATCCTTTTATAACTTCGTCTGGGTGTACGGCCATAATATACTGATCGGCGCGTGATAAAGGTTCACACTCTGCGCCGTTCATCAGCAGATAATCGGCCTTGGACGCAAGTTTTACATGTGTAGGGAAGCCTGCGCCTCCTGCACCGATAACACCTGCATCTCTTATACTCTCAAGAAGATCCATTAATTTACAACCTCCTGATACTTATTAAAATTCGCAGTCCTCATCAATTATTCCGACAATGGCGGCATCTACCGGAATATCATCGTTTCCAATCATTCGTCTGGCTGCTGTGCCTGTCGAGATCAGCACCCTGTCGCCAATACCGGCGCTGATTGTATCTACGGCGACAAGCCTGCGGCCGTCATCAATGCCTCCGCCTATGACCTCTGTCAGCATAAACTTGAGTCCCCTGAGAGCATCCGACTTCCTCGTAGACCATATATTATCGAGTACCTTAGCTGTAATCATATAATATCTGTTTCCTCCAGTCTGTCTTTAATTGCTTTCATAGCGGTCTCAACCGATGCCGTCTCGCCAAAGATGGCAAGAAGGATCATATTCTGCGGACAGCTTCCTTTGATGTCCTCGACTGTTACGCCTACGCTCTTCTGAGCTGCATCAGAAGCAACGACCATTTCAATCATTTTGCCCTGTACAAGCCCTATCGCGTCAACATTTTCAGGTACAACATCACGAGAAGAGCCTTTGCGTCTCAGTAAAATATCTATTGTTCCTTGAGATGGATGTTTGATAATTCTCATATCCATTAGACTCACCCCATTCTAATAAATAATTTCTTGACCGCAGCTCAACGCGATACCGAGCGGAGTAACAAACATAGGATTCGCCGGCTTATACGTCGGAATTCCTGTCTCTTTCTCCACGATATCCTCGATACCTGTCAAGCAGCTCGTTCCGCCTACCAGGACTATCTGATTCACATCATGACCTTTAATATGATGATTGATTATGGACGCTACTTTTTCTACGACCGGTTTAAGTACCGGCATCAGCTCTTTATGATTGGCTTCATCCCGTTTATATACGTCAGCCTCGCTGAACGGCATTTTATACGCTCCGGAAATTACGAGCGAGAAATGTGTTCCGCCAGTAGGTTCGTCGGCGATATAAACGACATTGCCGTCCTTAAAGATTGATATGCCGGTCGTTCCTCCTCCAATATCAACTACTGCACCGTTCTCCAGCTTGAGCAGCTGGTTTGCGGCTGTAGATTCATCAAGAAGATTTGTCAGCTCAAAACCTGCACCCTGAACCACGTTTTTGACCGCGCCTCCGTCGAGCGTATCGGTACCCGGCGGTATTGCTGCAGCGGCATAAAGCAGCTCAGTGTCCAGTTCCTCTTCTATCTGGCTTTTCATATCGCGAACTATTCTCACAGCTCCGATGTAATCGACAACCATTCCGTCACGGACAACGTCAGCGTACTGATATCGTCCGGCAACAGGACGTTTGTTCTCATCGAGAACTGCAACTACAACGCATGCAGTACCAAGATCGACTCCCGTATAGTATACGGAAGATTTCTCTTTTATAGGATGCTTGCACACATTTTCAAAATCACTTACAAACTGATCGCAGAAATCGAAATTAACTCCTGTGTCTTTCTCCATTAATTCCCTCCGATTTCATTGCTGATCAGGTGCGATATGGTGTTGATAATCTGATTGAGCTTAGCTGAAACGACCATGTACTCTGCACGGTCTTCTGCGGCTTTCTCATTCACTTCCTCAGCCAGCAGCTGCATACTGCATCTAAGCTTATTTAGCAGGAGAATCTCCCTGCCGTTCGGCAGCTGCATATGAAAGCTGGTGACTTCAAAAGGATCCTTCTGTTCTCTGGAAAATTCAGCTGCGTTACTGAATCCTCCGAGTTCCGGATCAAGATCCTGAGGTAAAGCCGAGCCCTTCTGTAAAGCCTTGGTAATTGCCGTGAGCTGTTCGCACAGTGTCATAAGGCTCTGATCGAGCAAGACATTGAGTTTGAGCAGCTCCTGCCCTGCGAGAAGGAAATCGGCTTTCACTTGTTTGAACATAAGTAAAAGTCTTTTATCTTCGCAAGGCTGACATTCCGAACCGGTTGCGGCCGGTTCAGCAGCCACACTTCCAGGAGACTGAGCCGCAGAATCTGCGATATCTCCCGGTGCCGTCTTCTCCATTTCTGCAGAAGACGATCCAGCTGCCGGCTTTCCGTCATCTCCAGGTGAAGTGGTTTCATCCTCCTCTTCAGTAAAGGATTTAACCGACCCGATTTCGATCGGATCCTCCCCCTGAATCGTAATAACCGGCACTCTGCGAGGCTTGTTAAGCTTTTCGGCATTTTCGTCGAGCTGCTGTTTTATGACTTGTGCAGCAGTTTTAAGCTCGTCATCGCTGTCATTGTAGTAGTGGCCTTTGACTCCGTTGTTGCGGGCAGCGTCATCGAAGGATTTAATACCACGATCAGCCAAGAACTGACGTGCTCCCGGCGTTAGCCTTGAGCCTGGCTCTGCTTCATAGGTTGTGAAAGGATGGATCCTGTAAATATCACGAAGTTCTGACTCAGTGATAAATTTCATATCATCCTCCTTTTACGATCCTTGTTTATTTTATTGTGCAAATACGCCGATTTTATCAAGGTATTCCATGATATCACCCGTTCCCGTGCCATCTTTGAGATTAGCGCAGAAATAAGGTTTGTCGACGCCAGCGAGCTCCAGTTGTCTGATACAACGGCGTTTGTTATCTGATTTGGTGTCAGACTTTGAAATAACTCCTGCCACCGGACAGTTAAACATCTTTGCGAAGCCGGGTGGGTAGACTTCTGGTGCTCTTTTTTGATCCACCATAAATATTATAATATATGCGTCATTTTGTGCAAGTGAAATAATGTGATCGTACATGTCAGGAAATTCCAGATATGCTCCCGGAATATCTATCGTGTACTTCCCATATCTCACATCTTGCGTATTTCTTTCCTTTGTTTTATTCTCCCCGTTGATTATATTGGCGAGGGTGGTTTTGCCACAACCGGTGGCACCTATAAGCATAACTCTCTTGTGATGCATGTTATGTTCTGGTTACCTCACAAACCGAAAATCCGAGCAGATCATGCAGTTTTTCGTTTACAGCCCTGAGAGCTGTTTCGACGCTCTGTACGTCTCCGGTGATGATTACAGAGCCTGTAAATCTGTCCAGAAAACCGATTGATACGTCTGCCGCCTTTGTGGCTACATCTGCAGCGATAATGGCAGTCTCATACGGAGAGATGGCGAGGATGCCTATCGCACCCGCCTCATCAATACCCAGACGATCGTATATTTCGGAAACCGGAGATGCAACGACGTGAGCCATTGTCACCTGTTTTCCAGGCACCGACTCTTCGATGACTCTCTGTGTATCTTGTCCAAAGATCTCTTCCATGTGTCTGCCTCTCTAATCAATAATTCAAAAAGCTCTATTTAATTAGAAATTATTAAAAAATTTTTTTCAATAACGAGAAAGCCCGGTCGCCCGGGCTCGCCCTGACGCCATCTCACTGACCATATTGCCTTATCAATGACGTATTATGTTTACTTCTATGCCTGCATTTTTTATTATGGCTTCGATCTCACTCAGTCTCTCCTCAGGCATACTCGGATCATCGGTGATCGGGTATTCCATGTCGAGCTGAGTGTATTTACCTACGCCCAGCTTATGATACGGAAGAATATCCACGCCCTTGAAATTCTTCAAATCCTTGAAAGGAGTCAGGAATTTCACAAGCGCATCGAATTCCTCATCGCTGTCATTGTAGCCATGGAGAACAGGCATTCTTACTTTTACATTGTATCTTCTGTGAAGAAGTTCACTCAGATTTTCAAGTATTCTTTCGTTATGAACTCCGGTCAGTTCGAAATGTCTGTCCGAATCCATCTGCTTGATATCAAACAGAAAGAGGTCAACATATGGAGCAATCTTGAGAATATTCTCCTTTGAAGTATATCCGCAAGTTTCGATAGCCGTGTTGATACCCTGCTGCTTGCATCCCTGGAGTACGTTTAAACAAGCTTCCGGCTGTGAAGTGCATTCACCGCCTCCGAGTGTTACACCGCCTCCGCCTGATGCCATGTAAAACATTTCGTCTTCCTTGACAAGATCTATGATCTCGGAAATCGGCTTATCCTCTCCGACGATCGAGATCGCTTTCTGGATGCATGCTTCTTCACAATTATGGCATGCTATGCAGGTCTTGGTTCTGTCGACGACATGTTTACCCGTTTCAGGATCAATCTGATGGATGCCCTGAGGGCATGCATGAACACATTTGCCGCAGCTTATGCAAAGCTGATATTTCATCATTACGCGGTTCTTGCGCTCGAGCCCCTCAGGGTTTGCGCACCATCTGCATCTGAGCGGACAACCTTGAAAGAACACAAGGGTTCTTACACCCGGACCGTCAGCCGTATTGTACTTTTGAACATTGAAAATCCGGGCCTTTCTTTCTAATGAACTCATATTGTCCCGTCTCCTGTTCAATACAGTTTAACTGCGCAGGTTTAGAAATGAGTCAGAGTTGTTCTGCTGATGATTTCGTCCTGTACATCCTTGCAGAGTTCTACGAAGAATGCCGAATATCCTGCTACACGTACAACGAGGTCTCTGTACTGATCAGGGTGTTTCTGAGCTTCGATCAGAGTCTTGTTGTCGACATAGTTGAACTGCATCTCACCGTTGCCGAACAGGCATGCTGCACGGAGCAGTGAAATAAGACCATTTCTGCCTTCCGGAGTTTCGAGCATTCCGGACATAAGCTTGAAGTTGTGAACCATACCGATGTTCATGTTGTCGTTGCTGAGCTTCGATACGGACTTGATGATGGCTGTAGGTCCTCTGAAGTCGTCTCCCTGAGTCGGTGAAATACCGTCTGAGAGAGGTACCCATGCGTGACGGCCGTTTGCCGAAGCGCCTGTCATCTCTCCGAAAGGAGTGTTGTTCGAAATCGAAAGTGTACCGTGGCTCATTCTCGAGAACAGAGTCTTGTACTGCTGATGGATTTCCTCAGTGTAGTTGATGATATCAGCTGCGATGTAGTCAGCGTAGTCATCGTCATTACCATACTTAGGAGCAGCCTTGCATGCCTGATAAATGTCATCGTAGCCCTGGAAGTCGGCGAGCAGAGCTTTGTTCAGTTCCTTGAGAGTGAACTTCTTGTCGTCGTATACGTTCTTCTTGATCGATGCCATCGAGTCAGCGTATGTAGCGAGACCTGACCAAACAACGCCAGGGCCGTAGTTGTACATAGCGCCGCCTGCCGATACGTCCTTGCCCTTTTCCATGCAGCCTTCGAAGAGGATCGACATGAAAGGCTTAGGAGCGATGTCTCTGTGAACTCTCTGTGAAATTACAGTCATTACATCGGTCCACTTTGTGATGTATCTGATCATTCTCTTTACAGCAGCGTCGAATTCTTCATAAGTCTTGTACTGATCTACGTCGCCGAAGTCAGGGCAGACCTGCTTGCCGTACCAGAGTGGAACACCGTGGTTGAGAACGAGCTCGATGCAGATAGGCCACTGAGTATATGAAGTCGAAGTCCACTGATAGAGTCTTCCTGATTTCTGAGGTTCTACGCAGCCCATCAGGCAGTAGTCACGAGCATCTTCGAGTGAAACGCCCTTTGTGAGCATCATCTTGATGTGAGTGTCGTCGAAGTGGCATGCAGGGAATCCCATACCTGAACGAACGACGTCTACGATCTTCTCCATGAACTTCTGAGGAGTCTTCTTATGAATTCTGCAAGCCAGCGAAGGCTGATAAATTCTTACGTGTCTTACAGCGTCCATGAGGAGGTAAGTGAGATCGTTAGTAGCGTCTCTGCCGTCACGAGTGATGCCGCCTACGCACATATTTACGAACGGCTGATATCCTGCGAAGAACTTCGACTGGCTTTCAGCTGTGAGCCACATCATCTCTGAGAGCTTGATGAGGAGGCAGCCTGCGATTTCGAATGCCTGGAAATCGTTGAGTCTGCCGGCTTCCTTGTCTGCCTTGTAGAACGGATAGAGGTACTGGTCAGCACGGCCGATCGACATACCAGTCTGGTTCTCTTCGATTACGAGCAGTGATTCAACTGTGAAAAGTGCCTGAACAGCTTCCCAGAAAGTCTTAGGAGCGTGCTTAGGAACGTTTGCATTTATCTCTGAGATCTTTTCGAGTTCTGCTTTTCTCTTAGGATCTGTGCAGGCTCTTGCCATTTCGGCAGCCTTGTCAGAAATTCTCTGAGCGTAGTTGATTACACCCTGAGTTGTGTCGAGAACTGACTTGTAGAAGTAGATCTTGTCGATATCATCAGGATTCTCGTAGTCCAGTTTTGCAAGGTGTTCCTTGGCTTCGTTCTGGATATCGAGCATGCCCTTCTTCATTACGATTACGTCGTAACCAGGGTTTGAATCTCCGCCGCCGCTCATTGCATGATATGAGCAGTCCGAAACGAATGACTCGCCTGAAAGTTCCCATGCGCCGGCTTCACGATACTGAGTCTCGCAGTATTCGTCGACCGATTTGCCTTCCCAGAACGGGAATATTTCTTCTTTGAGGACTTTCTTGTCTTCTTCTGAGATTTCGAACGGATCCTGAGGTCTTGTCGAGATAGTGTCGAGCTCATCTCTCAGCCATCTCCATGCGATATCAGGCGAGAAAGCACCAGCTCTTGGTCTGCCGCAAGGAGCACCAACGATAAGTTCGTTGTCCTGAATTACGATAGGAGCCTCTTCACAGCAAGCGCGGAAGCTCTTTGCTCTGAGTTCGATGCATGGAAGTCCAGGATTCTCCTTGAATACTCTTGTAAGAGTAACCGCACGGTTGATCGAAACCGAAGGCTTCTGATCGAGGTAGTTGTCCTTCAGTTTTCTCAGTCTCGGAGTGATTCCGTCAGGAATTCCTGTAGTTTCTTTTGTATCAAGAGGAGCCTCGCGGCTTGAAGTTGATGCAGTTACAGGGACATCATCAGGAACGCTGTCGATCTGTTTTTCAACGCTCTTGAACATCTGCATGAGTGATTTTTTCTCATCTTCGCTCATACCCTGAGCGGCTTCTGCAAATTTTTCGGTAAATTCACGAATGTCCAATTATTTGCCTCGCTTTCCTTAGTAATAGATAGATACAGCAAATATTTATTCTATATGCTGTAAATGAACGCAGTGCGTTCACTTATTTATAATCTTGAGCAACATTTCCCGAAGTTCGTCCGCGCTGACGTCCGATTTGCCATCGGCGGATTCTTCCGGCGGAACCTCCGAACCTTTTGTAAGTTCTTTGGCGACTTCTTCGAAACTATGTATGCCGTAAGCGGCTTTTCTTACGTATACGAGCTTGAGCGGCGTGATATTGTCGCCTGTCATCTCGCATCTGTAGCGACCCGATCCAAGCGTCATGGACGGAACAAGTGATGTGGTAAATCCCATGTTGCCGAGAACCGCCGGGGTATTTACCAGAACTCTCTGAACAGCTTCATAAGAAGCTAATTTTTCAACCGCTGTTCTGTCGTTGGAATGGAGGATGAGAGTGCTTGCCTGCTCCTCCTCGACGAGAAGCTCTATAATCTTTTCACACGCGTGCTCCCAGTCTTGTTCTACATAATATGTAAGGATTGGGGACAGCCTCTCTTTTTCGTATTCTCTTTCCCTGAAGACAAACCTTTTTTCGGAAAGAAGTATCTTTGTCCCTGCCGGAACGCTGATGCCTGCCTGGGCAGCCAGCTGCTCCGCCGTCTTTCCGATTGTCTCAGGATCAGGCGATCCGTCTTTTCTGTAAAATATCGTGCTGAGTTTTTCCGCTTCATCCTGAGACATGAAATAGCCTCCGTTTGAAGTGAACGTGCTTCTTACTTTGTCGTCGATTGCCGCATCGACTACTACAGCCTGCTCAGCTCCTGATACAACACCATTGTCGAAAGTCTTGCTGAAAATAATATCCTTTACAGCCTTGTCGACGTCTGCCGATCCTTCGATAAATGCAGGACCGTTTCCTGTACCGCTGAAGAGGATATATTTACCGGTCTTGATCGCCGGCTCACGCATATGAGGAACACCCGAAATCAGAATGGCGCTGATGTCCTTGTGATTCATAAGTTCGATTGTTCCGGCCTTTGAGATCGTTCTCATATAGGCAACTGTGCATTCCGGAAGACCATAGCCTTCACCTGCTTTTATCATTATGTCGAGTGCACGGGTTATTGTATTCTTCGCTCTTGGATGAGGTGAAAAGACTATTGCATTTCCTGACTTGACTGCAAGCAGCGTGTAGTAAATCGTCGTGGAAACAGGGCTTGTCGCTGCACATAATGCTGCGAATACGCCGATTGGAATACCGTAATCGATAGTTCCGCTGGCAGCATCTTCATTTAATACTCCGACGCATTTCACACCCTTCATGCTCTCAAGAACTTTTCTGCACACGAACTTGTTTTTTATGAACTTGTCGTCAGGATTGCCGTATCCCGTCTCTTCACAAGACATCTCAGCAAGTTCTCTCGCGTGTGATTCTACAGCTTCAGCCATATGTTCGACGATTTCGTCGAGCTTCGCCTGAGGGAATTTTGCAAGTTTCTGCTGTGCCTCGCGGCCATTTTCCGCGAGTATCCTCGATTCCTGGATGGAAAGCAAATCGTTGTCAATAATTTTCATGCCTGCTTCTCCATTCTCATAAGATTAGAACAAACTATTTTGCTGAATCGGGAATAAGTTTGTCAAGTGAATATCTGTCGATGATCTTTTCCAGTGCAGGATGCGGACTCGGAATTACTACATAGCTGTAGAGGTTCGCGTCTTCCATCTCTTCGACCGCTTTGACGCCTGCATCTACTGCAGCCTGGCATGCTGCTACGTCTCCTCTTACGACGACTGAGACATATCCTGATGCGGTATTTTCATATCCGACGAGTTCCACGTCACCGGCTTTGCACATAGCATCTGCCGCCTGAGCGACAAACACAATGCCAAAGGTCTCGATCATACCGATTGCCTGATATGATGCCATATGGTTCTTCACTCCCTTCCCGATTTAATAATTGTCGATATCGTGAACTGACACGATATCTCCTACGTCGCTGATAGGACGCGGGATAACATTGTGAGCTGTTACTTTGCCGATAGCCCTGGCAGCTGCAACGCCTGCATCGACGGATGCCTGGCATGCTGCTACGTCACCAGTTACAACAACTGTAACGAGTGTGGAACCGATATTCTCGTAAGAAACCAGTTCTACGTCCGCAGCCTTCAGCATTTTGTCTGCCCCTTCAATGGCAGGAACCATGCCGAGAGTTTCCAGAAATCCCAGGGCTTCTCCTCTAGGAATTTTCATATGCTTGCTCCTTTTACCGAACTGCTAGAAAAATATGGATCTATAATATGCTGATACAGCGCGATGCGGTAAAAGCCGCATTCGCGCCTTCTCAGTTAATTATAACAAATTAATAATATATTGCCATATGCAAGCAGTGTATATCTGAAAATCAGTCAGGAATATACTTTTTGATTACTGCTGCACTGTCCGGATCCGTCGCGTAGTAGATACGGACGTCACCGTTTTCGTCTTCGTCGAACCTCGTCTCAGAGATAAGGCCGTTAGCTTTTGCTGTCATAAGAGCTTCTACAACTTTAGGCTTTCTGAAAGCTTTGTAATCTGCATAATCGCCTTTGAGAGCTTCGATTACATCGTCTGCACATGCTTCATCGACTGTAGTGAAGTACTTAAGGATTGCATAGTTTAAAGGTAATTTCTTTGCCATTTCTATTAAGCCTCCTCTTTCTTTCTGAACAGATCAAGCGGATTTACAGCTATGAAGAAGATACCGATTACCATTACGACTGCAGCTGCCCACTGAATCGGAGCCAGTGCGTATCCGTCGATTCCTGCGATAAGTCCGATGATGATCCAGCAGCAGAATGGTCCCCAGAATGAGAACATTCCGTTGAGTGCCATACCGAGTGCTGCTCCGCACATGCTGTTGCCCTTGTACCAGCGTGCATATGAGTACTGGGCAAAGAAGCCTGAAACGATGAAGAATATGATCGACCAGTCTGAGAATGCCTCGCCTGCAAGTCTCCAGCCCAGTGTGATGTTTTCGCCTGCGATGAGCGACCACATAGGGAGAAGGAATATCAGGTTTGCGAGACCGGATGTTACCTGACGGATCGTGATTGAAATTTCGAAGTCAACCATGCAAGTAGCATATCCGCCTACGCATCCTTCGAATCCCCAGCCGAGTGCTGAGATGAATGCGATTACGATTCCGAGGAATGCATCCTTGTTCGTATCTCCGAGAGTCGTGCTTCCGATCATGAATGTTGCAATAGCGCAGATGATGATACCGCAGATCATTCTGAAATTGAGTTCCTGCTTGTAGAAAATCCTTCCCAGAATCGCACCTATTGCCGGGCAGAGAGCTGAAATAGGAACTGCGATCGATCCTGCCAGCTGAAGTCCGATTACATATGCCGAACTTGCGATAGGTCCTCCGATAATAGCGCACAGAATGAGGATACGTCCTGCTCTTGAATTAAGAGTCTTGACGTAATCGCCGAACTTACCTTTTACGAGGGCAATGATTATACACCATATACCTGAAATAGTATCGTTCAGTGCGCTTCCGAGCGATCCCAGAAGATATGTGACTACGAAAGCCGAGAGAGCGATTCCCGATGTCGAAGTCGCCGGGTCAGCATAAAAGTAGTCAGCCCATACGCCCTTTGCCATACCGAGCGTCATGAACGCGGTGTAAAGACCGTAAGCCACACCTGAAATAAAAGCCGTAAATACGCCTTTTTTAAAGAAGCTGGAATCCATCTTCTTTTTCTTTGCTACAACACCGGCGCTCGGCACTGCAACATTAGCCATAACTTTTCTCCTTTCAAACAAAACAAAAAATAATAAATTCGGTCCGGTTTCAACCGGAAATAACCCACACTTTCCCTCGAGTAGTATATCTTTTACCCATAGGGGCAAGGTCAAGTTAATATTTTGTCAGATTCAAAATGCTTCTGGTATACATGTTGAGCCTGCAAAAGTCTTATTTTGCCAAATATGGAATTTACCTCTTGATAACGCTCTGGAAATCCCGGCTTAACTCTGTTTTTTCGTTTTCTTCCATAATATTTACACAATCAGGTGAAAACTTAATATATGTACATCCAAATAATCAAATGTTTAAGAAAAAACGAAATTTTCCCGAATGCTGCCAGAAAATCCGTAAAATATTCAAAATGTCTCACGCCGTCGTCTCAACATTACCGTTACGGGAACCTTTGGGATTCAAGACAAGCATTCTCTGAAAGCGTTCCGATCACTTAGTCTCCCTGTGGTCAGCCTCGATGAGCACTTCTGTGACGAACATTCCAGGGTTCTGGCTGGTCCAGAAATCGGTCACATAACGCTCCAGGCACGATTTTTCAAGTTCGTATCCGTTCTCATCCGCCCACTTCACGATCTTTCTGTACGTATCAGGAAGCGTATCGTGTGATCCGATATGATAACACGACACATACATTCCTCCGCCGATCCTGGTGAGAAGCTTCTGGTCCGGGGACTTTACAAAAGCCTGAACGACTCTCGCCGTTTCGCACGTTCCGTTCATCTTATCCTCGTACGACGGATACTGAACCATTACAGGACCCGTTATCGCCGCGTCGTTGGCTGCTATGTAATTTGTAAATTCTATATTGATTATCGTGTCCATATAGTCGTACTGAAATTTCTGGTCGAGATAAATCACTTCGGATGGAGGCATGAATTTTATGGATACGTTGTCCGCTCTCGTCGAAATGACGCGTTCGGCCTCCATTATCAGAGTTCTCCAGTCTTTTACGCTTCTGTATGCTATATCGATTTCGTTACGGCTTTTATCGAGTTCGTCGAGTTTCGCATCGAATGCGCTCAGATAATTGACAAAGCTCGTGTCCTGGAAAAGGTCTCTTATCTCCTCCAGTCTGAAGCCCGACTGCTTGAAATATTTGATAATAGGTACCATCAGAAGGGTCTGTTTGCTGTAAAAACGGTAATTGGTCTCCTTGGATACTCTGTCAGGAATGATGATCCCGATTTTGTCGTAAAACCTTAGTGCTTTTCTGGAAATATTACAGATACTGCTAACTTCACCTATAGAATAATATTTGTCGTTGCCGCTTTCTTTCATCTCATTCTCTCCCGACAACAATTTAACATGAACTATATTCCGCAATGACCTCCGGTGCAGAAAAGAGATTCCGGAATATATTCAGAAACCCTTACATTTGTCCACTTATTTTACAATAAAAAAGAACTTAAAACAATAACATTCAGATATAATTACATAATTACTTCCGATAATCTGTAGATGAATTTTTATTCTTCACAGATCTTTTGACCGCACGCCGATATTGATATAGAATTAATGTAATCCGATTGATCTGATACATAGTCAAAAGGGAAATAAAAAATGAAATTGATAAAAAACATAGACAGTATTTATCTGGAGAACGAAGACGGAAAAATCATCGCGCAAGTGCTTTTTCCCATAGAACCGGACGGAATTCACAACATCACCCATACCATCGTCGACCCTTCCCTTCAGGGACAGGGTATCGCGGGGAAGCTCGTGCAGGCCGCAGCCGATACGATACGCTCTGAAGGAGCAAAGACGCGTCTCACATGTTCATATGCGGTCAGATGGTTTCACGATCATCCGGAATACGGCGATATCGTCGCAGACCGCTGATCCGCTTGCCCTGACCGTTAAATGTTAAATTTTTATTGACATTGCCGCTTAATCTGGTGTATATTAGATAAGTCGTTGAGCACGTATGGCGGAATTGGCAGACGCGCACGGTTCAGGTCCGTGTGGTTTAACAGCCGTGGAAGTTCGAATCTTCTTACGTGCACCAGATAGAAAAAGAGACTCTGATTTCAGAGTCTCTTTTTTATTCCTATCCTATATTAACTATCATTTATCGTACTGCTATGTTGCTTTCGATATCAAACCGGTGCGGTCATGTCTGTACACTCTCATGAAGCCTGGCAATATAAAACCCTCCGGACTGTGCCTGCACGTCAGTCACAGCTCCGGAGGGAGATCTGTCAGCTTATATAAAACTTGCTTTTCTTATTGTAATATCGGATTACGATCCGGAGAATCACTGCCGGAGCCGTCTTTCCAAAACGAACGATATATCAGCTCAGCTTACCGAACTTACCCAGCTGAGCGCTTCTTCGCGGCTCGTGCCGCTGTTGAATACCAGGCTGTACGAATTCTCTGAATCCTTCCACGATACCAGGTAAACGGTTCCGTCGGAGCTTCCTTCATATGTGATTCCGTCCGTCGTTTCCGACGACTCGTAGCTCGTCCCTGCGTTGAGCTCTCTGTCGCCTGCCGCGGTACGGTATATCACCGAACTGTTTCCGTCTGTATAAGTGATCTGTGCGGTTTCACCGTAGATCACCTCTATGGATGATATCGACCAGCCCTGCTGGACTGCAGGTACAGGCGGCTGGTAATTCATGTACTCCTGAAGCTCGGATACGCTGCTGACGGTTCTTACAGCATCATTGTCCATGATGTCTGAGTCATCGCTGCTCTGGTTGCTGTCCGTACTGCTGCTGTCCGACGTGTCTGAACTCGTACTGTCGTTCTGATTCTCAGAAGTGCTGCTCTGGCTCTCGCTGGAATCCGATGAATCGTCTGAGGAACTTCCCGAGTTCTTACTGCTTTCGCTTCCGGAAGATACGGAAGAACTGCTTCCTCCCGCGGATGAAGGTGTTGAAACGGAGCTTCCTCCTGAACTGCTGTCCGAAGCGTTATTCTGCGATCCAGAAGCCGTGCCGGACGATGAAGCCGGCTGCTGACTGCCGGCCGCTGTTTCTGACTGCTGGCTGTCCCCCGTCTGGACATTGCCAGGTTCCGATGCGGCAGAACCCGAACTGCCGGTCTGTTCTTCGCTTACAACTGAAGATGCAGGTTCGTCTCCCACGCCGATTATTCTGAGACCGGAGGGATCGCTCATGGTGAGCATGCCTATCGCCAATACGAGACATGCTGCTATGCTTGCCGCATATTTTCCGAAATTCCTGATCGCTGCCCTTGTAAAAGGCACTATCCGTCTGCCGCTGAGCCTCTCCACTGCTTCATCGGCAGCGCGTTCGATCCTGTCAGGAACATGCTTTCCCTCGAGTTCCTCAGACAGAACGGCTCCGGCCATTATGCGGTCTGCCATGCCGTCAGGGATTTCCAGATCAAAATCCGCCTCGAGGTCGAAATCCAGATCCGTATCGAATTCATCCTGCATTTCGCTGAAAACGTTCTGATGCCCGGCGGAATCGCTGGAGGAGCTCACAGAAAACTTATCCTTATTTTCTGTCTCTCTGATAATATTTTTCCCCATTCTGCAACTTCCTCCTGCCCGGTCTAATCCGTCCGGTTACCATTCATAACTCTGCCTAATAATCCCTTTGCTCTGCGAAGCCTTGACTTTACGGTGGATTCCTTTTCCCCGAGAACCGCTGCTGTCTCGGCAATCGTCAGATCCTGATAATAGAAAAGCTGTATAACCTCTCTGTAGATATCCGGCAGCTGTGCCACTGCATCCTTAAGCGCTATGCTTTCTTCCGGGATACCCTCAGCAGTAAGTTCATCTGGTACAGGTCCTCCTTCGCGCGATCTGCTTCTTATGATGTTCTTGCTGAGATTGGCCGCTACCGTAAGTAGCCAGGCCTTTTCATGCTCTTCATCATTGAATTCTCTGTCCGCTCTCAGATATCTGATCATCGTTTCCTGCAGCACGTCCTCTGCGTCTTCTCTGTTCTGCAGGTAAGAATATGCAAGCGCGAGAATTCTTTTTCCGTGACGACTCAGCGCATCTTCCGTTTTCCTGCGTTGTGTGTCCACGTTCAACCTCCAGTGATAACCTGCCAGAAATCCCCATCTTTGACAGAACCGTACCCGAAGGTATATCGACAGATTCCCCCGAGTTCCTGTCTGAGACAATTGGTCGATGCTCCCCAGCATCAGAACCCGACTTCCCTGGCGGATGCTTCTGATTGACAAAACAGGCATTCGGTTAATCCGGCTGTATGGCGCTGCCATTCCACAGGCGGACCGGTAAATCGTCCGGAACTCATCTGTCTTCTATTATGTTTTAATGAAGAGTCTCGATTGACCTTACATAATAGACACACTTCAGAGTCCCGGAAAGTTGCATCAAATTTATAAAATTTAAAATTTTTTTTATATTTTTTTAATAATTAATAATCGATGATTCCAAAGTGGCTGAGCAATACCCTCAAGCCTACTATAATGATGACTGCGCCTCCGGCTGCCTCTGCTTTTCTGCAGGAATTTACTCCGAAAACGCTGCCCGTTTTTACTCCGGCTGCAGATAAGGCGAATGCCGCCACACCTGCAACATCTGCCGCGAGCCAGATGTTGACCTTGAGAAAACAAAAAACGATCCCTGCCGCAAAGGTGCCGATGCCGGCGGAAACAGCCGCCTTTAACATCGCACCCGCAGCAAACGGATCGTATTCTTGCTTTTCGTTTTCCAGACCTCTGGCAGCTTTTATGAACATGATTACGCCGGCTGCACAAAGCAGTACGAATGCGATCCAGTGATCATACTCCTGTATGTATTTTGCAAAAGTGCCTGCCAGAAAATATCCCGCGAGCGCCATCAGTATCTGAAACGCGCCGAACCATACCCCTGCAGCACACATATGTCTGCCTGACACGTGAGGGACAGCGCTGCCTTTGCAGCAAGACAGCGCGAAGGCGTCCATCGCGAGTCCGCATCCTATCAGGAATATTTCAAAAAGACTCATTCTATTATACCCGGTAATGATTCATATAGTTCTGTTTTATTTGCTCCCAGTCTGTATTTATTACTTCCAGTCGAGCGCCGCCGAAAGATCGAGCATTCCTCCTGACGCCGTCTTCGAAGCCGTATTCGGCAGAGACTTGGCAGAATGAATGAGTATATATCTTGTCTCCTTCAGCGACAGTGAATATGAATTGGTGTATACCATTGCTGCTCCCGCAGTTACAAACGGCGCCGCCATGGATGTGCCTGTCATGTATTCGAGCTGGCCGCCCGAGACGAGACCGAGAATGTCTGTTCCCGGCGCAGACAGATCTACGCTGGCAGATCCGTAGCAGGACGTGTAGTGAAGACTTCCGTCAGGCGTTGCGTTGCTTACAGCAATAATATTGTCGAGATCATAGGCTGCCGGATATACCGGTCTGTAGTCTATGTTCCAGCCGCTCTGGCTGCTGCTTTCACTGTTGCCTGCGGCTACGACGAAGAGCATATCCGAATCCTTGATAGTCTGATAAAGCAGGCTGTCGTTCAGCTCGGTACCAAGACTGAGATTGCAGATCTTCGCTCCGTTGGCTTCCGCGTATTTTATCGCTTTGACGACGGTAAGCGTTGTTCCCATACCGTTGGCGCCGCCCAGAGCTTTGACCGGCATCACTTTTATATTATCATATGAAGCAAGTCCGGTAACTCCGGTACTGTTCGATGCGGCTGCGATGCTTCCCACGCAGTGAGTTCCGTGGTCGTCCTCGCTTCCGCTGTAGATGTCATTGTTGTTATCATAGAAATTCCACCCGTAATAGTCATCGACGTAACCGTTTCCGTCGTCATCGATGCCGTTATTGAGATATTCATCCGAGTTCACCCAGATGCTGGATGAGATCTCGGAGTTGTATATATCGGCTCCGGTATCGACCACAGCGACGGTAACATCTCTTTTGGCCTTGTATTTGCTCCACGCCTCCGGTGCGTTTACATCGACATCGGCGGTAGAATACAGGTTTTCAGAATACGATCCGAACGTCCCGTTGTTGTTCAGTCCCCACTGGTAAGTATAGTACTGATCCTGCGGAGAAACTGGGTGCGAACTAGAGATATTGGCCGAAGAATAATGCTGTATGATATTTGAGATCCTGGATGAATCTCCCATTGCGCCGTAAAAGACCGGCCCCGATATACTGCTCGCTTCTGCAGTAGCCGAGTCGCTTTTATCATACGAGAAATTCGGCTGATATGTCTCTACGTTTTCATCGGATTCGAGTTCTTCCAGCTTTTCAGCCAGTTCTTCCTTGTCTGCGCAGTTTATGCATGCCACACTGCCGTCTTTGTACATGACAGCAATCTCGTTGTCTTCATAATCGTCTATGGAATAAATCGTCTTCTTGCTGCTGTTATCCAGCGTATCGTTCAATGACGATACTTTCCCCCCTGCTGAATAAACTGACATTGAGCTGTCAGCAGCTGCGTTCGAAGACGTACCTTCGGAACTTTCCGAGAAGCATGTAATTATTCCAGACTGGAGAACGAGAGCTGTGACACATACAGCTGCACAGATCTTCACAGACCTTTTTTTCATTTTACATCCTCCTGAAAAAAAACATTCTCTATTAAATTGTATTAAATTAAAGTAAAGTGAATTAGATATTGTATACACCAATATTAAATACTGTATACATCGCCATATTATACAGCAAAATTACGTCAAGCCGCAATTATTTTTGCAAAAAAACAATATTTCTTTTTTGAACGCAAAAAATGAGACCTCCGCCCTGCACCGCGGATTATTCCGTACGGGTGCGGATGAAAGTCTCACTCTTCTGTTACAGCTTTATATACAAAAGGCTCCAGTCTGATGTCTGTCTCGAATCTGATGTCGAGATCAGGATATTTTGCGGCAAAATATTTTCTGTTTGAAGCCTTGTTTCCGACCATATTGGAAAAACTGACGGGATTGGAAATAAAACGGACTCTGCCGCGCGTACCTCCGTCAAGCTGGCCCTCGAGATCTTCTCTGGCTATCTCCGACTCGACGAGCTGCCTGAACGCCGGATGGTAGCCGCCGACGACGGCGCCGTCTTCGCTTTTTATGATGTCGGTGCTCTTGAGGCCGATTCTGATCACATTTATTCCTGCGTCTTTCAAAAGGCGGTACATATCCTTCACCGTCATCACGCTCTGCTTCAGATCAGGCGGAACGTACTCGCCGCGTCTGTACATCCTGCACATCGCCGTATTTTCAAGAACTACTGCAGGATATATCCTTGCAATCGCCGGTGCGATCTTCACGGTCTGCTCCGCCGAATACATGCATTTTTCGTATGTATCGGACGGAAGACCCGTCATGAGCTGTATGCCCAGCTCTATTCCGTAAGACTTGATAAGGTCAGACGCTTTATACACGTCTTCCGCCGTATGTCCTCTGGCGGACCTTCGCAGGACTTCCGGATCGAAAGACTGGACTCCGAGCTCAATGATGTCAGTCCCGTGAGCCTTCAGATTGTCCAGAATCTTCCCGTCGATGTAGTCCGGACGCGTCGACATATGAATTTTATCTATTCTTCCTTCTTTTTTAAACCTTTCCGCTATCTCCAGATAAGCCGTCTGCCGTTCCATCGGTATAGCAGTAAAGCTTCCGCCGTAAAAGGCGATTTCCTTCGTTTTTATGTGCGGATTCGCTTCAATTGTGCGCAGGTTTCTCTCAATCAATTTCTCCGTTTCCTGCATCGTCGGCGATTCCGTTCTGGCCGTAATCGCCTTCTGATTGCAGAAAATACAGTCGTGCGGACAGCCTTCGTGAGGAATGAATACCGGAATGATCGCGTGCGTTTTCATTATTTCGTCCCGAAGATCCTGTCTCCAGCATCGCCGAGTCCGGGACAGATATACGCGTCTTCGTTAAGTCCCCTGTCAAGCTGTGCCACATAAAGCTGAACGTCCGGGTGAGCCTCTGCAAACCGCTCGAGTCCCTCAGGCGCTGCTATTATCGACATGAATTTGATATATCTGCCTCCTTTTTCCTTTATCATATTGACCGCATCCACAGCAGAGCCGCCCGTCGCCAGCATAGGGTCGACGACTACTATAAGCCTCTCGCCTATCGGTTCCGGAAGCTTGCAGTAATATTCGTGCGGCTCGTGGGTTTTCTCGTCTCTGTAGAGTCCGATGTGGCCCACTTTCGCGGCAGGCACGAGAGCAAGAACTCCGGTAACCATGCCTAGTCCCGCTCTAAGCACCGGGACTACAGCAAGTTTTCTGCCTGCGATAACCGGCGATTCGCACTTCTCAATAGGTGTTTCGACTTCAATGTTTTCAACGGGCAGATCTCTCAGTGCCTCATATCCCATGAGCATTGCGATTTCGCTCGTGATCGCTCTGAACTCGTTTGTGCCGGTATTCTTGTCGCGAAGTCTCGTTATTTTATGCTTCAGAAGTGGATGATCAAGCAGTGTCACATTGCTGTATTGTTCGTACATGTTCTCTCCTCCGTCCAAGGCCGGCTGCGCCTGCCGGCGCAGCCGGCCCGGTAAAAAAATTCTTTCATTTCTTTTCTTTCCCGAAAGAGTATAACACATAATCATCTGGCTGCATGTAAATATCCACTTTAATCTGACTATATTATCTATGCATCATCTGTACATAATCACATAATCTGTATATTATCGATGCGTAATCTTTCTTCACCGATGCGTCATTTTTCTCGTCTCCTTCACTCTGTCCCTGATCATCATCGCCGCACCGACCGCCGCAGCCGTGCCGCCTGCTATGATGACGACATCCGAAAAATAATCTGTTTTTCCGTATATGTCAGCGATTCCGCCTGTCAGGCAGCCGATCGTCATCACAGCTATGCCGAAATTGTAGATTCTCATGCGGCCCGTCATCGTCTCGCCGCCCCGTATCAGCAGCATGCACGCTATCGGAAGGCAGCCTATAAGCGGGCACATGAACGAAAATACTAATTTTGTAGATGATACGCCATCGGAGAGAAGTTCGATCACAGTACTTAAAAGCAGGCATGATACCGATGACGTCAGATATACGCATATCAGTGCGGATGTCTTTTTTTCATTCTTCATCGCACTGCTTCCTCCCCTCTCAACAGCAGCATATTTCATCTCAGCATTCCACCTTCTGTAAATTTATTTCAGATTTATTTTGCAGCGGCTCTGTCAACCGCTCTTTCCTCGTCTCTGCAGCCGATAATCGATGAAAACGCTTCGATGGCGATGTATCCGGCCAGTGTAATCATATCTGCGGCTACCTTCGCCAGAACTGCGTTCATGCCGAGCGACGCGAATCCCGTGAGCATCAGCAGGCTGAATACCATGGTGATGCATGTGACAACCGTGTATCTCAGAAGCGGCGATTTTACGTTTCTGTTTTTGAGCTTATCCGAATTCAGCGACCAGCTGAACGCCGCTCCCACCGTTCTTGAAATTACGCCGCTCACGAGCAGCGGATAACTGAACAGCGGAGAAAGAAGGCTGAGAAGCATGAAAAGCAGGACTTCGGCCGCATAACTCAGCGCATATGTCGTAGAGTAACTCAGCATCACGCGTATTACGCCGGCAGCGCCTTTCATTATCTCAAACGGAGAGCTCTTCTTCTTTCCTTTATAGATCGTCGCGGTAGGGATCTCCTGTATTTTCCTGCCTGCATCGCTGAGCGTCAGGAGCTGATTCATCTCATAATCGTCTCTGTTTCCTTCGATCATGATCATCCTGCTCAGGAGCGATCTGTCAAAGGCTCTGAGTCCTGTTTTAGTATCGCTCAGATTGTTTTTGGATATTCCCGAAAACAGCACGCTCGCGACGTGGTTCTCGATTTTCGCTGCAGCTGGAACGTCTCCGCTGAAATCTCTCACTCCGAGTATGAGGGCTCCTTTGCTCGCTTTCGCTTCCTGAGCCGCTCTGTATGCGTCCTCGACCAGATGCTGTCCGTCGGCATCCATCGTTACGATGTACTGAATATCAGGGCACCAGTTTTTAATATATGTAAAAGCAGTTTTAAGTGCTGCTCCTTTTCCTCTGTTGATATCGTGATGCAGGACATAGGCTTTCGAGCCTACTGCCTGCCAAATCCAATCGTATCCGACCGGATTTCCGTCGTCGACAATGAAGCAGGACATTCCTGCTCTGTTGACTTTTCTCACAAGTTCAATTAATTCTGCAGGCGGTCTGTATGCCGGTATAACTACCGCTGTACGGCTGTTGTCTCCTCTGTAGGTACTGTATCCTTTATAAAGATTGGTCTTCATTTTGCCACCTCCATTTCTTTACGGTATCAAGTATACCGGCTTATCTTGTAAGCATTATGTGGCTTATGTGTTGATTTAAAAAACAAATCTTAAAAGGTCACAAAAATCCGGAACGGAGGTTCGGTGCATGAACGGCTGCAGGCGGCCGACTGCAAGCGGACGGCCTCAGGCGGGCAGCCGACGGCAGACAGGCGGGAGGAAAGGCGACGGACTGGCGCTTATCGATCGCCGCGGCAGGCTCTTCTCAGACGGAGTTCAAACAGACTGCAGAGATGGCAGACATGCAGGCAAAAATGCCCAAAAAAAAGCGGCCCGCTTGGACTAACGGACCGGTATCTATCTAAAAGGCAAATAATTTCCTGACAAACTTTAAATCTATATCTATATAAAAAAATATATTTGATCGCTTAACTTGTTACCAATAATTTAAATCCACTTATTATCGCTTGTTGCCTGTAAATACTTTGCAGAATCTGTTTCTCAGTTCCTTGATTAATCTTCACTTGAGTATAATCATATTATTTAATTGTCTTCCCCGCAATTTCTGAATCAATGTTTCCCGCGCCGCGGCCGGTTCAGCCTGCCGCGGCGTGATCTCAGAAACATTTTCAGAGGTTATTATTATATTTTGTTCTCATGCCGGCACAGCCGGCTGAGAGGTCATTCAATTGCAATATATTTGCCTTCCGGCTGTACTGGAGCTTTCTCCTTAGGGAAAGACAGATTCAGGGTGCCGTTCTTGAAAGCAGCCTTGATATCGTTCTCGGTGATGTCTTCACCTACATAGAATGTTCTGCTGCAAGAGCCGCTGTGTCTCTCATGGACAACCCAGCCCTTTTCGTCGTTCTTGTCCTGGTTCTCCTCATTCTTCTCGGCAGTAATTGTAAGATAGCCATCCTTCAATTCTGCTTTGATGTCGCTCTTGTCGAATCCAGGCAGATCCATCGTCAGCAGATACAATCCGTCTTTTTCTTTGATATCGGTCTTCATGATATCAGGTGAAGTCTTCCCGAAGAATCCCCAGTTCTTGTTGTTGAAGAAATTGTCCATATCATCAAATAAGTTCATTCCAAAAGTTCTCGGTGTAAGTGATAACATAATCAAAACCTCCTTTAAAATGTTTTTCTATCGTGATTGTTCCGAATTATTCCCGGCTTCTCATCTGTCTTTTGCTCCGCCGGCTCCTGACCGGCGGAGTACAAACAGGTTATGAGGCTGTTATCATGTATATCATACCGGCGTACCGGCACGATTCGCTATTATTCGATTGAAATAAACCTGCCTTCCGGCTTCTCAGGCTCCTTTTCCTTAGGGAAGGACAAATTCAGAGTGCCGTTCTTGAATGCAGCCTTGATATCGTTCTCGGTGACGTTCTCACCTACATAGAATGTTCTGCTGCATGAGCCGCTGTGTCTCTCGTGAACTAC
This sequence comes from Anaerovoracaceae bacterium, assembly GCA_050946535.1. Classification (GTDB taxonomy): domain Bacteria; phylum Bacillota; class Clostridia; order Peptostreptococcales; family Anaerovoracaceae; genus RUG708. Next base: position 46,787 of record JBMNUZ010000013.1, read on the forward strand.
CCAGCCTTCGTTGTCGTTCTTGTTCTCGTTGTCTTCGTTCTTCTCGGCTGTAATGGTGAGATAACCATCTTTCAGTTCTGCTTTGATGTCATTCTTGTCGAATCCAGGCAGATCCATCGTCAGCAGATACAGTCCGTCTTTTTCTTTAATATCTGTCTTCATGATATCAGGTGAAGAGTTTCCGAAGAATCCCCAGTTCCTGTTGTCGAAGAAATTGTCCATATCATCAAATAAGCTCATTCCAAAAGTTCTCGGTGTAAGTGATAACATAATAAATACCTCCTCATGTTTTATCGCGACCCCCGGCTTTCTCAAGCCGTTTCTGGGAACGTTGTTCATTATCTGCGGCTTCTTTTCAGAAGCTCTTTCCGTAAGCCCTTATCGCTTACACCTATATTATGCCCCTTTGTTAGCACTCTAAACAGACGAGTGCTAATTTTTTTGAAAAATTTTTTGTTTCGTTTCTGAAATGTTGAAATTTCAATGCTTTGAGTATCCGAAAAAATCTGAAAAATCATTGATAATTATAGATTTGCTTTAATAAATATAAAAGAAGAATAAAAATCGAACCCGTGCGGAGGTAAGGCCGGCGCAGCTGAAATGTAATTCCTGGACCTGCAGCTCCTTTTTCGAGGCTTCAGCCGCATACCAATGGACTGTATCTCCTTAATTTCAGGCTTCGCGTTTTGCCGCTGGCGGAGCCATGCCAGGCCGGCATGCTCCGTCAGTGTTTGAAATCATTCATGACGTTCGTTCCTGCAAGTGCTGCAAGCGTTCCGTCCTCGCGGAAGACTTTCGCCTGCAAATACATCACCGTCTTGCCCGATTTTATCTTTTCGATCTCTATCACGGCGTGATCGAATTCCTCCGTGAACGGTGCGAAGTAATTTATATCGAGGTTGATGGTGAGGAACGCACCGGTGTTGGGAACTATTGCAATTGCTGTCGCATTGTCAATAAACGATGCCATGATGCCGCCCTGCAGATTGCCTGCTCCGTTGCGCTGGCTGTCCAGGATCGGATATCTCACCTTTACCCTGCCGTCGATAGTAATATCGAGAAGCTCAGCCCCGAGATCCTCCGCGAGGTGATACAGTTCGCCCGGCTTTTTTCCTTTTTCTATGAACTCCTTTGTCTTCCCGATCAGTGCCTGTCTCTCTTCTTCAGTCATTTGCTTTCCCTTTTCCTGTCCTGTGTCACGCTTTTCTGCCTTCCAATACAGCCGCGCAGGCGAATCAGCATTTTACGTGGTATACCGCCCGCGTTTGTGCCGGTTATGTTTTCGCGCATCCTGCCCCGGCAGCTGCGTGGACGTACGAGTCCGTAACGAAATCGGATATGTTGTAATTGCCGGCACAAGCCGCATCGTCACGCTTCACACTTCCGCGGTGCGCATATGATTCCTGACGTGCTTCATTAAAGACGTGCCACATTATAAATCTATATGCGTTTATGTATGATCTAAGAGGAGTATATCACGGAATGAGTATAAATAAAAAAGAGTGCCTGAAAAAGCACTCTGAAAAATGGTGCGGATAATGGGACTCGAACCCATATGCGTGAGCACAGGCACCTAAAACCTGCGTGTCTGCCAGTTCCACCATATCCGCGTATAGTAACAATATTATCTCACAAAAATCCGAAAAGCAAAATGAGGCAAAATAAAACGGCTGCTAAACGAATTAACAGCCGGTTGAAATGGTGACCCCGTCGGGAATCGAACCCGAGTTACCGCCGTGAAAGGGCGATGTCTTAGACCGCTTGACCACGGGGCCGGAGAAAACGGCAGCTTCATATTTTCCCGGGCAGTCGCCCGCCAGGTATCGTCTGCGCAAGAGAGCTTAACTTCTGTGTTCGGGATGGGAACAGGTGGATCCTCTCCGCAATCACCACCGTATCTTTTTTTC
>JBMNUZ010000014.1:0-45506 GCA_050946535.1 Anaerovoracaceae bacterium
ACTTTTCCTGCGAACTGGTTTCTTGCTGAAATTTTCATGATTGTTTCCTCCGTTTTCTTTTTGTTTCTTCTTGTTTGATTTGTTGATTGATATTGATTGAAATATATATCTGAATTACTCCGGACGTCTTGTTCCTCCGTCCTTGTGTCATTATAATATCGCGGAATTAATATAATGTAAAATACATAAATAACGTATTTGACATAAGCATAAATCTATACAAAATAACTAACGAAAGAGCCTTTATAATGCCCTGTATCCAGGGAGACGGCAGCATATCAGGTTGATATTTTTCTTCAACAGGAATACATTTGTAACAGATGGAGGAATACGAAATTATGTGCGGAAGGTACTGGATAGATAAATTATCGGAAGAAGAACTGAAAAAGAGGTTTCCGGCGGAAGATCTTTTCAATGACGGGCAGAATATCGAAACTTCGCGCGATATACGTCCGTCCGATACAGCGGCTGTGATCGCAGGAAGCGGCCGGAATCTCGAACTCGAAAACGTCAGATGGGGATTCCCTGTCAGAAACGGGAAACTGCTGATAAATGCAAGATCGGAGAGCGTGTTCGACAGAAAGATGTTCAGACGCGGAATAAGAAACAGCCGTGCCGTAGTTCCGGCTGCAGGATTTTACGAATGGAGCCCGCAGAAAGAAATCTGCAGATTCCGCCAGCCTGAGACGCCGCTGATGTATCTGGCAGCACTCATCGACTTCTTTGAAGGCGAGAGACGGTTCGTTATAATTACGACCAAAGCTAATGAATCAGTGAGAAAAATACATGACCGCATGCCGTTGATAATAGGAAGAAACCAGCTCGAAGACTGGATATTAGACGACAGCCTGACTCAGAGAATCCTGACTCAGGATCAGCCGGCTCTGAGCCGCCCTGGCCGGGACGGGTATGAACAATTGTCGATGTTTTAGAAATCAACGCACGAAAAAAGGCAGCCACCGGAATATAAGTTTCCGGCGGCTGCCCGTCATATGAATTATGTAAAAGTGTACCTTGCAATCCTGGTAGTTCTTCAGGATTCTTGCATCATAATCGGAATTATTCGATTTAGATTATTCGATGCCGACCATTACAGAAGTAGCCTTGATAACTGCAACTGCATCCTTGCCAGCTGCGAGACCGAGCTCCTGAACTGCTCCGTCAGAGATCGTAGCGGTTACAGTACCGATTGCAGTGTCGAGCTTAACGATGTCGTTTACAGCGCCCTTTTCAACCGATACAACCTTGCCAGCGAACTGGTTTCTTGCTGAGAGCTTCATGCTGCCTTCGCCGACCATAACCTCTGTAGCCTTAACTACTGCAACTGCATCTTTGCCTGCTGCGAGGCCGAGCTCCTTGATCGAAGCCATGCTGATTGTAGCTGTAACAGGAGTGCCCTTTACGTCGATAGTAACGATGCCGTTTACTGCGCCTTCCTTAACTGCTGTAACTTTTCCTGCGAACTGGTTTCTTGCTGAAATTTTCATGATTGTTTCCTCCATTTTTTTGTTTCTTCTTGTTTGATTTGTTGATTGATATTGATTGATATTTATATCTGAATTACTCCGGACGTCTTGTTCCTCCGTCCTTGTGTCATTATAATATCGCGGAATTGATATAATGTAAAATACATAAATAACGTATTTGGCATAGGAATAAACCTATAGATAAGGGACAAACAAAAGAGCCTTTATAATGCTCTGTATAAAGGGAGTCGGCAGGCAAATCAGGTTGATATTTTTCTTCTCCGTACAGATAACATTGAAAAAATATTCAAAGTTTAACAGCGCTTAGTTTGACAGCTATTAATGGAAATGCATATAAAAGGTATATAATATTGTTATAAAAACGTTTCGTTTAATTTATCAGTTTTCGGTGTTTCCGGCTGCGCAGATTGCAAACAGGAGAACGCAGGCATATATTGATGCAATCATCAGGCGTACGGTACGTCTGCCAGCCAGGGAAGGAAGCATGCGGGCAGACGTCCGCGGCAAATACACCGCTGATACGCGGCAGATCAACCGCAGATCCACCGCAGATCCACCGCAGATCAGCGGCAGGTCCGCGGCAGGAAGGAGAACTGAAAAAATGGAATTACAGGAAGCAATACGCAAAAGGCAGACATGCAGGAGCTTTACGGACGATCCCGTGCCAAACGAGGACATTATGAAAATTATCGACGCCATGAGAAGAGCTCCGTCGAGCGAAAACGAGCAGAACTGGCATTTCCTTGTCGTCAGGAACCGTGATTTTCTCGATCACCTGGAAAAGCTCATCGCTGACGAAATGGCTGATCTCGCCGACGAGGTACGTACTGTCGACGAGAAACAGGGAAAACGCTTCGGCAAATTTGCGAAGCTGTTCACGCTCTTTGCGCTTAAGGCTCCGGTGCTGATCATCGTATATTCGAGGACTATTCCGAACTGCGCGACAAGAGAATATACCATACTGAACAGGCCGCAGGAAATGATCGACGAACTGAACGTGCGGAGCAACGCAATGATGAGCGTAGGCGCAGCCATTGAAAACGGAGTACTGACTGCGACAGAGCTCGGCTACGGTTCAGCATTCATGACGAGTGAGAATTTCATGCATGAGAAAATAGAAGAGCTGATAGCAAAAGAATTGAAATTCGAGATGCCGGGATGGTATCTGACTGCGTTCATACCAGTCGGCCGCCCTGCCGGTCCGATGAAGAGCCCTGGCCGCAAGCCGGCCGAAGAGCTTACAGATTTCTTTGACTGATTCAGGCGTCGTCTGAGATACTTGATAGCGAATTCCGGACGCTGCCGGAGGAATGACTGAAAATGAAGGAACCACTTTATCTTAGTTTTAAACACGCATTCGAAGGCATATTTACCGCGCTGAAAGACGAGAGGAACATGAAAATACATGTGTCAGTGATGATTCTCGTGATCATCGCCGGCCTGTACTTTCACATAACGCGGACCGAATGGCTCGTGTGCCTGATATTTTTCGGGCTCGTAATCTCAATGGAAATTATGAATACAGCGCTGGAATCAGCTGTGGACTTTACGTCTACGGAAGAGCATCCGGTTGCAAAGAAGGCAAAGGACTGTGCCGCAGGCGCGGTGCTCGTATCAGCCATTTCTTCGGCCGTCGCCGGACTGATCATCTTTGTGCCGTATATTGTTGCATGACCGCGTATCGCGTATGACGGCGTCTGATTATCCTGAAAAAGAATTCCCATATGGTGAAGCTTTTATCATTCATGGGAATTTTTTTATTTGAGGCGTTTTTCGTGCTGCACGGAAGTTCCGAATGAATTGTCCGACGGAGAAAAGCTTGCAATTCCAGTATCCGGGCAGATCTGCCGCGGGAATGCCAGCCGGCGGAGCATCGTCTCATATCGCAGAGACAATATTTTGTCCGATCAAATATTGCTGCCTGTAAATAATAAATAGGAAAAAACTGGAGCGAAAAAATTTATTTTCTGATTTCGATACATTAACTAATGGAAATGGTAGGAATATATGTCAATAGCATGACATCGATGCTCCGGATTTTTGCGGACCCATAAAATTTATATGAATTTTGAATTTTTTACTTGACCTTTACCTTATGGGCAACAGATATACTTACTACAGATAAGAAAAGGTCATGTCAGAATAATCACATGATTTGCAGAAATATCTTCAATATTTCACGTATCACATTACACATACCGACCACTGAATTTCACATAACGATAGATGATGTGACCTTCAGTAATTACGGACAATGAATGGACGGACGATGCATGCAATCGCTTTCGGGGGAAATTGAGCGATGTCTGAGGACGAATACAGATACGCGGCTCGTTATCCACTCATGATCCATAAAACGAAAGCCGTTTGCCGGTGCCAAATAAATAAAGCAGATTGCTGACACGCCTTTTTATCCGCAAACCAGCAATAAAAGCTTTTTTCCTTTCGAAGAACGACGGGGGATCACTTCTGAACCGATTTGCGGGAATGTAATTTGAAAAAAATATTGTTAATAAAAACGGCATCGGATACGACTTTAACATAAAGACCGGTTCCGCCTGGCTGTTCTTTTTCAGAACGGGCACGGCGGAGCCGGTTAAGTTTTTTGTTTCTTATCTTTTATTTAACTCGATAACTTATTTATTTAACCCGATAACCCGGGATATCCGGGATATCATTCGATCGGGTTGCCTTCTGCATCGAAAAGCGGCAGTTTTTCGAGGAATACGATGTCGTCCCTGTCTGCGGACTTTCCCTCGGCGAGTACAGCCATTCTGCCTACGATATTGCCTCCGACCTGATTTACGAGAGCCTCCATCGAGCGCATAGATTCACCGGTGCTGATGACGTCGTCGACGAGGAGTACGCGCGACCCTTTCATGAGTTTGGCATCGTCTTCTCCGATGCAGAGCGTCTGTATATGGTCTGTGGTTATGGAATTTACCATCGTCGAGATGACATTTCTCATGTAGAGCTTGGCGCCTTTTCTCATCACGATATAGTCGCTGTAGCCTGACTGGCGGGACATTTCGTGCGCGAGCGGAATGCCTTTCGATTCGGCGGTTACTATTACATCAAATTCAGGAGCCTGTGCCAGAAGCAGTGAAGCTGCTTTTTCGGTTATTTCGCTGTCGCCGAACATGATGAATGCCCCGATTTGTGTGGTGTCGCTGATAGGGCACAGAGGCAGCGAGCGTTCTAGTCCGGCAATTGTCATCTTGTATTCCATTGTGATTAATCCCTTCTGTATTTATTATAAATTATTGCGGCAGCCGGCCGCGGTGTGCGGTGACGGCCACGGTATGCGTCAGGTGACCGCGTTATTCCAGCACGCGGTCCGGTTTTCCATTACCTACCTATATATTGTAATATTCAATCGTTAACTATGAAACAGGGAAATTAAAATAATTGAAAATAAATGAAGATATTATCAGCGAAATTATGATGCCGAAGAGGACAGAAGCGATTCGCAAGCATAATCTTGAAGGCCTGGCCGCGAATCAGCTGATCGTAGAGACGATGCGGAAAACCTTGCAGAATCAAATGCCACCGGCAGTATGCCCGGATAAATGTTTTTTTCTTTCGTTTTGATATAATAGTGTTTGAATATCCGGGAATTGAGATATATTTTTTATGTAAGCGTTTAATTTAATATAGTAATATTTTTTTTGTTTGTCATCAAATCATGTAATCGCAGATCGATCAGAATCGAGCGAATAACGGAGAATTTGCAAAGGCCGCAGATCTTCTGCAAAGGCCGCAGATCCGCAGAAAAAGCCGCAAATCAGCAGATCCTTAATAAGCAGATCAGCATTTCTGTTACACATGATATATTGCAGTTCGAACATATGGCATTCTGCAGTTCGAGCACATGACATTATTTCACGGTTTGCACAGCCCCTTTGCGGCAGATATGATTTATCGGTCCGCCGCCGGGTTCATTACATAACATTTTTCACATCATAAATTTTAAGAAAGAAACGGGAGGAGATTAAGTATGAGAAAGAGCTTTTCACCTGCACCATGGCTGTTCCCTCAGCCTGTAACGATCATCGCGGCTTATGACAAGGACGGTAACGTAAATGCAATGAATGCCGCGTGGGTAGGTACGCTCGGCAATACGGAGATCATTGCAGAACTCACACCGACACATAAAACAGTTAAGAATTTCCGCGAAACCGGCGCATTCACGCTTGCAATAGGCGATGCAGCCCACGAGTGGGAGTGCGATTTCCTCGGCATGGTTTCAGGGAACAATGACAGCGAGAAGTTTGCAAAGACAGGATTTACCACGACCAAGTCGGACGTTGTCAACGCACCGCTGATCAACGAACTTCCGTTTGCAATGGAATGCACTGTAAAGAGCTATGACCCTGAGAAAAGAATACTTATCGGCGAGATAAAGGGCATAAGCGCGGACGAAAGCGTGCTCGGCGATGACGGTACGATAGATCCTGAAAAGCTGGATGCGATCGTATTCGATCCGATCAAACACGGCTATTACAAGCTGGGCGAGAAAGCCGGAGACGCGTTCAAGGACGGACTCAAATCAAAATAACTGTTTCCCCGGCCGGCAGCCAGCATTATATACAGCTCTGAATATTGAAATATCAGGCCTGTGCGGACAAATTCCGCACGGGCCTTCTCACTTTTCTGCAATATTGACTATTCGCGGATTTGTGAGAAAATATGCTTATGTAAATCTGCCGCAATGAACCAATTACTGCAATCAGCTTATGAAGTTCATCCGGCTGCTCAATTGGATAATTTTCCGGGAAATTACAGCCCGGTCGGAATGGAGAATAATATGATATACAGAGATTTTAAAGGACTGAAGCTCTCGGGCCTAGGCCTGGGATGTATGAGGCTTCCGGTGATCGGCGGCGATGACTCGAAGATCAACGAAGAGGAAGCTCTCGATATGATAGATTACGCGTATAACCACGGAATCAACTATTTCGATACAGCATGGGGTTATCACGACGGAAACTCGGAGCTCGTCGTCGGCAAGGGCCTATCTAAATATCCGAGAGACAGCTTCTTCCTTGCGGACAAGTTCCCGGGGTACGATCTGGCAAATATGCCTAAAGTAAAAGAAATTTTCGAGCAGCAGCTCGTTAAATGCCGTGTGGATTATTTCGATTTCTATCTCGTTCACAACGTGTGTGAGATGAATATAAATCAGTACCTCGATCCAAAATACGGAATTCTCGACTATTTAAAGCAGCAGCTTGAAAACGGACGCATTAAGCATCTGGGTTTCTCGATCCACGGCAATTTCGACACATATACACGTTTCATGGAAGTCTACGGACCGTACATGGAATTCTGCCAGATACAGCTCAACTGGTTCGACTGGACATTCCAGGATGCGAAGCGCAAAATAGAGGATCTGGGAAAAAGAGGCATTCCTGTCTGGGTAATGGAGCCTCTCAGAGGAGGAAAGCTGCTCGACCTTTCGGATGAAGAAAAGAAGATCCTGAATGCATGCGAGCCTGACTTCTCACCGGCCGAATGGGGCTTCAGATTCCTGCAGGCTGTTCCTGGCGTGACGATGGTGCTCTCGGGCATGACGCACAAAGACCAGCTCATCGACAACATCAATATCTGGAATACGGACAAGCCGCTGAACGAGAAAGACTGGGACGCAATTCAGAGCGTTGCGGCTGAGAGAATCAAGGTCGGTTCGATTCCTTGCACCGCCTGCCATTACTGTACTTCACACTGCCCTCAGGGCCTCGATATTCCGTGGCTCATCGAGCTTTACAATCAGCGCATGACAGTGGAGCACGACTTCATCTCGGTCATGGCTCTCCAGGCACTTCCGGATGACAAAAAGCCGTCAGCATGCCTGCACTGCCACAGCTGCGAAAAGGTATGTCCTCAGCAGCTCAAAATTTCAGACATCATGGCGGATTTCGACGCTTCTCTGCATCACAAGAAAGACAGTGAAAGCGCAGATGCGTAATTCTGAGGGGTTCGTAATATGAATTATTCATCTCAGATATCGGCAGGCGGGCTGACGGAGGCACAGGTAAAGGCCCAGATCAGCAAGGGCAATGTAAACATAATGCCTGAAGGCTCCGCAAAGACATCGAAGGAAATAGTCAAAGACAACATATTCACATACTTCAATGGAATATTTTTCGTTATCACGGTTCTGCTGGTAATTGTCGGGTCGTTCAGAGATCTGACTTTCCTGCCTGTAATCATAGCGAATACGCTGATAGGAATCGCGCAGCAGCTTTATGCGAAGAAAATTCTCGACGGTCTGTCCATCATGGAGAGTTCGAAATACAAGGCTGTCAGAGACGGAGCCGAAAAACAGGTGCCGTCTGAAAAGCTCGTGCTCGGTGATCTGATCATCCTCGAAGGCGGGCAGCAGATTCCAGCCGACGCGGTAGTGGTTGACGGCAGGCTTTCTGTAAACGAATCGATGCTTACCGGTGAATCGGATGAAATTGAAAAGAAAGCCGGAAGCGAGCTGAGATCCGGTAGCTTCATCGTTTCGGGAAAGTGCACTGCAAAGCTCACTCATGTCGGCGCCGATTCTTACGCGGCGCGCCTGACTGAGAAGGCGAAGGAGATGAAGGAAAAGCCTTCTGAAATGATCAGAGGAGTGGAACTTATCATCAAAATCGCAGGCGTAGCTATCATTCCTATCGGTGTGATGCTTCTCTACCAGGCGATGGCTGTAAATAACATGTCGTTCAAGGCCGGCGTCGTTTCAATGGTAGGCGCGATAATCGGAATGATACCTGAAGGACTCTATCTGCTGGTTACGATCGCCCTCGCTCTCAGTGCCGCCAGGCTGGCGCAGAATCAGGTACTGCTCCACGACATGAGGAGCACGGAGACTCTGGCGAGAGTCGATATACTCTGCGTCGACAAGACGGGCACGATCACAGACAGCAAGATGACGGTGAAGGAACTTTTCGCGCCTTCCGGAGTGGAATCATCGGAATTTGAGTACGCAAAACAATTGATGGGATCCTATGTTTATACTGTAGGGGATACAAACGACACGGCGCAGGCTCTGAAGGAATATTTCCACGAGCAGCAGCCGCTCAAGGCGTCCGACGTCGTTCAGTTCAGTTCGGCCACAAAATATTCCGAGGTCGTCACAGAAGACGAAATACTGAGATTCGGCGCTCCGGAATTCCTGCTCGACGATGAAGACGCGGCACAGAACGCGGATCTGATCGCCGAAAGAGCTGGAAGAGGAGAGAGAGTCCTCGCTTTCGTAAGGGACGACGGCGTCAGGTTCAGACCGGTTCTGTTCGTGAGCATAGTGAACAATCTCAGGCCGAACGCGAAGGACACGTTCGGATACCTTACAGAGCAGGAGGTCGGCATCAAGGTTATCTCGGGCGACAACCCGCTCACGGTTTCAAAAGTTGCGGAGCAGGCCGGAATACCAGGTTCGGACAGCTGGGTAGACGCTTCTTCGCTCGATACATACGACAAGGTCAGAGAAGCGGTCGACGACTATACCGTGTTCGGCCGCGTGAAGCCGGAACAGAAGAAACAGATCGTAGATGCGCTGAAAGAGAAGAAACACAAGGTAGCCATGACTGGCGACGGAGTCAACGACATACTTGCGATGAAAGAAGCGGATTGTTCGATCGCCATGGGCGAAGGCAGCGACGCGGCGCGCCAGGCGGCCCAGGTCGTGCTGCTCGACTCCGATTTCTCGCATATGAAACAGATAATTTCCGAGGGCAGAAGGGACATAAACAACATCACGCGTTCCGCCACGCTGTTCATCTACAAGAATCTGTTCTCGATGTTCCTCGCGATTTTCTCGATAGTCAACGCGTTCGCTTATCCGCTCCAGCCGACGCAGGTTTCGCTCATATCGATGTTCAACATCGGAATACCTGCATTTGCGCTGGCGCTCGAGGCAAACGACAAAAAGCAGAAGCTGAGGTTCCTGCAGGAAATACTCATTTCTTCGCTGCCGGCGGCGTTTACGTCGTTCTTTGCGATAGCCGCAATGGTCGTATTCGGCAGGACGTTCGGCGTGTCGACGAATGACGTCAGCGTGGCCAGTACGTTCCTGCTTTCGATCGTCGGATTTATCATACTGCTCTACATTTCAAAGCCGCTGAACTGGTACAGAATCGCTGTCATAGTATTCTGCGCCGTCGGGCTTGTGATATGTACATACATGTTCCACGATCTTTTCGCCATAAATACGGTTTCGACACAGTGCATCATGCTGTTCGTCGTATTTGCGATAGCAGAGGAATCCGTGATGAGATATCTTACGAAATTGTCGAACGGCATCAGGAACCTGCTGATGAAGCGCAGGAACGCGTAGACCGTGCACCCGCATCTGAAAATATTTTTTAGCAGAAATTCTGAAGCGGTTGTATAATATTCATTGACATGTTATGCTGCGGGCCGTCATTCTACTAAATGAACGTACGGCCCCGGACTTTTATGTAAAAATTTTATTTAAAAATTAAGGAGTGTTTTATGAAACAGTTTAAAAAAGTGCTGGCACTTTCACTCGTGCTGGTTATGACGGTTGTATTATTCGCAGGCTGTGGATCATCGAATACATCGAAGACATCTCAGAAAGACGATCCAATCCTCGGACAGTGGAAGTGCACCGCGCTCGATATGGGAAGCGGCGATATCATGAGCTCGCTCGGTTCGTCCTTCGGCGATTCGGTCGTTTTCTACGCGTGGGATGACGGCACTTGCAGACTTTCGATGATGGGAAGCTCTTTCCCTATGGAATGGGAGAACACGGGCGACGATTACAAGCTCACGATCGACCTCAAGTCATTTGCTGAAGCAAACGGCATGACTGAAGAAGAACTGAAGAGCCAGCTTGCAGGTTCTACGAGCGCTGAAATAGACGAAACTCAGAGCTACAGAGGCGTTCTGGAGAATGGAGAATTCGTAGTCGACATGGCGAAATATTACGATGATGCAAAGGATTCAAGTTCAAGCGATTCATCCGCTACGTCTGAGAAGATGGAATTCACATTCGAGCGCACTGGCGACGCTCCTGACAAGGATGAAGTTGAATCAAGCTCGACTACTTCGACAGGAACAAGCACAACTACAGATTCTTCAGCTTCGTCAGCCGATTCCTCAACTACTACAGATTCATCTTCGGCTAACTGACAGAAGAGTGCAGATATGATTTCCAGGAGCAGCGGCTCTGCGGTTAAATCTGCGTAATCAACAAACATAACAGTGGTTACAGCGCGGGCCGGTCCCGCAGAATGCCCGCCGGATGACAGATCTTCCGGCGGGCAAAAATTTATCGCAATATTTCTGTCAGGAGGCAGATAATGAATTTTACACCTGATCCGGTGGCATTTACTATTTTCGGCCTTGAAATAAGATGGTACGCACTGCTCATATGCGCAGGAATGATTCTTGCGACGGTTATAGCAATGCACAGGGCTCCGAGCAGAGGAATCAAACAGGATGATCTGCTCGACACTGTACTGATCTCGCTGCCGATAGGCATAGTCGGAGCGAGAGCGTGGTACGTTATTTTCGAGTGGGAAAACTACCACAGCTTTTTCGACGTAATAAACATACGTGCAGGCGGCCTCGCCATACAGGGAGGCCTCATATTCGGCATAATTGCTGCATACTTCGTGTGCAGACACAAGAAGATAAGTCTGCTCGCGATGCTCGACCTCGCAATTCCTGAAGTTGCGCTCGCGCAGGCGATAGGCCGCTGGGGCAACTTCTTCAACCAGGAAGCACACGGTACCGAGACAGACCTTCCGTGGGGCATAATGATCGACGGCGTCAAGGTTCATCCGACGTTCCTTTATGAATCGCTCTGGTGTCTGTTCCTCTTCATATTTCTTTCCATAGTAGACGGCCGCTCTCGCAATAAATTCAGAGGCCGCACCTTTTCGCTGTACCTCATGCTCTATTCGCTCGAGCGTTTCTTCGTCGAGCAGCTGAGGACAGACAGTCTCCTCGCAGGACCGGCCGATCTCGTCATGCCGCTCAAAGCAGCAGGCTACGATCCGTACGCCGTTCCAGGAGTGCTTCATATCGGAGATTTCCTGATCTACCCGTTCAGGACGGCTCAGTTCATAAGTCTGCTAGCGTTCATAGGAGGTCTGATTCTATACATCGTCATGAAACGCGTGGATTCGCCGAACAAAAAGAGAGGTGCCGGAATCACGGGCAGTCCGGGAAAAGATGCCGCCCTGAGTGAGGATGCTTCGGAATAATCAGTATCTCCAGCAGCGCGGCCTGATAAGCGGATACGAAGATAATACTCTCCGCCCGGAGCAGACGCTCAGCAGAGCGGAAGGCGTTTCGATGGTCATGAGAATGATGAGATATATCGGGAACGAAAATCTGTAATAACAGCCTTAAGCAGCTTTTTTCATTAACAGGTCAGCCCTGCAGGCCGGCCTGTTTTTCTTTTTACTCTACAGAAATTTTCGGGCTGTGCGGGCCGCTGCGGTTGAGAATACAGCGCCTTTGTGATAGACTAATAAATTGCATTAAAGGATAACAATGCGCGTTTCGCGGCGCGTGTGTGTCACCCGTAAACTTCTTTTAGCTGAACGATGACACGGAAAATATATAAGATGGGACTATTCCCCGGAAAGGATACATGAGATGAAGCTTGGCATAGTAGGTCTTCCTAATGTAGGCAAGAGCACGCTTTTCAACGCCATTACGAAGGCGGGCGCGGAGGCGGCGAACTATCCGTTCTGCACGATCGAGCCGAACGTAGGAGTTGTAACGGTACCGGACAACAGGCTCAAGGTACTTACCGATATATATAAAGCAAAGAAAACGATTTACACCACCATCGAATTCTACGACATAGCCGGACTGGTAAAAGGCGCGTCGAAGGGCGAGGGACTCGGAAACAAGTTTCTCGGACATATCCGCGAGGTTTCAGCTATCGTGCATGTCGTAAGGTGCTTTGAAGACGGAAACGTCGTTCATGTCGACGGAAAGATCGATCCTCTTTCAGACATCGACACGATCAATACGGAACTGATACTCGCTGACATGGAGATGCTGGAGAAGCAGCAGGTGAAGATAGCCAAGATAGCTAAAAGCGGCGACAAAAAGGCTAAAAAAGACCTCGAAATAATGGAGAGCATAAGCGACGTTCTCGCTCAGGGACTTTCGGCCAGAACGATGACGTTTGACGATCCGGAGGACGAAAAGTTCGTGGAGCACCTCAATCTTCTCTCCTACAAGCCTATCATCTATGTCGCCAACGTAGGCGAAGACGATGCTGCAGAGGGGAATTCCTATTCGCAGCAGGTTGCTGAATTCGCAAAAACGGAGGGCTCGGAGGCTATCACGATCTGCGCAGAGCTCGAGGCAGAGATGGCAGAGCTCGAGGACGACGAAAAGCAGGCTTTCCTCGACGATCTCGGAATAGAGGAGTCAGGCCTCGACAAGCTGGTCAAGTCGAGCTACTCGCTGCTCAATCTCATCTCTTTCCTTACGGCAGGCGAGCCGGAGGTAAGAGCATGGACGATCACGAAAGGCACAAAGGCTCCTCAGGCTGCCGGCAAGATCCATACAGATTTCGAGAGAGGATTCATCAGAGCGGAAACGATCACATATGACCAGCTGGTTGAGTGCAACGGCAATCTGGGGGTAGCAAGAGAAAAAGGACTTCTGAGATCAGAAGGCAAGGACTACGTCGTACAGGATGGAGATGTGATGCATTTCCTGTTCAACGTATAAAAGGGAAAGAACGCGTCAGACCGTTATTTCAGGCTGCCGGGCAGAAAAGACGGAGGACTCGTTTTGAGGGCGGACCCGCCCGGGAGGATCCAGGATGTTTGGCAGCAAAAAAGACAAGAAGAATAAAGAGTGGAGAGACGGCAGATTTCTGGTTTCAGCGAAAAGTTCGATAGAAGCAGATATCTACGTCTCAAAACTTGCCGGGGAAGGCATTCCTGCAGAAAAGAGATACCAGGGTGCATCGAATTTCCTTGAGATTTCCATGGGAGGCTCGACCATTTCTCCTGTGGACATCTACGTTCCGGCGCAGACGCTGGAAAGAGCGCGCGAAGTGATAGTTCCGGTTCCGATAGAAGACGATTTCGAAGAGGCTCAGGAACCGGATGTTGAAGACGCAGCAGAAAGCGGGAGAGTAAAGGTCAGAAGCAATGAAGACGATTGATATTGGAGGAGTTATTCTGGGTCCTGACAGGATGCCAGCCATATGCGTGCCGATTGCGGCGGGGAGCATTGTGGAGATTATGCACAGAGCAAGCGAGATAGCCGATTCGCCGGCGGATTTCGTGGAATTCAGAGCCGACTGGCTCGACGACACGGCTTATCTCAATTCAAACACAGTCGATGCGGCGCTAAAGACCATCAGAAATATTCTTCCGGAGCGGCCGGTGCTCTTTACGCTCAGGACTTCTCAGGAAGGCGGCAAAGCCGACGTAAGAGATGATCAGTATGCGGAAATAACCGAAGCAGCTGCCGGAAGCGGATTCATATCAGCGATAGATCTCGAGTATTCCAGGGAAAGTGTAGCGGACGGTTCTCTTCAGGCAGCCGCAGCCGCAAATGGCATAAAGACGGTAGTCAGCTTCCACGATTTCGAGAAGACTCCGCCTGCGGATGAACTAGTGGCACGGATGAAGGCGATGGCAGGAAGCGGTGCGGATATAGTCAAGGCTGCCGTCATGCCGCAGTCTGACGCCGATCTGCTCGAAGTGCTGAAAGCCTCAGAGGAACTCAAGCGCACGCTCGAGACTCCGTTCATACTGATTTCGATGGGTGAGAAGGGCGTCCTTTCGAGAGTGAGCGGAGGACAGCTCGGAAGCGCGTTCACGTTTGCATCGGCCGGATGGACATCGGCGCCCGGACAGATGGATGCCGACACGACCGACAGGATCCTGCGCGCACTCTATACTGCTTCCAGGCCTCAGCAGAAGAAATTCAGGATGGAAAAGGGAAATATCGTGCTCGGCGGGTTCATGGGCACAGGCAAATCTTCTGTTTCCAGGAAGATTTCTATGTTCGCCGATTTCAAGCCTGTCGATATGGACAAAATCATCGAGGAAAGAGCCGGCATGAAGATTCCTGAAATCTTTAAAAAGAAGGGTGAAGAAGCATTCAGAGATATGGAGACGGAGATCTGCGGGGAACTTTCGGAGCAGAGCGGGCTCGTAATCTCGACGGGCGGCGGCACGCTGCTGAGACAGGAAAACGTTGATGCGCTCAGGAAAAACGGCGTGATATTCATGCTGGAAGCAAATCCGGACACAATCTACGGACGTTTGAAAAACAGCATCGAAAAGAGGCCGAAGCTGGAAGGCCACATGAACAGAGGCTACATTTCGTGGCTCATGAAGCGCAGGCAGGATGCGTACGACCGTGCGGCCGACGCACATATCTGCGTGGACGGCTCGACTCCTGGGAAGACGGCTGTGAAGATTCTTTCAATAGCGGGTATCATTCCTGACTGATCCGAAGAGTTCTTTATTCACAGAAACTTCACAAATACTACAAGAGTTATCCATATATAACTGGTAAAATTTCAGCATCAAAAGGGGAAGAATATATAGTTCTTACTTAACCATCTTAAATGAGATAATTCCTGAACATTTTCCATGCATAATTATGAAAACGGAAATGCGCTTTAGATCCGGGCGTGTTTCCGTTATTTTTTTTCTTATTTTTCTATTTTCCCGGGGCAGCCACATTTTTTCATCATGTCATTGCTGGAAATTTTCATTTCCGGAGACAGAACAGCGATATTACACAAAGTGGTTGGAAAAATTTTCTGCTTTACTGTGCCATATTGTTTTTTTTTAGAATAATTTATTTCGTCAACTCCCTTTAAACACAGTTTTTTCAACGTTTCAGCGTAAATGTACAGCGTGGAGCAGCTGGAAATCAACTCGCTTTATCTGGTTGAAAAAAACCGCTCTGTGGAGTATAGTGAAAGAAAAGATTATCAAAGTGGAGCAAAAGGGATGTTCAGCGGTACATATTTTCACACATTAGATCCGAAAGGAAGGATCATCATACCCGCGAAGTTTCGTGACGATCTGGGAGAGTCTTTCATGCTCACCAGAGGCCTCGACGGATGTCTTTTTGTCTTCACTATGTCTGCGTGGAACGCTTTCGTCGAAAAGCTCAATGTAATTCCTATGTCAGAGGATGCAGGCAGAGCGTTCACCAGATATTTCTTTGCCAGTGCAGTAGAGGGAAAGCTCGACAAGCAGGGCAGGCTCAATATCCCGCAGCAGCTTCTCAGCCACGCTCATATCGATAAAGATGTGGTTACGATCGGAGTAAACACCAGGATAGAAATCTGGAGCAAGGAAGTGTGGGATGAATACACGAGTACTCCTGCTTTCTCAGAGGATAATATTGCGGAAAATATGAAGAAACTTGGAATCTGACGATGGAATTTTCACATACTCCCGTACTTTTCAGCGAGACGATTGAAAACCTGAATATCAAACCGGACGGCATCTACGTCGACGGCACTCTGGGCGGAGGAGGCCACGCTTCAGGAATCTGCGGCAAGCTCGGTCCGGATGGAATGCTGATCGGAATCGACCGTGACGAAGATGCGCTCGCCGCTGCGGGAGAACGTTTGAAAGATTTCGATTGCAGAAAACAGTTTGTTCACAGCAATTATTCCGAGATAAAACGCGTGCTGTCGGATCTTGATATCGAAAGTATCGACGGCGCTGTACTGGATCTGGGTGTTTCTTCATTTCAGCTCGATGAAGAGAGCAGAGGCTTTTCATATATGCATTCGGCGCCGCTCGATATGCGCATGGACAGGACGTCGGCGTTTTCGGCTTATGATGTCATAAACGGTTACAGCAAAGAAGAGCTCACGAGAATAATAAGAGAATACGGCGAAGAGAAATGGGCGTCCCGCATCGCTTCTTTTATCGTCAGAGAGAGGGAAAAAGCTCCGGTGGAAACGACCGGACAGCTCGTCGATATCATAAAGCAGGCGATCCCGGCATCGGCCAGGAGACAGGGCCACCACCCGGCGAAAAAGACGTTTCAGGCGGTCAGAATCGAAGTCAACGGCGAGCTTGAAGGTCTTCAGACAGCGGTCGATGACTTCATCGATGTGCTCGCGCCCGGCGGAAGACTCTGCATCATCACATTCCATTCGCTGGAAGACAGGATCGTCAAGCAGAAATTCCAGAAAGCGGAGAATCCGTGCACTTGTCCTCCGGGACTTCCGTGTGTATGCGGCAAAGTGCCGGTGATCCGGAGAGTTTCAAAAAAGCCGCTTTCAGCGTCGCCGGCGGAACTCGCGTCGAACCCGAGATCGAGGAGCGCCAAACTCAGAATTGCAGAAAAACTTTAGTCAGGCACAGTCATTTGGCACATTCATTTGATTGAGCGTTTGTGCATTTAAAAAATATATGTCCGGAGGAAATTAAATTAATGTTAGCAGCAGAAGAATGGCGGAAATATGAAGAAGATTATCTGCGCTACGGTGTAGAACTCGAACCAGAGCCGGAACCGCAGCCGGAGCATGAGGTAAAAAAGAAAACAAGAAAACACAACAAGTCTTCCTCTCGTATTGACGCGCGCGGGAAGGTTGTTATACTCGGACTTATAGCGATTATAGGTCTGTGTTCTCTCGTATTCATCTGCCTGCAGGCGTGGAAATCGGACATCAATTATAATATTTATACGCTGACCCAGGAAGAAAAACAGCTGTCGGGCGATATCGACAACCTGAACGTCGAACTCAACAGCAACAACCAGCTCGACACCATCGAACAATATGCCCAGGACAACCTCGGCATGACATATCCTACACAGGAACAGTACGTTTACGTAACAGATTTGAAAGGCACAAGCGAAGTAAATGATTATATTGCCTCGCTTGCGGAGTCACAGCGCGGAGCTGCCATACAAGAGGACATCACACCAGCAGAGGCTGCAAGCCGGCTGCTGTCATGATATAATGAAGGTGGACTTCTGTACGGCTGGGCGGCTTCAGCAGGAGTTGTGTGAATGGGGAGATTCGTGAGAGACGTCCGCTTGCAATTGACGGCGGGGCGTCTCCTGTTTTTTGTATGAAAAAAGTTGCTGATCAGGGATTATCAGGGAGAAGAGAAATGTCGGATAAAATTCGTAACAGTGAAGAAACCGTGGCGAAGACTGCTGGCAGAAGGAAGAAATCTGGCAAACGCAGGAGAAAGGTCACACAGATCGCCAGAGACAGAAGACTGATAATTTTATTTATCATAACGATATTTATGTTTACCGTGGTAGCTGTCAGGCTCGGATATATTCAGATCGTTAAAGCAGACGAGTACAGCGCCAAGGCTGTTTCAAACCAGACGAGGGAGACGACGGTGACGTCGAAAAGAGGCTCCATCTACGATATTAACAAGAAGGCTCTGGCTATAAACCAGTCAGGCTATGCTGTATGGGTCAGCCCTGAGGACGTTGCAAACGCAGAAGAAGAGGAAAGCGGCTTCACCGATGAGATGGCGTCGACGCTCGCCGGTATCCTGACGGATATGACCATTGACGATATAAAAGAAAAGCTGACGTCGGACAAGAAGTCGGTTCAGCTGGAGAAATACATCGACGAGGATACATATAACAAGCTGGAAGAAAAAATTAAGGACGGCACATTAAGAGGTCTGCAGATTTCAGAGACGACGCGCAGATATTATCCGATCGGCGAGTTCGCTTCTCACCTCATCGGTATTACAAACGACAACAACGTCGGTGTTTTCGGAATAGAGCAGTACTACGACCAGTATCTGAACGGCAAATCCGGAAAGATCGTGAGAAGCACCGATGCGTCAGGCAGATCGATCACTACAGGTATAGAAAAGTATTATCCGGAGACAGAGGGACTGAGCGTTGTCCTTACGATAGACGAAGTAATACAGCATTATGTCGAGAATGCTATTAAAGAAGTACAGGCGAACACAAATGCCGACAGAGTAATGGCTGTTGCGATGAACCCTAAGACTGGTGCGGTGCTCGCGATGGCTGCGTATCCGGATTTCGATCTGAACAACCCGAGAGTGCCAATTTCGGAAACAGAGCAGGAGAAGCTCAATTCGATGACTGAGGAGGAGAAGGTCGATTACTGGAGCGGAACGATGTGGAGAAATCCGCTCGTAAGCGACACGTACGAACCAGGTTCGCCGTTCAAGCTCCTTACGACGTCTATGGCTCTGGAAGAAGGCCTGACGAGCGTTTCAGACACGTTTACGTGCAACGGTACGGTATATGTATCGGGCCAGCCTCTCAGATGCTGGAGATACTACGCACCGCACGGCACCGAGACTCTTGCCGAAGGTGTGGCAAATTCGTGCAACCCTGTATTCATAGAGCTTTCAAGGCGCCTCGGAAAGGATACTTTTTACACTTATCTGGAGCGGTTCGGTTTAACTACGACTACTGGAATAGATCTGCCTGGAGAGACATCGGCGATTATTCAGGATCAAGATTCGATCGGAGATGTAGAACTCGCAACCATGTCATACGGACAGGGCATAGCCTGCACACCGATCCAGCTCATAACTGCATTTACCGCTATAGGGAACGACGGTAAAATGATGCAGCCTCGTGTCGTGGACAGACTCATCGACTCGGACGGAAACACGGTGAAAAAATATTCGTCCAAGGTTATCCGCCAGGTAATATCTGAGTCCACGGCAAGCGACATGTGCCGCATGATGGAAGGCGTAGTAAGAAACGGTACAGGAAAGACAGCTTATATCGCTGGATACAGGATCGGCGGAAAGACCGGAACGGCTCAGAAGGTCGTAGACGGCAAATATACGGATGACACGTATTCGTCGTTCTTCGCTATGGCACCTATGGACGATCCGCAGTTTGCGGTTCTGCTCATCGTAGACTCTCCTCAGGGCGTTCACGGCGGTGCCGCGACAGCCGGACCGGGCGTAAAGCAGATCATGAGCGACTGCCTCAAGTACCTCAACATCACGCCTGTATATACGGACGGCGAGGAGGCCGATGCAACTGCTACGGTCACGGTTCCTGACGTTACCGGTATGTCATACAGCAAGGCAGAGGACACTCTTAACGATCTCGAACTCGACGCTATAGCGTGCCCGTCCGATACCGAAAACTTCAAGGTAGCCAGCCAGTATCCGGAAGCAGGAGCAGAACTTTCACCGGGAGATTCGGTATGTCTCTATGCCGCCGAATAATACCGGTCAGACAGATAACAATTTAAAACCAATGAATGAAAAAAGTATATGGATCATGAGAATGCGCCCGCTTTCTGAACGAGGGTGCAGGGCAGGAGAGATAGTATGAAATTATCACAGCTATTGCAGGGAACCGGCGCTGACACAGCGTCACTGAAAAATGATCCGGAAATAACCGGTATCAGCTATGATTCAAGAAAAACCGAAAAAGGAGACCTGTTTGTGTGCATAAAAGGATATGTCACAGATGGTCATAAATATGCTCCCAAAGCCGTCGAGGCGGGAGCATGCGCCTTGCTTGTGCAGGATGGAATCAACATTCAGGGCGTTCCGGTAATCCGTATCAGCGACACGCGCCACGGGCTCGCGGTCGTTTCTGCGAACTTCTTCGATCATCCTACAGACGATATGCTCATGATCGGAGTGACGGGGACGAACGGAAAGACGACGATTACGTATCTTGTCAGAGCGATAGTGGAAACTTCAGGCAGGGACTGCGGCGTGCTGGGCACCATAGCGTATATCTACGGAGGCGTTTCCCATCACTCTGTAAACACCACTCCGGAATCGTACGAGCTTCAGCGCATGTTCCACGAGATGAAGACCGAATACAACACCGATGCGTGCGTGATGGAGGTTTCGTCTCATTCGCTCGCCCTCTCGAGGACGGATGAAATCAGCTTCGACTACAGCATTTTCACGAATCTCACGGAAGATCACCTCGATTTTCACAAGGATTTCGAGGATTACTACCAGGCAAAGAAAAAGCTTTTCCTGCAGACGGGAAAGATGAATATTATAAATATCGATGACATTTACGGCCTCAGACTTTACAATGAATTGAAGGAAGAGGGAAAGCCGGTAGTTTCGTACGCCGTTTCCTCTCCGGACGCATATTACAGAGCCGAAATCATCGAGGAATCGTCCGCCGGGACAGAAGTCAAAGTCTTCAAAGGCAACGAAATGCTCGGAACTATGAGGATCAATACACCGGGCAGATTCTCGGTCGCAAACGCTCTCGGAGCAGCTGCCGCAGCTGTCGAAGCAGGTATCTGCTGGGAAGCTGTAAGCTCAGGCATCGCACAGGTCAGAGGCGTGGCCGGGAGATTTGAAAAAGTCGAAAACAGCAAGGGCATTCCGGTAATAGTCGATTATGCACACACTCCGGATGCTCTGGAGAAGGTCATCAAGACCGCGCGCGAATTCACTCCGGGCAGGATCATCACCGTATTCGGATGCGGAGGCGACAGAGACAGAGAAAAGAGGCCGATCATGGGTGAGATCGCCGGGAAATATTCCGATTACTGCGTAGTCACGAGCGACAACCCGCGGACCGAGGATCCTGAAGCGATTATCGAGGATATTATTCCTGGTATCGATAAGACCGACTGCCCTCACGCCATAGAGCCGGACCGCAGAAAAGCGATAAAGAGAGCGCTCAAAGAGTACAAAGAGGGCGACACTGTTATCATCGCGGGCAAAGGCCACGAAGATTATCAGATCATAGGGACGATCAAACAGCACTTCGATGACAGAGAGACAGCATTACAGATAATAGAGCAGGAGATATAGCAGAGTAATGGAGAGAATTACAGCCGCCAGAGCGGCAGAACTGGCCGGATCAAAGCTGATCAGCGGCCCTGAGAATAACGAGATCGACAGGGTTGAACGCGATTCGAGAGAAGCCGGTCCGGACAGCATATTTATAGCTTTAAAGGGAGAAAAAAACGACGCTAACGATTTCGTTTCATCTGCATATGACAACGGATGCCGTGTGTTCCTGATTTCCTCGGACAAGGCGGCAGAAGAACTCGAAGCGCACGATGATGCGTCCGTCATCATGACGGACGACACTCTGAAAGCGATGCAGGTGATGGCGAAAAATTATCTGGCGCAGTTTGATATCTTGAAAATTGCAGTTACGGGCAGCACAGGCAAGACAACCACAAAAGATATGCTCAACTGCATTTTTTCGTACAAGTACAAGACGGTCTGCAATTTTGCGAATTACAACAACCATATAGGGGTACCTCTGACCGTTTTTGACGTCGACAGCTCCACCGAGGCCGGAATCTTCGAGATGGGCATGAATCACGCAGGAGAGATAAAAGTTCTTGCAGACATCGTGCGCCCCGACATAGCCTGCATTACGAATATCGGCGTATCTCACATAGGAAATCTCGGCAGCCGCGACAATATCATGAAAGCCAAGCTCGAAATAACATCTTATATGGACGAAAACTGCACACTGGTATATAATGCCGACGATGACAAACTGGCACAGCTGAATGACATGGAAACGAAGTACAAAAAGCTGGCCGCCGGTGAAAATGCGGATCAGGACGGAGTTATTCTGGTTCCTTTAAGCAGTACGGGAGAAGAGAACATGATAGCGTTTTCTCCCGGCGAATCCGCTGACGAGGGGATTTCATTCATACTAAGATACAATAAAGAGAACATGATGTTCTACATGCCGCTTCCAGGCATGCACAACGCAGTCGACGCGGCTGTCGCAGTCGGATGTGCCGTTACGGCAGGCATGGATATCATGGACTGTTCCGAGGCTCTCCTGCACATAGAGCTCACGGGCGGCAGGCTTACGGTCAGAAGATCGGGCGAGCTGCGCGTCATAGACGACACGTACAATGCGAGCCCGGACGCAGTGAAAGCGGCGCTCGACGTCCTTGCGGAGACTTCAGGCACCCGCAGGATTGCGGTGCTTGCCGACATGCTCGAGCTTGGAGACAGGTCGGAGGAGTTCCACAGGGAAATAGGAAAATACGTTGTTTCAAAAGGCGTTGACATTCTTGCCGCTGTAGGTGAAAATGCTTCTTATATAGCAGACGGAGCTGCCGAGGCGAGCGGGGATAAAGACATAAAAATCCTGCGCTTTAAAGACTGCGGGGATTTCATCAGCAAGGCCGGTGAAATAATCAAAGACGGAGACGTCATTCTCGTCAAAGGTTCCCACAGCATGAATATGGGAGACGCGGTTTCGTATCTTATGAAATTAGGCGCTGGAACAGCGCAGGAGGAAAATTAATATGAGCGATAATATGCTGCTGCTGGTTTCGCTGGCAGTATCTTTTGCTGTAACGGCGGCTGTGGGTCCGCTGATACTCGGATGGCTCAGGAGGCTTCACGCCGGCCAGAGCATCAGAGAGGAAGGGCCCGAGTCCCATCAGAAAAAGGCCGGCACACCTACGATGGGCGGCATTATGATCATCATAGGCATCGTCGTCACAAGCCTTATTTTCGGCTTCATCGCCGACGGGAAGATCACGGCCGATATGGCTATACTGGTCATATCGCTGCTGCTCTGCGCACTCATCGGTTTCTGCGACGATTTCATCAAGGTAGTCAAGCACAGAAATCTCGGCCTAACGGCTCTTCAGAAACTGATATTTCAGATAATAATCGCTGTGATCATAGCAGTCTATCAGGCCAGACTTTCGGAGCACGGAACCGAGCTTTACATACCGATTGCTCACACATACCTGGATCTCGGATGGTTCTACATTCCGTTCGTGGCATTCGTGCTCGTAGCGATGGTAAATGCGGTAAATCTTACCGACGGCCTCGACGGCCTGGCGAGCGGATGCACGTCGATAGTTGCGTTTTTCCTCGCGTTTATGGCACTTAGCTTCGGCACCGCGGACACGGTAATCTATTCTGCGGCAGTTTGCGGCGGATGCCTCGGATTCCTTATCTACAACCACTACCCGGCTAAGGTCTTCATGGGCGATACCGGTTCTCTGGCTCTCGGCGGCGCGCTTGCAACTGCAGCTATAATGATGCACATAGAGCTGATCCTTGTCATTGCCGGCGGCGTCTTCGTGGTCGAAGTGCTTTCAGTAATCATACAGGTCATAAGTTTCAAGACGACCGGCAAGAGGGTCTTCAGAATGACTCCGATACATCATCATTTTGAACTCGGCGGCTGGAAAGAGACAAAGGTGGTAACCGTATTCTGGATATGCACTGCTGCACTCTGCCTCATTTCGTTTTTTATGATGTAGAAAAATTCCGCCGTCCGGCGGCAGCCGGCAGGAGCGGATTATTTGAAATATGCCAATAATTGAAACAGAAATAAATAATATTATTTCCCGCGGCGGCGATTACCGGTGCGGAAATATGGAAGGCGGGTCTTTAAAATGATTAACAAAAAGGCTGAGGGCGTAAAGGCGCTCGTAGTAGGTCTTGGAGTATCCGGAAAAGCAGCAGTTGCAATGCTGAACAGCGCAGGCGCCAGAACTGACATGTACGATGCGCGCGAGACAGTAGCGGCGCGCAAGCTTGCGGACGAAGGAGAATTTTCGCACATCAGTTTCGGTGACAGGCCGAGCAATGTAAAAGGCTACGATCTGGTAGTCCTGAGCCCGGGAATATCTCCGCAGAAAAATTATGTCAGGGAAGCAGAAGCCGAGGGAGCCGAAATCATAGGCGAACTCGAGCTCGCTTACAGATACGGAAAAGGCCGTTACATAGCGGTCACAGGAACGAACGGAAAGACTACAACGACGACACTTATCTACGATATTTTTAAAGCTGACGGAAGAAAAGCCGAGCTTGCAGGCAATATCGGGGTGGCAGTGGCATCGAAGGCGATGTACTCGGACGACGATACATATCTGATCACCGAGTGCAGCAGCTTCCAGCTTGAGACCACGAAGAAATTCAGACCTGAGGTTTCGGTTATTCTGAATATTACTCCGGATCATCTCGACAGACACGGCAGCTTCGAGAACTACGCTGCCGCAAAGGCAAAGATCTTCGCCAATCAGACGGAAGAAGATTACTGCATATATAACCACGACGACGAGACGTGCAGGGAAATCATCGAAAACTGCCACGCTTCAACTGTTCCGTTTTCCACTGCAGACGAACTTGAACGCGGAGCGTTCGTAAGAGACGGAATGATGGTCATCCGCATCGACGGAAAAGAGACCGAGATCTGCCGTACAGACGAACTCATTATAAAGGGACTTCACAACGTGGCGAATGTCCTCGCGGCTGCAGCAGCAGCTTACGTTTCCGGCATAGCTCCGGACAAAATCGCCGGAGTGCTCCGCACGTTCAAGGGCATAAAGCACAGAATGCAGGACTGCGGTACGATAAACGGCGTAAAGTATATAAACGACTCGAAGGGGACAAATCCTGACGCGGCCATAAGAGCCGTTCTTTCGTATAATAACGAGATCCTCATTGCCGGAGGATATGACAAAAAGGGTACATTCGATGAATTTGTAAAGAGCTTCAAGGGCAGAGTCAAGGCGCTCGTGCTTATGGGCGTGACGGCTCCTCTGATCAAAGAAGCGGCCGAAAGAGCCGGCTTTACAAATATCTACCAGGTAAACAGCATGGAAGAGGCAGTTAAGAAGAGCGCAGAGCTCGCCGAGCCAGGAGATACTGTTCTCCTGTCACCTGCATGCGCCAGCTGGGACATGTACAAGAACTTCGAAGTCAGAGGCGACGACTTCATCAAGAACGTTGAAAGGCTTAAGACCGGAAGGTAAATCCGGACCGGAGAATTGAAATATGAGCAGTATTGCGGACAGAGGAGTGCTGGAAACTGGCGGCGGAGTAAAAGTACGCCCGGCACGGAAACGGAAAAAGAAAAAAAGAAGAGCAAGATCCGGTGACTTCGTGCTGACAGCGCTTGTCATGATACTAGTCATATTCGGAATAATCATGGTTTTCAGCGCGAGTTACTATACTGCGCTGAGCAAACAGGGCACTCCGTATTATTACCTGAAAAGAGAGCTCATTTTCGCTGCTTCAGGCTGGCTGCTGTTTCTGCTGCTCGCAGTGATCGATTACCACAAGATTCTGAAATTCGCATTACCGATATATATATTCGCCACTGCGATGGTCTGGCTCACTTATTCGCCGCTCGGAGCATCTTACAACAATGCAGCCAGATGGATACAGATAGGTTCGTTCACGATCATACCGGGTGAGTTCGCAAAGCTTGCGGTCATAATATTCAGCGCATGGTGGCTTACGAAAAAACCGGAACGCATAACCCAGCCGGTCAGGGGAATCCTCCCGCTGCTCGCGATCGTGGCGGTCTGCGTTGCAGGCGTATATTTCCAGCCTAGTACGACAACAGCAATGACCATACTCCTTATCCTGATAGGAGTGCTGTTTGTAGCGGGCATCAAATTCAGATACATACTCCTGATGGCAGCGGCAGGTGCCGGAGTGCTCGTCTTTCACATAATGCAGGATTCGGGAAGCGGCTACAGATCATCCAGAATTTCTTCGTTCCTCGATCCGTTTGCAGACGAACAGGGTACCGGATATCAGGTCGTTCAGGGGCTTTACGCCCTTGCTTCGGGCGGACTGAAAGGCGTGGGGCTCGGAAACAGCATACAGAAAAATCTGTATCTTCCTGATCCGCAGAACGACTTCATTCTTGCAATCATCGGCGAAGAGCTGGGCTACATCGGCCTGCTCGTGCTGCTTGCCGTTTATCTTCTGCTCATATGGCGATGCATACATATAGCGCTCAGGGCGCCGGATCCGCAGGGCATGCTTACGGCGTCGGGAATCACGATTATGCTGGCGCTTCAGGTCATTCTGAACGTGATGGTAGTCACTTCACTGATGCCGCCGACAGGCATCGCGCTTCCGTTCATAAGCTACGGAGGAACAGCAATGTGGCTGTTCATGATGGCGATGGGCATGATGATAAACATATCGCGGCAGAAGAAACCTGAACCTGATCAGGATGAAACAGGAGAGGAATCATGAAAGTAATTATGAGCGGAGGCGGAACGGGAGGACATATCTATCCCGCGATTGCCATAGCAGATGAAATAAAGAGAAGATGTCCCGGGGCCGAGATTTTATTTATCGGCACAGAGCACGGAATGGAGAGGGAAATCGTTCCGAAAGCAGGATATCCGATTAAATTCATAACGGTAAGAGGGTTTGACAGAAAGCACCTTCTGAGAAATATAGACACTGTAAAAGAATTGAACAAGGGTCTTCACGAAGCAAAGAAGATCATATCAGAATTCAAACCTGACTACGTGATAGGAACAGGCGGATACGTCTGCGGACCTGTAGTGCGTTCCGCGTACAAGGCCGGAATACCTTCGTATATACACGAACAGAACGCTTTCCCGGGCCTTACGAATAAACTGCTGAGCAAACACGTAAACCGCGTGTTCGTAGCGTTTGAGGACGCCAAGAGTTATCTCAAATGCAGCAGCGAACCTATTACGGTAGGCAATCCTGTGAGGAGCGCGTTTATTGAAACCTCGAGAGAGGAATCGCGAAAGGCGCTCGGGATAGGCGACGGGGAGTTTGTCGTACTCGGTTTCGGAGGAAGCCTCGGCGCTCAGCGCATCAACGACGAGATGGAGATCGTCGCGGAGCGTTTCGCAGGAAAAGAAGGGGTGCGCGTGATCTGGGCCACCGGAGAGCGCTACTACGACGAAATAATGAGTTCGGAGCATCCCGAAGCGGACAACATAACATATATTAAATATATAGACGATATGCCAAAGTACCTGAAGGCATGCGACCTCGTGGTATCGAGATCCGGAGCACTTACCGTCTCCGAGATAACAGCGTGCGGCAGACCGTCGATCATGATTCCTTCGCCGTATGTTACAAACAACCACCAGTATTACAACGCGATGGTCGTAGCAGACAGAGGAGGAGCCGTCGTGATCGAGGAGAAGAACCTTTCCGACGGGCAGGTTGCGGATATCGCAGAGGAACTTGAATCAGACCCTGAGAAACTCACGCTCATGGCACACATGGCGGAATCGCTTGGCAGAACAGACGCCGCAAGCGTCATCTGCGATACTATTGGCATCGAAAAGACAAATTAGCAGCATTTCTGGGAGGATCACGGTGACATTATGGATGATGAGAATAAATATGATGGATATGTGACCTCGTCAGATATTTTCGGAGGATATGACACCTCGTACGAGTCAGATGACAATGGCGAGCGGAAAGTGCCGCCCGAGGTCGAAAAAAGGCGGCAAAAGCGGCAGAAAAAGATGGAAAAGCGCCTCAGAAGGAAGCGCCACAGAAAGCGCAGAATACTGACTGCTCTCGTCGTCATCGCCGCTGTGCTGATAACGGGTTATCTGTTCTTTTCGTCGTCGCTTTTCTCGATAAGCGAAATAGAAGTCAGAAACAACACGATGAAGTCTGACAAGGAGCTCATTAGCGAGTCGGACGTCAAGATCGGAGACAACATTTTCAGCCACACAGGCCACTCCGTGAAGAAAGCTATAATGTCGAAAAACAAATATATCACCAACGTCACCGTCTCGAGACGCCTTCCGAACGAATTCATCATCACAGTCATGGAGGAGGTGCCGACCACAGCCATTAAGCACAATGACAAGTACCTCATTCTCGACGAAAAGGGAAGAGTGATCGGCAAGGAAGACACCAGGATCACGGCAACCGAGATTACAGGAATATCTGTAAAGAGCTATAAAGACGGCAGTGTACCGGAGACGAGCGATGACGAAGAATTTACGAAGGTAATCGATCTCGTGAACAAGGTGAATTCCAGCGGTCTATATTTCAAAAAAGTAGACGTGGTTTCGTCGCTTACCGTGCACGGATACGTAACGGATACGCTGATCTGCTCGGGATCTTCCGACGATATTTCGAAGAATCTGGAGGGCATAAAAGCGGTGGTCTACGACCTCGGCCAGAAGGGCCAGACTTCCGGAACGATCAATGTAGGCAGCGATGGCTACGCGACGTTTACCCCTGCATAGCGTCTGAGAGCCATGCATGATAACGGCGGATTCAGGCATAGACGCAGGACATGAAATAATTGAAATATATCGTGGTTTTTCTTAAGTATATTTTATTGCGATTGTATACTCGATATGATAAAATTGAGTGAATATACAGCGGGAGGTACGCTAATGTTGCAGTTTGAAGTAAATGAAGCAGACAATGCGCATATAAAAGTCATTGGCGTCGGCGGCGGTGGTGGCAATGCTGTCAACAGGATGATCGAATCCGGAATGAAAGGTGTTTCCTTCATTACGGTTAATACAGACAGACAGGCGCTCGATGCTTCTATAGCCGAGACGAAGATACAGATAGGCGAAAAGCTTACAAAAGGACTCGGCGCCGGAGCAAATCCTGAAATAGGTACAAAGGCAGCTGAAGAGAGCATCGAAGAGATATCGCGTATTTTTGAAGACGTCGATATGGTGTTCATCACAGCGGGCATGGGCGGCGGCACAGGTACAGGAGCAGCTCCTGTAATTGCGAAGACCGCCAGAGAAAAGGGAATTCTTACGGTCGGCGTGGTTACAAAGCCGTTCTCGTTTGAAGGCAAAAAACGTAAAGATTTTGCAGACCTGGGCATCGAATACCTTAAGCAGTATGTCGATTCTCTCGTCGTAGTTCCGAATGATAAACTTCTCGAGGTGGCTGACAAAAATACCACTATCCGCGAAGCTTTCATGATGGCTGACGATGTGCTCAGACAGGGCGTTCAGGGTATTACAGACCTTATCAGCGAGGTAGGAAACATCAACCTCGACTTCGCAGATGTCAAGACGGTCATGAGCAACAGAGGAATCGCCCATATGGGTATCGGTACTGGTTCCGGCGAGAACAGAGTTGTCGACGCAGTCAAGGGCGCGATCGGAAGTCCACTTCTCGAGACATCGATCGACGGAGCGAAGGCTATCCTCTTCAACATCACTGGCGGATACGACCTCGGCATGCTCGAAGTCAACGAAGCTGCTGATCTGGTACAGAAGGCTGCTGCAAGCGATGCGAATATCATATTCGGTACTTCTATCAACGGAGACCTTGAGGATGAAATCAGAGTTACTGTTATCGCTACAGGTTTCGAGGATCTCGATGAGGATCCTGAACTCGCAAGACTTATGAACGGTGACGAAGACGAAACTCCTGAAGAAGCTTCAGCCGATACCGGAGCAGAAGATGCTGCTGAAGAAGCTGAACAGCAGGACCAGGACACTGAAAAAACTACACAGATCGAAAGTGATCCAATAGACGTACCTGATTTTCTGAAAAACGCTGCGGCTAAACTCAGAGACTAACGATAGATTTTTCCTAAAATAAGCCGGTTTTATACCGGCTTTTATTTTTCAAAAATACATTAAACTAATTTTTCGAAGGAGCACTTACACATGTTACTTGATGATATCAAGGGAATACTCGAAGAAGCGAAGTCTTCTATCGAGAAGTCCGATTCAATAGAGAAAAACGAAGAGCTCAGAGTCAAGTATCTCGGTAAAAAGGGAGAACTTACTAAAATCCTGCGCTCGATGGGCTCGCTCAGCCCTGACGACAGAAAAAAGGTCGGACAGTTTGCGAATGAAGCGAGATCGACTATAGAAGAGCATCTCAGCGAGAAAATGACCGAATTCAAGAAGCACCAGATGGAGCTCAAGCTTAAAGCCGAGACCGTCGACGTCACCGAACCGGGAATCGTTCATCAGATCGGTGCGAGACATCCTATCACGCAGACTATCGATGAAATGACGAGGATCTTCATGAATATGGGATTCTCCCTGGCAGAAGGTCCGGAGGTCGAGACCGTCTTCATGAACTTCGACGCGCTCAACGCCGGCCCTAATCATCCATCAAGGGACATGACCGATACATTCTACATCACCGACAAGACGCTGCTCAGGACGCAGACATCTCCTGTACAGGCAAGGACGCTTCTTTCGCAGGAGCCGCCTCTCCGCATCATCTCACCGGGCAGAGTGTACAGGTGCGATACTCCTGACGCGACTCATTCGCCGATATTCCATCAGGTAGAGGGCCTCGTCGTCGCAGAAGGCATCACGATGGCAGACCTCAAAGGCACGCTCAGCGAATTCGCCAGACAGATGTTCGGACCTGATACGAAGACAAAATTCAGGCCGCATCACTTCCCGTTCACAGAGCCGAGCGCCGAGGTCGACGTTTCGTGCTTCAAGTGCGGCGGAAAGGGCTGCAAGGTCTGCAAAGGCAGCGGCTGGATCGAAATTCTCGGCTGCGGCATGGTGCATCCTAACGTGCTCAAAATCGGCGGAATCGACACTGAAAAGTATACTGGATTCGCATTCGGTATCGGAGTTGAGCGTATCGCAATGCTCAAGTACGAGATCGACGATATCAGAATGTTCTACGAAAACGACGAGCGTTTTCTCGGTCAGTTCAGATAACGGATGTGAGAGGTGTATAAATGTTAGTTTCAGTAAATTGGCTTAAAGATTATGTTGACATAGACGTTCCTGTCAAGGAATTCTGCGACAGGATGATTCTCTCCGGATCAAACATCGAGACGGTGGAGGAGATCGGAAATAAATTCTCGAAGATACAGGTTGGGAAAATCCTCAAAATAGAGAAGCATCCCAATGCCGACAAGCTGGTCATCTGCCAGCTCGATGTAGGCGAGGACGAACCTCTTCAGGTAGTTACAGGCGCCAAAAACGTTTTCGAAGGAGCGCTCGTTCCTGTAATCCGTCACGGAGGAAAGCTTCCTGACGGCACTGTCATCAAAAAAGGCAAGCTCAGAGGCGAAGTTTCGAACGGAATGCTCTGCTCTGCCGCTGAACTCGGCTACGACGACAAAGTTATCGCTAAAGATCTGAGAGACGGAATCTGGATACTCGACGGCGATTTCAAGCCGGGTACAGATATTAAAGACGCGCTTCAGATCGAAGACACCGTGATAGATTTCGAAATCACGCCGAACAGACCTGACTGCCTTTCAATGATAGGAATGGCCAGGGAAGCGGCGGCTGTGTTCGGTAAAAAGAAAAAGGATCCGGAGATAAGCGCCGAAAATGAAGAAGGAAATGTCAGCGACTACATTTCCGTAGAGGATAAAAGGCCTGATCTCTGCCCGAGATACACTGCAAGAGTCATCAAGGACGTTAAGATAGGCCCGTCGCCGTGGTGGATGCAGAAACGCCTGATGCACGGTGGAATGAGGCCTGTAAACAATATCGTAGATATCACGAATTTCGTAATGATGGAATACGGCCAGCCGCTCCACGCGTTCGATATTAATCACCTCGCAGGAGGAAAAATCATCATCGACACGGCCAAGGCTGGCACTAAGTTCACGACTCTCGACGGCGAAGAGAGAGAGCTCGACGACACGATGCTCATGATAAACGACGCGGAAAAGCCCGTGGCTGTTGCGGGTGTAATGGGCGGACTCAACTCAGAAATTACAGACGATACAAAGACAGTCGTTCTCGAATCAGCTAACTTCAACGGCGATTCGGTCAGACTCACGGCCAAGAAACTCGGTATGAGGACAGAGGCATCCGGCAAATTCGAAAAAGGCATCGACGCAAATCTCTGTGCCAGGGCTGCCGACAGATTCTGCAGACTCGTGGAAATGCTCGGATGCGGCACGGTCGTCGGCGGCAGCGCAGACGTATATCCTGAGGTTCAGAAGGCAAAGCCTCTCGACGTCAGGGTTTCCCGCATCAACAAGGTTCTCGGCACCGATATCGAAGGCGAAAAGATGGCCGATATCTTCAGAAGCCTCGAGATGGAAGCCGATATGAACGGCGATATCATCCACGTCGTACCGCCTACGATCAGACAGGACCTCAATATTGAAGAGGACTACGTCGAAGAGGTGGCACGCATGTACGGCTACGACAAGCTTCCGGTGACACTTCCGACAGGCGGCTCGGCGGCTTCGATGACGAAGGCCGAGAATGTGAGAGGTAAGACAAGAGACATACTGACAGCGTACGGACTCGACGAAATACTGACTTATTCTTTCGTAAGTCCTGAAAGCATAGAAAAAATCAATATCTCTGAAACGGATCTCATGAGACGTAACTTCGTGAAGATTATAAATCCTCTCGGAGAAGATACGAGTGTCATGAGGACGATGCTCGTGCCGAGCATGATGAGCACTCTCGAGCGCAACTACGCGAGAGGCAACAAAGAAGCAGGACTGTTTGAAATCGGAAGGATCTTCAACGATTCGAAGATCAACTGCGACGGAATGCCTGCCGAGGCCGAGGATCTGTGCATAGGAATCTACGGCGGAGATGCTGATTTCTTCGTGCTCAAGGGATACATCGAGGGGCTGTTTGATCATCTCGGTCTGAAAGACGCTGAATTTTCTGCTGAATCAGGACTCGCGACATATCATCCGGGAAGGTGTGCCAACATAATCTGCAACGGACAGATGCTCGGGACGATGGGACAGATCAGGCCTGACGTAGCAGAAAGATATGGAATCAATGAAGAGGTTTACGTATGCGAACTGCTGTTCTCGGCGATAATCATGCAGACCAATACAGACGTCATATTCAAGCCTCTTCCTAAGTACCCTGCAGTTACCAGAGACATAGCGATGCTCGTCGAGGAAAAGGTGACTGTAAGCGAACTTGAAAACGACATCCGCGAAAACGGCGGCAAGATTCTCGAGAGCGTCGAGCTGTTCGACGTCTACAGAGGCGTACAGATCGAAAAGGGCAAGAAGAGCGTGGCATTCTCGCTCAAGTACAGACTGCCTGACAGGACGCTCACAGATGAAGAAGTCAACAGCAGACAGCAGAAGATAGTCGAAAGTCTCGAGAAGAAGTTCGGCGCCGAGCTCAGAAAGATGTAGCGCAGAGCAGACAGGAGGATTTCCTTATGGCACAGAACAACAGGACAACGGTAAAGATTTTCGGACAGCAATATACGATTGCGGGCACTGCATCCAGTGAGGAAATGGAGCAAGTCGCTGCTCACGTTGACAAGACTATGAACGAACTTGCAAAGGGTCTTCCTTCACTGTCGACGCTTTCGCTGGCGGTTCTGGCTGCAGTCAATGTTGCGAGCGAATATTACGATTCGGTCGAAGAAAACGAAAAAAGCCAGGCTGAAATAGAAAAGCTCAAGAAAGATCAGGATCATTACGTTCAGCTCTGGGAAGATGCGAAGGCGAGTTTCAAGAAATACAGAGAGGACGCTCAGAACAGCGTCGAACAGCTCCAGGAACTTCAGCGCATCTACAACATGAAGAACGTTGAACTTTCGGACGCAAAAACAGCTCTTGAAGAAATGACCGGAAAATTAAACGACTCAGAGGAAAAGCTCAAGGCCGCTGAAGAAAAAGCATCCTCGCTCGAGGAGCAGATCGGCGGAGCCGAAGAAGCGGAGTCAAAGCTGAGCGATGCCGAAGAAGAGAATAAAAAGCTCGAGGCAAAGATTTCAGAACTCGAGAAAAAGCTCAAAGATGCTGAAAAATCTGAAGAAAACGAATCGAAGTCGCTCGAAGACTTCCAGAATAAATACAAAGAACTGGAGAACAGCTTCTTTGACATCCAGATGGAGAACATAAACCTCAAGAACGAGCTGGACGAATACAAGAATCCTAAATAAACAAAGAAAAGAAAGAATTCCGAATGAACGAAAGAGTTTATCAGATTTTGGAATTCGACAGCGTGAAAAAAATCCTCGCTGAATACGCGCAGTCGCCGATGGCCGTCAGGGACATCGGCGCACTGGAGCCGCTTGACAAGGCGCACGAAATACGCGAGAGACTTAAAGAGACCGACGAGGCGGTGAGCGTTATCCTGAGAAAGGGGAGCATTCCGCTCGGCGGTCTTTGCGATATAAAAAAGAAAGCGCGTTATGCCGAAAAAGGGCGTGTCCTCGGTATGGACGACCTGCTGGATGTGGCATCGAGCCTCAGAGCAGCGGCAGAAGTAAAGAAATTCCTGAGCGACGGAGAGCTGTCGGATATTCCGCTCATAAAAGAATATGGAGATCTGCTGAACGACGAAACCAGTCTTGCCGACCATATATCCAGGTGCATAATCAGCAGAGACGAAATGGCTGACAACGCCAGTCCTGCGCTCCGCGACATCAGGAGACGCATAAGCAGGGAGAGAGACAGCGCTAGGGCGCGGATCAACTCCATCATAAGTTCCCAGGCGTATAAAGACATGCTGCAGGACTCAGTCGTGACGATGCGTGACGGCAGGATGGTCATTCCCGTGAAGCAGGAACACCGCGCGAAGCTCCCGGGCGTCGTCCACGACAGCTCGGCATCCGGTGCCACCCTTTTCATTGAGCCGCAGGCGGTAGTCGACATCAATAACGATATACGGGAACTCGAAAACAAGGAGCGGGAAGAGATCCTCCGCATCCTGAGAGTGCTTTCCGAAGAGGTGGCACAGCGCGTAAGGCAGATCGTAAACAATCAGAAATACCTCACGAGGCTCGATGTGATTTTCGCCAAGGCGCGCATGTCTATCGAGATGAAGTGCACCGCAGCGGAGATCAGCGAAGACGGAGTGCTCGACATCAGACAGGGACGTCATCCGCTGATAGATAAGGATAAGGTCGTTCCGCTGGATATAACAGCAGGGAAGACGTACAGGACGCTGGTCATTACAGGTCCGAACACAGGAGGAAAGACGGTCGCACTCAAGACTGCCGGCCTGCTGGTCCTCATGAACCAGGCGGGAATGCATGTACCGGCCGCGCCGGGCACAGTCCTTCCGGTCATGAAAGAAATTTACGCGGACATCGGCGACGAGCAGAGCATAGAACAGAGTCTTTCGACTTTTTCGGCCCACATGAAAAACATCGTCGAGATTACGAAAAATGCGGACAGCAGATCGTTTGTGCTGCTCGACGAGCTCGGAGCCGGAACAGATCCGGCGGAAGGCGCGGCGCTCGCGATTTCGATACTCGAGTTTCTGCGGGAAAAGGGAGCTCTCATATTCGCGACCACGCATTACAGCGAACTGAAGAAGTACGCTCTGGCTCAGGACGGAGTCGAGAATGCGTCGATGGAATTCGACGTCGAGAGACTCTGCCCGACGTACAGGATGATAATCGGAATTCCAGGCAAGTCAAACGCGTTTGAAATCGCAAGGCGCCTGGGAATAGACGAAGAGATAATCGAAGACGCGGGTCTCAGGCTCGCAAGTACTGACGTCGAATTCGAGGATCTCATATCGTCGATAGAGAAGGAACACAAGGCAGCCGAACGCGAACTCGCCGAGGCACGCTCGCTGCGTGAGAAGATGGAGCGCGAGGAAAGCGAATCGCGCGAGAAAATCGCTGCGATGGAAAAGAAGAGCAGCGATGCTCTCGAACGCGCAAGACAACAGGCCAGCGACATGGTCGCAGATGCGCGTGAATTTTCCGAAGAAGTCAGGAAAGAACTCAGACAGCTCAGAAAAGCCGCACCTGATGAATCGGCCGCAAAGGAACAGAAAATCCGCAGGCAGATCAGGGAAAAAGGCAGCAAGTACCGCAGCAAAGAAGAAGTCAAAAAAGCAGAGAATACTCATCCTGCCAAAAAGAGCGATATCAAGCCAGGAGGCAGAGTCAGGGTCGTAAGCCTGGATAAGAAAGGCACTATAGCAGGAATGCCTGATGACAGGGACGAAGTCCTCGTGCAGATCGGCCTCATGAAGATGAGAATACCTCTGTCGGACATTTCTATAATCGACGACTACGGCGTGCAGAAGACGTTCGATAAAACGTCATATGGAAGAATGTACAGGCAGAAAGCGCAGACGATATCACCTGAGATCAACGTGATAGGAATGACTCTCGACGAGGCCCGCATGGAGGTCGACAAGTACATCGACGACGCGTATATGTCCGGACTCGGTCAGGTGCGCATAATCCACGGAAGAGGTACAGGTGTGCTGCGCAGCGGCATCAGAGAAATGCTGAAGAGGAACAAGCACGTTGACTCTTTCAGGTCTGCGGAATACAATGACGGCGGAGAAGGCGCCACAATAGTGAAACTCAGACAGTAGGAAGACGTGAGGATGCAGGAATTCATGAGACCTGAAGAGCTTCATCAGGTCTGAGGAACTGCATGGCGTCTGAAAAATCTCATGCGGCCTTATGGCGCTGCACGATACGGACCTGACGCCGAGGCACTGCGGCTGTCATTGATTAAATTTGGTATAAAGAGGTATTTATATAGAACGGAGAAACTGTAAATGAAGGATCAGAAAAAAGAACTCGCCTCTGTTATCTCAGGGGCTCTGGACAACTTTGGAGAAGACGAAGCCGAAGCGCTTATCGAAACGCCGCCTGACAGCTCGATGGGAGATTTTGCATTTCCCTGCTTCAAGCTTGCAGCGGTATATCACAAAGCCCCTCAGAAAATAGCCGAGGAGCTTGCCGGAAAACTTTCCGGAAGCAGCGCATTTTCCGAAGTCAGAAATGTCAACGCTTACGTTAATTTCTTTATGAACAGGGCCGAGGTCGAGTCGGACGTCATCGGCGAAGTTTTAGCGAAAGGAGACGACTACGGCAAGAGTGATCTGGGCGGCAACAAACCGGTTATCGTCGAGTTTTCGTCTCCGAACATAGCAAAACCGTTTCACATCGGCCATATCAGGAGCACGGTAATCGGAAATTCACTTTCCAAAATCTACAAGGCCCTGGGTTACGATGTCATCAGAATCAACCATCTCGGTGATTACGGCACTCAGTTCGGAAAGATGATCGTGGCGTACAGAAAATGGGGAAACGAGGAGGATGTAAAGCGCGAGCCTATCAAGACGCTGCTCAGCTATTACGTAAAGTTCCACGAGGAAGCTGAAAAAGACCCTTCTCTCGAGGACGAAGCGCGTGCCACATTTGCGAAACTGGAAAACGGAGATAAAGAAGAAGTCGAAATCTGGCAGTGGTTCAGAGAGGAAAGCCTCAAGGAATTCTCGTACGTTTACGATCTGCTCGGCATAGAGTTCGACTCATACGCTGGAGAGAGCTTCTATTCAGACAAGATGCCAAGAGTCGTGAAGATGATGGAGGACAAGGGGCTGCTTCAGGAATCGGAAGGCGCACAGATCGTGGATCTGAGCGATTACGATATGCCGCCTGCGCTCATTAAGAAGAAGGACGGCTCCACCCTTTACATAACGAGAGACATTACAGCTGCAATCTACAGAAAAGAGACGTACGATTTCTACAGAAACATCTACGTCGTGGCATCGCAGCAGACGCTTCATTTCAAACAGTTATTCAAGATCATCGAGCTCATGGGATATGACTGGGCCGATCAGTGCATTCACGTACCGTTCGGTATGGTAAGTCTCGAGGAAGGTACCATGTCTACAAGAAAGGGAAGAGTCGTATTCCTGCTCGATGTGCTCAACAAATCGATAGAAAAGACGAGGGAGATCATCACCGAAAAGAACGTTCCGGAGGAATTGCTCGATCAGACGGCACACGATGTCGGAATCGGTGCGGTAATCTATCAGGAGCTTTCCAACAACAGGATCAAGGACTATACCTTCTCATGGGACAAGGTACTCGATTTCGACGGCGAGACTGGACCTTACGTCCAGTACACGCACGCAAGATGTTCCAGCGTTCTGAGAAATGATCAGGACGAAGCGGATGATCTGGCTGCTGGAAAGATTACTCCTGACATGTCTGAGCTTACAGGCGACGTGACGTATGAGCTTATCAAAGCTATTGGACGCTATCCTGACGTTGTCATCGAAGCTGCCGAAAAGTACGAGCCTTCGATCATCACGCGCCACATTACAGACATTGCGGAGCTCTTCAACAAGTTCTATCACGATGAAAGAATTCTCGTCGACGACAAAGACGAAAGAATCGCAAAACTCGCAGTTACGGCTGCGACTAAGCAGACTATAAAGAACGGACTGGCACTGCTCGGAATTGCGGCTCCTGACCGCATGTAACTGCCGGTTGACGATACAAAGATATTTGGAGGTGCGGACCAGTGAGATACGAGGGTGATATTTACAGACCACCAAGCGAGGCATACAGCTATATTCTTCAGGTTACAATAGGATGCGCTCATAACAAGTGCACATTCTGCGGATCATTCAAGGCAAAGAAATTCAGAATCAGGCATCTCGACGAAGTCTTCGAGGATCTGGACATGGCACGCCGTTACTACAGACGTGTCGAGCGTGTTTTCCTTGCAGACGGGGATGCACTTGTCTGCAAAAATTCATACCTCCTCGCCATTCTCGAACGCATAGAGCAATTGTTCCCTGAATGCGAGAGAGTGAGCATCTACGGCCGAGCCACAGATATTCTGAGAAAGACAGATGAGGAACTGCTCGAGCTTAAGGAGCACAATCTCGGTATGATCTACATGGGCGTGGAATCTGGAAATCCAGAGATCCTGAAACGCATACAGAAGGGCGAGACGAGGGAACAAATGATAGAAGCCGTCAAGAAATCCGAAGGACTCGGCATTCCTGTCTCGCTGACATTCCTTTCAGGAATCGGCGGCAGGGAGCTCTGGCGCGAGAACGCGATCGATACCGGCACCATCATTTCCGAAATGGAGCCTTCGTACGCGAGTTTCCTTACCCTCATGCTTGTTCCCGGCACTCCGCTTTACGATCAGTACCAGAGAGGCGAGTTCGAGCTGCTGAGGCCGGACGAAGTCCTCAAGGAAGCCGAGCTGATGCTTGAAAACATTAATGTAAAGAAGAAATGCGTATTCAGGAGCAATCATGCCTCGAACTATGTTTCGCTGAAGGGTGATCTCCCGCAGGACAAGGAGGAAATGCTCCAGAAGCTGCGCATAGCTCAGAACCACAGCGAAATGTGGAAAGACGAACGCTTCAGGATGCTGTGACGGAGATGGATTCATGGACGACAGACTGAACAAATATTTTGCGAAGTACGCAGAGGACTACGTGTTCCTGGAGCTCATGCCTGAATATATAAAAAAAGAGCACATAGATTTCATGCGCAATGTTCCTATGCCGGTAAAGCGCTCGGTTGTTGCAAATCTCGCCGAGGATGAAGGCATAGAATTCAAACATTTCACGCTGGGCATGATCAATATGATAGGGATCGATCCTTCTTTCAAGTACGCGACGAAGTACGTGATGTTCCTGAAATATATGAATCCTCACATAGGAAAGGTTATCGACGACGTCGGCGTAGGGCTGGCGCAGGCAGAACATCTCGATGAAGCCTGCATTACGTTCAGGGCTGCTCTGAGCATCGATCCGGACGATCTCGACGCGCTGTACAACTATGTCCTTGTCTGCATTAATATGTACAGCAAAAGCGACGACAGCGAATATATTGCCGATTTTAAAACAGAGGTCTTCGAAACGCTCAACCACATGGCAAGGGTTCATCCTGACTTCGACCGGACATATTATTACCTCGGCTACGCGTATCTCAACGCGGGCAGGTATGCCATGGCGGAAAGAGAGTGGCGCGAGTTTCTGCGGCTTTCAGGACCGGGAGACCAGCGCACGGAGATCGAGGGCAGGCTCGACGATATGAAGGATGCGGTGAGAATCGAGAAGGCTTATCATCAGGTTATCGGAGGAAAGTGGGAAGAAGGTATTAAGGTACTCGAGGAGTACAAAGATACCGAAATGATGGACTGGTGGCCTCTGAGTTACTATCTGGGAGTTGGATACAACCGTCTCGGAAGGTACGAGGAGGCTCTTGAGATGCTGAAGTATGCCGTGAAAAAGAATCCGTCGAGTCCGGAAATATGCGCGGAACTGGTAATTGTGAACAATGCGCTCGGCGACGAGGTCAATGCCGAAAAATACCGCCGCAAGATCAAGATACTGAACACTCCCGTCACGGATGACGACTGAGACAAATAACCTGCAGGAAAGGGAAAGAAATTTTGCTTGGAACAATAGTCAATACAGCCTGTATAGCGGCAGGAAGCATCGGAGGAGCGCTTCTTCACAGAGGCATTAAGGAAAAGTATTCCGAGGCTCTTTATACCGCTATGGGCCTTGCAGCGGCGGGGCTTGGCATAAACACAATAGTCACATATATGCCGAAGAGCGATTACCCGGTGCTGTTTATCGTAAGCCTTGCTCTTGGGATACTGATCGGCACCGCGATCGATATAGACGGTAGGTTCAACAAGCTGGTATCCGGGAAATCGGGAGGCAATCTGGCGCAGGGCCTGAGCACTGGAATAATGCTATACTGCATAGGTGCTCTTTCGATTCTCGGTCCGATTCAGAGTGCACTTTACGGCGACAACACATACTTGTTTACCAATGCGACGCTTGATCTGATCACGTCGGCAGTGCTCGCTTCCACATATGGAATAGGGATGATCGCAGCTGCGCCGGTGCTTTTCTGCTGGCAGGGAGGCATTTACCTGCTCGCCCTCTGGCTCGGCAACTTCATGTCTGATGCGCTTATGGCCGAGATTTCGATCGTAGGAGGGTTCATGATCGCTGCATCCGGGCTTTCAATACTGAAAATAGGTAATTTCAAAACTATGAACATGCTGCCTGCTCTTGCGGTGCCACCGGTCTGGTTTATAATCATTCATTTCGTCAACTGATTACGATCGTTTTAGGAACTGAAGGAACGGGGCGTCAGGATCGGGAAATCTGTCCCGGTTTTTGGAGGCCGGCCAGCTGCTGCAGTCCCTACGTACAGCCGTAAGAACGCTGTGTATGAGCAGCCTTGTGTTTGCAAAGGAATAGTAAAAAATATTTAAAAAAAACAATCTATAAATGTTGACAAAGGGTTCTGCGATCTCTATAATGTTTATTGTTGTCAGTCAGTTAAAGTTACTGGCTGGCGATAGTTTGGGCATTCCAAGGTAGCTCAATGGTGGAGCACTCGGCTGTTAACCGATAGGCTGTGGGTTCGAGTCCCACCCTTGGAGCCATTTTTTATTCAATTTCGCCGGGGTGGCGGAATTGGC
This sequence comes from Anaerovoracaceae bacterium, assembly GCA_050946535.1. Lineage (GTDB taxonomy): Bacteria > Bacillota > Clostridia > Peptostreptococcales > Anaerovoracaceae > RUG708. The sequence continues at coordinate 41,328 of JBMNUZ010000014.1, forward strand.
AGACGCCCGGGACTTAAAATCCCGTGGGTAGTAATACCCGTACCGGTTCGACCCCGGTTCCCGGCACCATCTCCAATGATTTACAAAGACATCGCGGAGTGGAGCAGCTGGTAGCTCGTCGGGCTCATAACCCGAAGGTCAGAGGTTCAAATCCTCTCTCCGCAACCAGTTAAAACCGTTGAAGTTTCAGACTTCAGCGGTTATTTTTTATGCCCGAGTTCCTGCGTCTGGAGGTCAGTTTTTCCCCCTTTTTCCCTGTTTAGATGTTGCACTGGGTGTTGCACTCACATCGGCGCCTAATACCCTGCCCGCGTCTCTTAGATCGTCGCTCTCGAGGTTGGTGTAAATGTTGGCTGTGAGCTTTATGTCGGCGTGGCCCATCAGCTTCTGCGCGACTCTGATATCGATGCCTCTGCGCGCCAGATCGGTGCAGTACTCATGACGAAGACAGTAGGGAACCAGATCGTCGGCGAGGGGATAGGGCGGGATCAGAGCGTTGCGATAGGTCCTGCAGCCCATTGCCAGGTTGATCTGCCTTGTATATGAGTTCCACAGATACCTGCGTTTGTTTTCGTTGATCGGCGCTCCTGTGGCTGTCTGAGCAATATAATCATCGGGCGGCGTATCTTTTATAAGGTCCCAGAATTCCATCGGGACAGGAACGTATCTGTCGGCGTTGTCGGTCTTTGTTCCCCTGATATGCAGCATCGCCGTACCATCTTTAACCGACAGATCATAGCCTTTACATTCCGCGGCTTCTGAAGGCCTGCATCCGCAAAACAGCATCAGCAGATAGTAATAGTATCTGCGGTCAGTAAGTCCGATCTGAATGAAGTACTTCCGCTCGTTTGCAGTGAGCGCTCTTCGGTGATGCTTGTACCCGACCGGCTTCTGCAGACCTTCCGTCGGGTCCTTTGCAATCAGGCCGTTATGCAGAGCGTATCTGAAAATGAATTTCAGCGCCTGGTAGACCTCGTTGACCTGGGTCCGGGAATTTCCCTGCTGGGTGTTTAGTACGTTCTGCAGATGCATGGGCTTTATATCTATGAGTCTCATGTCTCCGATCGGTTCCAGTATGCAGTGTCTGACACGGGCCAGAAACTTTTTTCTGGTGACTTCCGACTGATTGACCTTGTATGTCTCGATGCACTGCTCTGTCCACGACTTAAGGGTCATTTCCGGACGAAGTGTCTCAGGATCCTGCTCCAGCTGTATCTTTTTCTGCTCCACTTTGGAGTAGACCTCCTTTAAAGTCTGCCCACGAATATAGTAACGCTTTCCGTTGTAAGAAAACGTTTTGGTATACTTGTAGTCCATAATTCCTCCTTTATGGTAAAATAAAGATGATCCGTATTAGACAGCGCAGAGTTTTCCCCGCATACGCGGGGGTGATCCTTGAAACAATATTTGTTACAGGCGTCATTGCTTGTTTTCCCCGCATACGCGGGGGGATCCGCGGTGTAACGACTTGACACGGAACAAGTCTGGCACATCCTCGCATGAGCGAGGTTGGCTCGGCGTTGTCTGATACTAAATTTCTTTACTTCATATAGCTATTGACCTGTAAAGCACAATTGTAATATACTAAATAGAGATAACTCGTGAAGGATAAGGCTGGGTTCTCAAATGAGAGTAGGCGTTAATCGCTGAGCATTCCTTTGCCCCTGGGGTTATCTTTTTTTATGCTATCAAATATGTTGTTAGGATCTTTTGAGATCTCGTCCACAAGAAATTCAAGCGCCTGCAGTGAATATTTGTAATAGGTAGTGGCGTTTCCAGCCGTGTATTTCCAGCAAAACTGCTCGTTTTCTTTTATCCCGTAGTACTTTACAAGATTATTAAAATGGAAAGCTGTTATTTTATGTCGCTCATTGTTTCCTCCTTCCCGAATCTTATCTGTTCATTTTCCTTCTCAGCTCCACAACGACTCCCAGTATCGATATCGGATTATCGGGGTCGTCATAATCGTAGAAGTGCGCTTCGTACTGCGGATCCGGATTGAGGGGCTGCAGCAGGATACCGAACGGTTGTTTGATCACGCGCTTGAGTGTGGCGTTATATCCGTTGACGTAGACCACAGCGTCCTGTCCGCTCTCGCAGTCAGGCTGCCTCAGGCAGATGATAGTATCGCCGGGCTGATACGTGGGATACATGCTGTATCCTTCCACCATCAGGCCGAAGTACTCTTTATCTCCTCTCAACCATTCCTCCGGGATGTCTTCCCAGTCGATAATATCTTCTACCGCTTCCAGCGGGATCCCGGCTGGAACCTTGCCGTAAACCTTGATTCGGGTTGAAGAATTTCGCGAAGTAGGAGTGTCAATTTGATATCCGACAATTTCCGAAGGTTGAATCTGCAATACGTCCGCAAGTTTTTTTATTCGGTCACGGCGCATATTAGCGATATCTCCAGTTTCCCAGCGAGACACTGTTCCTTCCGCCACACCGACCGCTTGAGCAACCTCTTTTAGGGTCAGCCCAAGCTGCTTTCGTCTTTTTCTTAAATCCATTTTGGTTCTTCCTTTCTTTTAAGTATTATATTTTCGTTGTCGCAAATATGCAATAATCGTTGCAAAAAAATATCCGTTAATGCAAGTTTTCATATTGACAGCTACAAATATGCGACTTATAATTAACTTGCGAAAACGCAAGAGATAAAAGTAAAGGAGGTGATAATATCAATGTTTAAAGAAAACGAATTTATGGCCGAACTTGCGAGAAAAGAAATGACCGTTCCAGATATTGCCGAAGCTTTAGGGCTTAACAAGGCTACAATTTGGCGTAAAATTCATAATAACGGAAGCTTTTCCAGGAATGAAATAGCGACAATCTCAAGAGTTCTTGATCTGGATTCGGCTGACATGGACAAAATTTTTTTTGCCGATTAACTTACGTAAACGCATATTTGGGAGGATTCAAATGTGACAACCACGACAGAAATAGCCAGAAGGCTGAGGAAGTCCGTAAACGGGGCTGACGTCATGACGCTGACAGACTTTCAGCGGTTCATGGGTTACGGCAAGAACGGCGGAAAAGACAAGCTTGCGGGCATACCGAAGTTTTACGGCAAGTTTTACATGATAGAGGACATAGCAAAAGTCCTCTACGCAAACATGGAGGAATGACATGGAAAGAGACATGAACGAATTCATCAGAGAACGGGATATTATTTCCGATCTCAGCCGTGAGCTGGTAAGCAGCACGAACGACATCAACGCTATCCATTACTTCCAGAAGGAGCACCTGGGCGAGTTTCTCAAGGTCGTCTATCCGGATGGCGGATACAAGTGGTTCAAGATGACTTACGCGGGGCTTAGCCGTGTAAAGGATGAGACGGCCGTCAAGACTCTGGAAACGGAAACGCACTGGGAGGTCTTCTGATGCAGCCGCATAAGTACATGACCTGCTGCCTGTGCGGTCTGGTCTGAAACGTCCCGCTTCAGACCAAAGTCAAGGAAGGTCAATATATCTGTCCTACGTGCTGGCTCAGGCAGCACAGAGCACTACAGAAAAGCAAAGAAGGGAGGGTGAAAAAGTAATGGAGTTGGCTATTTTTTATGCGGGCACAGCTATCGGATTCTTTGTACTCGCTTACTTTGAGCAGAGGTCAAAGAAGAAAAAGGCAGCAAAGGCTGCGGAGGAAGAGCGCCAGTACACACTGGCCAGAAAACTCGAAACAGAAGAAAAGGCCCGCAGATCATGGGAATCGATCGTACGGGCGAGCAAGTAATTCAGCCATCTGATAGTGGGGCTATCAGATGACATTATCAAAATTATATCACAAAGGAGGAATCATGGATTTAACAATCAGATTAAGCGCAGATGAAGCGCAGACCGCTGTTGAAAGCGGATCCATGCTCGACCTGATAAAGGTCATCAAGCATGAAAAAGTATCAGACAACGCCAGACAGATCACGATCAACGAGATCATAAACAACCAGACGACGGCAAAGAAAGAACCCGCAGACGAAAAGACCGAAGAAACCGCAGAAACGGCGGCTGAAAAATCTGAAGAACCATCACCTGAGCCGGCTAAGAAAGCGGCAAAGCCGAAGCACAGCAAGGAAGAGATCAGGGCGCTGGCAGGTCCGATCGTGAGAGCGGGTCTCGGCAAGACAAAGCTCAGACCTGTACTCGGCAGGTTCGGCGTCAATTCCGTCTCAGAGGCGGGGGATGACA
>JBMNUZ010000015.1:0-40428 GCA_050946535.1 Anaerovoracaceae bacterium
AGGTAAAATACGACAGCGAAGTGAGAAAGCCGACCAAATAAAGTAGGATATGGGCTTTCGAACGTAGGAACGGAGCAAGCCGCAGCAGAGAGCGGATAAGCTTGCGTAGAGTTGCGTATTTTACACGGCTGAAGACGCAACAAGGATTAAAAGCGGCTTCAGCCGTACACTAAGTTGGCAAAGGTAAAATACGACAGCGAAGTGAGAAAGCCGACCAAATAAAGTAGGATATGGGCTTTCGAACGTAGGAACGGAGCAAGCCGCAGCAGAGAGCGGATAAGCTTGCGTAGAGTTGCGTATTTTACACGTCTGAAGCCAAGCGGCTTCAGACGTACGCTAAGTCGACCAAGGTAAAATACGACAGCGAAGTGAGAAAGCCTACCAAATGAAGTCGGATCAGGGCTTTCGAGCGTAGGAACGGAGCAAGCTGCAGTGAGCTTCGTAGCAGGCAACGTAAAAGACCAGAGCAGCTTGCGTAGTGCTCCCGGGAAAATATGAAGCTGCCGAAAGAAATAATAAAAGCGGCTGTTAAATAAATTAACAGCCGCTTGCAATGATTATCCTTCAGTAATCAAACCCGAGTTACCGCCGTGAAAGGGTGATGCCTTATACCGATTGACCACTTCTGTATTGTTGGAACTACAGCGCCGGGTCAGCGCAATGACAAAGCCGCGTCAAGCACCCTGACAACTTGAAATCACTCTCAGCGCCCTCTCCTGTTCGAGAATATTTCCGATGCCAATGCAGATCCCGCGATTACGAGAGCACCGGCAGCGACCGCTCCGGCACCGTAGATGAGCTTTCCGAACTTCGAAGGATGTTTCAGATACGTCTTCGGATTCAGATTCATTTCCTCGATCTTGCACGGACGCGCAGCCAGGTAGGCTTCCGGAAGCTTTCCCCTGAACGAGAGCAGAAAATCGACGAATGCCGTCCATTCCCTGACCGTATTTCCGTTTTTGTCTTTAAGGAGAAGTTTGTCCAGGTCGTTTGTCTTTGCGCCGTTTTCGTCCTTGACCTGAATCTTCAGAAAACCGTAGCTTTTCGATGTGATCTGAGGCATCATTATCGCCATGTACTGATTGCAGACCACGGTATAAGTTTTATCGTCTCTGACCGGCTTCCATGCGCCCTTCTCATCCTTTGTGAAGACGTCGATGACGCGGTTCATGAAGGCCCTCTTGTCGGAGTACGTGTAGCGCAGTCCGGAGAAGAAAAGCTGCGAGTCCGCACGCATCCTTCCGAGGCTGGCATCTATCTCGCAGAGCTCACGGAGTTCTATGCCGCTGAGCTTCGTTGCGATCAGCGGATAACCTATCACGCCGTCGCTGCTGCGTCCGAGCGGAACGATATTGTATGCGTCAGGCAGAGTCACATCGCCGGCGTAGATCGTGTCGCGTATGATGCCGCTCGCACTGATGCCGATGACGTTTTCCCCGCATCCTGCCTCGACAGCTGCGTGGACGTACGAGTCGGTAACCAGATCGGCTATGTTGTAATTGCCGAAGTGATAGTTGTCGTCGTGAAGGTCGTCAAGGCAGATGTCAGATGTGCACAGGACATCGTCGAATTTGAGACCGTATGCGTCGAGAAAATCCTTCTGCACGATTTCCTTGTAATCTTCGATCCTGGCATTTATTTCAGCGTTTTCAGCGTAGGAATCGTCTACAGGAATGAGCTCGTAGCGCAGAACGGTGCCGTCGATCATGTTGATGTCGAGGAGGCCGAGATATTCACAGTTGCAGCCGCACGAACAGATGACCGTGTCGTTCTTTACAACAGGACGCTTGAGCGCCGTATGCGAATGAGCACTGATCAGCACGTCGACTCCGTCGATGGATTCGACCAGCTGCAGATCTTCCGCTTTGTCCGGGTCGTCGTTCATACCGCCGTGGCTGAGGACGATCGTGAATTCGCAACCCTTGTTTTTCATCTCGCTGATGGTTCTTGAGAGCGCCTTCTTTTCCTTAGTGAATGTGACGGATCCCGGATATGCGATGTCGCCGACCGATTCGTGCCCCATCATGCCCGTGATGCCGACTTTAAATCCGCCGATATCTCTGATCATGTAAGGGAGGCATCCCCTGGCGTCGAGAGCTTCTTTCAGAGCACGCGAATCGCTGTCATCGGTGAATTCTATGTTGGCGCAGAGTATCTGAGGCGGATTTTCCGCGTGGCGGAGCATCGAAGCGAACGCATCGACACCGTAGTCGAACTCGTGATTGCCGATCGTGACGGCGTCGTAGCCCATCATGCCGAGCAGCGACAGATCCGGAGCCGTGCTGCTGTAGATCCCGTTGAAGAGCGAGCCCATCGAGAAATCCCCGCCGTCGAGAACTACGCAGCTCTCCGTCCTGTACCTGTCTATCATGGTTTTCAGACGTGCGTAGCCGCCGATCATCGTTATCCTTCCGTTTCTTACAGCTTTATATGGCAGAATCCTGTCATGCATATCAGCAGTGAAAAGAACTCTGAGAAAGTTTCCGTTTTTTATACCATTTGCCATGAAAATCACCTGCTTTCTTTTCAATTATCAAATAATATATATGAAAATTTACCACGATTAATCACATTTTACAAATCCGGAATCAAGGGGAAGAAACCGTATGCCGCGGGAAGAAACCCGCATACCGGCGGAACCGGAGGGGAATCTGAAATATATGTTAAAGTTCATTGAATTTTTAACGACACGGACCAATTCATTTTTCTGTCCTGCCCGGCGCGCATTCAAATATATTTTTATTGAATGAATAACAGGGTATATAAGTAGTGATATCGGACCCTGAATATTTAGAAATGATGGAATTTCAACGGCAGCAATATCGCTGCGAAGTATTATAATATTATTTGAACCTATGCCGGACACAAAAAAATGGCATAAGAATTTATTGATACATCAAATGAAATTGATAAAAATTTAATTACTGGTATAATTAGTATTTGTAGCAGATTTAACAATCTGCGGAATACAATCAGCGCAATAACGGAGGTGACTGCGTTGAAGCACAGAGATTACAATCCGCAGTCGGATTTTATCTGTTCGTTTGACGGCTGGAAAAATAAAATAGAGGCAGTAAACAACCGTACTGAAATGGTGGAAATAAACGTGCCGCCAGTGGTCAACGGCAGGCCGGTGGACGAAATCGGCGAAAACGCTTTTTCGGGCTGTACGAAGCTCAGATGGGTGAAACTCCCTGACAGCGTTGAAACGATAAGAAACAGCGCGTTCAAAAACTGCACCGAACTCAAGGAGGCAGAGCTGTCGGCCGCGCTGGAGAGCATCGGAGCATTCGCTTTCAGCGGCTGTGTAAATCTCAGAAGCGTGACGATCTCAGACCACGTAAAGAGAATGGAAATCAATTCGTTCAAAGGCTGCAGAAAGCTGACCGAAATAAAAGTCAAGAGCAGCGTCACGGGAGAGATCAAGAGCTATCAGGTGGCCTCCGACAACGATGAATCCATATGGATGTTCCTGAGCGCAGTCATGAGAGCTTCAGAACCAGGGCACGAAAGCATGGAAAAATACGATGCCGCCTTTCTTGAAATACAGGACGATGACGCGGTATACAGAATTTCCGTGCAGAGGCTCCGCGATCCTGTGGACCTCTATCCCGACATGGAAAGAGTGTACAGATCGAGACTCCGCAATATGGTCAAGAAGATCATACTGAAGGACCGCGTGGACATGCTGACGGCAATCGGCGAGCTCGACTGCATCGACATGGATTCACTCGATTACTATATAGAAATAGCCAGCCGCATAGGCGGCGGCTGCATAGCCTATCTTCTGGAGCACCAGTACAGAAAATCCAGGATAGGGCTTAGAGATTATTCGCTGTAGCGTGCCGGAAGGAAACGGTGAAATTATGGCAGAATTACCTGTAAAAGATGGAGAACAGCTGACAAGAGAACAGATGCGCGAGCAGGATCAGCAGGAGGAGGCTTTCCAGACTGCGAGAAATATCGCGCTTCAGATACTTACGCTGACGCGCAACGGCTTGTTTGTCTCGCTGCGGTTCATGGATGTGGCTCTCTGTCAGTTCGTATATGTGAGCGCAGATCAGGTCGATCTTCCGTTCGACATAAAAAAGGTAGCTACAACCGGAGAACATCTGATATTCGATCCGAGGTACATCATCCAGCAGTACATGCGCGAAAAGAAGAGCCTTTCGCGTGATTACCTGCATATGGTGCTGCACTGCATTTTCAGGCATCCGTTTGTTTCTACACATATGAACAGAGAGTACTGGGATCTCGCTGCGGATATCGCCGCAGAGGCTACGGTCTGCGAACTCGGACTCAACCAGACAGACGTCCAGAATGCTTCTGAGATAGAATACGAGATAGAGCGTATCAAAGGGTTCGTTACTCAGATGAACGCCGAACGCATATACAGATTCCTCCTTCAGGAGGAGGTTCCTGCGAGAGACATCAACAAGTGGACGAAGCTTTTCAGGCGTGACGAACACGACATCTGGTGGGAAGCTGCGCGCCGCATAGAAGAGGAAAAGAAGCAGGAAGCGGAGAAGGAAGCCGGACAGGACGACGACACCGGCGAAGAGCCTGATTATCAGGAGGAAGAGAATAAAGAGAATTCCGAGGAAGAGCAGGAAGAAAATCCTGATGCTGAGGATTCCGATGAAACTTCTGACGAAGAGAGCGAAGACCAGGACGAGGACGAATCTCAGGACGAAGGCGAACAGCCTGAAGACGGCGGAGAAGAGAACGAATCCGGCGAAGATGAGTCTGACGAAGATCAGTCCGGAGAAAGCGACGAAGAACAAGATCAGTCAGGAGAAGACGAGGAAGAGGACGAAGATTCCGAGGAACCGCCTTACGACGAATACGAAGACGAATATGTAAGTTCGCCGGGCGGCGAAAATGAGAATTCGGACGAGCAGTCGCAGGGAGATCCGGAGTCGGAGACTCACGATTCTGAAGAAGAGAGCAGCGGCGAAGGAGAAGGCGGAGGAAATCCGGGAGACGAACCTGAACAGACCGATGAGGAAGGATCGGAGAGAGAAAACGACACACCTTCGGAAGGCTTGAACGGACACGATGACGGCCATCAGCCTGAAAACAAGAAAAACGACGAATCGGGCGAGCTCGGCGGAGAGACGAACGAGGGCGTTCCTGACGACAGCGACAACCCGTTCGGCGATAAAGACCAGGAAGGAAACGCTAATCCTGACGACAGCAGCGGCGGCATGCAGCACAGCGCCGGATCAGGCGGAGGCGGCGAGGGAAAACAGGCCGCATGGCAGCATGAAGGCGGCTCCGAGCGCAGAAGCGATGGAGAACGCGATGAGAACGACATGCGGAGACTCGACGGAAGCGCCGATCCGAACACCGACCAGAAGGATCTCAAGGGAGATAATTCAAGGCAGGAGGCTATGCCTGAGCAGGGAACTGCTGATTCGGGCGAGGAGCCGCCGGAGGACAAACAGCCGTCGTTCATGCACAACGGACGTGAGCAGGAAGAACTCGAAAACAAGTGGAAGGAAATCAGCGAGCGCATGCTGGTCGACCTGGAGACCTCTTCGAAGGAATGGGGCGACAAGTCGGATGCCATGGTGCAGAATCTGAGGAAGATCAACCGTGACAAATACGATTACAGGACGTTCCTGCAGAAGTTCGCGTCGCTTCACGAGGATATTCAGATAAACGACGATGAGTTCGACTACATTTACTATACTTACGGATTGAAGCACTACGGGGATATTCCTCTGATAGAGCCGCTCGAATACAAAGAGGTCAAGAAAGTCAGGGATTTTGTAATCGCAATAGATACGTCAGGATCATGCGCCGGCGAGGTGGTTCAGAAATTCCTGGACAAAACTTATTCGATATTCAGCCAGCAGGAAAACTTCTTCCGCAAGATAAACCTGCATATCATCCAGTGTGACGCAGCGATCCAGAGCGACGTGAAGATCACAAACAAAGAAGAATTTGCGGACTACATGAAAAACCTCGAGTTCAGAGGTTTTGGCGGGACCGATTTCAGGCCTGTCTTCGAATATGTCAATCAGCTGCTGGAGCACAACGAATTCGATGACCTGAAAGGCTTGATATATTTCACAGACGGCAACGGGGTATATCCGAAGAAGAGGCCGCCTTACGAAACCGCATTTGTATTCGTCGACGACGATGAGTTTGACTATGAGGTGCCGTCGTGGGCAATGAAGCTTGTGCTTGAAACGAGCGAAATTACTGAGGAGGTTCTTATATGAACATTAAAGAAGCAAAAGAGGAAATACAGCGCGCGATAACCTCTTATCTCATGAAGGATGAATTCGGCGACTACGTCATCAGCCGTGTAAGACAGCGTCCTATTCTGCTGATCGGTGATCCGGGAATCGGAAAGACGGCTATTATGGAGCAGATCGCAGAGGAACTGGGCATCGGCCTGGTTTCGTATTCCATGACGCACCATACGCGTCAGAGCGCGATAGGCCTGCCGAAGATCGAGCAGAAGGTATACGGAGGAAAGGAATACAGCGTTTCCGAATACACCATGAGTGAGATCATAGCTTCTGTTTATGACAGCATGGAAGAGACTGGGCTCAAGGAAGGCATACTGTTCCTGGATGAGATCAACTGCGTGTCCGAGACACTCGCTCCGGCAATGCTGCAGTTCCTGCAGTACAAGACTTTCGGCAAACATGAGGTTCCTGACGGATGGGTCATCTGCACGGCCGGAAACCCGCCCGAGGCGAACAAATCTGTCAGGGAGTTCGATATAGTTACTCTCGACCGTGTAAAGAAGATAGTCGTCGAGCCTGACGTCGAGGTATGGAAGGAATACGCATACAAACACGATGTGCACCCTGCGATCATCTCTTATCTCGAGATCAAGAAAAAGGACTTTTACAGAATCGAAACGACGGTTGACGGCGTGGAGTTCGTAACAGCCAGAGGCTGGGAAGATCTGTCTACGATGATCAAACTCTACGAGAAGCAGGGCTATGAAGTCGATGAAAAGCTCATCGGCCAGTATCTGCAGCACAGCAAGGTGGCAAAGGAATTCGCGATCTATTACGACTTGTACAACAAATACAAGTCGGATTACCAGATCCAGAATATACTCGACGGGACGTATCCGGAAGAGATTGCAGAGAGAGCGAAGAACGCCAAGTTCGACGAAAGACTCACGCTCATCAGTCTGCTGCTCGAAGCTGTGGGATACAGGGTAAAGGAAGACGTGGAAAAGGAAGATTACATCACGGAGCTTCACACGCTTCTCGTCGAGATCAAAAAGGTGTGCTCGCTCGCGGATCCGAGGATGGAGAACATCGACACGATTCTCGGCAAGTACATTCTTCAGCGTACTTCGGATTATCAGGAAAAGAAACGTTCGACCGTTCTTCCGCGTGACAGGGAGATCGTTCTGCGCAAGGTTATATTAACTCTGGAGGATTACAGGAACCATCTCAAGGAAGAGGGCGTTACGGACCTTAAGGAAGGTTTCGAATATATCAAGGGCGTATTTGCTGAAGACGTTGCCGATATGAAGAAACACATCAGCGAGACGCAGGAACAGCTCGACAACATGTTCACGTTCATCGAGGATGTTTTCGGAAACGGCCAGGAGATGCTGGTGGCAGTTACCGAGCTCACAGTAAACTACTACTGCGCGAACTTCATAAGCAGATACGGCTGCGACAAGTATTTCGAGCATAACAAAGATCTGCTGGTATACGAACGCCAGCAGGAGCTCGTCTCTGAAATCATGCTCCTCAATGACAGAGAGGATGTCGACCTTTCTATATAAAAATCTGAAATCGATATTCGTCTTGCAAGTGGCAGCGGGCGTTCTCCATATTCATGGAGAACGCCCTTTTTTTCATGAAATGTACAAAACGGAGGGGAAATAACGTTAGTATGATATGAGAAACATTATAAACATATTAGAAAAATGATGATTTAGTTAGAATTAATCAAAAAAAGAAGTGTTAAGCGTGACGTGATATTTGTTTATGATTTGACGCTTTTGTGATAGAATATGTAATAAACTATTGGTATATTCAAAGGAAATTATTTCCTTTAAGGCGGCACGGGGGATGCCGCTGCAATTATTGTTTTTTGTTATTTTTATTTTACACGGGACAGGAGTGGACTGATGCCAGGCAGAAAAAAGCTAAGCATAGAGATAGGGCCGAAAGTGATACGGGCGGCCGAAAGTACATGCAAAAGGAAAGAAATTGATGTCGAGCGTGTCTTTGAAATCAGGACACCGGCGGATTGTGTAAGGAACGGTTATATTCTGAATCCGGACAGACTGGGAGAGCTTCTCCGCATGCATCTGGACGCGGCTGGAATGAACGTTAAGAACGCGGTATTTACGATAAATTCAGATGATATTCTTGTGGGAGATGCCGAGATTTCAGTGGGCAGCCGCCGCGAAAAAGAGGACGAAGTCGACGAAAAAGCCTGCGAACTTTTCGGCCTTACGCCTTCGGCAAAAGACAGCGATCAAGAAGAAGAGACTCCGGAAAACGAAGAGGACTCAGACGGAGATGCAGATGAGGAACAGAAGGGTGGCGAAGAAGCAGCTGAAAACGCGGCTGAACATGCGGCATCCGGAGACGATGAAGATTCGGACCTCATGAGCATCGACAATTACTGCATTTCTTACAAGACGGTCGAGACGAGCGACGACGGAAGCAAAATAAGGGTTATCATATTTGCGGCTCCTCTTGCTCTGATCGATACATACAGGATCACGGCTGAAAGAGCCGGCCTCGTGCTGGAATCGACCGACTGCACCATGAATTCCGTCTATCAGTGGATGAAGAAAGCGTTCGAATCCGAATCCGTCATGCTCGTAAGACTCGACAGCGCCGAGTGCTCTGCGGCTATTATGACGGACGACGTGCTTCGCGGCCATTATGTGCTTAAGACAGACGGATCAGAGATTCTGAGCGCAATAAACGAATACAACAATGTCGCGGAATTTGAAGGAGCGGACGACTTCAACGACAGCTTCTCCGACGAGGACAATCCTGTCGTAAGAGCGGCTTATCCGCTTACGGAAGAACTCAAGCGGATAATTTCTTCATTCCTCGAAGACAACCCGTCGGAATATCTGGACAAGATCATTCTCGCAGGCTACGGAGAGGGTATGCGCGTTCTGGCAAAGCAGATCCAGAATCAGACAGGAGTTACTTCCATGACGTTCGAGGATCTTCCTGACGGAGAGTATGTAAAAGACACGGCTCCGTTCGGCGACCTGGATCCGGCTTCGTTCTTAGCTCCGGTAGGTGCTCTCATCGACCCGCTCGATTTTACTTCGGGCTCGGAGGGAGGAAGACCGGGCGTACGCCAGGAGCTCCTTACGAAAATCATGGTAGGCGTGCTTGCAGCCCTGATCATAGTCATGGCCATCACAGGAGTGCGCTACCTGCTTCTCAAGTCGCACAACAACGAGCTGAACACGCAGCTTGACAAGGTCAAATATATAGAAGACATCTACGATCAGTATAAGGATGCAGAGACGAAGAACAGCGAGGTAAGCGCGATCGATAAGTCTACTCAGCAGAAGAACGAGCTCCTCAGCCAGCTTTATTCTGATCTCGAATCAAAGATGCCTACAGACGCAAAGATCACATCTATGAATTCGTCTGACGATCTGGTAACGTTCAGCATTTCTGCCGACAGCAAGGAAACAGCGGCCGAGATGATCCTGCAGCTGAGAGATTTCGAATATCTTTCGGACATCAGCGTATCTGAACTTACCGATACGACCGATGCGTCAGGAAACGAAAGCGTTGAATTTACGGTTTCGGCAGTTCTCAGCGGAGATGTATCGGAAGACTATTCGCTCTCGGACGGAGCAAATGACGACGGGCTCAGCGACAGCTCATCTTCAGGCGCTTCGAGCAGCAGCTCCTCGGACAGCAGTTCCTCGGGAAGCAGCTCTTCGAGCAGCGGTTCTTCGAGCAGCGGTTCTTCAGACAGCAGCTCATCAGGAAGCAGTTCTTCGAACGGCAGCACTTCGGGAAGCACGAGCTCGGGATCATCGTCCACGAGCAGTATATAAAGGGGAGGCATGAGAGATGGCAGATTTCGGAAAGAATAATAAAGATACTCTGACAGGGCTTGAAATGCCTGCCAGCGGGACACCAGAGACCGTTCAGGAAAAGGAAAAGGGTGTCTCAAGCAATCCGCCGGGATCGTCGCGCGTGAGCACGGTATTAATAATCGGACTGATCCTCGCAGTAGTGCTCGTTTCGCTGATGAGCTTCATGATCTATAAAACACATGCTCTGGCGGTAACGAATTCGGATCTGGAAACCAGAATCGAAAGGGACCAGAAGCTTCAGAAGTCGGAGAGCGACTACGAGACGCAGACCGACGAGCTCAACACGGAGAGCGAAGATATAATCGACAAATACGGTGCAGGCAACACACCTGAAAAGACGATCATGTTCCTCGTCAACCTGTCGAATACTTCGGGAATATCTGTAAATTCTGTTGAGTTCGGAGACGAAGAAAATGTAACGGTAGACGCCAGCGGAAACAAGCTCAAGGGTGCGGCAGAGGCGCCTGATCCTACAGAATCTACAGCATCCGACAGCAGCTCATCTGACAGTTCGTCAAGTTCGTCGGATTCGTCGAGTTCATCAGATTCGTCGAGTGCATCCGATTCGTCGAGCTCAGACAGCTCGTCCGACAGTTCATCTGACGGCAAATACTATCTTTATAAATATCCTGTAACTATTTCATATACAGGCACATATTCACAGCTCAAGCAGGCTGTAAAATTCATCGAAGATTACGGCGAGCGCATGACAATCAACGACATTACGTCGACTTACGACGAAACGACGAATCAGATCACTGGTTCCATAACTCTCAATATGTATACTCTTACAGGTACTGAGAAAGAATATACGGATCCTGATGTTTCAGGAAGCATTGGAAATGCGGATATCTTTGGTTAAAATCCTGAAAGAGGAATTTGCATTCGGAGTGGAGGCAGCAGATGAACAATAAACCGGACAAACTGAATAATACGACCGGAAGTGAGTCACCTGAAGCAGCAACTTCTGAACAGGATTCAGTGAGTGCAAAGCGGAGCAGTGACAAACTGCGTTTCGGCGCCATTATTGCAGTCATTGCGGCTGTGGTCATGCTCATCGTGCTGATCGCCGGTTCTTCTGTAATTTCGGACAAAAGAGCGTCTGCCGCCGATAAGGAAAAGGCAGATCTGTTCGCTCAGAATCTGACCGATACTTTAACCCAGAAGAGCCAGGAACGCGTGGAGAAGCAATTCTGGAAGGGATACACGATAAAAGACAGTGGAATCTATGAGGGCCTTATGTTCGACATAACAGATGATTACTCGAGCTACGGTCCTTCCGACGAGAACTTTTCAATTCTCGGCAAAGACGGCGAATACGAACTGCCGTCTTACGGAGATGTGAGGAGATATTCCATTGTAGGAGCGAAGTACGACGGAAACACTTACGACGTTTCTATAGAATACGATCCTTCTGACTACGAAAGCAGCAGTTCAGACGAGGATTCAAAGGCTTACAACGCCAACAATTTCCCGGACACTAAGTCTCTTTCATCGGATTCTACAGCGATAATAAATCCGGAAAGTGCTTATCTTAAATTTGATACAAGCAGCGACGGCGAATACGAGTACGACGACACGACTCAGAGCTTCAAGCACGAAGGCTCTTCGCTGGAACAGACGGCGGTCGACAATTTTTACGCGAAATACACGACGTTTTATGAAAATGCAGTTTCAACGATAAATTCATATCTGACGCAGAACGGCTATGACAGCAGCCATATGCTCAGAGGAAGCGACTTTATACAGTCATCGGCGAAGGAAGCCAAGGAGTCGGAGCTCAAAAAGTCAATCACCAGGGATACGACTCTGCTCGCCTACGAATCGGGGGACGGCGTAGCTTTCAGATCGAATATAGTATTTACACTGACCGATGTGACCCAGATAGGAATTCCGCAGACGGTTACAGATACTCTGAGATCAAGGCTTCAGGGAGCCACGATAACAGAGATTCAGGCGGACGGAACGTCAGTTTCGAGAACTGCAGAATCTGCAGACATATCGGCTGCGGTCTCCACTCTCGAACCTCAGATTCAGAGTCTGTGGAACGATGCCACTTCGTCATCAGAGCTTCAGGAGCAGTTCGTAGCGTATCAGAGCGACAATGCGTTCTCTTCGCTGGACAATATCTATCTGATGTATTACCCGCTCAAGGTTTCTGAATGGGAAGACGATACCATCAATATCGATATCTCTGCGGTCAGGGACAGATACAAGACCGACGGCAAGCTCAATCTTTACATAGTTCCTCAGCTCGGGCTTCTGTCATCTGAGTCTGTTCCTTATGATTCAATTCAGGCTTCAGACTACATCGCACCTGATCTTAAGGGAGGAACTATAACGTACGGAGAAAACGGTCTTGCAGACAACGCGGTTTCTGTAGAAAATTCAGGAACCCTCTATGATATGGCGAGAATCCGGATAAATTACATAAAAGGCTGGTTCAGGACACTTGCTGCCGCTGACACGAACGATTCGGTGGTGGCAGAGAACGATTCGCAGGACATCATATACAACCTTACCGTAGGCATATATGAAAGCTCCGGAGGAAAATTCTCTGACAGCGATCTCATAACGACTCGTGAAGTGTCATGTTCGTAGCCGGCGGGAGGCGGTGTTTTTTGAACTTAATAGAAAAATTCAGGGACAAAACTCCCGAGGAAAAGAATAAATCGTATCTTAACACTATTCTCTGCTGCTCGTTTTTAGTGGTATTGCTGTTTTTCACGATTCTGGCAATTTCGTTTCCGGAAACGCACGGAGCGGAGAATACGGCCGAAGGTACGTGCGCCCAGTCGGCAGCAGCCGAGATAAGCGCTGGCCTGCAGGTAGAATCGGAGGATTCGCTCAGCAGCGCGCTCAGCTATGTCGAGACAAATTACGCGTCGACTCCTTCGGATAAGAGATCTGAACTTGTCCAGAAGCGTTTTACAAACGTTTTCTTCTCTTACCTCAAATCGGAGGCCGGAATCGCGTCTAATGCGGCTGAAGAAGTCGTATCGGGAAGCAGCGATGTAAGGAGAATAGAACTCACGGATGACAGCGGTTCTTCGGACAGTTCCGGCAGCTCTGACGAAGAAGAATCGACGCTCAGCAGCTTCGAGAATTATCTGGAATCATTCGTAAGCGACGACCTCGATGTGAGCGTTTCGCCGTCGTCGTACGGCTTGTACATCGCTTACAGCAAGTCAGACAATTACGTTGAGATACAGAACTTAACAATAAAGAGCGGCAAGGACGGTTCCGAGCTGATAACCGACATACGCTTCACACCTCCGTCCGATGCTGCAGACTCAGACTCAGGAACTTATCAGGGAGCGGTAAACAGTTATGCCGCAGCGGCTGACGGAAGTATAATCTCTACAGGCGGAACGAATCACATAGACGGATCCGTATACGCAGGAAATTCGATAGACGCTGAAACAGGCGGTTCGCTCGTTCTCGACGGACCTGAGACGGTTACTCGCGGCGATATCAACGTCTCGGGATCAGCGCTTCTCGATATAACAGGCGGTGAAGTCTGGGCTGACAACGTGAATACCAAGAGCTCAAGCGGCTCGGTCGTGACATCTAACCGCGGCGACAACATCACGGCGGTGGCTGATTTCTTTGTAAAGGGCAGCCTGGCACTTGGAAATACGGGATATGATGTAGATATAGACGGCAATTATTACGGCTACGGAACGGGTGACGACAGCCTGGACAGCAGTTCCAGCAGCTCCAGCAGCTCCAGCAGCGGAAGCTCTTCGTCTTCCTCTTCGTCATCGTCATCGGGCAGCAGCCTGACAGGATCGACAGGCACGGCTCTGCTTCAGAAGCTGTTTAATACCGACAGAATACTGACGAGTACAGACGGAAATTCGACTACTTATTCGGCTGCGTCATCGTCGACGAGCAATCAGAGCACGATAACGATTACAGCAGGATCGGCTTCAGCCCACGTGGCGTATATGCCGGGACAGACTCTCTGGCTGGCACAGGGAAGCATCTACAGTGTCGCAGGGTCAGAAGGAAGAACGGCTTTCACCAGTACGTACCTTCCGACTTCTGCTTCATCGCTTAGTGACGATACAGGCGCTTCAAATCTGGATATGCTCTACACATACCAGTACAACGGCCTGATCGGCGGATTCGACAAGAATTCATCCACGAGCGAACCGACTTATGACCTCGTAAGCCATCTGCTCAGCCAGTCGGGGCTGGATGAAGAGGACACAAACGCGATATACGTTCCTGACGGCCAGGGAGGTTACGAGAGACACGACCTCGAAGTGCTCTCGTCAGCAGACGGCGGCCATGTGAGCCTGACGCCGCGCTCGGATTACAAGAGCGGAATCGTAATCGCTGACTGTGATGTAAATATCACGAACATCAACTTCACAGGCATGGTAATAACGACAGGCGACATCAATCTGACAGGCGGAGCCACGATAACTTCGTCTCCTTCCATCAGCTTCACGTCGCTTACAGACAGCAGCTCCGGAGACAATTCAGGAGAAAACGGACGCGTGCAGATAAAGCTGACTGAAAACAAGTCTTCAGATGAAAAATAAAGAAGATTTCATGCGAGTCAGGGAAAACATCAGAGGACTCAATGGACTTGCCCACAGGGCAGGCTGAGGGCGCCTGAGACGCTCCGTTCTGCAGAATAGAATACCGAAGATAATGATAATTCAGGATGGCGGAATATGTGCAGATCTGAACAAGGTTTCGGATCTGCCTTGTTTCCGCCATTTTTAAGCTGAAAAAAGGCTTCCGGCCACGGCCGGAAGCCTTTTCTATTGATGTCAAATACAAAGATTGTACTAGTTGTTTGCCGCTGCCTGTCCGGGAACGACGTTTTTCTTTACCTTGCCCTTTTTCCTGGCGAGCTTGATTATCGTCTGGTCAGGGCATACCTTTGCGCACATTCCGCAGTTCTTGCAGGTATCGTAGTCGATGACCGCGTGATTGTCGACGATGTGGATCGAATCGAATTTGCAGGTCTTTTCGCATTTGCGGCATGCGATACATCCGGCTTTGCACTGTTTGTGCGTTTGAGCGCCCTTGTCGGTCGAGCTGCATGCCACGTAGATGATATTGCGCTTCGGAACGAGTTCGATGATATTGTTAGGACATACCTTTGTGCATGCGCCGCATCCTGTGCAGTTGTTTCTGTCGACCCATGCGACACCGTTGATGATGCCTATGGCGTTGAAATTGCAGGCTCTTACGCAGTCGCCGAGACCTATGCAGCCGTGCATGCACGCGCCGTCACCGCTGTAGATCGATTTGTTGGCTTTGCACGTAGGAACACCCTTGTACTCCAGGATTTTACTCGTCTTGCCGTTGTATCCGCAGCACTTGACGAGGGCTACCTTAGGCTCCTCGGCGGATACTTCCATGCCCATGATCCTGCCTAACTCTGCAGCGCATGCAGGACCTCCCACAGCGCACGAAGTGAGCTCGGCGCCGTCGTTCACGATAGCGTTTGCGTAATCGGAACATCCGGCAAAACCGCAGCCGCCGCAGTTAGCTCCCGGAAGTGCGTCCGTGAGCTCTTCGACTCTGTCGTCTACAGGCACATACATTACTTTCGCGGCGAAAGTGAGCATGATGCCGGCGATTATGCCTATAACCGTTACTAACAGTATTGGAAATAAATATGCTGACATATTGCTGTGTGCCTCCTAACCGAAAATACCGTCTACTACGCCGCTGAATCCCATGAATGAAACGGAGAGGATAGAAGCGGCCATAAGTGTGATAGGAATGCCCTTCAGGCCTTCAGGGATATCGGCGTTTTCCATCTTGCCTCTTACTCCGGCGAAGATGACCATGGCGATCATGAAGCCGATGCCTGCGCCGAACGAATTGCAGAGAGATTCTCCGAATGTGAGGTTGTCCTCGATATTGTTTACGGTTACACCGAGAACGGCGCAGTTCGTAGTGATCAGAGGAAGGTAGATGCCGAGCTGCTGATAGAGCGAAGGCATGTACTTCTTGAGAATGAGCTCAACGAGCTGTACCAGAGCAGCGATTACGAGAATGAATACGACTGTCTGGAGATATCCGATCTGAAGAGGATCGAGTATGAGCCTCTGGATAGGCCATGTTGCGAGCGTTGCGAGAACCATTACGAATGTAACGGCTACGCTCATGCCGACTGCGGAATCGAGCTTCTTGGAAACACCGAGGAACGGGCAGATGCCGAGGAACTGTGCGAGAACGTAGTTGTTTACGATCATTACAGTCAGCATTATTGACAGATACTGAGCCATTATCTGGTGCCTCCTTCCGGAACAGCGGAAGAAGCCGATGCTGCTTCAGCGATAGCGCTCATTGTCGGGCCGATTTCGATTTCGCCCGGGCAGCCTTCGCCGCTGAATTCTCTGTTTACTCTTCCTTTTGTGATCTTGTTTACTATGGCTGTGAGGATTCCGAATACGAAGAATCCGCCCGGCGACATAGTGAATATCGTCATCGGGTCATAGAGGTTGGCGGTCACGGTCATTCCGAGGAATGTGCCGGCGCCGAAGAACTCTCTGATCACACCCATGCAGAACAGGGCGAGCGTGAAGCCGAGCCCCATTCCTATTCCGTCGAGAGCCGAGTCAACTACAGAGTTCTTGCTGGCGAACATTTCTGCACGTCCGAGTATGATGCAGTTTACTACGATCAGCGGTATGTAGATACCAAGAGCACTGTTCAGCGAAGGTGCGTAGGCCTCCAGCAGGAACTGCACGACCGTAACGAATCCTGCGATGATCGTTATGTAGCACGGTATGCGTACTCTGTCAGGAATGACGTTTTTAAGCATCGAAATTACTATGTTGGAACATATTAATACGACCATGGTGGAAAGTCCCATGCCGAGTCCGTTGATGGCGCTCGTCGAAGTCGCCAGGAACGGACATGTTCCTATTACTAGAACCAGCGTAGGATTTTCCTTTATTATTCCGTTGGTCAGGATGGATAATTTTGAATTGCTGCTCATTTACTTAGCACCTCCCAGAGACTGATAAGCATCGAGAGCTTCATTTACGCACTGATAAATGGCGTTCGAGGTGACGGTGGCTCCCGTAACCTGGTCTATATTGCTGTCGTTTCTAATATTTGAAGCTTTATCCGTTTCGGATACGCCCTTGTACTGCTCGCTGAGGTATGAAGAATCCATAGCCTTCGTGCCGACTCCAGGAGTATCGTCGTGGTCTGTGACCTTGACGCCTGTTATCGTGCCTTCGCTGTCCATACCGACCATTACCGTAATGGTGCCTCCGAAACTTTTATACTGGCATGTCGCCACCTCGCCAGCGCCGTTGTCGGCAACGTAATATTCGGTGACTCCTTCCGGAAGATCGCCGTCAACTTCGGTAAATTTGTCTGCGTCCGGCAGGACCTCCATTCGTGCAGCGTCCGCCGTAGCCTTGTTGATCTGGTCAATCTTAGGCTTTGTGACCTGATAAGTGATCGAAAGAGCTGCTGAAATGACCAGACAGATGATCAGGAGAACGACCGTAGGACCGGCCATCGTATCCTTGAAAGGAACTTTCTTCTTTGAATCCTCCATTAATTAGCACCTTCTTTCGCCGCTTCCTTCGCTGCTTTTTTTCTTTCCTTCGCAGGATTGCCGTAGAGCCTCTTCTCAAAGAACGTGTCGATGAGCGGAGTGAGCAGGTTCATGATCAGGATCGAGAAAGATACGCCTTCAGGGTACGATCCGAACAGACGGATGAGCATCGTTATGCATCCGCAGCCGATACCGAAGACTATCTTTCCGCCGACTGTCGTCGGAGTAGTTGCGTAATCTGTAGCCATGAAGAACGCACCGAGCATCGCGCCGCCTGCGCACATCTGCCAGATCGGATCTGCTCCGGCGCAAAGCGAGAGAACAGCGATCGTTCCGAGGAACGCTATCGGTGTCGCCGGTGAGATTATCCTCATGAATATTAGGAAAAGTCCGCCGATCAGGAGTGCGAGCGCACAAACTTCACCCATCGATCCGCCCGTAGTTCCGAGGAACATCTGCAGATCGGAGAATGTAGACTGTGCTTCTTCTGCGCCGCTGAGGTTGAATACTCCGAGAGGAGTGGCACTCGTTACGGCGTCGGAAGCGAAGAGAACTTTGCTCTTTGACGGATCGGCCCATGTGCTCATCTGTGAAGAGAACGAGATGAAGAGTACGATACGGGCTGTGATCGCAGGGTTCGCAAAGTTCTGGCCGAGTCCGCCGAACAGCTGCTTTACGACGATGATAGCTACCGCGCAGCCGATGATGGCCATCCAGTAAGGGAATGTTACAGGAAGGTTCATGGCGAGCAGCAGACCAGTGACGCAGGCACTGAGATCGTATATCGTACTCGGTTTATGCAAGATTTTTTCAAAAAGCCATTCGAAGAAAACCGATGAAGCGATGCAGACTGCAGCGAGTATTAGCGCTCTTGCTCCGAATATGACTGTAGAAGCGATGAGCGCCGGCATGAGCGCGATCAGCACGCAGAGCATGATGCGCTGCGTATTCATCGGCGTCTTTATATGAGGGTTAGGCGTTACCAGCAGGCCGCCGTTCTTACTTTCTATCATTTTACAGGCCAGCCTCCTTTACCATTGTTTTAGCAAGAGTATTGAGGAAGGCAAGAGGCTTGCGCGCAGGACATACGTATGAGCAGCTGCCGCAGTTCATGCATTCCATAACCTTGATGTCTTTGAGGCGCTGGGCGTCTCCCTTTTTATAAGCTTTTGCGTATTCCTTAGGCATGAGGCCGAAAGGACATGCTCTGTGGCATCTTCCGCAGTTGATGCACGGAGTAGGGTCGATATCCCACGACTGGGTTTCGTCGAAGAAGAGCACTGCGCCGGTGTTCTTTACGGTGACGCTTCCGTCGCTGCTCTGGGCCTTGCCCATCATAGGGCCGCCTGCGATGATCTTTCTCGGTTTGGCCTTGTATCCGCCTGCGAAATCTATGATGTCGCAGTATCTCGTGCCGATCGGAATTATGTAGTTGCCCGGCTTCGTGACCGCGTTGCCGGCGATCGTCACATTGCGCTTTACCATCGGCATGCCTGTCCTGAAATAGCTGCCGATCACCATGACGGTGGTGACGTTTGAAAGTATGCATCCTACCGAAGCCGGAAGCTCACCTGCGTTCAGTGTCTTTCCGGTAACCTCGTGGACGAGGACTCTTTCAGCGCCCTGCGGATACGTGCTCCTGAGTTCCTTTACCTGACATTCAGGAATGTCTGAAACCGCCGCGCGGATCTTTTCGATCGCATCAGGCTTGTTGTTCTCGATAGCGATGTACACGTGGCTGATTCCGAGATATTTGATTATAAGTTTTATGCCTTCCACGATGTCGTCTGTGCGTTCGAGCATGTTTCTGTGGTCGGACGTTATGAACGGCTCGCATTCCGCGCCGTTGACGATAAAGGTGTCAACCTCGTCCAGATTTGCGGGATTGAACTTTACGGACGTAGGGAATGACGCACCGCCCAGCCCTACGACTCCGCTTGCTCTTACCGCTTTGATGAAGTCGTCTTTGTTTTCGCATACAGGAGGCTCGAGGCCTTCGGCTTCCTCCTGCTTTCCGTCGGAAGCGATGACTACAAAGGTGTCCATGCCTCCGAGTGCGCTTCTGTCTGTCTCTATTGCAGTGACGTCACCGGAAACGCTTGAATAAATTGGCGCGCTTACTGGAGCGTCAACGTCTCCGATGAGCTGTCCGACGAGGACATGGTCGCCTTTTTTTACAAGAGGCTGGCATGGCTTGCCGATGTGCTGCGACATAGAGATATAGACCTTTTCAGGGACGGGCATCTCGATGGACTCGAAAGATGCCGTATCCTTGTGATGAGGCACATGGATGCTTTTCAGGTGCCTTGAGAATGAGCTCATAGTCTTTCATCTCCATTGTTCTCTTTTCCTGTTTAAGATTATCGGCATACATTTTATGTTGATAAATGAAAAAACAGGATCCCGATAATAGTTACAAATAATTGCAGTAAAGCTGAAAAAATAACATTCAGTATCGATAAAGTATACCCTATTAAAGCGGTAAAATCAATAATGGCGGGCTTGAAAGTATTTTTGTATACTAACTAAAATGACAAATATTTATCATAAAAAATCGATAAAGTATTTTACTGTTTTTTGAATTAAAAAAATTATTATAGCCTTCTTCCGCGGACACCCGGACGGCGGAGCGATGCAGACAAGTCAAAATCGGTATGCGGCGTCGTTTTTATTGCTTTATGAATAAACTGATGTTAGAATATCACATAAAAGTTTTCTGCATTTCTTTATTTTTTCTATTATCAATTATTTTCCTGCAGAAAATTTAACATTATTGACATCCATAAAATGAAAAAAGAAAATGTTTTTTAAACGGCTGGACGGCTTTCATCTGCACATCCGGCTGTTTCTGACGATCGATCGCAGAAAAGGAGTATTTCAGGATTATGGCAAGCAACAAGAAGTATAAAAACGCTTATTATCCGATAAGGACAGTAACCGATCTGAAGGATATGATAAATTCTTCAGCCAGACTTTTTGGTGACAGCCCGGCATATCTCATAAAAAACGTTCCGGGAGGCAAATATGTACCCAAGAGCTACAATCAGCTCAAGGACGACATCGATGCGTTCGGAACCGCACTTATATCTATGGGTCTCAAAGGAAAGCACATAGCCGTTATAGGCGAGACACGCTACGAGTGGATGGTTGCGGATCTCGGCATCGCAAACGGTGTCGGCGTGACCGTTCCTCTCGACAGAGAGCTGCCTGAGTCAGAACTTACAAATCTCGCACAGAGAGCGCATCTCAGCGCAATCGTATATTCGGCGAAGGTGGAGAAGAGGCTGTTCAAGGCACTCGAAAACGTGGAAGGGCTTGAGTACAGAATCAGCATGGACGCCGAATCGAGCGGCGACGGAATCATCTCGATGAAAGAGCTGATCAAAAAGGGCCGCAGTCTCATAAAAGCGGGCAACACGCAGTACCTGGACGCAAAGATAGATCCTGACGCGATGAGCATTCTGCTCTACACTTCAGGAACTACCGGCCTCGCAAAGGGCGTAATGCTCACTCACAAAAATATCGTCTCGGAGGTCATGAACATGTCGATGTACGTTCATGTAAGGCGCGACGACATTTCGCTGTCTGTTCTTCCAATACACCATACGTACGAATTTACATGCAACCACATGACGGTTCTCTTCCAGGGCGGCATACTCGCTATCTGCGAAGGTCTCAAGCATATCGTCACGAACATGAACGAATGCCATGCCACGATCATGCTCGGAGTTCCTCAGATTTTCGAGGTAATGCACAATAAAATAATGAAACAGGCTGAAAAGGCCGGAAAAGCCGAGAAGCTCAAAAAGGGCATGCAGATCGCTAAAACTTTGTCCAAATTCAATATTAACGTTCAGAAGAGGATGTTCAAGGACGTTCACAATGCTTTCGGCGGGCGCATGAGGATGTTCATCAACGGAGCTGCGGCTCTCGATCCGGATATTATAGACGATTTCAATATCATGGGAATAAACACGTTCCAGGGATACGGACTTACGGAGAACAGCCCGATCGTAGCCGTTTTCAGGGACAGATATCACCACGGTTCATCGGTCGGTCCTGCCATGCCTAACACGGAGATAAGGATTATCGATCCTGACGAGGACGGCATCGGCGAGGTAGCGGCAAAGGACGATTCGGTAATGCTCGGTTATTACGAGGATCCGGAAGCGACCGCAGAGGTCCTGAAGGACGGATGGCTCTACACGGGCGACTACGGATATATTGACGACGAGAACTTCCTTCACATCACCGGAAGAAAGAAGAATGTAATCGTTACCAAGAACGGCAAAAATATCTTCCCTGAGGAAGTCGAATACTACCTCATGAAGAACAAGTACATCAGCGAGGTAATCGTCACGGGTGAACCTGACGAAAAGACAGGCAACCTGCTGGTAACGGCGCACATCGTGCCTGATCAAGAGGCTCTTGAAGATGATCAGGTGGATATGAGAGAAGAGGAGCTCAGAAAATTCTTCAAGAAGCAGATAGACGACGTCAACGACCAGATGTCCTCGTACAAGAGAGTAAAAAGATTTGAAATCAGAAAAGAGGAATTTGAAAAGACGAGTACGAGAAAAATCAAGAGATTCGGAAAAAATATCGGCGAATCCGAAGCTAAAGGTAAATAATTTCGTATTTTGCGCAATGCAAGCGAATTGATTCCGGAATCTACAGGTTTATGCCATTAAAGCGTTAAATTGATATTACATCTTTATCGCAATCAGAACAAATGGTATAATTTATTTATTATTATTTGCTGGCGGCACTGCTGCCGCTGTTGTTATTGTAATTGTTTTGGAGAGGTTATTATGATTAGCAAGAAAAAGATCGCTGCCGTAATCATGGCAGTGCTTATGGTCGGTGCGCTCTTCGCAGGATGCGGCTCATCGTCTGGGTCGGGCGGATCGGCTGATTCGTCTGCGGCATCGGCTTCAGAAGACGAAAATTCGGTTCTCAACACAAAGGTTCTCAGAGTCGGCATGGAATGCGGCTACGCTCCGTACAACTGGACTCAGAGCGATGATTCCAACGGAGCTGTCCAGATCCATGGAACGAGCGACTACGCCTATGGATACGATGTAATGATGGCGAAAACGCTTGCGGAAGATCTCGGATATACTGTAGACGTCTACAAGATCGACTGGGATTCGCTTCCTGTAGCTCTTCAGTCGGGAAAGATCGACTGCGTTATCGCGGGCCAGTCGATTACGAAAGAGAGAGAAAAGACCGTAGACTTCACAGATCCGTATTACTACGCTACTGTAGTAGGCCTCGTGAAGAGCGATTCGGAGTATGCGAACGCAACGGGTCTTTCAGACCTCAAGGGCGTAACGGCGTCATCGCAGATCAACACTATATGGTATGATAAGATGCTTCCGCAGATCGAAGACGTAAACCTCAAGCCGGCGTTCGAATCCGTACCTAACATGCTCGTGGCACTCGAATCGGGATCTATCGACTTCGTCTGCACCGACAGGCCTACGGCGATGGCTGCGTGCGTATCATATCCTGATATGAAGATGCTTGAATTCTCAGACGATGACAATTTCAAGACTTCAAGCGAAGACATCAACATCGGAATCTCAGTCAAGAAGGGCAACACAGAGCTCGTAGACCAGCTCAACAGCGCGCTTTCGAAGCTCACTGAAGACGATTTCAACACAATGATGGAAGAGGCCATCAGCGTTCAGCCGCTCTCGACGACAGATGATAATTAACAAATCTGATTGTCATCAAATATGGCAGTCTGTATTAATACGTTAGTAAAAAGGCAGTACTTGCTACTGCCTTTTTAGATGTACAGAAATGAAAGGAGTAATCAATGCCAGCTTCGTTTTGGGGCAGAGTGACATTTCTGCTTCAGGAATACTGGAAATCGTACCTCGAGGGTGCAGGCACGACTCTGCTGATTGCGCTGGTAGCAACATTTATCGGTGTGCTTATCGGTCTGCTGGTCGGCATCATCATGACCATTCCGGTAGAAAAGAATGACAATCCTGTGAAAAAGGGAGTCCTGAAGGTAGTGAAAGCTATCCTGTTCATATACATTGAACTGTTCAGGGGAACACCTATGATGGTTCAGGCCATGTTCATTTTCTACGGAGCCCTCCAGTACATGAACATCAACATGAATATGTGGTTCGCCGCTTTCTTCATCGTGTCGATCAACACAGGTGCCTACATGGCTGAAACAGTCAGAGGCGGAATACTTTCGATTGATCCGGGACAGACGGAAGGCGCGAAGGCGATAGGAATGACTCATTTCCAGACGATGAATTACATAATAATGCCTCAGGCGCTCAGAAACATCATGCCTCAGATCGGTAATAACCTCATCATCAATATAAAAGATACGTCTGTTCTGAGTGTAATCTCGGTAACAGAGCTGTTCTTCGTCGGAAAGTCGGTGGCAGGCGTTTACTACACCACATTCGAGTCTTTCTTCATCGTAAGTATCATGTACCTGATCATGACGGTAACATGTGCGCGCATACTCCGCCATATGGAGAGAAAAATGGACGGAGCGGAGAACTACGACCTCGCAACGGAAGATACGCTCGCTCATACCAGCGGCATGACGGGATATATCGAGAAGAAAAAGGACGGGGAGGTGTACAGATAATATGGCTGGCAACGCGGAAAAAAGAGATGCAGCCGTATCTGCGTCGGATCCTATCATCAGAATCGAGCATCTGAGCAAGAGCTTCGGCTCTCACGAAGTCCTCAAAGACATAAATTTCAACGTCAACAGAAGCGACGTGACGTGCGTCATCGGATCGTCGGGTTCCGGAAAATCGACGCTGCTCCGGTGTATCAATCTCCTCGAGGAGGCGACCTCCGGGCATATCTACTTCAACAATACGGATATCATGTCTCCGGAGAACAACGTTCACAATTACAGAGCCAAGGTCGGCATGGTCTTTCAGCACTTCAATCTGTTCAACAACATGACCGTGCTTGAGAACTGCACAGTAGGAGTGAGGAAGGTCCTCAAGAAAAACGAAAAATACGCGAATGAGATCGCGGAAAAGTTCCTCGAAAAAGTCGGAATGATTCCTTACATCAATGCGAAGCCTTCGCAGCTTTCGGGCGGCCAGGCGCAGCGTGTTGCCATAGCCAGAGCTCTCGCAATGGAGCCAGAGGTCCTGCTTTTCGACGAGCCTACTTCGGCGCTCGACCCGGAGATGGTCGGCGAAGTTCTCGATGTAATGAGAGCGCTCGCGCATGAAGGCCTGACGATGATCATCGTGACTCACGAGATGGCGTTTGCCAGAGACGTGTCGTCGAAGGTCGTATTCATGGACGAGGGAATAATCGCGGAGGAAGGTACTCCGGACGTCATATTCAACAATCCTGAGAACCCGAGAACGAAGGAATTCCTTTCGCGCTTCATGAACAGATAAACGGAATGATCCAGAAAGCGTTTCCAGACGGAGTCAGACGTCCGCCGCGGAAACGCTTTTTCGCTGTATTCGCCGTTGTACTTCTTTACAGAACGGCGGTTTTCTTATATCATTCAAATGGTGGAAAATTGACTGATCACAGATTTATTCCATGATTCAGGTACGAGAGGTAAAAAATGGTATCAGAAGATTTGCTGAAAGAACTCGACATAGAAAGCGCAGACGATTTTCATTACTTTGAACAGTTTGCGGCTCTGATGGAGACGCCGGAGGAAATCGACTACGATACGTTCGCGGAGCTCATACTCATGCCCGGTCCCGATTCGCTGACAGAAATGGTAAATTCGTTCTTCGAGGACCTCATCAAAGGTGTCCCTGACGACAATACCGCGCTGTACAGTGCCATCCAGACTTACAAGGATGTTCTGTCGACGCTGGCGGAGAACATGGGAGAGATAAGCGTCGGTTATTTCACCGATGAAATGTTCAGATTCAGGGAGTGGTTCCGCGAGCCCGGAATCGTAGTCTGCACGCCTGAGGACGGTGAGAGCGGCGTCAGGAGGGTAAGCCCGTGCGAGGCATTCATGCTTTACAGGGAGGAGAAGCTTTCCGGCACAAAATACGATTACGATTTTTCGGAAGCTATGCCCGGGGAGCCGGACGAGTACACCATGTCCATAGTGGACGAATACCGTGACGACTATCGCGACTACGACTACGACTACGATTACGGAGAGGATGGTCTCGACGAACTTCCGGACGAGCTTCCGGAGGACTTCGATATCGAACACTACGTGCCGGGCGAAACGGATCTGAGCGAATACGAGAGTTTCGATCCGTATAAGGACGGATTCATCGACAGGGACAATCCTGTCATCGACGGCGAAAATTACAATGATGACTACGACGATGAATTCTGATATAAGGGAATATTTAGAAAAGGAGATGACATATGCAGAATTATTATGAAGTACCGGAGTTCTCTGCCAGCGACATGCGGCGCATAGCCAGACGTTCTCTCAACGGGAAATGGAGTCTGGCCCTGATTCCGATGCTGATCATCATGGCTATCGTGATAATACCAGAGCTGCTGCAGTACGGATGGCTGATGTCCGACTCCGGCATAGACTGGACGAACAGCGAAAGCGTTGCAGCATACCTTCAGTCAGGCGGGCAGAGCGGAGGAGTCAGCGTTATGTCGAATATCCTGGGTGCGGTTTCGTTTGTCATAACCGGTTCTCTCTCGGTATCGATGTGCCTGTTAAGCATAAAAATACTCAGAAACGAGGAGTTTTCCCCGGCGATCGCTTTTTCCGGGTTCAAGAAGTTTTTCCAGTCGTTTTTTGTGTATGTTCAGATCTGGATATTCTCCATGCTCTGGGCTCTGATAACGGTGCTCCCGGGAATCATAGTGTTCGGCGTGGCAGCTGCAGCCGGCGGAGCTGGGTTTGTTATGATCGGAACGATAGTGCTGATCGCGGCGATTATCGGATATGTGTTCCTGATACTGAGATATGCGATGGCATTTTTCATAGCGGCTGACAACCGCGATCTTCCTGCTACCCAGTCGGTGGCATACAGTGTGACGCTTATGAAAGGAAGAGCCGGCAAATACTTCCTGCTGCAGCTTTCGTTCATCGGGTGGACTATCCTTGCGGTTATTCCTCTTACTGTCGGCATGATTTTCTGTGTGTTCGGCCAGCAGAATTCGTCGATGGCGCAGATGATCTCGGGAGTCGGCCTCATGGCAGTCGGACTGGTCACTACGTCTCTCGTCCAGGTTTATATAAACACGACGGACGCCGTGTTCTACTCGGCTGTAAGCGGAAACTTCGGCATTTCGCGGACTGAGCCTCAGCCAGGCCAGCCAGGCGGCGCCGGCGACGCGGAAGCGATGCCGGACGACGGAAACGGCGGCATCGGTGACGCGGGTGCGCTGACGGACAACGGATACGCCGGCGCAGGCAGCGCGGAAGCGATGCCGGACGACGTAAACGGCGGCACCGGAGATGCGGGAGCTGTGGCTGGAGCTGGAAGCAGAGGCGCCGGCGACGCAGGAGCGCTGTCGGACGATGGAAACGGCGGCGCCGGAGAAGCAGCCGCAAACGAGGCGCAGAGCGAGCCGGCAGTAGAAGAAGCCGGTACTGCACCGGAGGCAGAAACTGAAAGCGCCGGCAACGATGCCGGTACCGCGGATTCTGAAATTTCAGAAGATGCGGCCGGCCAGCAGGGTGCAGAAGGCCAGGATGATCCGGCTCACGCGGCTGAAGAAGGAAAAAACGGAGACGGCACTGGAGGCAGAGACGGCGTCAGATAAGTGAAATGCGCTGCGGATACGTCCCTTCCGGTGAAGATGACGTAAAAGTAGATTGAAATAGCATATTCACGGATATTGTACGGGCAGATGCTGAAAAATGCGGTCTGCCCGTTTTTACAGGACCAGACAGGCCGTTTGCAACCCGGGATTCTGCCAAAAAAATGAGGCGCAGAAACGCCCTGCTGGGGGATTTCCGCGCGGTGCCGCAGAACCCCGGCACCCGGCAAAAGTGCTTCGGAATTTGCAGAAGCAAGCCGCAGAAAGGGGCCGGATGGCCCATTTAATGCGCACAGATGAAATCATTCATCATTCATATAAAATAACATTCATATAAAATAATCATTCATATGAAACAAAAAAGAAAAACACAGCTCGTATGAGCTGTGTTTCGATGGTATCCCGTGGGGGAGTCGAACCCCCGTTGCTACCGTGAGAGGGTAGAGTCTTAGGCCACTTGACCAACGGGACATGTCTTTATTTGCTGTTTTGCAGTACCTGTTCATTATAAGGATAAGAGGATAAAAATGCAAGTACTTATTTAAAAAGTTTTAACGTATATGTTTCGTGATATAATTAAATATCCTGCGCACAGGCGGGCGGCAGACAGGCCGCGGAAACCGGCAGTGCAGCGCGCCTGAGCAGGCGGATACAAGGAGGAACAAGATGGGTGAAATTGAAAAGGTCAGGACAAGAGACCAGATAGATGATAAATACAAGTGGAATATCGAAGATATGTATCCGGATGAGGAACTCTGGGAAAAGGATTACAAAGAGGCGTCGGAAGAGGCTGATGCGTTCGCGGAGAAATACAGCGGAAAACTGGGCAGCGGCGCATCCGTTCTGTACAACGCGCTGAAGGACCGCGACGCCGTCTGGCAGAAGGCGGAACGCGTCTACGTTTACGCCCGCATGAAGAGCGACGAAGACAACAGAGTTTCGAAATACCAGGAGCTTGCGCAGAGAGCCGGATCGCTTCTTTCGAAGATCTCTGTTTCAATGGCTTTCTTCCTGCCGGAGATCATGGACCTGCCGGAGGGCACTCTCGAAAGATACATGAGAGAGAGCAAGGATATCATGCTCTACGATTACGTACTCGTGGAATTCATAAGGCGCAGAAAACACGTGCTTTCAAAAGAGGCGGAGAACATTCTCGCACAGTTTTCCGAAGTTGCGGGCGCTCCGAAGCAGATCTTCTCGATGATCAACGACGCCGATATGAAATTCGGGACGGTAAAGGACGAAAACGGCAATGAAGTCACTCTGACTCACGGCAACTACATAAGCCTCATGGAATCACCGGACCGCGAAGTGAGGAAGGGAGCATACGAAGCGCTGTACAAGGCCTTCAAGGCTCAGAAAAACACGCTTGCGTCGACTTATTACTACAGCGTGAAGAAAGACGCGGTCGTGGCAAAGGTCAGGAATTACGACTCATCTCTTCTGGCGGAGCTCGACGGCGACAACATTCCGGAGTCCGTCTACAGAAATCTCATCAAGGTAATCAACGATCATCTCGGAGCTCTTCACAGATATGTGAAGCTGCGCAAAAAGATACTCGGCCTCGATGAAGTGCATATGTACGATATCTATGCTCCGCTGATCGCCATGCCTGACAGGAAAGTCCCTTACGAAGAGGCCCTCGATACGGTGCGCAGCGCGCTAAAGCCTCTCGGACAGCAGTATATCGACGACCTCAACAAAGGCCTTGAGGCCGGATGGGTGGACGTGTACGAGAGCGAAGGGAAGACGAGCGGAGCGTATTCGTTCGGAAGCTACGACAGCATGCCTTACGTGCTCATGAATTACAACGACAAGTTCAAGGATGCGTTTACGATCATTCATGAGCTCGGCCATTCAATGAATTCTTACTATACGAGGAAAAAACAGCCTTTCGTTTACGGAGGCCACTCGATATTCACGGCAGAGGTCGCTTCAACGGTCAACGAGTGCCTGCTCATGCAGTATCTGCTCGGAAAGTGCAAGGACAAGAACGAGGAGATCTATCTGCTGAACATATATATCGAAGAATTCAGGGCAACGGTGTTCCGTCAGACGATGTTCGCCGAATTTGAGCTCGCCGCTCATGAAGCCGTCGAGAGGGGCGAAGGTCTTACGGCCGACAGCCTCTGCAGGATTTACGGCGATCTCAATAAGAAGTATTTCGGAGACGAGGTCGTATACGACGACAACATCGAGATAGAATGGGCGAGAATTCCGCATTTCTATAATGCATTTTACGTATATAAATACGCCACCGGCTATTCGGCCGCGGTAGCTATTTCAAATAAAATCCTGAACGAAGGCGAACCTGCGAGAGACGCATACCTCGAATTCCTCGCGGCCGGCGACAGCGACTATCCTATCGAACTGCTGAAGGCTGCGGGCGCCGACATGAGCACGACCGAGGTTACCGAAAACGCCTGCCGCACGTTCGAATCTCTTATCGACCGTCTGGAGGAACTGACGAATGAGTAAGAAGACTTTCTTCGTGTTTTCAAACGGCGGAGATGTTAACGACGACATAGAAAAAAGAATAAACGAGCGAATGGAAAAGGCAGGCTGGAGTCCGGCGGAAAAAGGCCATGGAAAGGACTCAGACCTGATCTACTGCATAGGCGGCGACGGAGCTCTGCTCAGGCTTCTGAGGCAGACAGGATTCCCGTCCGCGCCGATAGTAGGCATAAATACAGGCCATCTGGGATTTTTCCAGGAGATTCCTGTCGACGGCCTCGACGATTTCTTTGGCAAACTCGAAAACGGAGACTACACGATCCAGAACTACATCGGCATAAGCGTCGATATATATGGAAAAGACGGCTTCATGAAGAACTGCGAGGCTATAAACGAGGTCGTCATCAGAGGCGACGGCGAGAGGCTCATGCACATGGGCATGAAGATAGGAGGCCAGGAGATCACCAGATTTTCAGGCGACGGTGTGCTGATCTGCACTCCTGCCGGAAGCACCGCTTACAATTATTCGCTCGGAGGCGCCATAGTCGATCCGAGCGTCGACATGCTTCAGATCACTCCGATGGCACCGGTGAACAATTCGGCGTACAGATCGCTTTCTTCGAGCATAATCATGCCTACGCGGACGACGATCGAGCTCTATCCTGACGGACCTAAAAAAGGAGAGGCACCTAAAAACGTGGTGATCATAGAGGACGGCGGAATAGTGGCAGACGGCTGCATCACCAAGATTGCCGTTAAGGTCGCCGAGAGGAAGGCGCGCATAGTCCGCTTCAGCAGCTATCATTTCTGGGACAAAGTCAAGGACAAGATCATAGGATGAAAAGCACCGAGATAGATGATATTCTTACCAGGAGCGTAAGATCGGCGGTGGAGACGGACGACGCGGTAAAGCCTTCCGGCGGCAGATATACATATACGGTCACGGAAAAAGACAGGGACGCGACGGTCAGACAGATCATGAAGCGCCGTCTCGGCTTTTCGAGCAGGCTTACGGCCAAATTCAAACGCGGTCTCGGCGACGTAAAGCGCAACGGAGTTCCTGTGAGGACGTTCGCGGAGGTGATTCCAGGCGACGTCATAGAGATAACCATGCCGAGCGAACAATCGCACTTCGATCCGCAGGATATACCGGTCAGCACGATATTCGAGGACGACGACCTGATCGTTCTGAACAAGCAGCCGGGGCTGATAGTCCATCCCACGAAAAATCACCCCGATCATACCCTGGCGAACGGGATCATGAAGCACATGCTCGACAGAGGCGAAAGGTACAAGATCAGGTTCGTGAACCGCCTCGACATGGATACGAGCGGAGTGCTCGTGGTCGCGAAAAATGCATTTTCGCAGAACGCGCTGGCGAAGATGATGAAAAGGGATCAGGTGAGAAAATACTACTGCGCCATCGTCGACGGAATTATAGAAGAAGACGAGGGAACAATAGACGCTCCCCTAGGCAGAGAACCCGGCGAAACGGTGAAGAGAGCTGTTGTTGAGGGTGGAAGCCCTTCTGTCACCCACTACAGAGTGATCGAGAGATTCGGGAGCGGCTACACGTATATAGCGCTGAGGCTCGAGACGGGAAGGACGCATCAGATCAGGGTGCATATGGCGTATAAAGGCCATCCGGTCACCGGCGATCCTCTCTATGGAAGCAGCTCTGCTGCAGTGATCGCGCGCCAGGCCCTTCACGCCAGACGCATAGTTTTCCAGCATCCGGTCAGCGGCGAACTGATAGATGCTGAGGCGCCTCTTCCGGACGACATGGAAGATCTTCTGGAAAGACTCCGTGCAGGCGCATAGCGCATGTGGATCCGGTGCAGATCGTTATTTTATGTTATAATAATATATTAGCAGTTTTTCAGGTCTGACAGGTCAGACCGATATGGACGGGTCAGCATGGTAGTATTTAAATATTTGCTTATCGCAGCGCTGGTGCTGCCGATTGTCCTGCTCGGATTATATCTGCTCGACAATCTGGCAAGCTATATCGTAAACAGCAGAAAGAAAGATAAAAAATGAAAGGTCTGTTTATAACGTTCGAGGGTCCAGACGCATCTGGCAAGACGACTCAGATCGATCTGCTGAGACGCAGACTCTCTGACAGCGGGCTCGATCCGGTAGTCACGAGAGAGCCGGGAGGGACACCGGTCGGTGAAAAGATCAGGAATATTCTGCTCGACAGAGAAAATGCCGGGAAGATAACGCCGGAGACGGAGATGCTGCTCTATGCGGCTTCGAGGGCACAGCATGTGGCAGAAGTCATAAAGCCTGCGCTCGAGGCGGGCAGAATAGTCATTAGCGACAGATTTTACGATTCGAGCGAAGCGTATCAGGGATATGCCAGAGGCCTCGGCGATATGGTCCGCGTCGTGAACGAGCCTGCCGTCGGCGGGATAAAGCCCGACGTCACGTTCCTGCTCATGACTTCGTCTGCAGATGTAAAGGAAAGACGCAGCGAGTCGGAGTATGACAGGATGGATGCCGAAAGCGAATCATTCAAAAGACGTGTTGCGGAAGGTTTCGAGGCGATAGCGGAGAGAGACAGCGGCCGCGTCGTCAGGATAGACGGAAGAAGGAGCATCGGGGACATCGCTGCCGAGATCGCGGAGGTTACAGGCCGCCTGACAGGGAGGAAATTATGAAGATAGTGCCGCCTTCAGGAGGAATCAACGACGAAGCCGTCAGAAGGCTCGGTGCAGCCGTGGCCGGTGATGAGATATACCACGCGTACCTTTTTGAAGGAAGCAGGGCGGATACTGCGGCACTCGCCAGATGGTTCACGGCGGCTGCTCTGTGCGAGCGGCACGACGGGAATGTCTGCGGGAAATGCCTTCACTGCCGGCAGATAGAGGACGGCATGAGTCCCTACATTATCCACGTGGTTTCGGAAAACGAAGCCGGAGCCGAGGATGAACGCCTGACGAAACAGATAAAGAATCAGAAGACAGGCAAACGGGCCTCATCAAGAAAGAGCCCGAAGAGCTCAAAAGGAAGCGGCAGCATCAAAGATGCGCAGATCGAGGAAGTGATCTCGAGATCGCTCAGGAGCAGGCTGACAGAAGGCAGAGTATTTACTGTCATTGACAAGGCGGAGACGATAACCAAGAGAGGGCAGAACAGACTGCTCAAGACTCTCGAGGAGCCGCCCGAGGGGATCACTATCATCCTTCTTTCCGAAAATTCGGAGGCGCTGCTTCAGACGATCCGGTCGAGATGCATAAACATCAGGCTGGAATCGGCGGCAGACAAGGATATAACCGGTACGCCGTCGTTCAAGAAAAGAGCGGTCGAGACGGCCGCCTCCATAATCACAGGAGTACCGGCTTTCAAGCTCTGGAAAGACATGGAGTACTTCGAGGATTCCAGAGAAAAGGCGTCGGAATTCTGCGGCATCGCGCAGGTGTTTTACAGAGATCTTGTCATGTATGCGGATCCCGGCCGCCGCAGTCTCGTAAAACTCGATGATTTTGCGGATCTGACTGCCGAAACGTCAGGAAAGGTCAGCGTGCGGAAGGCTATGGAAGCATGCAGCGCCTGTGAGCAGGCGGAAAGAGACCTTTCTGTAAATGTGAGCACCAAGCACGCTTTGAGGAGCATGCTTTTTAAAATACAGCTTCTGTAACATGTTGATAAAACAGAGGTAGAAATAGATGGTAACTATAGTAGGAGTAAGATTCAAAGAAGCCGGCAAGGTCTATTATTTCGACCCCGGCGAGTTTGATCTCACCGCAGGATCGCACGTGATCGTCGAGACGGCCAGAGGCCTCGAATTCGGCGAAGTCACATCCGACCCGTGCGAAATGAGCGAAAAATCCGTGGTGAAGCCTCTCAAGAGAGTAGTCAGAATAGCTGATGAAAAAGATGAGATACGCCACAGGGAAAATATGGAGCGCAAGCAGGAGGCGATGGACAGCTGCCAGCGCAAGATCGACGAACACGGACTCGAGATGAAGCTGATCGATGTGGAATACACGTTTGATAATTCGAAAATAATATTCTACTTCACGGCAGCCGGAAGAGTCGATTTCAGAGAGCTTGTGCGCGATCTCGCAGGAATATTCAGAATGAGGATAGAACTGCGCCAGGTAGGAGTCAGGGACGAGGCACGCATGCTCGGAGGCATCGGAGAGTGCGGCAGATGCCTGTGCTGCCATCAGTGGCTTGGCAAATTCAATCCTGTGTCCATAAAAATGGCGAAGACACAGGGCCTTTCCCTCAATCCCGCAAAGATCTCAGGAATATGCGGCAGGCTCATGTGCTGCCTCAAATACGAAAACGACACGTACTGCGAGCTCAGGAAGGGCATGCCTGACAGCGGTGAAAAAGTCAGGACTCCGGACGGAAACGCCGTCGTCGTCGACACGGATATTCTCAGGCAGAAAATCAGGGTAAGGCAGATCCTCAAACCCGACAAAAATACGCCGCCCGGCACGGACAAACTCAGCAACGATATAGAAACGTACACAAAAGCCGAAATAACGAGGCTTGAACGCAAAAAGAAGAACAACTGCAAAGAAGATACTCAGGAGATAACAGACGATCTCCGCGAAATTATGAAGGACTGACATGCTTCGCACAGATGAAATCGGATTCGGCGGTCTGAAACTCACCCAGGACACAGACTACTTCTGTTACGGCACGGACGCCGTGCTGCTAGCGGATTTCGCGTCGTCAGGGAAATTCAGGACGGCTGCAGATCTCGGCACGAACAACGGGATCATTCCGCTGCTGCTTTCCGCGATGACAGACGCGGAGAAAATCACAGGCGTCGAGCTGCAGCCGGAAGCAGCCGGGCTTGCGGAAGAAAACGCATCTGCTAACGGCCTTTCGGACAGAATTGAAATTATAAACGCAGACGTTCTCGACATACCGGGAATGCTTCCGAAAGCATCTTTCGATGCGGTAACCGTCAACCCGCCTTACTTCCAGGCGGGCGGAGGCCTGCTCAGCGCAGAGCTTCTCAAGAGAGCGGCGAGGCACGAGGTCACAGCTTCGCTTTCGGATTTCATAAAATGCGCGGCCTATCTCCTGCATGAAAGAGGTACTCTCTACATGATCCACAGGCCGTCCAGGCTCGCCGACATTTTCAGCGTGTGCATCGGAGAAAAGCTGGAGCCGAAACGCATGAGAATGGTCGTTCCTCACAGAGGCGATCCGCCGAACCTGGTGCTTCTCGAATGCCGCAAAAACGGAGGCAGAGAACTCAGGATCATGCCGGAGCTCGCCGTCTACGACAGCGGCGGAGGCTACACCAGCGAGGTCAGAGAGATTTACAGAAAATAATAAGAGATTTACAAATACAGATTTTTGGAGGATTAAATGGATTACGACAAGCTTGCTGATTTTCTTTTTCCGGACGTGACAAACGATCCTGACAAATATGAAAGCATTTACCCTGAAAGGAATCTGCCCGAGGGTGCCTGCGTCACAAGACTCGGACCGAGCCCGACAGGTTTCATACATCTCGGCAATCTTTTCAGTGCGTTCGCGGACGAACGCATAGCTCACCAGAGCGGCGGCATATTCTTCCTCAGGATCGAGGATACAGACGACAAGCGCTTTGTCGAGGGTGCTGCCGAAACAGTCATTCGTTCTCTCGACTACTTTGGAATTCGTTTCGACGAGGGAGCAGGCGCGGACGGCGACACGGGCAACTACGGACCTTATCACCAGAGCGAGAGAGGTCCGATCTACCAGGCTTATGTAAAGAGACTCGTCCGCAGAGGGCAGGCCTATCCGTGCTTCATGACAGAGGAAGAACTCAGTGAAATCCGCAAAACCCAGGAAGAGAATCACGAAAATCCGGGAATATACGGGAAATGGGCGAGATGCCGCGATCTTTCATTCGAGGAGATCGAACAGAGAGTAAATGCGGGCGAGCCGTACGTAATCCGTCTCAGATCGGACGGCTCGAACGACGATCCGGAGACCATAACTGTAAACGACGCGATCAGGGGCGAGATAAAGATGCCTGAGAACAGCATGGATGTAGTTATTCTCAAGGCAACGGGCATTCCTACATACCATTTCGCTCACGTAGTAGACGATCATCTCATGCGCACCACGCATGTGGTCAGAGGCGAAGAATGGCTTTCTTCGCTCCCTATACACATAGAGCTCTTTGACAAGATGGGCTGGAAACCTCCGGTATACTGCCACACCGCCCACCTGATGAAGATAGGCGAAAACGGAACGAAGAGAAAGCTTTCCAAGAGAAAGGATCCTGAGCTTTCGCTCGATTACTACAGAAAAGACGGATATCATCCTGCGGCAGTCAGAGAGTATCTGCTCATGCTCCTCAATTCGAACTTCGAAGAGTGGCGCATTGCGAATCCTGACGCACCGGCGTCGGATTTCGAGTTCAGCGTGTCGAAAATGAGCAACTCGGGCGCACTTTTCGATCTTGACAAACTGAACAATGTCTGCAAAGATGTGCTGGTAAAAATCCCTGCCAGGGAGCTTGCGGAGTTCATGACAGCCTGGGCAGAGGAGTTCAGGCCTGAGGCTTTCCACCTCTTCAAAGGCAGAGAGGATTACATAGCAAAGATACTCGACCTCGGCAGAACAGGGAAAAAACCACGCAAGGATCTCGTGTGCGCGTCTCAGATATTCGAATTCATCAGCTACTTCTTCGACGAGTATTTCAAGATAGAAGAAGACCTGCCTGAAAGAGTATCGAAGGAAGATGCAGCGGCGATTCTCGGGTCGTATCTCGAAACATACGACCACAGCGACGATCAGAGTACGTGGTTCGAGAAGATCAGAGACATTGCTGAAAAATACGGATACGCCAAAAAGCCGAAGGATTTCAAAAAAAATCCCGATGCCTACAAAGGCCACGTCGGCGACGTAAGTACGGTCATAAGACTTGCAATCGTAGGAAGGAGCCAGTCGCCTGACGTCTGGGAGATTCAGCAGATCCTCGGAAAAGAACGTACGGAAAAAAGAATTAAAGAGTTTGAAACTGCTCTCGAGAGGGCATAATAATCTTGACGTTATGACAACAGTGCGTTTTGCGCAGTATAG
This sequence comes from Anaerovoracaceae bacterium, assembly GCA_050946535.1. Taxonomy (GTDB): domain Bacteria; phylum Bacillota; class Clostridia; order Peptostreptococcales; family Anaerovoracaceae; genus RUG708. The sequence goes on from JBMNUZ010000015.1 coordinate 36,852, forward strand.
AAAATAAGGAGAATTATCAATGGAACAGGATAAGGAAATACTCGAAAACATTCAGACAAGCATCGGTGAAATCAAACCATTCCTTCAGAGAGACGGCGGAGACATCGAATTCGTAGAGCTTACTCCGGAAAACGTTTTAAAGGTTAAGCTTCAGGGAGCTTGCAGCGGATGCCCTGGTGCGGCAATCACGCTTCAGGCTATCGTAGAGAGAATCATCAAAGAGGCGGTTCCTGAGGTTGCAGGAGTAGAAGCAGTCTAAAACCTGAAAATAAATTGTATATGTGAAAACGCTGATATATAATAATATATCAGCGTTTTTATTTTTTCAGGGGAGTATTTATGAAAAAAAGATATTTTCAGGTCTTTACTGCTGTTCTGGCGGTAATTTTTCTGTTGACCGCATGCGGAAGCGGATCGGCCGTGAGCAGTTCCTCGGAGACAGAAAAAAACGGCTCTGATTCAGACAACGAGGCGGTAAAAGTAAATATTCTCTGTGTCGGCGATATCATACCCCATTCGTCGGTAATAGAATCTGCGCTTCAGGACGACGGCTCGTACGATTTCAGCGGAAATTATGAATACGTAGAGAAATATATTGAGCAGGCAGATCTCGCAATGTGCAACATGGAGACGACTTTCGGGGGCGGTACGCCTTCCGGATACCCGATGTTCAATGCGCCTGACGAGCTGGCGGAAGACGTTCACGACGTGGGCTTCGATGTGGCATTCACGAGCAACAATCACATGATGGACAGCGGGAGCGACGGAGTGACGAGGACAGTCAAAGTCCTCAGGGATGCCGGATTGGATGTCGCCGGGAGCAGACTGAGCGAAGATGAAAAAAGCTACCTGGTAATAGAAGTAAATGGTGCTAAAATAGGCATAGTAGCCTATACTTATGAGACAACCGCTTCGGCCGGTGCGAAGACTACGATAAACGGAAACAGCGTCTCAGAGGAAACCGCTGAACTGATAAATTCCTTCAACTATCACGAACTCGACAGCGAAGATTACGGCGAGATCGGTGAGGACATCGAAGGATGCCGGGAAGACGGCGCAGATGTTGTAATCTGCTACATGCACTGGGGCACGGAATATCAGCAGGACGCAGGCGAAACTCAGGAGGAGATGGCGCAGAAGCTCGCGGATATGGGAGCAGACGTCATATTCGCATCGCATCCGCACGTTCCGCAGGAAATAGAAGTAGTCACGTCCTCTTCCGGAGAAGAGGTTCCGGTCTTTTATTCCATGGGAAACTTCATTTCCAATCAGAGACAGGAAACCGTAAGCAACAGGTATACCGAAGAGGGAATGATGGCGGAGGTGAAGCTCACGATCATGCCTGGCCAGGATGAGATACTGGCGGAGAGCGTCAATATCATTCCTACGTGGGTGGATAAATACACCGAAAGCGGAAGCACAATTTTCAGGATAATTCCGCTCGACAGCCATCTCGGTTCAAACGGGGCACTGGCTATGTCCGGACATATCGAAAGGGCACAGCAGGCTGAAGAAGATATGGAATCAAAATTCGGTGAATATATAGACGGCAAAACAATTTTTACTTCGGGAGGAGAATCTGATGACAGCAGCAAAGCAGCCTGATTACATACAGAAAATCGAGGAATATTCAGATGATATGCTGGAAGACCTCAAGACGTTAGTGAAATGTGAAAGCCAGACGGGAGAGCCTGAAGACGGAGCACCGTTCGGACGCGGCCCGGCAGAGGCTCTGGACGCAATGCTTGCGATCGGCAGACGCGAAGGCATGAAGGCTGAATCCGTCGATGGATACGCCGGATACATCGAATACGGCGATCAGGACAAGGACTCGTTCGGAATACTCACACATCTGGATGTGGTTCCGGGAGGAAACGGATGGACGCACGGAGGCCCGTTCGACCCTGTCTTCGAAGACGGAAGGCTTTACGGCAGAGGAACCAGCGACGACAAGGGACCTTCGATCGCTGCCTTTTACGCTCTCAAGGCGCTTAAAGACTGCGGATACGAATTCGATAAGCGCGTCCGCATGATATTCGGGCTCAACGAAGAGGTTGGCGAGGAAAGCCTCGATTACTACAAGGCCCATGAAGAAATCCCGTCGTTTTCGATAGTTCCGGATTCAGATTTCCCGGTCGTAAGCGCTGAGAAGGGAATCATGGTCTTCGATCTCGTAAAGTACTTCGGAATCCACAGGAACAACGGTCCGGCCATCGTAAGCATCAAGGGCGGATCGGCTGCGAATATGGTTCCTGACAAGGCAGAGGCCGTTGTAAAAGGAGTAGGAAACGTCTCCAGATTCATCGGCCGTGTAAAAGAATTCTCGGATGTGACACACTACGATATTTCTGCGTCTGAGGAGGAAGACGGAAATGTCCGCATAACAGCAAAGGGAAAAGCGGCACACGGCTCGACTCCGTGGAAAGGCGTCAATGCCATTTCGGTCCTCATGCAGTTCCTCTACACGATCGATGTAGACAGCGAGGAACTCCGCGAAACACTTGATTTCTACGAATTCCACATAGGCCACGATATGTACGGCGAACGCCTGGGCATCAACCTCAAGGACGACAAATCGGGACTGCTCGTTCTCAACGTCGGTGTCATAGACATGGACGAATCGAAGATCAGGATCACGTTCAACGCCAGAATCCCTGTCACGATGAGCGACAACGACGTGAAATCGGGCATTGCAGCGCTTCTGATCGAGAGCAACATCGACCTCGAGGAAACCATGTACCAGCCGCCTCTTTACTACGAGCCGGACGATCCGAGAATCACAAAGCTCGCAGATATATACAGCAGATTCACGGGCGATACGGAAAGCAAGCCGCTCGTAATCGGAGGAGGAACATACGCCAGGCAGATCGACAACGCGGTCGCGTTCGGAGCCATGTATCCTGGAGACGAGGACAGAATGCACTGCGCGGACGAGTACGTCACCGTGGACAGGCTCGTGCAGACAGCCAAAATATACGCAGAGACCATCTACGAGTTCGCGGTGAAGCACGATGAGAGTAATAACTGAGAACACGGAAGAAACCCATGATCTCGGCATTTCGTTTGCCCAAAGACTTTCTCCGGGAGACATTGTCTGTCTCGTGGGAGACCTCGGTACGGGCAAGACGACTTTTTCGAAGGCTGTTGCGGCAGGACTCGGTATCGGAGAGGAGATCACGAGCCCTACGTTCAACATCGTGAATATTTACAGATCCGGAAGAATTCCGCTCTATCATTTCGATGTTTACCGTCTGTCGGGTCCGGAGGAATTTATGGCAGCCGGCTGCGATGAATATTTTGACGCAGGCGGCGTCTGCCTGATAGAATGGGCTGATATAATCGAAGAGATCATTCCTGACGGCAGCATACTGGTCGAGATAGAAAAAGGTGCGTCCGAAACGGAGCGCATATACGATATTTCATATATTCAGTAATTTGACCGTCTGCGCAGGTGATATGTACCCTCTTTACTGGACATCCGGTAAGGAGGGTATTTTCATGCGCTACTCATACGAGTTCAAAAGAAAATGTATCGAAATGTATCGCGACGGGGTCTATCCGGAAACTCCGGAGGGGA
>JBMNUZ010000016.1:0-34515 GCA_050946535.1 Anaerovoracaceae bacterium
AGTCAGCAATAGGGTGCTGCCGTAGGAAAAAGTACTAATCCACAGCGTCTACACAGAAGTATACAGAGAAATTCAAAGAAAGGAAAATGTGGAGAACTTCCCTATGAGTTCAATATACAAGGAAAAGTAAATGCTTAAAGGAAAGAAAAAATTCTTATGCATAGGCCTCACAGTTGCTATGTGCGCCGCTGCTTTCACTGCATGCGGATCAAGCAGCACGAGCAGCTCCAGCAGCAGTTCTGCGGACTCATCTTCATCTGGTACAGTATCAGGAACAGTTACGGCTTCCGGTTCATCGGCACTCCAGCCTCTGGCTCAGCAGGCTGCAGATGACTTCATGGCAGAGAACCCTGACTGCACAGTTACGATCAACGGCGGCGGTTCCGGCGAAGGACTCAAGCAGGTAGCAGACGGTGCCGTAGATATCGGTAACTCGGATGTATTTGCAGAAGAAAAACTCGATGCCAGCGCTGCAAGCGAACTCGTTGACCACGAAGTAGCGCTCATCACCGTAGCTCCTGTAGTAAACAAGGATCTCGGAGTTGACAACCTCAGCACTGAAGATCTCAAGGGAATCTTCACCGGCCAGATCACAAACTGGAGTGAAGTCGGCGGTCCTGACCTCGACATCATGCTCGTAACAAGACCTTCTTCATCAGGTACAAGAGCTCTGTTCAAGGAATACGCTCTTGAAGGAGAAGAAGAATCTTCAAGCTCTGCTCTCGAAACAGACGACTCCGGTACTCTTATGGAAACCATCAGCCAGAACAAGGGTGCGATCGGTTACGTAGCTCTCTCATACCTCGTTAACAACGACAGCGCTGTTGCAGTAAGCATCGACAATGTAGAACCTACCCTCGAAAACACTTACAGCGGCAAGTACAACGTATGGGGCTATGAGCACATGTACACTAAGGGTGAAGGAAGCGAAGCAGCTCAGGCATTCATCGAATACCTCTCAGGCGACAAGTATGCCAACAGCGTAGAAGATCTCGGATACGGAGCTATCTCGAAGCTCTCAGACGAGGCTGCCAAGGCTCACGAATCTTCTTCAAGCAGCAGCTCTTCATCGAGCACTGATTCATCGTCGAGCAGCAGCTCATCAAGCACAGATTCATCATCGAGCACTAGTTCATCCTCAAGCGCACAGTAACAACGTGCATCAGATTTGAGAAACAAATAGTCTCAACTTACAGTTTCCTCACGGCGGACAACCGCTGTGAGGAAATTTTTAAAGTATTGTTTTAATCTTAACATCGCTCAGCGTACGGTCTTCTTCAGCTTTTCAACATCGGCTTTTCAATAAATGATTTCACAGAGAGAAACAAGGAAATTAAGGATTATTATGGGAAGTAAAAACGACAGCGGGATGTTTAAAAAAGAATATCTCGGACGTTCTGTTGTGACGGTTTGCGGTATTCTGATCATCGCTCTTACTCTCATCATCAGTATATTCCTTATCGTAAAGGGCAGCGGAACATTTACAATCTATCATCATTCTGTATTTGAGTTCCTGTTCTCAGATAAGTGGAGTCCGAGTGACGTATCAGGAGAGGGCGGAGGCAATGTCGGAGCCAGGATATATATCCTCGGTTCGCTCATGACATGCGGCCTTGCACTCTTAATAGCACTGCCTTTCAGTCTGGCAGCCGCAATCTTCATTTCGGAAATATCTCCGGACATCGGAGGCAAATATCTCCAGCCGGCTATCGAAATTTTCGTAGGAATCCCTTCTGTAGTATACGGCTGGGTCGGCTTGAGAGTTCTCGTACCTTTCATCAGAGACAAATTCAATGCTCCGATGGGAGGCTACTCGGTGCTTGCAGCAGGCATAGTGCTGGCGATTATGATTTTCCCTACCATTACGACTCTGTCGGCGGACGCGCTTCGTGCGCTTCCTGATTCGTACAGGCTCGCTTCATATGGTCTCGGAGCTTCACGCTGGCAGGTAATCTACACTGTACTTGTTCCGGCGGCAAAAAACGGCATATTATCCGGCGTAATCCTCGGACTGAGCAGGGCGTTCGGCGAGACTCTGGCGGTAGCCATGGTAATCGGAAAGACCCGTGTATTGCCTAAAGGCATACTTTATCCGACGAACAACCTGACGGCAGCCATCGCGGCGGATATGGGAAATACAGCCAACGGAAGCGAATACAATCTCGCATTATGGACTATGGCGCTCCTGCTGTTAATAATCTCGCTCGCATGTATCATCGCGATACACATCATATTGAGAGATAAGAAAGAAAAGAATGACTAGGAGGACGTGCAGTGGAAGAAAGAGACGCTAGACATAAGCGGGTTAAAATAACGAACCGGCTGATGACCGGTGTATTTTATGGAGTAGGTGGTTTCTTTATACTCCTTCTGATCGTCCTTGCAGCGTATATCGTCATTCAGGGAATCAGGAGCATATATCCGGGCGTGTTCAGTTTTACGCGCAACGGAATAGGAAATCAGTTATTCAACACGGTATATCTTGTACTTATAGCACTTGTAATCAGTACTCCGCTCGGAGTAGCAGCGGGCGTATATCTGGCAGAATATGCGAAGCAGGGAAAACTTACGGAACTGATAACGATGTCGATCGAAGCATTGTCGTCACTGCCTTCAATCGTAATCGGCCTGTTCGGATACCTGGTGTTCATACTTATGACAGGTATGAAGTGGAACCTAATCGCCGGTGCTCTTGCAGTCACGATCATGAGTATTCCTCTGATCACGACGACCACCAGAGACGCGCTCAAGGCGCTGCCGCCTGATTACAAGAGCAGCAGCATAGGCCTCGGTGCGACGAGATGGCAGACGATGTGGCACGTGCTCCTTCCGGCGTGCGTTCCGCGAATCGTTACAGGAATCATCCTCGTGGCAGGAAGAGGCTTCGGCGAAGCAGCGGCACTTATGTACACGGCAGGTCAGAGTACTGTGATCAACTGGTCGAACTGGGACATCACCTCTTCGACATGCGCGCTCAACCCGTTCAGACCGGGCGAAACGCTCGCTCTTCACGTATGGGTTATGCGTACAGAAGGAAGCCTTAACCCTCACTCAACCGATATTGCCAATGTATCGTCGGCGGTTCTGATTCTTCTGGTACTCGCATTCAACCTTCTCGCGAGATACCTTTCGAGACGTATCGACCGCAAGAATTCCGGTGAATAAAAGATTTTGCCGGCAGATGATGATTAATGAACTGATTTCCATTTGATGAGGTGTTTTAATGGATAATAATAAAGTTGCTAATAAAGACAAGATCACCATCGAGCATATGGATCTGTATTACGGCGATTTTCACGCTCTGAAGGATGTCAGCCTTCACATCCCGCCTAATCAGATCACAGCTCTGATAGGACCTTCCGGATGCGGAAAATCAACGCTTCTGAAATCTCTTAACAGGATGAACGATCTTGTCGAAGGCTGCAAGATCACAGGGACAATCGAAATCGACGGAATAGATATCTACGGTGACATCGACGTCAACCTTCTCCGGAAGAACGTAGGAATGGTATTCCAGCAGCCGAATCCTTTCCCGATGTCGATTTACGACAACGTCGCGTACGGTCCGCGAACTCACGGAATCAGAAAGCGTGCAGATCTGGACGAGATAGTCGAGAAATCGCTCAGAGACGCAGGAATATGGGATGAAGTAAAGGACAGACTTAATAAAAGCGCGATCGGGATGTCCGGCGGGCAGCAGCAGAGAATTTGCATCGCAAGAGCACTTGCGGTACAGCCTGACGTGCTCCTCATGGACGAGCCTACGAGTGCGCTCGACCCTATTTCCACTTCGGTTATCGAGGATCTTGCGATAGAATTAAAGAAGAATTATACTATTGTTATTGTTACACATAACATGCAGCAGGCAACTCGTATCTCGGACAAGACAGCATTCTTCCTTCTCGGGGAGATGGTCGAGTTCAACGATACGGAGAAGCTTTTCGGTAATCCTCAGGACAAGAGGACAGAAGAATATATAACAGGGAGGTTCGGCTGATGGCACTGCGCGCTCGTTACAATGGGCAGCTTGAGACTCTCCATCTTCAGCTTATCAAGATGGGAGCACTCAGCGAGGACGCTATAGATGCCGCGATGAAATCGCTTTTCAATCACGACTCTTCTATGGCGGAAAAGACGTTTTCTCTTGAAAAGGATATAGACGAACAGGAAAAAGACATAGAGAACCTGTGCATCAAGCTGCTTCTCGAACAGCAGCCGGTGGCAACAGATCTCAGAATGGTTTCCTCGGCTATGAGAATGATCTCCGATCTCGAAAGAATCGGCGATCTCGCAGAGAACATCGCTGAAATCACGAAATTTATAGACAAGGACGATGTGATTTCACGCATTCCTTTGAATTCGATGGCGGAAGCCGCTTCAGATATGGTAGCGGAGAGCGTCGAATCGTTCGTCAGAAGCGATGTGGATCTCGCGAAGAAGGTCATCCAGAGCGACGATAACGTAGACGAGTATTTTGTAGAAATCAAGAAAGAACTTATGAACGAGATCAAAGAGAACAGTGAGAACGGCGAAGCCTGCCTCGACATACTCATGATCTCCAAGTATCTTGAAAGAGTTGCTGACCATGCCGTCAATGTTGCCGAGTGGGTTATCTACGCCGTAACGGGTGAAAATCCGAAAAATAAAGAATAGGTTCCTTCATTCGGGACGGAAGGGTCCAGCCGTGTGGACGAAGCAGTTTTAGAGGTGAGTTTAATGATTTACATAGTGGAAGATGACGCAAGCATAAGGGAACTTCTGGAATATTCCTTCAACAACAGCGGATATGAGGCGCAGGGTTTCGCTCTCCCGTCTGAGTTCTGGAAGGCTCTGGGACATAAAAAGCCGGATCTCATCCTGCTCGATATCATGCTTCCTGAAGAGGACGGCATGCATATCCTGAACAGCCTGCGGAACTCTTCTTCTACGTCATCAATCCCTGTTATCATGCTTACGGCGAAATCGGACGAATACGACAAGGTCATGGGTCTCGACAGAGGCGCCGATGACTATGTCACCAAACCATTCAGTATCATCGAGCTGATTTCTCGTGTCAAGGCTGTCCTCAGAAGGACTTCGTCAGCTCCCGAAACCGAATTCAAAGTGGGAGATCTCATGCTCAACAGAGACAGACACGTCGTCACTGCGGGCGGCAGGGAAATATCGCTCACTTTCAAGGAGTTTGAGCTTCTCAGCATGCTGATGGAAAACAAAAATATTGTACTGGAAAGAGACAGACTTCTCAAAAACATATGGGGATATGATTTTGACGGAGAAACCCGGACGGTAGACGTACATATAAGGACGCTGAGATCAAAGCTCGGCGATTCCGGAAAATGCATTAAAACCGTAAGGGGTGTCGGTTACAAACTGGAGGATCGCGAAGATGAGTAAAAGAATTTTTGCTGCGATCTTCGGTACTGCATCAATTGTTCTTTTACTGAGTCTGGCTCTCGTGCTCGGATCTGTTTATTCCTATTACTCAAATCAATATTCGAAGGAACTCCGTTCCGATATCGTTTTCCTTTCAGACGGCGTGGAAAATGAAGGCATCTCATATCTTCAGCGTGTTTCCGATGAAGATGAGGTACAGAATATCAGAATCACGTGGATTGCATCCGACGGTACGGTACTGTTTGACAACAAGGCAGATGCTTCGACGATGGGAAATCACGCAAACCGTCCTGAGGTACAGGAAGCGCTGGAGAATGGCTATGGAAGCGGATCCAGATATTCAAAGACACTCTCGGTTCAGACACATTATTACGCGAAGGAACTCGACGATGGTACAGTATTAAGGGTTGCGGTAGATCAGAATACATGGGTTTCCGGCATCAGGGGAAATTTCACGGCGATTCTGGCGGTTCTGCTCGCGGCTATAGCAATTTCAGCCGCCATTTCGTACAGATTATCGCACAGGATTATCGATCCTCTCAACAACATCGACCTCGACAATCCGACAGACACCGATGTTTACGAGGAATTACAGCCTCTCCTGAGGAGACTGGACAACCAGCAGAAACAGATAGCAAAACAAGTTGACGATATTCAGCAACAGCAGAGGGAATTTACTGCTATTACTGACAATATGACTGAAGGTTTAATAGTGATAAACGCAAAGAACGAATTGCTTTCGTGCAATACGAGCGCACTTGAGATTCTTAATGCGGAAAAGCCTGAGGGAAAGACAAACATACTGGAGCTTACGCGAAACAGCGTCGTCAGAGATGCCGTTGAAACCGCAGCTGAGGGAAAACACTGCGAACAGCCGATGAAGCTCGGAGACCGTGTTTACAGCGTAATTTCCGCTCCTGTTTACGTCAACGGAGGAAACGGCGAGTCCGGGGCCAAAGAGGATATCAAGGGCGCCGTGCTTGTCTTCATCGATACGACGGAAAAGGAAGAGCGCGACAGACTCAGGAGAGAGTTCGCGGCAAATGTAACCCACGAGCTCAAAACTCCGCTCACGTCTGTCATGGGCTTTGCCGAGCTTATGAAATCCGGTCTCGTGAAGGCCGGGGACACCAAAGAGATAGCCGGCAAGATTTACGATGAGTCGAGACGTCTTCTCAGCCTCATCGACGATATCCTTCATCTGTCGAGGCTCGAAGAGATGGATCCAGACCAGAAGATCGAGGAAGTCGATCTGAAGGAGGAATCACTCGATGTAATTCAGAGGCTCAGCACTGTTGCCGCAAACAACAACATTTCGGTTGTCTACGACGGAGGCGACATAAAGGTCGATACCATACCTCAGGTTCTCGACGAGATCGTTTACAACATCGTGGAGAATGCAATCAAATACAACGTGCCTGACGGCAGCGTCACGATAGACGTAGGAATCAGAGACGGCAGAAAATATCTGAGCGTCGCCGACACAGGCATAGGAATTCCTCAGAGCGAACAGGACAGAATCTTCGAGCGCTTCTACAGGGTCGACAAATCTCATTCCGATGTCATAGAAGGAACCGGGCTGGGACTTGCGATCGTCAAGCACGGAATAAAAGTCATAGGTGCGGAGCTCAAGGTAGAAAGCAGACCGGGCGAAGGCACTACTATGACAATATGGTTTTAAATAAACGAGGTTTCGTCAGCTCTGCTGACGGGAAAAATAAATAATGCAGCTTTTTCAAGAAGAGGACACGAATGAGATCTATCATGTGTTCTCTTTTTGATTGCCCGAAAAGATTGCCTGAAAAGACTGCCCGAATTCCGGAAACCGGATTGCAGACCTGCTGCCGCTTGACAAATATATGACAAGCGCAGGAGGTTTTTGAAGTATGCCGGATCCGATTTACCTTGCATGCGTTTCAGCCGGATTGTCCTTATTACCGGCATTTTGATTAAAAGAATATTTCGGAAGTGAAGATTCAGGAATAGAATTTTCCAGTCTCTCATCCGCTCACAGTGCTAATCTCTTCATCGTGTTCATCCTTTCTAGTGCCATTCTCTCATCGTGCTCATCCTTTCGTAGTGTTCATCTTCTCATAGTCATAGTGCTCAGAGGCGTATCTCGTCCAGCGCCATACCCAGATAACTCTTAGTTTTGTACCGCACGCCATGCCAGCGTTACACTGCGGAATATCAGGATTTATCCATTCCTGCAATGGTCCAGAGATGGATATACCGTACGCCCTGCCAGCAATACTCTGCGCATATGGTGCGCCCTTCTCAGGTGCGCATGCCGTCCTGCGCCGTGCCGCAATGCTATTCACAATAATATGCCGCGCGCAATGATGCAAAACTATTTGCAGTATGCAAAAAAATCGTTTGCCATACGAATTATTTGTTGCATTTGTTTCAGATTTCACATATAACAGAAGTATAAGAATATCGCACCCGTCAGCTATATGGCTTACGGTGCGGTTGAATGCAGGGCTGGCAGAATTTTTTCGTGCTGCTGATGTGTACAGAAGTTGGTAAGGAGGAACCCTGTTATATGTCTAAGATTGTAAGTGCAGAAGAAGCTGTAAAACAAGTAAAAGACGGTGACATCATCATATTTGCCGCTGACGGCATGGTCGGATTTCCGAACGAACTCGTAGATGCTGTAAGAGACAGGTATCTGAAAGAGGGACATCCGGCAGGAATCACAAGTTTCAGGTCGTCCGGCATGGGAGATTTCACGTTCGACAAGTACGGAGAAGAAGCGTGGTGCGTGGACGGACTGCTCACCAGATCGATTTCCTCGTATGTAAGCGTAGCTCCTGGCATGGGAAAGCTGATCGAGGAGAACAAGATTCAGGGATATATGTTCCCGCTCGGTCCTATGATGCAGGCTACGAGCGAAGCCGCGAGAGGCATGCCTGGAGTGCTTTCGAAGGTAGGTCTGGGAACGTTTATGGACGAAAGGTACGGCGGAGGAAAGCTCAACAAGCTCACCGAAGAGGAAGGCGAGGACTTCGTCAAGTACATTCCTGATTTCGAGGGAGAAGAGTACCTCTGGTACAGAGCTCCAAAGTTCAACGTATGCCTGTTGAGAGCTACTACGGCTGATTCCCACGGAAACCTCAGCTGCGAGAAGGAGACAGAGAGACCGGGAATGCTGCCTGCGGCTCAGGCGGTCAAGACAAACGGCGGCATCGTCATTGCCCAGGTAGAGAAGATCGCGGGCGTTAACGACATACACCCGAGAATGGTGGAAGTGCCGGGCATCTACGTCGACTATATCGTTGTCGAAACACATCCTGAAGATGTGCCGCAGACGATGGCGAGATTCCACAGGGAAGATTTCAATCCGGCTTTCACGGGTGAGAAGATAGTATCTCTTAAAAAGAGCAAAGAGAAGATGCCGCTGAACGTGCAGAAAGTCATTGCACGCAGAGCAGCGCTCGAGGTTCCTGAAGTCTGCAACGCGAACTTCGGAATCGGAATGCCGCAGAACGTTCCTACAGTTCTCGAAGAAATCGGGAAGGGCAAGCACCTGACGATGATTTCCGAGACCGGCGTAATCGGCGGAGTACCTGCTCAGGGCAGGGATTTTGGAAATCATTACAATCCTGAGTCGTTTACAGACAGAGGAATTCACTTCTCGTATTTCGACGGCGGAAATCTCGATATCGGAATCTTCGGATTCAGCGAGGTCGACAGAGATGGTTCAATGAACACGAGCCACCTCAACGGACACCTGACGGGAATAGGCGGATTCACAGACATTTCCTCGTCGACTGACAACGTGGTATTTATGGGTACTTTCGCGGCAAAGGGCTTCAAGGCCGAGATAAAGGACGGAAAACTCAATATCCTGCAGGAAGGCCAGTACAAGAAGTTCATAGAGAAATGCGCCAAGGTATCGTTCAACGGACAGCAGTTCTTCAAGAACCATGAAAGCTACCTGATAATAACCGAAAGAGCCGTCATAAGGGTCAAAAAAGAAGGCATGATACTCGAGGAAATCGCGCCGGGCGTAGACCTTCAGACTCAGGTGCTCGACATGAGCGACATCGATTTTATAATACCTGAGGGCGGTCCGAAGCTGATGGACGCAGGCATATTTACTGAAGACGGATTCACGATCGACGGAAGCCTGTAAAAGCAAGAACTCACTCCCGCTGGAAACTAACCAGGGAGGAGACCTGCAGAAATGAAGTCCAGCGGTGGCACAGCATGTGGCATGTGCCTGAAAATGCAGCTGATCAGAAAATATGGTTATAAATGAGAAAACATCATCACCCGTATGATTATAAAAAAATGGCTGCAGATACAGGAACTGCATCTGGAGGGAGCACAGGGAGCATACATGCCTGTGAAACTGATGCCGGACCGGCAGAATGTCGATAATTAGTCGATAATTAATATAAATAACCAATACTGAAATAGAGATGATCTCTGCGATCATCAGTACGCCCGTTCCGGGATTTATTTCCCGGGGCGGGCGATTACTTTTTTTGAAAAGAAACAGGTGCTGGCACGGCACGCCGTCTGTACTGAAAGAAGCGCTGCCAGGAGATTGCAGGAAATGCACAGTGCCGGTGTCCGCGTGAGCGGACGCAGGATCCGTTCTTTTCATTACCGGTCGCGGCCGCATCGGATAAATCCTATGTATACATGATAACATTATTGACTATTCTTACAGGCAGACTTATAATAAGCTTACAAAGTAATACATCATACGTTTAACGAATTATCAATTTTGTTTATTATTTCACAGTACATATCAGTCCAGCCGATGAAAAGACTCTCCAGCCGGTAAGTCTTTTTAAATCAATTTTCAGTCATCAATTTTAAGTACGGATTTCTCAAGGGATATCCGCAGATAGTCAACCGAACCTCACAGTAATTCTGCCGGGTCCCGCATGGCGACAGCGGGACGGACGCGGAAAACCATCATGGAAAAAGGAGGAAAACATGGATATTTTAAAAGATCTGGCGGAAATAGCAGGTGCAAAGAATGTGATTTCCGATCAGGCAGTTCTTGACAGCTATTCGTCCGATCTGAGCCTCGTAAGGGGCGGTGCTCCGGAAGCTGTTGTCCGTCCGGGAACGACGGACGAAGTCAGCAAGATCGTCAAATGGGCTAACGAGAACAACATGCCGCTGATTCCGGTCAGCTCGCCAGTTCATCTCTACGGTTCGACGGTTCCGAAACAGGGCGGAGTAGTAGTCGATATGAGCCGCTTCGACGATATATTCAGCATCGACAAGACGAACAGATGCGTTCGTTTCGGAGCAGGCGTTTCGTGGAAAAAGCTGACCGATGCGCTCGCCGCAGAGGGAATGAGAGTCGTAATGCCGCTTGCTCCGCGTGCAGACAGATCGGTTCTTACTGATCACCTCGAACGCGAAGTCATCACAAACACCGTATACGACTACGGCGAGCCGACTCAGTCGATGGAAGTAGTATTCCCGAACGGCAGTGTTTTCCGCACCGGTTCGGCGAGTGCTCCTAAATTCCCTTATGCTTACGCAAAGGGCGCAAACCCTTCGGGCCCGGGACTCGATTTCTACAGACTCCTTCAGGGCGCGCAGGGCACGATGGGCATCGTAACGTGGATGATGCTCAAGATTCAGAGCATTCCTAGGATCGACAAGATAAAATTCGTTCCTTTCGACGATATGGCGTATGTTGAAAAGTTCCTCTTCAGGATCATGCCGAGAAGGATCGGACAGGAATTCGTGATTCTGAACAACGTCGACTTCGCGGCTCTGCTCGCAGACAGCAGGGAAGAATTCGAAGAACTCAGGAAGGCTCTGCCGAAATACACGCTCGCGTTCATCGTAAGCGGCCTCATAAGAAGACCGGAGGAAAAGATAGCGTACGAGGAGCATTTCCTCAGCGACGTCATAAGGCACGAATTCCCTGACATCAAACTCACGGACGGAATGCCGGGATTCCCGCAGGCAGCAGACAGATTAAAGCAGATTCTGAGAAATCCGTGGCCTGCAGAAAAGACTTATTGGAAAGAGCTTCCTGCTGGAAATTATCAGGATCTGTTCTTCATCGCCAGGCCGGAGAGAGTTCCTGAATTCATAGACATAGTAAGAGATACGGCTTCGAAGAACGATTATCCGTTCGAGAGCATAGGCATTTACGAACAGCCGATAGAGCACAACAGAGCGTGCCAGCTCGAATTCACATTTATGTACGATGGCTCAGCCGGCGGCATCGAAGAAGAGATCAGCGACATTTACTACAAGACGTTCAAGGCACTTCACGCAGCCGGAGCATATTTCACGAGACCGTACGGAGACATGGGAGAGGAGCTCTACCAGAAGGCCGCTTCGTACAAAGCAGCGCTCATGAAAGTGAAGAATATTTTCGATCCAAACAACATCATGAACCCTGGAAATGTATGTTTCTGAGTTCGGAAAAGACGGCTGCACCGGACCGGGCTGCTCTCAGAACGGCTGAACGGCCATGCAGCCGGGGCCTGAAGTGAACGGGCTTTGTGAAGATAAATTGTGAATGAAAACGAAAAGGAGATAGAAATGTCTGTAATAGATAAGAATCATCCGGACCGCTATGATACTCCTGAAGAGCCTTTTGCGCTGGATATCAGAGACCTGGGCAATTTCCGCTACGACATGCAGCACTGCATCAAATGCAAGGGCTGCTACTGGGTGGATCATACATATATGCCGGGCATACATCATTCGGTAAGATGTCCGAGCAACCTCTGGAAGGAATTCGATTCGTACGGAGCTGCGGGCAAGATGAGAATCGCGCTCGGCATGCTCGACGGAAAAGTCGAGTGGTCGGATCATCTGCTCGAGATAATTTACGCCTGCACATTATGCGGAGCGTGCGACGTGGGATGCAAGAGAAATCTCGACCTCGAAGTCGGCCTGACGCTCGAGGCTATGAGAGTCAAGGCAGTTAAGGAAGGCGCAGGTCCGCTGCCTGTACATAAAGATATCATCGAGAAAATTGAGAAGACTGGAAACTGCTTCGGTGCGAAGGACGACAGGAAAGCCTGGATGGACGCGAGCGTAAAGCCTGCGGAAAAGGCCGATATCATGTACTTCGTCGGATGCTCGTCTTCATACGTGAACAAGCAGGTTCCGAAGGCGATCACAAAGGTGCTCCAGAGCGCCGGCATACCGTACATGCTCATGAAGGACGAGACGTGCTGCGGCAACATAGCATTCTCAGCAGGTGACGCAGATGCAGCCAGGAAGATCGCGGAAGCCAACGTCGCCAAAGTAAAGGAATCGGGTGCGAAAGTGCTCATGACCGGATGTGCCGAGTGCTACCGCATGTGGAAAGTGGATTATCCTAAGCTGCTCGGAATAAGGACGGACGAACTCGGATTCGAAGTCAAGCACTTCATCGAGGTGGCTGACGAGGCTCTCGCAGACGGAAGCCTCAAGCTTACCGAGCCTGTAAACAGAAGGATCACTTATCACGATTCGTGCAACGTCAGCAAGACGTGTGATCCGTGGGAGCCGTACGAAGGCAAGAGAGGCTGGATGGGATGCATCGAGCCGCGTCTGGACAGGAGAAGAGGAAAAAGTGGTCTTTACGATCAGTCGAGAAGGCTGATAAACGCCGTTCCGGGAATCGACTTCACGGAAATGCCGCGTAAGAAGGAAAACGCACTCTGCTGCGGAGGCGGAAGAGGAGCGAAGCAGGCGTTCCCTGAAATGGCAGAAAATGCGGCGCGCAACCGCATAGAGGAAGTGAAATTCGTCGGAGCGGGGACCGTGGTTTCGGCATGTCCGTGGTGTCTCAGCAACTTCAGCGAGACGGCCGAAAAGGACGGAGAAAAGATAGATGTTCTCGATATCGCAGAACTTCTTGCGATGGCAGTGAAATGATGGGAGGCCGCTATGAGTATTAACAAATATGCTTATGAAGCGATAAAAGCAGTTGTAGGCGAAGCCAATATAACCGATGATCCTGTCGACTGTATAGGATATCGTTCTGGTCCCGGAGGATACGAGTGTGGCACGGGATATGAAAGAGTAATGACAAGACTTCCGGGCGCAGTCTGCATGCCGCGAACCACAAAGGACGTGCAGGAAATAGTAAAGATATGTTCGCGTTACGACCTCGCGTTCGTTCCTTACTCGACCGGATTCTACGGACCGCGCTCGCATCCTCATCTCGACGACGAGCTGATCATAGATATGAAGAGAATGCGCGATTTCGAGATCGATGCGGAGCATTTCTTCATCACGGTTCAGCCTGGAGTAATCTACTCCCAGATTCAGCAGGAATGTTTCGAACACGGCGCATACGTCGTAGTAGGCGGAGGCGGAGCTCAGACTTCGGCAGTGGCAAATCTGCTGAACGATGGATGGTCGCCGCTGAGCTTCAGGATCGGGCTTCCGCAGAGAAGGATACTCGGACTCGAAATGGTCATGCCTGACGGCGAACTGGTAAAATTCGGATCGCTTGCCGACAGCGACGATCCGTTCTGGGGCGAGGGCATAGGTCCTGACCTCAGAGGAATCCTGAGAGGATACACAGGTCTTCTGGGATGTCTGGGAATCTGCACCAGAATGGCTATAAAAACTCTTCCGTTCCAGCCTGTAGTACCTGAAATGCAGGGAGTATCTCCTGACACATCGCTCAAGCTGCCTGAGAAACGAGTAAAGTGGATAAACTTCACGATGCCGAGCCTCAAGTCCATAGAGGACGCGCACATCATGCTCGGAAACGCTGAGGTCGGCGGAGCGGTCACGAAGGTGCCTACGTTCTGGAGAGCGATAGCGAAAGCGAGCTGCAAGGAGGAATTCTGGGATCTGTGGCTCAAGGAAACAGAAGAATCGGTCGCGAACTTCTTCCTTGTAAGAGTCATGATCATCGGTTTTACGTCAGAAGAGCAGTTCGATTACGACTACAATGTCCTGACGGATATAATCACTGAACTGGGCGGCAAGGAGAGAAGGACGAAGCCTTCCGACGAATCGTGGTTCAAGAACGCCGACTCGGCGGGAATGTGGCTGATGACAGGTTCGTACGTATCGGTCGATTACGTAATGGATTCGTTCGATCAGGCGTTTAAGCAGGGTCCGAATTACAGAGACCTGAAGGACAAGTACACACCGCCGCTCATGCCTGACTGCAAGGATCTCGGATGGTTCCAGTCGTGCGAGATGGGACATCTCGGATATTACGAGTACCTGATCTACTGGGATCAGCGCGAGGATACGAACGGCATGGATCAGTTCTATGTAGACAGTGCCAAGATGAACGTAAAGAACGGCGCATACCCGGCTCTGCTCAGTTCGCATCAGCCGCTCTATCTTACGGGACCGGCTTACGGACCTGACTACCACACGTGGCTCCTCGAACTCAAGAGTACGTTTGATCCTAAGTGGCTGAGCCATCCGCCTCTTCCGCTCGCACACGACGAATTCTGCAGGAGAGCTGCCTGGATGCACG
Organism: Anaerovoracaceae bacterium; assembly: GCA_050946535.1. GTDB lineage: Bacteria > Bacillota > Clostridia > Peptostreptococcales > Anaerovoracaceae > RUG708. The sequence goes on from JBMNUZ010000016.1 coordinate 14,831, forward strand.
ATATCGCAGACTGGCCGGTACCGGACGAGTTCCCGTATCCGGAGAGCCTCAAGAAAAAGATGGCCGCTTCTCACGGCGAAATATAGTTAAAATCATCCGCCGGCCCGGACGTCTCGTAACCGGGCGGCATCGGGAAGGCGGAGCTTTGTAATAGTTGAGGGCGCGGCTGGACACAGCCGCGCCTTTTTTGCAGATTCAACAAGCTGGTAAAAGCCAGAAATAATGGGAAAAAGCGGGACAATTCATGCCACAGATCTTTCATGCAGTTTCATGCAGATTACGGGGAAAAGTGCGGCCGTACCGCACTGTTTGCTGCGCAGAAGATCAAAGACCACCAGGAAAACATCCGGCGGTGTCCTGCACATGCACACAGATTATTGCTTTTTATTTGAACGGGAAACAGAATTCAATATAAAATATAAAACAGAATCATGGCATTCATCGCGAATGACATTCGAAGCGAAAGGGGAAACAGCGTGACGTCAATCTGTGATTATTGATTTATTACGGGTAATAAGATATAATTATGAAGTTTATATCTTAGAAAAGAGGAATGATTATGGCAAGAACTTCACTTTCCCAGCAGACTGCTGACAAACTTCTGAACATGATAAAGAAGCAGTACAAACCGGGAAACAAAATTCCAACAGAGGCAGAGCTGACGCAGTTTTTCGGAATCAGCAGGACGACCGTGCGAGAAGCGGTTAAAATTCTCTGTTCGAAAAATATCCTCGAGATAAGGCGCGGCAGCGGCACATTCGTCAAGGAGAATCCGGGCATGCCGGAGGATCCTCTCAGGCTTGAGTTCAACGACGAGGACGAGAAGAAAAGAGAAATGTTCGAGATAAACAAGATGCTGCAGCCGGTTCTCATGAAATCTGCGGCTGAAAAGGCCAGTGACGAGGACATCGAGCGTGTCAGAAACATTCACAACGAGTTTGTGGAGACGCTCGCCCGCTACCGCGACGGAGAATATGTAAAGCCGAGCACATTCAGAAAACTCGATGTTAAATTTCACTTTGCCATCATAAATTCATGCCATAATCAGTTTATTGAGAGACTGCTCGAGTACTTCATAGCGAGCTGCAGCGACCTGCACGATGTGTGGCTGAGTCTCGAACTCAGAAAATCACTTGAAATCTTTGAGAAATACCACACGCTGATTATGGATGATTTCTCCGCCAGAGACGGTGAGAAGATATATGCAGACACGCTGGAGCACACGATAGAAGTCGAAAAGCTGTATCAATCGTGCATCGCTGACGTCAGAAAAAACTGAAGGCAGTCCTTACGGAGGAAATTTAATGAATTCTGTTTCAGTCATGAATTATATCATCGGCAGGCTGATCATACTGCCCGGCATTCTCGTAGGACTTTCGTTTCATGAGTTTGGCCACGCGTGGGTGTCAGACCGTCTCGGAGATCCGACCCCGAGAGCACAGGGCAGAGTTTCCCTGAATCCTATAGCGCACATCGATATCATAGGTTTTATATCGCTTCTTCTTCTGGGTTTCGGCTGGGGCAAACCTGTCATGATAAATCCAAATTACTACAAGCACCGCAGAAGGGACGAGATCTTCGTAGCACTCGCCGGAGTCACCATGAACCTGATCGTGGCGTTCGCTACGGCAGCCGTCATGAAGCTGGTGTATGTGCTGGCACCTGGATTTTTAGCCACCGGCGTGGGTTCGGTGGTCTGGCAGATCCTCATCGGAATGCTTCAGATCAACCTCGTGCTCATGCTGTTCAACCTGATTCCGATTCCGCCGCTCGACGGTTTTGGAATACTCACACAAATATTCAAACTGGACAGCAAGAGCTGGTATCCGAGATTCTATCAGCTCGGACCTATGTTCCTGATCCTGATAATCGTGTTCAATCTCACCGACTATCTGCTGACTCCTCAGGTAACGTGGCTGTATAATTTCATTACGGGATTGTTCTTCTGATCCGGCGCTGCCAGCAGTTGAAAGTGCGGGGCGCGGTAAGGAAGACCTGAAGAAAGAGACCAGAGAGCAGGCAGAAAAAGAAACGAGAGACGAGAGAAGAGACATGAAAAAAAGAAAAATATAAAACAGAAAAACAGAAAATAAAAAAAGTAAAAACAGAAGGCAGCGCCCGCGGGCACTGCCTTTTTATGTGTCGTCCGCGGGCACTACCCTTTTTTGTTCCGTTCGCGGGCGCGGCCGTAATATTAATGTTTAATTTATATATCGTCTTCTCCGCACTGAATTGATACGGATTTAGTGTGCCATATGTTTCCGGCGTATTCGCGGACGCTCCGGTCTGCCGAAAATCTTCCGGCTTTTCCGATGTTCACGATAGACATGCTGTTCCAGCGCGGGCGGTCTTCGTAGGCTTCTCTGATATCTTCGTGTGCCCTGCAGTAATCCCGGTAATCCATGATGCACATATATGGATCTGCGATGCTGTAGGACGGCTTCGTCAGATAATCGGCGATGTCGCTGAAGCTGGTTCCGGCAAATCCCGTCCTCATCGCATCGATGACGGCGCTGATTTCCGGATCTGCACCAGCCATCGCAGCAGCATTGTAACCGTTCTGCAGATTTCTGGTGACGTCTTCCTCGCGCTGCCCGAATATGAAGATGTTTTCGTCGCCGACAGCCTCGCGCATCTCGACGTTGGCGCCGTCGAGCGTTCCGACCGTGATCGCGCCGTTGATCATGAGCTTCATGTTGCCTGTGCCGCTCGCTTCCTTTCCGGCAAGCGAGATCTGTTCGGAAACGTCGGTTGCGGGCATCATGTGTTCGGCCATCGATACGCTGTAATTCTCGAGGAATACGACGCGGAGCTTCTTCGAAATGACAGGATCCTTGTCTATTTCCTCAGAGAGTTTGCAAATAAGGCGGATTATTTCCTTTGCCATGTAGTAATTAGGAGCCGCTTTTGCTGCAAACAGATATGTTTCGGGCCGCTCGATATAATTGTGGTCGTCGCGCAGATGCAGGTAGCGGGAGATTATTCTCATGGCGTTGAGAAGCTGGCGCTTATATTCGTGAAGCCTCTTGGCCTGAACGATGAAGACCGAATCTGGATCGATCGTCTTTCCGGTTTTCCGGTGGACTCTGTCTGCGAAACGAACCTTGTTGAAGTGTTTGATTTTCTCGACTTCTTCCTGAACGGTGCGGTCATCGCTGAATTCCGCAAAAGCAGACAATTCTGCACCGTTCGTCTTCCAGCTTTCGCCGATGCATTCCGTGATCAGTTCAGAAAGCTTCGGGTTTGACTGGCACAGCCATCTGCGGTATGCGATTCCGTTCGTGACGTTTGTGAATTTATCGGGCCATGTGATATAGAAATCGTGGAAAAGATCGTTTTTCAGGATTTCGGAGTGGAGGGCCGAGACACCGTTTACGCTGTGAGAACCTATTACACTGAGATTGGCCATGTGTATCATGTTTTTTTCGATCGGTGCCATCCTGTCGACACGTCCGGCTTCGCCCGGGAATATCTGCTCCATTTCACTTCTGAAGCGGCGGTCGATTTCCTTCGTTATGACGTAGATGCGCGGGAGCACGGTCTCGATCAGATTTTCATTCCACTTTTCGAGCGCCTCAGCGAGTACGGTGTGGTTCGTGTAGGAGACAGTCTTCACCACTTTTTCCCAGGCCGTATCCCAGTCCATCTCGTGTTCGTCTATGAATATGCGCATCAGTTCCGGAATCACCAGAGCCGGATGAGTGTCGTTGATGTGGATCGCGACTTTGTCTTCGAAGTTGTCGAGCGTTCCGTAAAGCCTTATGTGATTTCTGACGATGTTCTGGCAAGATGCGGAAACCATGAAATACTGCTGCTTGAGTCGCAGAGTCTTTCCCTCGAGGATGTTGTCGGCAGGGTAGAGGACCTTTGAGAGCAGAGATGCGCGGCTCGCCTGCTGAGAAGCCCTCGTGAAATCTCCGTTGTTAAACGATGTCATGTCGAAATCCTGAGTGTTCGTGCCGCGCCAGAGCCGCAGCGTGTTTACGGTTCTGCTTCCGGCGCCGGAGATGAACATGTCGTACGGAATGGCTTCGACGACCTCCGGATTCTCGACGACAGGCTTCATGCCGTTCTCGCTCCATTCCTCCCTGTATTTTCCGTAGAATTGAACTCTGAAAGTGTCTTCTGGATGTGCTTCAAGCCAGACGCGCCCTCCCGGCAGCCAGTTGTCAGGCATTTCTACCTGCCAGCCGTCTACTATGCGCTGCGCGAACAGGCCGTATTCGTAACAGATCGAAAAGCCTGTGGCATCGTACCCCTGAGCCGTGAGCGCGTCCATGTAGCACGCTGCAAGACGGCCAAGACCGCCGTTTCCCAGTCCTGCATCGGGCTCGCAGTCATAAATGTCTTCCATCGTGAAACCGCGTTCGTTTATCAGATCCTCGACCATCTTGCTTTCCCTGAGATTGTAGAGGTTGTTTTTGAGGGACTGTCCCATCAGAAACTCCATGCAGATGTAGTAGATCTTTTTGCGGTCGTCGTGTTCGCGTTCTTCCTGGATGCGCTTCTGACTGTATTTCCATTTTTTCCGTTTAAGCTGTTTGTGAACGACTTGGGACACGGCCTGGTACAATTCTTCCGGCCCTGCTTCGCCGAATACCGTGTTGAAATCATTCAGAAGAATGTCGTCCAGTTCTTCTCTGAATTGTGCTTTTGTCATAATAATCTTTATTCCCTTTTCCTTTTATATATTTTTTAAGGCCTCAGAGCCGTGCCGCCAGAGGCGGCGGGATTCCGTTTCCTCTGTATAAGCATTTCTGCGCATTTATTATTTATATCTCTGCGCGGTGTTTTTGTAAAGCTCAGCGTATTTCAGCGCCGATGATTTCCAGCTGAAATCCTGCTTCATGTCGTATTTTACGAGTGCGTTCCAGCTTTTTTTGTCGCCGTAGAGCGAAACGGCTCTCGAAAAGGCGTCGGCAAACGATGCCATGTCGTAGTTCTCAAATGTGAAGCCTGTTCCGTCGCCGAGAGTGCAGTCACGCACCGAGTCTCTCAGGCCGCCGGTCGCGCGCACTACCGGTACGGTTCCGTATCTCATCGCTATCATCTGCGAAAGGCCGCACGGCTCTGTCCTCGATGGCATGAGGAAGATGTCGGACGCCGAATACAGCTTGTGCGAGAGACCGGTGTTGAACGTTATATACGCTCTGACTCTGTCCGGATACTTCGACTCCAGATATCTGAAGAAATCCTCGTATTCCCTGTATCCAGTGCCGAGTACTATCAGACTGAAGCTGTCTGCGTTCAGGAGCCCTTCGATGGTTCCGCGTATGAGATCAATGCCCTTCGCGGGAACCAGCCTGCTGATGATCGAGATGAGCGGAGCGCCGCTGTCGGGCAGCCCTGCTTCCTTCAGCATCGCCGACTTGCACTTGTGTTTGCCGGAAATGGCGCGCGGGCTGTACTGCGCCTCTATGAGCTTGTCGTTCTGAGGATCGTAAGTCTGTACGTTAATGCCGTTCAGAATGCCGGTCATCTTGTTCCTGGCGGAATTGATGATTCCGTCGAGCCCGTACGCGTAGAAAGGATAGCTCAGCTCTCCGGCGTACGTCGGGCTTACCGTCGTGACGACGGTGGCAGTGCTTATGCCGCCTTTCATGAGATTTGCTCCTCCGCTGAACTCGAGAAGGTGATCGGCGCCCTCGGGCAGGCCTATGACGTCATTGATGACCTCTTTGCCGTAATACCCCTGATATTCTATGTTGTGGATCGTGAAAATGGTCGGCATGAATTCTCGGTGATAGACGGCGTCCTGATAAACAGGCACGAGAGCCGTCTGCCAGTCGTTTGCATGCATTATATCAGGAATGAAGCCTGTGAATTCGATTGATTCGAATACAGCGCGGCAGAAAAATGCGAATCTTTCGCAGTCGTCGTAGTATCCGTACTGGCCGTCTCTTTTAAAATATTCTTCGTTGTCGATGAAATAGTATGTCGTGCCGCCGTATTCCAGGCTGAACACGCCCATGTATTTTCTGCGCCATGAAACCGGGATATCCTTATACCCCAGGAATTTCATATCTTTGCGGTAATTTTCTGAAATTGAACCGTAGAGAGGCGAGATCACGCGGCAGTCGATGTCTGTCGTGGTCAATTTGTTCAGCGCTTCGGGAAGAGATCCCGAAACTTCGCCGAGTCCGCCTGTTCCGGAGAATGGAGTTACCTCCGGCGTGCAGAAAAGAACGCGGAGAGCGTCTTTTGCGGATGCCTTGCTGCTGTCTGCTGGTGTCATATAATGCCTCCTGAAATTTTCCTTATATACATTGTGGGAATTATAACACAAACGAGGGCAAGCAGTCTATTGAACAGCCGTCATACAAATTATATAATAATATTATAAAGAGGAGGAAACTTATACCGTCGGAATGGAGGAAAACAAATGGCTGAAAAAACAGGTTACAGAGAACATAAATATCTGTTTCATCAGGGCAGGGATTTCAGGAGCTACGAGTACTTCGGGGCTCACTCTACCGGTGACGGCGAACCGGACGGCATACGATTCCGCGTGTGGGCGCCGCGGGCCGAATCCGTTTCAGTAGCCGGAGATTTCAACGGCTGGGATCCTTCCGCCAATCCAATGAAACGGCTCCACGATGACTCGAGCATCTGGGAGGTTGTGATTGACAGCGCTCATACAGGAGATCTTTACAAATACGTTATCGGTACAGACGACGGGCGCTTCCTTTATAAAGCGGATCCTTACGCATTCGAGAGCGAAAAGGATTCCGACGATCAGGAAAGCCTGAAAGCGTCGCGCATAAGCGACATCGCGTGGGGTTATCCGTGGAAAGATAAAAAGTGGATGACCGACCGCGGGAAAAAGAACATTATACGCGAACCGGTAAACATTTACGAGGTCCATCTCGGTTCGTGGAAACACGACGAAAACGGAAAACCTTATACCTACCGTACGATAGCAGACAAGCTGATTCCTTATGTCAAAGACATGGGATACACCCATATAGAGCTGCTTCCGATCATGGAGTATCCGTACGACGGCTCGTGGGGATACCAGGTCACAGGATACTACAGCGTAACGTCGCGGTACGGCAGCCCTGAGGATTTCATGTATTTTATTGAAACTGCACACGAACACAAAATAGGAGTGATCATGGACTGGGTTCCGGCGCATTTTCCGAAAGACGCGCACGGCCTCATAGAATTCGACGGCCATCCGCTCTACGAGGACAGCGATCCGCTCCGCATGGAATACAGCGAATGGCACACCAGAGCATTTGATTTTGGACGCAGAGAAGTCACGAGTTTTCTGATTTCGAGTGCGTTCTTTTACTGTGATGTGTACCACATAGACGGCCTCAGAGTAGATGCTGTGGCAGCGATGCTTTACCTCGACTACGGCAGACGCGACGGCGAGTGGAGACCTAACGAGCACGGCGGACGGGAAAACCTTGAAGCCGTTCATTTCCTGCAGGCTCTCAACGAGGATGTCCTCACGGCATTTCCGGGAGTCATCATGGCGGCAGAGGAGTCAACAGAATGGCCTCTGGTTACGAAACCGCCTGAATCTGGCGGCCTCGGATTTAACTTCAAGTGGAATATGGGATGGATGAACGACACCCTCGAATATTTCAGAACGGATCCTATCTTCAGAAGCGGAATTCACAACAAACTCACTTTTTCAATCACGTACGCTTACAGCGAAAATTACATACTACCGGTATCACACGACGAAGTCGTTCACGGCAAGAGTTCAATGCTGGACAAGATGCCGGGCGAATACGATCAGAAATTTGCAGGGCTCAGGGCGTTCTATGTCTACATGATGACGCATCCGGGCAAAAAGCTGCTGTTTATGGGCAGTGAGTTCGGACAGTTCATCGAATGGGACGAAAAGCGGGAGCTCGACTGGATGCTGCTCGATTTCGACCGCCACAGACAGATGCAGCAGTTCGTGAAAAAGCTGAATCACTTCTATTCACGGCATTCCGCCCTCTGGAAGAGAGACGACGGCCAGGAGGGCTTCACGTGGATAGACGCAGACAATGCTCCCGACAACACGTTTTCATACTACAGGACAGACGACACCGGTGACAAAAAGAAGATCGAGGTCGTAGTGCTGAATCTGTCGGGCAGAGATTTTCCTGAGTACAATGTGGGAGTGCCTTTTGCCGGAAGATATGAAAGGCTGCTCGACTCAGACGACGCCGAGTTCGGCGGCTCGGGAATGCGCCATGTCAAGACGTACAGCGCGAGAAAAGGAATGTGCAATGGTCTGGAGCAGCACATAACGCTCGCACTGCCGGCTCTTTCAGGCGTGATACTCTCGTGGCGTGCTCCTTCTCAGAAGGCAGGAAAGAGAAGACGTCCCGCGTCACGTAAAAAAAATAAATAAACTGTGTTTTAAGTATTTGTTTTCAAATCATAAAGGAGAATGAAATGAAAAACAAAGAATGCGTTGCAATGCTGCTGGCCGGAGGCCAGGGAAACCGCCTGATGCCGCTTACGAGGAACACTGCAAAGCCGTCTGTTCCGTTCGGAGCGCTGTACCGCATCATCGATTTCCCACTGTCTAACTGCACCAACTCGGGCATTGATACGGTGGGCGTGCTTACGCAGTACAGACCACAGGATTTAAATGCATATCTCGGTCAGGGCGACCCGTGGGATATGGACATCAAGTACGGAGGACTGCATGTGCTCACTCCTTACATGACGGAGCACGGCGCAAGCTGGTTCAAGGGTACGGCGGATTCCATCTATCAGCACATTAACTTCATCCGGCAGTACAATCCAAAATATGTGCTGGTCATTTCCGGAGACCACATCTACAAGATGAACTACAATATCATGCTGCAGGAACACATAGAAAACGATGCAGCGTGCACGATTGCCGTAATCGATGTGCCTATCGAAGAAGCCGGCAGATTCGGAATCATGAACACAGACAAGGACGGGAGAATTCTGGAGTTCGAGGAAAAGCCCGAACATCCGAAGAGCACTCAGGCATCGATGGGTGTATATATCTTTACCGCCGACAAACTATATGAATATCTCGAAGCCGACAGCAGACGCGAAGATTCGGCCCACGATTTCGGCAAAAACATCATTCCAGACATGCTGAACGACGGCTGCAGAATGTTCGCATATCTCTACAAGGGCTACTGGCGCGACGTCGGTACTCTAAATTCATACTGGGAAGCAAACATGGACGCCATAGAGATGCTTAAGGTTCCTGATTCAGAGAAACTGATCCTCGACGACGCGGGATGGAAGATTTATTTCAGACACGATTTCGTGTATCCGCAGTACATAGGCGAGAAGGGCGACGTGAAGAAGTCCATAATCGGCGACGGATGCGAGATCAACGGAAATGTGATTCATTCGGTGCTTTTCAGCAAGGTGATAGTCGAGGAAGGTGCGGAAGTGAGGGACAGCATCATTCTTCCGGGCTGCGTCATTCACAGCGGTGCAGTGCTCGACCATGCGATCATCTCTGAAAATACAGAAATAGGCGAAGGAGTACATATCGGCACCGACGGGCAGAACGAACATTCAGACAAGACGAGACTGCCGGACGGAAAGGTGCTGACAGTAGTCGCGGATGGTCTCAGAATCGGCAGCGGGCAGAATGTAAAAGCCGGCAGTGTGATCGAGAATGATTTGTAGGGGAGGGACGCAGATATGAATTTAGCAGGAATAATTTTCTCTGACGAATACAACGTCATCCATAACGGACTTCTCAACGAACGGACCCTCGCCGCGGTTCCATACGGCGCCAGATACAGACTCATCGATTTTCCGCTCTCATGCATGGTCAATGCGGGAGTCATAAATGTCGGCATCATAGTAAAGAAAAACTACCACAGCCTCATGAGGCACATAGGATCGGGAGCACCGTGGGATCTCGACAGAAAGAACGGCGGAGTACAGATACTTCCGCCGTTCGCGACAAGGGACAACAACGATACTGTTTATCAGAACATGTTAGAGGGGCTCATCGCGAACAGGACATTTATTAGAGATTTAACCCAGGACTACATTCTGATAACGAGCGTGGGCAAAGTAGGAATGGTCAACTACGCGAAGATGTTCGAAGCTCACATTAAGAGCGGGGCGAGGATTTCACTGTTCTGCTCCGACGATCCGATCATTTCGGGCGCCAGTTACAAAAGACCGTATATAGATTGTGACGGCAGCGGCGTCGTCAGGGCGATCAGGTACGCGGACGAAAGGCCGGAAGGAATGTCGTACTGGCTCAACACATTCATCATCAGCAGAAAAGATCTGATCGACATCATCAATGAAGCCACGGAAGAAAAGAAAACGAGTATGCGCCGCGACTTCTTCGATCCAATGATCAGGCGCGGCGAAATGTACGCATTCAAATGCGAAGAGACGGTCTCGATCATAAGCACTGTAGAGGACTACCTCGTGAGCAATCTCGCGCTGCTCGACCAGAAGGTGCGGGACAGCATCTTCAAGTCTCCTAACGGTCCGGTGGCTACGAAGATCAAAGACAGTCCTCCTACGAAATACGGCTGTGACGCGACGGTATCGAATTCGCTGATTTCATCGGGCGCAGATATCGAAGGCACCGTGAAAAATTCGGTGATCTTCAGAGGCGTCCATATAGCCAGAGACACCGAGGTAGATCACTGTGTAATAATGCAGAATTCAATAATTTCGGAGGGATCGAGCCTCAATTACGCGGTGCTCGACAAGAACGTCTCGGTAAGATCCGGCTGCAGACTTTCGGGCTATATCACACATCCATTCATTGCGGAAAGGAACGAGCGTATTTAAATGCTGCATAACAGTATGAAAATAAAGTTCAATTCCAGAGACGAAACGTACAAAAAACCAGCCGGACCGCTGAAATCAGGAGATCTTCTAAAACTGCGGATAGCCGTGGCCGGAGATGAAGATATCAGCATATCGGAGGTTTCGGTCGTCGTCGAATTCGACAAGAACAAGAGCACTGCGAGTTACAGGATGGATCCGGCGGAAGAAATGTCAGACGAGAAGGGATCCGTTTCATGCGGTGAAGACGGATTCAGGTATTATGAAGCCGTGTTTCACATTATAGATACGGGACTGTACTGGTATCATTTCGAAATCAAAGCCGGTGACGACGTGGTGAAGATCGGGAAATCAGGTCCTGACAACAAGGCCGTGGTTTCTTCTGCTCCTGCTCCGTGGCAGCAGACCGTCTACAAGAGAAAATACGATGTGCCGGAGTGGCTCTGCGGAGGAGTTATATATCAGATCTTCATCGATCGTTTCTGCCATGAGGGCGGCTATGTAGAAATGCCAGGAAAGAAGGTGCGCAGAGACTGGGGAGGCATGCCTCAGTACCGTCCGGATGAGAACGGAGAGATACTGAACAACGATTTCTTCGGCGGAAATTTCAGAGGAATAATCGAAAAGCTTCCGTATCTGGAAGATCTGGGCGTCACGTGCATCTACCTGAGTCCGATATGTGAAGCGTATTCGAACCACAAATACGATACGGCCGACTATATGAAAACGGACCCGATGTTCGGAACGGAAGAGGAATTTACCGAGCTCTGCAGAAAAGCCGGAGAGCACGGAATCAGGATCATCTGTGACGGCGTATTTTCGCATACGGGATCCGATTCGCTGTATTTCGACAGGTACGGACATTACGGTGGAAACGGCGCGTGGAAAAATCCGGATTCGCCGTATCGTCAATGGTATTACTTCAATGAGGACGAAAGCTACGAGACGTGGTGGGGTATTAAAACTCTGCCAAGAATCAATAAGAACAATCCTTCGTACGTGAATTTCATCTGCGGGCAGTACGGCGTAGCACGCCACTGGCTGAAGCTGGGAGCGTCGGGATGGCGCCTCGATGTGGCAGACGAGCTTCCGAACAGTTTCCTCGAAAAGCTGGTGGCAGCCGTCAAGGAAGAAAAGCCGGACGCCGCCGTTATAGGAGAAGTCTGGGAAGATGCGTCGAGCAAGACGTCGTACGGAGAACGGAAAAACTATTTTGAAGGCGACAAGCTGGACTCGGTGATGAACTATCCGTTCAGGACGGCTGTGATCGACTTCGTGAAAAACGGAGATTATTTCAAGATAAGCAGCACGGTGGAGACGATAATCGAAAATTATCCTCCGGAAGTCGTATGCTGTCTAATGAACAGCCTCGGAACCCACGATACGGAACGCATACTCACCGTGCTCGGAGGCAAGGATCTCGGTCCGGAGCCGCTGCGGGAAACGGAAGCGGCTGAGCATCTGTCAGAAGCTGATTACGAAAAGGCCGTGAAGCGTCTGATGACAGCAGAAGTGATTCAGATGACGCTGCCCGGAGTACCATGCATCTATTACGGCGACGAGGCAGGAATGCAGGGGTACAGAGATCCGTTCAACAGACAGTGTTTTCCGTGGGGAAAAGAGGACAGGCGGCTTACCGCGTGGACGATGATGCTTACGAGATTCCGCCGCAGACACGAAGTATATAAAAAGGGAGCGTACAGGACGCTCGTCGCAGAGGGCGGTCTGTATGCCTTCGAAAGATATGACGAAAACGAGCGTATAGTCACCGTCGCGAACTGCGGCGAAACGACCGCTGTGCTGGATGGCTGCGGCAGCCGCTGCGACGCTATTTCGGGAAAAGAATATAAAGGAAAGGTGGAAGTGGCGCCGTGCAGCGCGATGCTGTTCGTCGAAACCACAGATAAACGCACGCCGGCGGATCAGATTGCGGAAGCAGCTGAAATCAAGTCAGAAGAACGTATACCAGCACATGCCGGCGGCTGAAAGCGCGCCGACAGCTGAACAAATTGGCGGGCAAAGGCGCAGCGGCTGATGATAAATGATTCAATCATGCCGCTGGCGCCCGCAGGCTTCCGTGACGCGGGCAAACTTCTCCACATAGCTGCTGTATCTTAGTCCGGTGCCCAATTCGAAGCACCAGTTGCCTTCAGCCGTTCCCGGAGTATTTATCCGTGCGCTGCTGCCTGCTCCGAGTATATCCTGAAAAGGTATTATGCAGACGGACGCCCTGGAGGATTCAGCCATGAGAACCATTGCGTCTGCAATTTCGCCGTCCTGAATCTGTCCGCGGATCCACCTTGAACGGACGCCGGCAGGTATCAATCTGTTGAAGCGTGCCCGGCGATGTTTCCTGATATAATTGCCTGTATAAAACCGGATCTTGTTTTTTCTCCGTCTGCTGAGGCTTTCGTACCAGCCTCTGACGGTGTCGTTGTCGTGAGTTCCAGTGTAGACGACGGAGTGAGGTCCGAAATTTCCGGGAAGATACGGATTAGAGCTTCCGGAATCGAAAGCGAACTGAAGGACTTTCATGCCCGGCAGTCCCAGGCCGTCCCTGAGATCGTATACTTCCGTAGTGAGACTCCCGAGATCTTCTGCGATGATCGCACCTTTCGGGAATGCATCGGCGGGAAGATTCCTGAAAAATTCAGCACCGGGACCGGGTTCCCAGTGGCCGAGCGCAGGTTTGGCGTCCGAGGCAGGAATCGAGAAATAACTTTCGAATCCCCTGAAGTGATCCAGCCTCAGTACGTCAGTCATCCTGAGATTGTGACGCAGCCTTGCGGCCCACCATGCGGAAGTTTTCTCCGGAGCATCGTGCCACCTGTAGAGCGGATTGTTCCACAGCTGGCCTTCAGGCGTGAAGGAATCAGGCGGACATCCAGCCAGAGCTTCGGGTTCGAGGTTTTTGCCAAGCACGAAGATTTCCGGATGGCTCCAGCAGTCGGCGCTTTCTGCGGCGGTATAAAACGGCAGATCGCCGATTATCTTTATGCCTGCAGAATGTGCGAACGAGCGGAGCTCCTCGAGTTCGCGGAAAAATTCATACTGCATGAAGCGGACGAAACCGGTTTCCTGAGGCATTTCATCGTCGATGCGCGAGAGCCGGGCTGTATCCCTGTATTTATATTCGTCAGGCCATTTCGTCCAGGCTGTGCTCCCGAATTTTTCCGACAGCACGGTGAAATACGTATAGTCGTCGAGCCACCACGCGTTCTCGCTTACAAAAGAGCCGTATCCGGCCTTGTAACTTGAATCTGCGGGGAGTGCGGCGAATCTTTCGTACGCGGTACGGAGAAGCTTCATGCGTGGCGGAATCACGCGGCTGTACTGAATATTTCCGTACATTCCCGTGACTGCACAATCGGATACCGGCCGCCTGAATTCATTCAGCTCGGTTTCGGTAATGAGGCCGAGGCGGCGCAGCTCGTCCGGATCTATGAAGGCAGGGTTGCCCGCAAACGACGAGAGAGGCTGATACGGCGAACGGCTTTCGTTCACCGGGCCGAGAGGCAGTATCTGCCAGAAGCTCTGGCCGGTATTATGGAGAAATTCTATAAAATTGCGCGCTTCGCCGGAGAAACATCCTGTTCCGTAATCTGACGGAAGCGAAAATACGGGCAGCAGAACGCCGCTCCTGCGGCTGGAGATGTGACTTCTTATGGTAAACACCGCCTTTCGAGGCCGGACAGCCGGGGCTTGCGGCCGTAGATCATCATTTACTCAATTTTAATACAAAAGAAGTGAATAACTCCATTATTTATATAATATTTTTGCGCACATAGACAATATTAGTGCATATGGCCAATTAGTAATTAGTTTTTGAAAACAGACGTCCGGACAGAAGCCGGAAAGAAGGAGAACGTCAATGAGTGTGAGTGTATATCTTGAGGACAGCGGAATCAGCGGCAGATTGACCGAAAGCAAGAGAAAGGAAGCGCACGGAGCGCTCGAAAAGCTCTGGAGCGGCGGGCTCGATTTCACAGGATGGGTAAGGCTCCCTGAAAAAATCACAGAGGAGAGCCTGTCGGAAATCGAAAAATGCGCAGCAGAAATCAGAGCGGACAGCGATTTTCTGGTCGTGCTCGGAGTCGGCGGGTCATATATGGGTGCGAAGGCAGTGATAGATCTGCTCGGCGAAAGGACGTCCGGCACGAAAGTCATTTTCGCAGGATACAATTTCAGCGCCCGCTACGTGAACGAGGTGCTCGACCGCATCAAAGACGGCGACGTTTCCCTGTGCGTGATTTCAAAGTCGGGATCGACGACCGAAACGCTGTCGGCATTCGGAATATTCAGAAAGTACATGATCGGGCGCTACGGGCGCGAAGAGACTGCAAAGCGCACGTATGCGATTACGGAGAGACGTTCCAACTATCTGTACGACCTCGCCGTCGAAGACGGATTCACTGTGCTCGACATTCCACTCGACATCGGCGGAAGATATTCGGTCCTCACGCCTGTCGGACTTCTGCCGATCGCTGTCAGCGGCATCGACATCAGGGCGCTGGTAAAGGGAGCGGCTGATACGGCCGATCCTGACCATTTCAGCGGCAGCGGTCTTGACTACGCGATCACGAGGCAGCTGATGTATGGCTTCGGCAAGCGCATAGAAGTGTTTGAATTTTTCGATCCTTATGCCGCATTTTTCGGAGAGTGGCTCAAGCAGCTCTTCGGCGAGAGCGAAGGCAAGGAAGGAAAAGGTCTGTTCCCGGCTTCGCTGATGTTCAGCCGCGATCTGCACTCCATGGGCCAGTTCCTGCAGCAGGGATCATCTTCGTTTTTCGAGACTTTCATACTCGCGGAAAATACGCTCCAGGACGTTCTCATTCCTGAGGAAGCAGGCGGAGCGTTTGCAGGAAAGACGATACAGCAGATCAACAGATGCGCCGAGGACGGAGTGTACGCAGCTCACGTCAAAGCCGGCGTGCCGGCGGTAAAGATAACGGTCGACAGTTTCTCCCCTGAAAGCACAGGCGAACTGATCTATTTCTTCGAAACCCAGTGCGCCGTAAGCGCTCTCCTCTCCGGAGTCAACCCGTTCGACCAGCCGGGCGTCGAAGCGTACAAGGCCGAGATGAAGGCAAATATACGCTCATTGTAAAATCTGTGGTTGTTATCAATTATTTTTTGAACATACGAGTTTATGAAAAATTCGTCAGGGTATTATTAGTTTGACCGCATCTGGTCATGATAAAAAACGGGTGCGGTGTCCGCGGAGCGGATGGAGAATAATAATATGATTGTCTTCGTGCAGCTGCGTCTTTCCGTGAGGAAACACAGCTGCATGTTAATATCAGCGAAAGGGGAGGCTGATAATATGGACTTTGAAAAATTTACTGAAAAAGCGCGGAGCGCAATCGTGGATTCGCAGAACATAGCTATAGAAGAAGGTCATCAGGAGCTTACAGGCGAACACCTTCACATGGCTCTGATCAAGCAGGATGAGGGACTCGTCCCGAGGCTGCTCGATTATATGGAAGTTCCGGGAGCACAGCTCAGGGACGACCTGCAGGCGGAGCTCGACAAACTGCCTAAGGTTTCCGGTTCAAACGCTCAGGTCTACGCGTCGCAGAGGTTCAACAGGATCCTGATAGATGCGGAGAAGATATCGAAGAAGTTCAACGACGAATATGTGAGCGTCGAGCATCTTTATCTCGCGCTGCTGAATGAACACGGCACGCCTTCGGCATCGATCTTCAAAAAATACGGCATCACCAAGGACAAGGTGCTCCAGTCTCTGACGAAGATCAGAGGGAACCAGAGGGTTACGAGTGCAAATCCTGAGGATACGTACGATGTGCTCACGAAATACGGCAGAGATCTCGTCGAGGACGCGAGAGCAGGCAGACTCGATCCGGTAATCGGCAGAGACGCTGAAATCAGACACACGATGCAGATCCTTTCGAGAAGGACCAAGAACAATCCTGTACTCATAGGCGAGCCGGGCGTCGGCAAGACGGCTGTAGTCGAGGGACTCGCGCAGAGAATACTCAACGACGATGTTCCTGAAGGCCTCAAAGGCAAGACGATATTCGAACTCGATATGGGCGCACTGATAGCAGGCGCCAAGTACAGAGGCGAATTCGAGGAAAGACTCAAGGCCGTGCTCAACGAGATCGAGAAATCGGAAGGCAGGATCATACTGTTCATAGATGAGATCCATACGATCGTCGGAGCAGGAAAGACCGAGGGCTCGATGGATGCAGGAAATATGCTCAAGCCGAAACTGGCGAGGGGCGAACTGCACTGCATAGGTGCGACCACGCTCGACGAATACAGAAAATACATAGAAAAAGACAAGGCTCTCGAGAGAAGATTCCAGAAGGTCATGGTAGAACAGCCTTCGGTAGAGGACACGATTTCGATACTGAGAGGCCTCAAGCAGCGTTTCGAGATACACCACGGCGTAAGAATCACAGACAACGCGCTGATAGCGTGTGCAACGCTTTCCGACAGATATATATCAGACAGATTCCTGCCTGACAAGGCCATAGACCTCATGGACGAAGCCGCGTCTATGGTAAGGATCAATATAGACTCTATGCCTGCCGAGGTCGAAGAACTCGACCGCAAGATCAAACAGCTTGAAATCGAGAAGCAGGCGATCAGCAAGGAAGAGGACGAAGCCTCGAAAGCAAGGCTTGTCAGCATAGATAAGGAACTCTCGGATCTCAAGGAAAAGAATTCCGCGATGAGAGCTCAGTGGCAGAAGGAAAAGAACGAGATCAGCAGTTCAAAACAGATCAAGCAGGAGATCGAGGATGTAAATCTCGAGATCGAGGCGGCAATGAGAGACTCGGATTACGAGAAGGTCGCTCAGCTGAAATACGGAAAACTGCGTGACCTGCAGCAGAAGCTGGCTGAGACCAAGGAAAAACTCGGCGACAGCGGCGACAGAATGCTCAAGGAGCAGGTCGACGAGCCGGAGATCGCAGAGGTCGTATCCAAGTGGACCGGCATACCTGTGGCAAAACTGGTCGAAGCTGAAAGAGAAAAGCTGCTGAGACTGCCGGAAGAGCTGCATAAGAGGGTTATAGGCCAGGATGAAGCTGTTGAAGCCGTTTCAGAGGCTGTCATGAGAGCGAGAGCAGGACTCAAAGATCCCAGCAGGCCTATCGGTTCGTTCATTTTCATGGGTCCTACCGGCGTAGGTAAGACGGAACTCGCCAAAGCACTGTCCGAAGCGATGTTCGACAGCGAAAAGAACATGATCCGTATAGATATGTCGGAGTACATGGAGAAATACTCAGTGTCCAGGCTCATCGGAGCACCTCCGGGATACGTAGGATACGATGAAGGCGGCCAGCTGACAGAGGCCGTAAGGCGCCATCCTTACAGCGTAATACTGTTCGATGAAATAGAGAAGGCTCATCCGGACGTATTCAACATACTGCTCCAGCTTCTCGACGACGGACGTCTGACCGACAACCAGGGCAGGACCGTCGATTTCAAGAACACGATCATAATCATGACTTCCAACCTCGGAAGCGCTTACCTGACGGAAAACATCCACCAGGACGGCACGATCGACGACAGTGTAAAGCAGCAGGTTACCGACGAGCTCAAGAAACATTTCAGACCTGAGTTCATCAACCGTATCGACGATATCGTAGTATTCTCGCCGCTTACGGAGAGCCAGATCGGAAAGATCATAGAGCTGCAGCTCGTATCTCTCGAAAAGATGCTCGAAGGCCGCCGCATGAAGCTTTCGATCACCGACAAGGCGAAGAAGTTCATCGCGCAGGAGGCATACGATCCTCATTACGGAGCAAGACCTGTAAAGAGGTATCTGCAGAAGCACGTCGAAAACCAGCTCGCAGAGATGATCATAAGAGGCGACATCAAAGACGGCGACGACATCGTGATCAATGCGGATGATCAGGGCCTCACATTCGAGACTTCGGTGAAATAATCAGACGCAGAAAAAATCAGGCCGGCCAGACCGGCTGACAAGCTTGAACCGTACAGGCAGAGCAGCGCAAATCGCTGCTCTGCTTTTTTCCATCAGAAAATCTCGCTGCAGGCTCAGAAACTAATGCTTTACAGGAGCAGAAAACCACGCGTGACAGGCTCAGAAAATCACGCACCTCAGAGCGCGGCCGGCCGACAGCAATTATTTCAACAGAAAAAACCGGTGTCTTACTAATTTCAAATGCAGGAGAATTTACAACAGAAGGCAGACCGTGATTCTGCCGCAATGCAGGCGGTGAATAAAGACGAGTCGGCGCGCAGGATTTTATTAGTTCTTCTCTTCGTTCGTGCCGGATTGTGGCAGAAATATGAGCGTATCTGAAGACTGCGCTGCGTGCTTAGCTTATGCCTTCTTATAAATGTCTTGCATTTTGCATAAGTAAATGCTATTGTATGCTAACCGGAAGATTTTTTTTGTATGCCGAAAGCAGACTGTATGCGATCGTATAAGCTGCGCTGCTTTGCAGCCTGAAAAAAATATGAGGCCAGAAACAATGCGCCGTTTTCCGGCCTGAAAACCATACGAGGCCAGATAAGCAGTGCCGCTATGCAGGCGCAGGTCGTTATACGGTCTGACGAGAGCCGCGCCGCTGTGATGTATCGGTTCCATGCGGCGGGAGAATGCAGCGGGAAAACCTGCCGGGAACAGGGAAATCCTGTAATCAATCAACATACATTTATACATGTTTACATAGATTTTATCGATTTATCGCGGTAATGTAGTATAATAACGTATAAAACAGCGAATAATTTGCAAATAATTTCGAAAAATTGGGAAAATACAGAAATTATCACTAAAAATACTATCATATTTTGCCACAAATTGCAATTCCAACTTGAACACTAACCTTAAATCAAACAACCTGAACCTTGGCAATTGAATATACCTGATCGAGGAATTCTTCGAAGAGTTCTTCCGGGGTGTGGTAGCCCAGCTGTTTTCT
>JBMNUZ010000017.1:0-33964 GCA_050946535.1 Anaerovoracaceae bacterium
TATTATTACAACAATGAGCGGATCCAGAAGAAAACAAATTGGATGCCCCCTGCAAAGTACAGGGAAGCATCCATGTGTTAGGTTTGGCTCCTAGATCAATGTGTCCAGTTTTCTGGGTACATATCACTTACTGGTACTATCATTTCTATCACGTTACAGACAACGAAAAGCTCGCTACTATCATCGATTCGACGATGTCGACAGCTTCGAAGCCTGACGGCGTGACGACCGATATCAGCGGTTACTCAGATTCAGCTTTCCAGAGTATCATCGACGAAGGAATGGATTACTACAATGCCAACGCGGCTACTATAGGCAGCGACCGTCTCGATACTATGGCTGCGAACCTCAACCATGACACAGACGACACAGACGACACGACAACGCCTGATTCAGCATCTGATTTCACAGATGTCGATCAGAACAGCTGGTATTACGATGCAGTTGACTATGCTGTAAAGAACGGTCTTTTCTACGGAACTTCAAACACTACTTTCGAACCTGACAGCGCTATGACGAGAGGAATGTTCGTTACGGTTCTCTACAGATCACAGGATAATCCGGTATCAATCGGTATAGTTCCGTTTACAGATGTGACGAGCAGCGACTGGTTCTACAACGGCGTCGAATGGGCATACAGCGAGGGCATTGCCGCAGGAACATCGTCCACGACGTTCTCGCCGAACGATAGTGTAACCCGTGAGCAGATGGCAGTTCTCTTCTACAATACGGCAAAGGCTGCCGGTGAAGATGTCACTGCTTCGGGAGATCTCTCGCAGTTCTCCGACGCTTCGGATGTTGACAGCTATGCACAGGAAGCTCTGCAGTGGGCTGTAGGCAAAGGACTGATAAACGGTGCTGACGGTCAGCTCATGCCTAGAGATTCAGCTACAAGAGCACAGGTTGCACAGATCTTCCTGAATTATTCGAATCTCAGCTAACGGTTATATTGCCTGACTTGCGTCAGGAAAATCGTTAAAAATGAAGAACGGGCCGCCGGCAGCTATTACCGCTGTTATCGGCGAACCTGTTCAAAATCATATAAAACTTTTGCAGAATGCCCCTTCCGATGTACACAGATTCTGCTGCGGAGGAAGGGGTAGTTTTATGTCTTTTCAGGCGGCCATGCCGGCTTTCGTGAGCCAGTGTGTGCCGTCTTTTTACTTATGGCTTTCGGGATATGTCAAGACTTGTTTTATGAGAAAAAATGCGTGTATAATCGTTCGAACAGTCTTAAGGGGGAAGATATGGATTGACTGAAAATGAAGAAAAAAATTCCGCATTGATAATGAGATGGGTTTTCTACGGCATCGGAGTGGTGTCGCTTTCGCTCGGAATAATCCTGACGTCAAAATCGGATTTGGGAGTTTCGCCGATCATATCGATAGCGTACGCTTCATCTGTATCCGGAGGATTCGACTTCGGAAACGCGAGCTTCGTAATGTATATCGTCATGGCGGTGGTGGAATACATTCTCAAGGGGAGGAACTTCAAAATATACGATCTGCTGCAGCTCCCGCTGGCATTTCTGATGTCGAGGCTTTTCGACCTGTTCGGCGAGTACCTTCCGGATGCTTCTTTAGTGCCCGAAAGGATCCTGTTTCTGGCGCTCGGAATAATATTCACAGGAACAGGCGCAGCCATGATGCTCAACTGCAGACTTGTGCCTAACCCGGCGGACGGTCTGGTCCAGGCGCTGTCTGATTTGACAGGGAAGCCGCTCGGACTTATAAAGAACTTTTTCGACATCACGTGCGTCGCGATAACCGCTGCTGTCGGATACATATTTACAGGCGGTTTCCCGGGTCTCGGTATCGGCACCATCGCGTCGATGATATTCGTGGGAAGAGTCATTGCTCTGTACAACCACATGTTTATGGACAGAATGCTGGCGGTCACAGGCCTGGCGGACCGTTCAGAGTGATTCCCGTAAAGACGGCTGCCATGGTTCTGCCGGTGAAAGGTGAAGACGAGTTCCAGCGGCAGAGGCAGATCCAGACTTGTTTTGGCGAAGAATCAGGACTCGTTCCAGTCTGAGAATTAAGGGTGCGCTCCGGCCGGAGGATTCAAAGTCTGTCCCGGCGGCGAGAGATGAAGAAAGTGCGGCGTATTCCGGCGGGAAATAATTCGTATTCCTGCGGTTGTGTCTGCCAGATCGAGAGATTTACGAAAGATATAATTATAAAAATTTTCTGAACAAAATATTAATATTATATAACCATTGCGAACGGGGCAATACGTGCTACAATAAGAAGAATATCGCATTAATACATTTTTTAGCAGATTTTTCTAGCAGTACAAAAGAGAAGGTAAATTTATATGGAAATGATCAGACTCAACGTAAAGAAGCTCGACAGCAGGGCCCGTATGCCTGTCTACGCCTCAAAATCGGCTGCAGGCATGGATTTATACGCTCTGACTGCGGTTCCGGTCCTCCTTCATCCTGGTGAGACCGTCATGATACACACCGGACTCGCGATGGAGATTCCTGAGGGATACGCAGGATTCGTCTATGCAAGAAGCGGACTCGCCGTCAGGAACGGGCTTGCTCCCGCAAACAAAGTAGGCGTCGTGGATTCGGACTACAGAGGCGAGATAATGGTTGCCATTCACAATGGTTCAGATCAGGATCAGCGAATCGAAGACGGCGAAAGGATCGCGCAGATGGTCATCGCACCGGTCCAGCACGCGCTGATCGTGGAAAGCAAAGAGCTCAGCAGCACCGAACGCGGCGAGGGCGGTTTCGGTTCAACCGGCACGAAATAACTGGAGAATCAGGAATGACAGCAAAAGTACTTACAACATTTTTTATGTCGATGCTTCCTATCGTCGAACTGAGAGGTGCGATTCCGGTAGGCGTCGCAGAGGGTCTTCCGCTGTGGGAGGCGATCGTGATATCGATCATCGGGAATATGGTTCCTGTCCCGTTCATCATAATCTTCATCAAGAAAATATTCGCCTGGATGAGGACGAAGAGCGAGAAGCTGAACGCATTCGTCGATAAAATGGAAGCAAAGGCAGATGCAAAGAGCGATAAGGTGAGGAGATACGAATTCTGGGGGCTCTTCGCTTTTGTAGCGATTCCGCTTCCCGGCACCGGTGCATGGACAGGTTCTCTGATCGCGGCGATGCTCGATATGGACCTGAAAAAGGCTATTTTGCCGATATTCCTCGGCGTATGCACCGCAGGATTCATCATTTCGGTAATCACTTACGGAGCGTTCAGTATCTTTACGAACTGAGAAGGATGATCTTTTCCATGAACACGGCTGCCGGATGTAAAATATTTAATGCCGGCTGCCGGACTGTAAACCATAAAATCAGGGTTTTGTAAAATTTTCACTTGCAAACGGCACCTGTTTCATGTATAGTAAACAAGGTCTTAGAGGGTTGACCGAGCGGCTAAGGAGCTCGCCTGGAACGCGAGTAAGGCGTCATGCCCCGCGGGTTCGAGTCCCGTGCCCTCTGCCAGATTATTCAGAAACCGTCAGATCGTTGAGCTTTCAACGGTCTGGCGGTTTTTTAGTTGAAATGTTAAGCCCTATCAGACCGGCGAAGTGCAGAAACGTGAAATGTAATAATTTGTAAAAATATATATTGACAGAAATTGGTAATGACTGTATCATGATCATAGAGACGATCGTCGGAAACAAGCGCAGCACTGCAATCTGCGCACAGCTTTGCAATATGAAGGAAGGTGATATCAACATGCCTCAGAACAGCGGAAAGAGAGGCAGAGACGATGACTTCAGCTTTGAAATCAAAAAGCATTTCGGAGTGCTTTCGACATCTGCACGTGGATGGAACAAAGAATTCAATTATGTCGTGTGGAACGGAAGAGATCCCAAGTACGATATCAGAGAGTGGCAGCCCGATCATGAAAAGATGAGCAAGGGTGTGACGCTCACTAAAACTGAAGTCGGAGAACTTCTGACTATCCTGAACGACAACGCAGAAGAGTTCAGAATCGACGATGATGAGGAGGAAGAAAGCAGACCGCAGGATGAGCGGCTCGTTTCATAGCTTGAAAGCGCCGCAGCAGGCGGCGCGCATAATAAATCAGCCGGCACGGTGTGCCGGTATCGTTCAATAAAGGTGTGCGGCAGCGCACAGATATGATCCCAGTCACAATAATAATTACTTTTTCCAGGGCTCCGGTTTGCGCCGGAGCTTTTTTATTATGCGTAAGAGTGCTGTTAAGCGCCGGCAGGGTGCGGAGTGATTACGCGTAAGAGCGCTGTTGAGCGCCGGCAGGGTGCGGAATGATTTGATGAGCCGTAGTACGTAGTACCGGATCGGGATTCTCTGACGAGGCGTTTTGAACTGACTGCAGTTTGCTATGTGGCCGGCTGCCGTCCGCAACTCGCAGAACTTGACTTTTCGGACCAGGATGGGTAATAATATAGATATAGATCTGAGGTCGAAATAATATATTGAGATCAAAGATGCGCGATATTGAATACCATAAAATCAATCGGAAACTAATGGAATGGACCGCATCTTTTTGATGCGGTTTTTTGTTTGCAGGAGAATACAGATGGAAACGAGAATCGCCATTTTAGGGATTATAGTTGAAGATATGGAGTCGACAGGACGTATAAACGAACTGCTGCACAGCTGCAGCAGCTATATCATAGGCAGAATGGGACTGCCGTACAGACAGGCTGGTGTCAATATCATCTGCATCGCTCTGGACGCACCTCAGGACGTCATTAACACGCTGGCGGGCAGAATAGGCAAGGTCAGAGGCGTCAGCGCGAAGACGATTTACTCCAGGGTGGAGCGCAGCGGAAACTGACGCCCACCTGTAACTTTACGAGGTGAAAGATGTTAAAGGTTGCTATTTACGGAAAGGGCGGAATCGGAAAGTCGACTACCGTCAGCAATATCTCGGCTGCTCTTGCGGAAAAGGGCCTGAAGGTCATGCAGATAGGCTGCGACCCAAAGGCCGATTCGACCGTGCTTCTCAGGCACGGTGAGGATCTGCCGACGGTGCTCGACACTGTAAACCATAAAAAGAACGATTTCGAACTGAATGAGATATGCAGAGAAGGATTCGGCGGAGTCATCTGCGTCGAGGCAGGAGGCCCGGTGCCGGGATTCGGATGTGCCGGAAGAGGAATAATAACGGCGCTCGCAAAGCTTGCCGAAAAAGGTGCATACGAAGTGTACAAGCCTGACATCGTCTTCTACGACGTGCTCGGCGACGTGGTGTGCGGCGGATTTTCGATGCCGATGAGAAAAGGATACGCTCAGAACGTGTTCGTGCTCACGTCGGGCGAGAACATGTCGATACACGCGGCGGCAAACATCGCGATGGCGATCGAGAATTTCAGGGGCAGAGGATATGCGAGACTCGGCGGCATGATACTGAACAGCCGCGGCGTAAAGAATGAAATGGAGAAAGTGCAGGAGCTGTGCGACGATTTCCACACAGGAATAGTCGGCGTGCTCCCGAGGAGCAGCACGGTGCAGGAAGCGGAACCTCTCAACAAGACGGTTATAGAAGCTTTCCCTGAAAGCAGCATGGCTCAGGAGTACAGAAAGCTGGCGGACGCTGTCTACGAAGTCTGCCGGAATTCAGAAACAGCAGGCGCGGATTCTGCAGCTGCAGGCGTCTCAGACGCCGGAGCAGAGAAAGGACAGGCTGACTGATGCTGAGGAAATTAAGCCACGACATAAACAAGCCGGAACCGGCAGGGTGCGGATGTCTGACGGATTCCTGCGCTCAGGATATGCTGAATGCGTTGGCTTCGAAAGGGCCGGCGAGCATGCGCATGGCGGAAGCTCATTTTCCGGCTCCTTTTAAGGAAGGTCTCGAGTTCAGCTCGCCGGCCCGCGGCATCTGGAACATCGTGCACACCGGCATGCTGATTCCGGAATCGCACGAAATTTTCGTCTGCGCCGAGGGATGCCTCCGAGGTGTCGTGCTCACAGCGGCGGAAATGAATGCGATGAACCGTTATTCGGCAATCGAAGTGCGTGAAAACAATGTTCTCACGGGCGGCATGGAGGAACTCATGGTTGACGGAGTCGCAGATGTTCTCGAAAAGCTTCCTTACAAGCCGAAGGCTGTATTGCTGTTCATCAACTGCCAGCATTTCTTCCTGGCGTATGATCAGGAATACGTGTTCGACACGCTGAAAAAGAGATTTCCGGATATAGATTTCGACGACTGCTATATGATTCCTACGCTGAGGAAAAGCGGAATCACGCCCGACCAGAAGATGAGAATACAGATGTACGAGCTTCTGAAGCCGCAGCCGTTCGACGACAGCCTGATAAACATCATCGGCAGCAACAGAAAGGTATTCGCCCAGAGCGAAATCTACGGCATCGCCGAAGCCGGCGGCAAAAAGATCGTGCAGATTCACGACTGCGGGACTTACGAAGAGTACCAGAATATGGCGAGAGCGCCGCTGAACATATACATCGAGCCGCTCGCTGCGAACAGCGCAGAAAGACTTGAGAAGAGGCTCGGACAGAAGTATCTTTACATGCCAGTCTTGTTCGGATATGACAGGCTGGATGAAAACTACGGGAAACTGGCAGCGTACTGCGGTATTGACGCGCCTGACACCTCGGCGCTCAGAGCGGAGGCAGATGCGGCTCTTGCAGACGCTCTCGAAGTAATTGGAGAGACTCCGGTTGCGGTTGACTATTCCTTTACGTTCGAGATACTGAGTCTGACGAGGCTGCTGATCGAGCACGGCTTCAACGTGCGCGAAATCTATGCCGACGGTTTTGCCGCAGAGGAAGCGGAAGATTTCAGATGGCTTCAGGAAAATTATCCTGACATCAGGATTTCATCGTGCATCAGACCTCAGATGAGGTTCGCCGACAGGCACAGAGACGAGAAATATCTGGCGCTCGGCCAGAAGGCAGCCTACTTCACGGGAACGGATTATTTCGTAAACGTCGTCGAAGGAGGCGGTGACGAGGGACTCCTCTACGGATATAAAGGTATCGTGAGGATCGCGGAACTGATGAAGGAAGCCTTTGAGGAGCCGAAGGACATGAAGACGCTGATCCAGCGCAAAGGCAGGGGGTGCGAAAGTCTGGTATGAAACAGGTAGCAGCACTTGTATCGACATATTCATCCGACGAATTCGGCATTTGCTCGGCACTGTACGAGCTTGGAGGCATGGTAGTAATGCACGATGCGTCGGGATGCAATTCGACGTATACGACACACGACGAACCCCGCTGGTACGATATGGACAGCATGATCTATATTTCAGCTATTTCGGAGATGGAGGCGATCATGGGAGACGATGATAAGCTGATCGGCGATATCACGGAGACGGCAGCTGAACTCCATCCGAAATTCATCGCGGTCGTCGGCGCCCCTATACCATACATGATCGGAACCGATTTCGCGGCTATCGCAGAGATTCTCGAGCACAACACCGGCGTGCCGTGCTTCGGAATGGAGGCGAACGGCATGTGCCACTACACGAAAGGCGTTTCGATGGCGCTCGAAGAAATAATCGACAGGTTTTCAAAGGAAAGGGACGGCCGCGGCCGGAGCAGCGGTGACGGAGGTTCCGCAAGTTCCGTGGGCAGAGCCGGAAGGCCGCGTGTAAATATAATAGGTGCGACGCCGCTCGACTTTTCTGTAAACGGAAGCGTCGAGTCCATGCGCGAATGGCTCGGGCAGAGCGGTTTCGAACCGGGAGCATCGATCGCGATGGGGTGTACGCTCGACGATATAGTTCACGCAGGAGATGCGGATCTGAACCTCGTCGTTTCATACGGCGGCCTGGCGGCTGCGCGGATTCTCGAAAAGAGATTCGGAATTCCGTACGTCGCGGGAGTTCCTGCAGGCAGAGAGTTTGCGGAGTATCTTGCGGACAAACTGAGAGAAGCGCTCGCTTCCGGGAAAAGTTCAACCGGTTATATGGACGTGAGTGCTGAAACCGGAGAAACAGGAGATGGGAACGGCTGGATCGGAGCCGTGGGAGAAAGCGTCTATCAGGCGTCGGTCGCTGCCGCAGCGGCGATGGAGCAGGGCGTAGCGATAAAAGTCTTGTGCCCTCTCGATACGGACGATTCGCTCGTGCGGCCTTGCGATATGCTCACACCGGAGGAGGACGACATCATGCAGGCCGTCAGAGCCGACGGCTGCAGAGGATTCATGGCCGATCCGATGTACAGGCCGCTGTGTCCGGAAGGAGTGGAATTTTACGAGCTCCCTCACGAAGCGTTTTCGGGACGAATCTACGACAGTGTAAATCCCAACCTGATAAACAGGCAGCTTGCGGAGAGTCTGTACGATTTCAGGAAGTAAGCAACAAGCTATATATGGAGGAAAAGAAATGCTCAAATTAGCTGTTTACGGAAAAGGCGGAATAGGAAAATCGACTACCACGAGCAATCTGGCCGCTGCCTTTTCGGTTCTCGGTAAGAGAGTCATACAGATCGGCTGCGATCCGAAGGCAGATTCGACGATCAATCTGCTCGGAGGCGAACCGCTCAAACCTGTTATGGACTACATGCGCGATTTCGACGAGGAACCGGAGAACCTGGAGCAGATTACAAAAGTAGGTTTCGGCGGAGTCCTCTGCATAGAAACGGGCGGCCCTACACCGGGGCTCGGATGCGCCGGCCGCGGAATCGTTTCGACTCTTACGCTGCTGGACGAAATGGAACTGTTTGAAAAATACAAGCCGGACGTCGTGCTCTACGACGTGCTCGGAGACGTGGTGTGTGGAGGCTTTGCCGCTCCTATAAGAGAAGGTTATGCCGAAAAAATACTCATCGTCACTTCGGGCGAAAAAATGGCGCTCTACGCCGCGAACAACATCAAGACCGCGGTAGATAATTTCGAGGACAGAGGTTATGCTTCGGTCGGCGGCATTATCCTCAACAGGCGCAACGTCGAGAACGAGCGCGAGAAGGTGGAGGCTTTCGCAGACGAACACGGTCTTGAGATAATCGCCGACATACCGAGGAGCAATGACATAATCCGCTTTGAAGATCAGGGAAAGACGGTCATAGAAGGCGACCCTGATCTCGAGATAAGCAGAATCTACATCGATCTCGCCCGCAGACTGCTCGAAGACGGCGGAGAAAAGACGGAGAACTGATATGAATGAACACAGTGCATTTTACATAACAGCGGCGGATCTCGCGGCGGCCGGAATCGACGGGATACCTTCGGAGCTTAAGTCTTCGGAACACCTCATATACAGCTCGCCGGCCGCGCTGTCGTTCAATTCGCCGGGCGCACAGGGATTCGGAGTAAAGCGCGCCGCGCTTGCGGTTCCAGGTTCGATCGAACTTCTGGTGGCTCCGGGCTGCTGCGGCAGGAATACGACGATTCTCAGCAGGTCGGGCGGCTACAGAGACAGATTCTACTATCTGCTCATGGATGATACCGACATAGTCACCGGACGCCACCTGAAGAAGATACCGGAGGCGGTCAAGGAGGCGGCTGACTCGTGCGAGGAACGGCCGAGCTGCGTGATGATCTGCATCACGTGTGTGGACGCGCTGCTCGGGACGGATATGGAGAGAGTCTGCCGCAGGGCATCCGAGTACGCGGGCCTGCCCGTGCTTCCGAGCTACATGTACGCTCTGACACGGGAGGGCAAGGAGCCGCCTATGAATTCGGTGAGAAAATCGATCTATTCCCTGCTGGAAAAGAGAAAGAGAAAATCGAACGTCGTAAACATCATCGGCGAGTTCGCGCCGCTTACAGACGACAGCGAAATATATGAAATACTTAAATCGGCGGGAGTCGCCAGAATTAACGAGATATCGAGAATGAAGGACTTCGATGAATATCTGGCGATGTCCGAAGCTAATTTCAATATCATGATAAATCCGGAGTGCAGGCTGGCCGCGGACGATATCAGCAAACGTCTCGGAATCCCGTACATCGAGCTGAGAAAACTTCACAATCCTTCGATGATTCACAGGCAGTACGAGCTTTTCGGATCGGCTGCAGGAATAAAGATCGACGATTCGGAATACTTTGAAAAGGCAGAGGAGGCGGTCAGACGCTTTACGGATAAATATCCGGGAGCATCGGCAGCGGTCGGCGAAACCCTGAACGGAGACACGTTCGAACTGTCGCTTTCGCTCATCAGAAGCGGATGCCGCGTTCCGGAAATCTATGGAACTGTTTCCGGCGAAAATTTCGTATATATAAAGAAAATTGCAGAACTTTCGCCAGACACGCGAATCTACACAAACCTTTCGCCGTCGATGATCTATTACGACTGTTCGGAAATCCCGGTGGACGTGACGATAGGAGCAGACGCGGCATACTATCATCCTGACGCGCCGAACGTGGCCTGGAACCAGGATGTACAGCCGTTCGGGTACGCGGCGGTCGAACACCTTTACAGCGAGCTCTGCGGCGCTTTGGACGGGAGGAATGAACGATGAAAGGAATGCTTAAATATCTGTCGCCGTTCGCTCCTGACCAGTCGGGAGCCGCTTCGGTGCTCTACGATATGGGTGGAATAACGGTCATCTGCGATGCCGGAGGATGCACGGGAAACATCTGCGGATTCGACGAACCGCGGTGGACCGGACAGCCGAGACCAGTATTTTCAGCCGGACTGCGCGATATGGATGCGATACTCGGCCGAGATGACAAGCTCGTCGAAAAACTCGGAGCGGTCTCCAGTAAGATGAACGCTTCGTTTGCGGCAATCATAGGCACACCTGTTCCTGTGGTAATAGGAACAGACTTCAAAGCGCTAGTGCGCATGACCGAGAAGCGCTGCGGCCTGCCGGCAGTCGCCGTGGAATGCACCGGCACCGGCCTTTACGACGAAGGAGCGTCGAATACTTATACGGCTCTTCTCGAAAAATTTGCGGAGGACGTTTCGGAAACCGACGAATCGGCTGCCGGAGTTCTTGGAATGATACCGCTTGAAATATCGAGAAACGACGGAAAAGACGTCGTGCACAGTACTTATGCGGATTCCGTGCACAAAAATTTCTTATGTTACGGCATGGGAAACGGTATAGATGATTTAAAGAAGGCAGGAAGCGTGGCCGAGAATATCGTGGTTTCGCCTTCCGGTCTTGCGGCCGCGAAATATCTGAAGAAAAGATTCGGAACGCCGTACAGGATCGATTATCCGTTCATACCAGAGGCGCTCGTGGAAAAATTCAGGCAGCTTGCCGGAAAACACGTTCTCGTCATACATCAGCAGGCAGCAGCCAGCAAGGCGAGAGAGATCATCGAAAGCGCCGGCGGAACCGACGTCATCTGCGGCTCCTGGTTTATGCAGCCGGAAGAGATGACGAGGCCCGGCGATATCTCGTTTACTACCGAAGAGCAGTTTATGGAGTACGCGGCGTCAGGCAGGTTCGACGTGCTGGCGGCAGATTCACTGATGGAGAGAGCGGCCAGAGCCGCCGGATTTAAAGGCGAATTCGTAGAATTCAATCACTTCGCTGTTTCCGGAGATCTTGACGATGAAAAATGATAATGAAGGAAAAAGGAAAAATATCAGAGGCGGGGTCGGCACTTCGGTGATCAGAGTGTACGGCATCGTCCAGGGCGTGGGATTCAGACCGTTCGTGAGCCGTGCTGCCGACAGCATCGGCATCACAGGCAGCGTCGCGAACAAGGGTTCGTACGTCGAAATCTATGCCCGCGGCACCGATGAGCAGATCGAGAGGCTGGACCGCGAACTGGCCGAAAATCCGCCCGAACGCGCCGCTGTCCTGAAGATCGACAGGCGTCCGCACGAAGACATTCCTTTCGACAGCTTCGAGATTATCGAGAGCGAAAAGGAGGCCGGTGACATATTCGTTTCGCCGGATATTGCAACATGTCCTAAGTGCAGGGAAGAACTGTTCGATCCGAACAACCGCAGATACATGCATCCGTTCATCAACTGTACGGCGTGCGGCCCGCGTCTCACGATTCTGCAGTCGATGCCTTACGACAGGCAGAGGACGAGCATGGGCGAATTCCCGATGTGCCCAGAGTGTGAATATGAATATACGCACCCGGAGACGCGCAGGTACGACGCACAGCCGGTATGCTGCAATGACTGCGGCCCTGAGGTTTACATCCTTGACGGAGGCTTGAAGGGCAGAGAAGCGATCACGGCCGTCAGAAAGGCTCTGGCGTCGGGAAAAATAGCAGCCGTGAAAGGCATAGGAGGGTTTCACCTGTGCTGCGACGCGACAAACAAAGAAGCGGTTGCGAGGCTCCGCAGGCTGAAAAACAGACCGATGAAGCCGTTCGCAGTGATGCTCCGCAGTCTTGAGACTGTGTACCGCGAATGCGAGGTACCAGAGCACGCAGCGGAGATCATCGACGGACATCAGAAACCGATCGTGCTTCTCAGGAAGAAGCCGGGAGGAAAGCTCGTGGAAGAGGTGGCACCCGACAATCCGAAGGTCGGAGTCATGCTTCCGTATGCTCCGCTGCAGATGCTCCTGTTCGATTACAACGACGGTTTCGATCTCGGAACCGACTGCCTGGTAATGACGAGCGCCAACATCTCAGGCGCCCCTATATGCAGGACGGACGACGATGCGCGCTCCGAACTTTCGGACATGTGCGACATTATCCTCTCGCATAACAGGAAAATTCTCATCCGCGCCGACGATTCCGTGATGGATTTTTACAGGGGCGAGCCGTATATGATAAGGCGTTCGAGAGGATACGCGCCTCTTCCTTACATGATGTCGCAGCCATTCCGCGGCAGCGTGCTCGCGGTCGGCGGAGAGCTGAAAAATACGTTCTGCGTAGCGAAGAACCAGCTGTTCTATCCTTCGCCGTACGTCGGCGACATGGCCGATATCCGCACGGTGAAGGCACTCGAGGAGACGATCGGACGTTTAGAGAATCTGCTTGAAACCGAGCCGGAGCTCGTGGCGTGCGACCTGCATCCGAAGTACAACACGACAGAAGTCGCCGCTGAGCAGGGTTTGCCTTTATTCAGGGTACAGCACCATTACGCTCACATCCTTTCGTGCATGGCAGAAAACGACTTTGACGGCGAGGTGATCGGCGCCGCGTTCGACGGAACAGGCTACGGCACGGACGGAACGATCTGGGGATCCGAGATACTGCGTGCCGATACGCGTTCGTTCGACAGGCTCGGACATATAACGCCGTTCAGACACGTCGGAGGCGACCTGGGTGTCAAACAGGGCTGGAGGACGGCTGCGTCGATGATAAACAGCATCTACCGCGGCGATGCTCCGGAAATCGCCGCAAAACTCGGGCTTTGCAGCGAGAACGACCGGAAACTGATAGAAAAGATGGCGGAAAGAGGCATAAATACGGTTACGTCGACGAGCGCTGGCAGACTGTTCGATGCTGTGAGCGCCATCACGGGAATAAGGCGGGAGGCGAGCTATGAAGGCGAGATGTCCGTGACGCTGATGTTCCGTGCTCAGGAATTCGCGGAGACGCAGCCGGAAAGCGTGACTGCCGCGCTTGACGAAGAAATCAGAGCTCAAAGCTTTCTGATGCCGTCCGCCGTGACGTATTCAGGCGGATCTGGCGCAGATGGAGACGCGGAAGGCGGGAACGGCGGAGGATCGCTGTCAAAATACATTAACATTCCAGCCGACAAGCTGGTAAAATGGATTGCCGGAATGAAGCTGTCAGGACGCGGTGAACGCGAGCTGGCATATATATTCCACAGAGCTCTGGCGGACCAGATCATTTCCGCTGTAAAGCTTGCCGGAGAGATGACAGGAATAAAGACCGCAGCGCTGAGCGGAGGCGTTTTTCAGAATCTCATGCTCCTCAGATTTGTAGACGAGGGGCTTCAGGAAAACGGATTCAAAGTGCTCAGGCACAGACTCATTCCTCCTAACGACGGAGGAATAGCTCTCGGTCAGGCGCTTGCGGCGATGACATATCTGAATGACAGGGAAAAGGAAATTGAAAGGGAGGCATAACTATGTGCGTAGGAATTTCAGCAAAGGTTGTCGGTGTAAAAGACGGCATGGCGGTTGTAGACGCGAGCGGAGCGAAGCGTGAAGTTTCGGCCGAGCTGATCGAAGATCTCGAACCGGGCGATTACGTGATGGTACACGCTGGAACGGCGATAGCCCGCATAACTCAGGACGATGAAACCGAATCGGACGATATACTGGAGATGCTCTGATGGCTGTTGAAGAAGCGAAAAAGATAATCACATCGTACGACGGACCTCATTTAAGGATAATGGAGGTGTGCGGCACCCACACTCACGAGATATTCAGGCTCGGAATCAGAAATCTGCTGCCTGAAAACATAGAACTCATATCGGGTCCGGGATGTCCTGTCTGTGTCACTCAGGTAGGATATATAGACGAAGCGGTGATGCTCGCTCTGGAGAAGGGCTGCACGATCTGTTCGTTCGGCGACCTCCTCAGAGTCCCGGGCACGGAGATGAGCCTCGCTCAGGCGAGAGCCAGGGGAGCCGACGTCAGAGTAGTGTACACGCCGCTCGATGCAGTGAAACTGGCAGAGGAAAATCCGGATCTTCAGGTGGTGTTCCTCGCTGTCGGCTTCGAAACGACGACGCCGGTCAGCTGTATGGCCGTAGAAAAGGCGGCGAAGCTCGGCCTTGACAATTTTTCGATCCTCACGGCGAACAAGACGATGCCGAACGCATACATGGCGCTTAAGGACAGCGCCGACGCGTTCCTCTATCCGGGCCACGTAAACGCAATAACCGGAACGGAAGTGTGCAGGAAGTTATGCACTGAAGAGGGCGTTTCCGGAGTAATCACAGGTTTTACTGCAAACGAGATCCTGACGGCGATCGCTGTCATCATCAAGAAAATACAGGAAGGAAAACCTTTCTTCGTCAACTGCTATCCGCGTGTGGTGAAGGAAGAGGGAAATACTAAGGCAGTCGAGCTCATCAACCGCGTCATGGAACCGTGCGACGCCGAATGGCGCGGCATAGGTGTGATTCCGGGTTCCGGCCTCAGTCTCAGGAATGAATACAGCGCTTACGATGCGAGAAAGAAATACAGTCTGCCGGAAATAAAGGGCAGGAGCAATCCGGCCTGCCGGTGCGGAGATGTTCTGAGAGGCGAGATCAAACCGCCTCAGTGCAAGGTATTCGGGAAAGTGTGCACTCCGCAGCATCCTGTGGGAGCATGCATGGTGTCCAACGAAGGTGCCTGCTCGGCATATTACCAGTATGGAGGTGGCAGTATTGAGTAACGATTTTGTAACGCTCGCCCACGGCGCCGGCGGAAGGCAGACGGCCGAGCTCATAGAAAAAGTTTTTAAGGCTCATTTTTCAAATCCGCAGTTTACAGCGGACGATGCGGCGGTGCTCGACATCGGGAGCGGAAAGATCGCGATGACGACGGACGGTTTTATAGTCTCGCCGTATAAATTCAACGGCGGAAACATCGGAAAGCTGAGCATCTGCGGAACGGTGAACGATCTGTCGTGCATGGGCGCTAAGCCGCTCTTCATGACGTGTGCATTCGTGATAGAGGAGGGATTTCCTCTTTCAGAGCTGGAGGAGATCGCTTCGTACATGGAAAAGACGGCAGCGGAAGCGGGCGTCAGGATCGTCGCCGGAGATACGAAGGTGGCAGGCAGAGGTCAGGTAGACCATATTTTTATTACGACAACCGGAATAGGCAGACTCACAGACGGATTCACGACATCCGGAGCATTTGCGAAGCCGGGAGATGTGGTAATCGTCACGGGAGACATCGGCCGCCACGGAGCAACTATACTGCTTGAAAGAGAAGATCTCGGCATCGATGCAGACATAAAGAGCGACTGCGCTCCTCTCTGGAATACGGTCGAGGCTATGATCAATACGACTAAGGATATCCATGTCATCAGAGACGCGACGAGGGGCGGCGTCGGTACCGTTCTTTACGAGATCGCGGGCGAGAGCGGAGTAGGAATAAATATAGACCAGAGCAATGTTCCTGTAGCGGAGCCTGTAAAGGGCGTCTGCGGAATGCTCGGACTCGATCCGCTGTATCTCGCAAACGAGGGCACGATGGTCGTCATTGCGCCGGAAAAAGAAGCCGGCGCTCTGATAGAGACGCTTCATAAAGGCAGATATTCGGCGAATGCAGCCGTTATCGGGAAGGTTACGGAGGAGAATGCCGGAAGGGTAATTCTAAGCACGGAAATCGGCACTCAGACGCTTCTGCCTCAGCCGGGCGGCGAACTTCTGCCGAGAATATGCTGACAAATCATGAAGGAATAAAGTCAGCACAGCGGCTTTCAGCGAGCCCTGAAATATGCTGACGAATAATCAATGAATAAAACAGAGCGCGGCGGCTTCCGGTCACAAAATCCGGAAGCCGCCGCGTTTTCATGCCGCTTCTATTATATTTAACTGCATGCCGGGTCAGCATTTCATGCCACGCCAAAATCACGTGCCGCGACAGCATCACATACCACGATAAGCCACGTGCCACGCCGCATTTTATGTTGAATAGCATTGCTCGCAGTTTCAGCTTTTCACTATTTCACCATTTCAGCCTCTTATTTCTCGGCAGTTTCTTTTTTCTTGTTTTCACCCTCTTCAGGGATGTATCCGTCTACGTCCTTGAGATAATTTCTGAGTTCCTCTATATATCTTTCGCCGACCTGCGACAGCATCGTGTGTTTTTTAGTGATGTAGCCGATCGTCATCGTGCTGTTCTGGTTCTCTTCGTCGGCCTTGAACGGAACAGCGATGAAATCGTCACCGTTGAGCTCTTCGCAGATTATTCCCGAGCAGAGAGTATACGCGTTCAGTCCGATCATCAGATTCAGGTTTGTGGCACGGTCGCAAGTGTGTATCGTTCGTTCGTAGTCGTTCATGCTCAGTATCTCCTCGGAGTAATAGAAGGAGCCGTTCTTCTGCTCGAAGAAAAGAGCAGGGTAGTCTGCGAGCTGCTCGAATGAGATCGATTTTTCATTCGCCAGCGGGTGGCCCTTCCACAGGTACACGTATGCCTGACATGTGATCAGCGGAGTGAAGACCAGATCGTTGTCCTTGAAATGGCGCGTGAGCACCTTCTTGTTGAATTCGCTGAGATAGAGAATTCCTATTTCACTCTTCATCGAACCCGTGTCCTGAATGACGTCGTATGTCGTCGTCTCTCTGATGGCAAAATCGTATTTCGCCGTGTCGTAATTGCTGACGGTGGCGACGAACGCTTTGACGGCAAAGGAGTAATGCTGCGTAGATACGGCAAACTTCTTCTTCACGTTTCCAGGCATCTCGTATTTTTCGAGCAGAATCTCGTACTGCTGGTAGACCTGCTGGGCGTACTGCAGAAATTCGGCGCCGTCGTTGGTGAGCGTGATTCCGCGTCCGTTCCTGATGAAAATGGTGATGCCGAGTTCGTTTTCCAGCTCTTTTACCGCGCTGGTCAGCGAAGGCTGCGAGACGTACAGGTATGAAGCCGCTTTATTCATGGAGCCCATCTTCGAGATGGTGATTATATAGTGAAGCTGTTGAAGAGTCATGAAATTTTCCTTTCTGTGACAATAGCCGGAAAGGCGCTGCCGTTTCCGGAAGCGCCTGTCTGGCAAAAGATATTTCAAAGGAACCGGAATCGTCCGGTCCGGCATTGCTGACCTTGTTGTTATTCCCTTACAGCTTCAAATGCTGCGTCGAGCGCCGCGATGAGGTCGTCCGGATCTTCGAGTCCGATAGAAAGCCTGATTGTGTTCGGCTTGATGCCCTGGTCGAGAAGTTCTTCTTCGTTCAGCTGCGAGTGAGTGGTGCTTGCAGGATGAATTACGAGCGATTTCGCATCGGCGACGTTTGCGAGCAGCGAGAAGATCGCGAGATTGTCGATGAACTTCTGCGCCGTCTCAGGACCGCCCTTGATCTCGAAAGTGAAGATGGAGCCGCCGCCGTTAGGGAAATACTTCTTGTAAAGGTGATGGCTCGGTTCTGATTCGAGCGAAGGATGATGTATCGCTTCTACCAGATCCTGACCCTTGAGGTAGTCGAGAACCTTCAGAGTGTTGTCGACGTGTTTCTGAACCCTGATCGACAGAGTCTCGAGTCCCTGCAGGAACAGGAATGAATGGAACGGCGACTGCGTCGCGCCTGTATCTCTGAGGATGATGGCTCTGATGAATGTGACGAATGCGGCAGGGCCGGCAGCATCGGCGAACGAGATTCCGTGATAGCTCGGGTTAGGTTCGGAGATCCATGGATAGCGTCCGGATGCCTTCCAGTCGAAAGAACCGCCGTCGACGATAACGCCGCCGATTGCTGTTCCGTGTCCGTCGATGAACTTCGTAGCCGAGTGGACGACGATGTCTGCTCCGTATTCGAAAGGCCTTACGAGATAAGGTGTGGCGAATGTGTTGTCGACGACCAGAGGCAGTCCGTGCTTGTGTGCTATCTTCGCAACAGCCTCGATGTCGATGATGTTGGAATTAGGATTTCCCAATGTTTCGATGTAGAGCGCCTTCGTGTTGTCCTGAATTGCTTCTTCGAAGTTGTTCACGTCGTCAGGATCTACAAACGTCGCGGTCACGCCGCTCGTGAGCGGAAGCGTGTGCTCCAGCAGATTGAATGTTCCGCCGTAAAGCGTCTTTGCTGCCACGATGTGTTCGCCCTGCTTCGCAAGAGCCTCGATCGTGTATGTGATGGCAGCAGCGCCTGACGCAACCCCGAGTGCCGCTGAGCCGCCCTCGAGAGCCGCGATCCTTTTTTCGAAAACATCTTCGGTCGGGTTCGTGAGCCTTCCGTAAATGTTGCCGGCGTCTCTCAGGCCGAATCTGTCGGCGGCGTGCTTTGAGTTGTGGAATACGTATGAAGAAGTTGCGTATATAGGAACTGCCCTTGCGTCAGTCGCAGGATCAGCTTCTTCCTGTCCTATATGTACCTGCTTGGTTTCAAAGCTCCAGTTTGCCGGGTTCTTGATATCTTTTGCCATTTTATGTTCCTCCTATAAATTTTGCATTGTATTAAGTACATCAGTTATGTCTTTTTTCTATATCTCTTTGGATGCCTGTATTATATAATCCTATTAATTCGGTGTCTAATACTGCAAAAATATAGGAGGTTATAAATTTAACTTATAACTGACGACTAAATAATAAACCGAAAGACACTTTAAGTAAAGAAAATTCGACGAATTAATAGTTTTTATCTATAATCTACCTATATGGCAGGAAATAGTGAATCCTGCGTCAGCTCCGCTGACGACGGCGCACTTCCTGACCGCGCCGGTGACGTTTTTCTGTATTTTTTCTTCAAATAATGATGGTAAAATGATGTCAGGGCAGCCTGAAAGTGCAGGGTGTGCTTCAGACGGCAGAAACTCAGAGCCGACGGGAAATGCTGATTTTGCTGTGGCCGTAAGCAGATTGAACTTCAGGCGCCGGAGAGCGGAATAGTGACATGAACATCGGAAAGGCGGGACGCATCATGAAAACAGATCTTTCAAAAGCAGCACTTATCGTTATAGATATGGAGAACGGGTTTGTGGACGGCAGATCACCGTTCTGCATAAAAGGCGCGGCGGAAACGGTGCCTGCCATATCAAAAATCGCCGGTACGTTTCGTGAAAAAGGTCTGCCGGTATTCATGGTCAGAAGAGTTTACAGAGACGACGGCAGCGATGTGGAGAAGACGAGACTGGATTCCTGGCTTGCGTCCGGCAGGCCGTGCTCCGTATCTGCAGAAGAATATATGAGTCCTGATTTCGTGAAGGGTCTCGAGCCCGAAAACGGAGACTACGTGATAAACAAGCCGCGCTGGAGCGCATTCTTCGGCACCGAGCTCGATGTCATGCTCAGACGGCTCGGCGTCGACACCGTAGTGATCGCAGGCACGACGACGCCGAATTGCGTGCGGACTACGTGCTATGACGCGAACGCCCTCGAATACAGCGTCGTAATCGTATCGGACGGTACTTCGTCTAATTCACCGGAGATCCAGAAGGTCAATCTCGGCGATATGGAACGTATCGGGGCCGAGATTTCAGATTCGGCGGCGATAATGAAGGCATTAAACTGAGATCTGTGTCATAATATACAGGTAAGCCAGAAAATAAATTCAGAATATTAATTATGAAAAAGAAAGGAATATGAGATATATGGCAAAAGAGAAAGATGCGGAGATGCTTCAGAATACGAGAAAACCGATCGGAGAAGAGGGCGAGAAGATGCTCGATATCATGAACGGAGGACACCACGAAGTTCTAGCGAACTGGGGGCTTTCTCAGATAATGATAAAACCGGGCGCGAAAATGCTCGATGCAGGCTGCGGAGGAGGTGCAAATCTGAAGCGTCTGCTCGAAAAATGTCCTGACGGACACGTTACGGGCGTGGATTACAGCTCGACGAGCGTAAAAGTCAGCAAGGATTACAATGCAGATCTGATAAAAGCCGGCAAATGCGACGTGCAGATGGCAGACATAAATTACCTGCCTTTTACCGACGCGCAGTTTGACTTCGTATCTGCATTTGAAACCGTGTACTTCTGGCCGACGATAGGAAAAGCGTTCAGAGAAATCTACAGAGTCCTGAGACCGGGTGGAATGTTCTTCATATGCAACGAGTCGGACGGTAAAGACGAATCATCTCTCGAGAACGCAAAGCTTATCGAGGGCATGACACTTTACACGCCTGAAGACCTTGAAGATCTGATGGAAGATGCGGGATTCAGGGAAACAAAGCATTACCGCAATCCTGAACTGCACCACATCGTCGTCACGGGAATCAAGCTTTAGCGGTATAGATTGCTCCGGAGCGGTATAGGCTGCGCCGGCGTGACGGATAATAACGTAAAAGTAAAAAAGTAAAAGTAGTATCGAAAAAACACAAAAAAGACGATAAATACGAGAATAATAATCTGGTCTGCTATGTTTACACAAACATTACCAGACCGGTAAGCAGAAGCAGCCAGGCGGCCTCTTTCCATTAAGAGGCCGCCTGGCTGTTTTTATGGCATTGAAATTATTTGAAATTGCGGATCATATAGCTGCAATACAGGTGCAGGCAGAATTGCTTTTTCAGCTGCCGGTACAGCTGCCGGCAGATCAGTACTGCGATATGCAGCTTTCAAAGGGCCGCTATCTGTTCGCGGCTTCCTTCATCGATTTTACGTATTCAGAGACAGGTCCGACCGAGTCTTTTCCGTACTTTGCAATCATCCTGACTATAGCGGATCCTACGATGATGCCGTCCGAGTCTTTCGCGATCTTTTCTGCCTGCTCAGGAGTCGAGATGCCGAAGCCTACAGCACACGGGATATCCGGATTGGCCTCGCGGACGAGTTTCGTCATGGAACCGATGTCTGTAGTTATATTGCTTCTGACGCCTGTTACTCCGAGCGACGATACGCAGTAGACAAAACCGTCGGCGTCGGCCGCGATCATTTTTATGCGGTCGTGTGAAGTAGGGGCGATGAGGCTGATGAGATCGAGTCCGTATTTCCTGCAGGCCGGAGCAAAGTCTTCTTTCTCCTCGAACGGAACGTCAGGAAGGATGATTCCGGACATTCCTGTTTCGGCTGATCTCTTTGCGAACTTTTCAGTGCCGTACGAGAATACGACGTTTGCGTAGGTCATGAAGACCATCGGCACATCGACTTCGTCTCTGATTTCGGCTACCATGTCGAAAATCTTGTCTGTGGTGACTCCGCCGCTTAAAGCTCTTAAGTTTGCTTCCTGGATCGTAGGACCTTCGGCCGTTGGATCAGAGAACGGAATTCCGAGTTCGATGAGATCGGCGCCCGATGCAGCTATTGCCTTTATGAGCTTCTTTGTGGTATCGAGATCAGGATCGCCGCATGTAATGAAAGGTATAAATGCTTTTCCGTTTTTGAATGCTTCTTTGACATTAATCATGTAAATCCTCTCCTCTGTATCTGGCGATGGCTGCGCAGTCCTTGTCGCCGCGTCCTGAAATCGTGATAACTATGATCTTGTCTTTGTCCATCGTCGGGGCAAGTTTCATGGCGTATGCCACCGCATGAGCCGACTCTATCGCCGGAATTATACCTTCCATGCGGCTCATGTATTCGAATGCCTGGACGGCTTCCTCGTCCGTAATAGGAATGTACTGAGCGCGTCCCGAATCGTGAAGCATCGCGTGCTCCGGCCCGATGCCAGGGTAGTCGAGTCCAGCTGAAATAGAGTATACAGGAGCTATCTGTCCGTATTCGTCCTGGCAGAAATATGATTTCATGCCGTGGAAAATGCCGAGCTTTCCTGTCGCAATCGTGGCAGCAGTTTCAAATGTGTCGACTCCGCGTCCGGCAGCTTCGCATCCTATGAGCTGGACGGAAGGATCGTCGATGAAGTTGTAGAATGAACCTATGGCGTTTGAACCGCCTCCAACGCAGGCGATTACAGCGTCAGGCAGTCTGCCTTCCTTTTCCTGCAGCTGCTCTTTTATTTCCTTTGAAATTACAGACTGGAAATCCCTGACCATCGTAGGGAACGGGTGAGGACCCATTACAGAACCCAGGCAGTAGTGGGTGTCGCTTATGCGGTTCGTCCATTCGCGGAACGTCTCGGAGACGGCATCCTTCAGCGTGCCCGTTCCTGTATCCACGCTCCTCACGTCTGCGCCGAGAAGACGCATTTTGTAAACGTTCAGCGCCTGGCGCTCCATATCGACTTTGCCCATGAATATCACGCATTCCATGCCCATGAGAGCGGCGGCGGTCGCGGTTGCGACACCGTGCTGTCCGGCGCCTGTTTCGGCTATCAGGCGTGTCTTGCCCATTTTCTTCGCGAGCAGTGCCTGCCCGAGTACGTTGTTGATCTTGTGAGCACCCGTGTGGTTGAGATCCTCGCGCTTGAGGTAGATCTTCGCACCGCCGAGGTCTTTTGTCATTTTCTCTGCATAATAGAGTCTGCTCGGTCTGCCTGCGTATTCGTTCAGCAGAGTCGAGAGTTCATTCTGAAAATCCGGGTCATTTTTGTAGTGGTTATACGCTTCTTCGAGCTCTATAACCGCATTCATAAGTGTTTCAGGTATATACTGACCGCCGTGTATACCGAAACGTCCTTTGCTTCTGCTCATTTCGTCTCCTGTCTGGTTATCTGTGCCGTGCACGGCATTCATGAAGTTTATTATCTTATCGTGATCTTTGTATCCGTCTGTTTCAAGCGAAGAACTCGCATCAACGCCCCACGGGGAAAGCTCTCTGATCGCCCCGGCCACGTTTTCCGGGCCTATGCCTCCGGCGAGCATGAAATCTCTCGGTACGTTCCTGAGGAGATTTCTGTCCACCGTCTGTCCCGTGCCGCCTCTGCCGCTGTCAAGAAGTATCATGTCGGCAGGCGAGCTGCAGGCTCTTTCCACGTCGGCTCTGTTTTCCACGCGGTAGGCTTTTATGACGGGCAGGTGCGTGAGTTCCTTGATCGCTGTGATGTATTCGGGGCTTTCGCTGCCGTGAAGCTGAACCGCGTCTAGATTTACTTTATGTGCGGTTTCCGCAATGAATTCCGGATCGGCATCGACGAACACACCGACGGCTTTGATGTCAGGCGCAAGGCCGGCGCGGAGCACTGCTGCTGATTCCGGATCGATGTAGCGCCTTCTGGTTTTGTCAAATATGAATCCTATGAAATCCGGCTCTGCTTCATTTGCGTATTGTATATCTTCACTTC
Organism: Anaerovoracaceae bacterium; assembly: GCA_050946535.1. Classification (GTDB taxonomy): domain Bacteria; phylum Bacillota; class Clostridia; order Peptostreptococcales; family Anaerovoracaceae; genus RUG708. The sequence goes on from JBMNUZ010000017.1 coordinate 23,548, forward strand.
GCCTGAGCCCGCAGATTTTTACTTTTGTACTCATATTAAATCGTGCCTCTCAGTTCGTCGAGCATTGCCTTCTTGTCGGGTGCTCTCATCAGTGTTTCACCTATAAGCACGGCGTCTGCGCCGATATCTGCGAGCCGTGCCACATCGCCGTGGTTCCTTATGCCGCTTTCAGCAACGAAGAGAACGCTGTCGGGAACCATGCTGCGGAGCTTCCTGCTGTTGTCGAAGTCGATCGTGAAATCTTTCAGATTGCGGTTGTTGACCCCGACTATTTCCGCTCCGGCTTTGAGAGCCGTTTCGATCTCGTCTCCGTCGTGAGCCTCGACCAGGGCCGAGAGATTCACACTTCTGCAGATTTCAAGGTATTCCTCGAGCTGTCTTTCGCTCAGGATGGAGCAGATCAGGAGTACAGCCGATGCTCCGAGCGTCTTCGCTTCATATATCATGTATTCATCGACCGTGAAATCCTTCCTGAGGCACGGGATCGACACTTCAGCGCTTATCTCCCTGAGATATCTGTCGCTGCCCAGAAACCATCCGGGCTCCGTAAGCACCGATATCGCAGCCGCTCCGGCCTGCTCGTATTCACGAGCCGTTTCGAGGTAGGGAAAATCGGGTGAGATAAGACCCTTTGACGGTGAGGCTTTTTTGCATTCACATATGAACGAGATGCCGTCCGAGGCGAGTGCCTCTTTGAATGGAAAGGACCCGCCGCCTGAGGCTGCCAGATCCGCGGCTTCTCTTCTGACTTCCGCCAGCGGTTTTGTTTTCTTTGATTCCGCTACGCGTTCCTTTGCGTGATCCGCGAGGCGGTCCAGAATATTCTTTTCAGCCATTTTGCCATTTCCTCTGATTTTATGCTGCATGCGACGTTAAGAGCGTATGCAGTTATTTGTTCGATTCTTCGACTAATGCGTTGAGGACTTCTGCAGCTTTTCCGCTGTCGATCATTTCAGCGGCCTTCTTTATGCCTTCAGCAGGTGAATCTGCTTTTCCGCCGATGTAGATCGCCATGCCTGCATTCATGAGCACGATGTCTCTCTTCGGACCCTTTTCCTTTCCGCTTAGGATGTCGCACGTAAGCTGTGCGTTCTCCTGAGGAGTTCCGCCTACAATGTCTGATTTCTTTCCTCTCTTGAGGCCGAAGTCTTCAGGCTTGATGGTAAATGTCTTGTACCATCCGTTTTTAAGCTCACAGACGGTGGTCGGAGCTGAGATCGATATTTCGTCGAGCTTGTCCTGCCCGTAGATTACAGCAGCGTGTTTTACGCCGAGAGAGCTGAGAACCTTGGCTATAGGTTCCACGAGATATTCGTCGTAGACACCGAGTACGAAATATTCAGGGGAGGCAGGATTCGTAAGAGGCCCGAGAATGTTGAACACGGTACGGATACCGAGTTCCTTCCTTATAGATCCGACATATTTCATCGAGGTGTGGTATTTCTGTGCAAAGAGGAAGCACATTCCGACCTTGTCGAGAAGTTCGCAGGCTTTTTCAGGAGATATGTCGAGGTTTACACCGAGGGCTTCGAGGCAGTCGGCTGCTCCGGAAAGCGACGAAGCCGCCCTGTTGCCGTGCTTTGCAACCTTTACGCCTGCTGCGGCGATGATGAATGCCGAAGTAGTGGAAATGTTGAAGCTGTGTGCGTTGTCCCCGCCTGTGCCCACGATTTCGAGGACAGGTGAACCGTATTTTACAGGAATAGCCTTGTCTCTCATCGCTGCAGCGCATCCTGATATTTCATCGATCGTTTCGGCTTTTGTGTTCTTTGTGGAAAGAGCCGAGAGGAAAGCAGCGTTCTGAGTAGCGCTCGTTTCTCCGCTCATGATTTCCGACATTACCTTATATGCTTCGTCATATGTGAGATCCTGTTTGTCTACGATTTTTTCTATAGCTTCTTTGATCATTTTTATTACTCCTTCAAGTTAAATGGTTGTATGTGAATGTATATTAAATCAGCGCTGTCCGCTCTCGTTTTCTGCTGATACCGAAGGCGTCGATGGCGGCTTGCTGCGGCCGGATTGCCGCGGCCGTATTGTCAGTCTGAGCGCCGTGCGCCTTTCTTACAAGACGGATGTTTAAATGTTCGGTAAACAAACTTCCTGATGCGGGGCAGAGGAGAGACGGACGATGCTGTTTTTCGCTATTTTGCGGCAAGCCCGATGAAATTCTCGAGCATCGTCTTTCCGGCCGGTGTCATGATCGATTCCGGATGGAACTGAACGCCGTATGTGTCGTAATCCCTGTGCTTGACGCCCATGACTTCACCGTCTTTAGTGTGGGCTGTTTCGATCAATACATCCGGCAGCGTGTCTTCGACGACTGCGAGCGAATGGTAGCGGGCGACCGGTGTGACTTCGGGGCAGCCTTTGAAGAGAGGGCAGTCCGTATCGAGAACCGCGTCGCTCTGTTTGCCGTGCATCAGTTCTTTGGCGTATGAGACTCTGGCGCCGAACGCTTCGCATATTCCCTGGTGGCCCAGGCACACGCCGAGAATAGGCATCTTCCCTGAAAGCTTGAGAGCGACTTCCTCGCAGACTCCTGCGTCGGAAGGCTTGCCCGGCCCTGGAGAAATTATTATCTCGCCGGGTGCGAGCGATTCGATTTCTCCGACCGTCATTTCGTCGTTCCTTATAACTTTTATATCAGGATTGATCGAACCGACGAGCTGGTAGAGGTTGTATGAAAAGCTGTCGTAATTGTCTATCAGCAGGATCATTCGATCACCTCCTCCGCTTCTCTTAGTGCCGTGACGACTGCTGCCGCCTTGTTTATGCACTCTCTGTATTCGTTTTCAGGAACCGAGTCGGCCACGATGCCGGCGCCGCTTCTGACGAATACTTTTCCGTTTTTCTTGTACGCGATCCTTATGCCGATGCACGTGTCCAGGTTGCCTGTAAGATCGAGGTAACCGATTGCGCCGCCGTAAATTCCGCGCTTGTTCTTTTCGATATCATTTATCAGCTGGCAGGCTCTGATCTTCGGCGCTCCGGAAAGCGTTCCTGCCGGAAGCACAGAGTCGACAGCGTCGAGAGCGGTTTTGCCTTCCGCAAGCTCGCCCCTTACCGTGGAGCCGATGTGCATGACGTGCGAGAATCTCAGAATTTTGTGGAATTCCTCGACCTCGACGCTTCCGAACGATGAGACTTTTCCGATGTCGTTTCTTCCGAGGTCGACCAGCATGTTGTGCTCGGCGAGCTCCTTCGGATCTTTGAGAAGTCCTTCCTCGAGAGCCTTGTCTTCAGCTTCGGTCTTTCCGCGCGGCCTCGTGCCGGCAAGCGGGAATGTGTGGAGCACGCCGTCCTGAAGCTTTACGAGCGTTTCGGGCGATGCCCCGGCGACCTCCATTTCGCTGCTCGACATGTAGAACATATACGGGGAAGGGTTGAGCGTTCTTATGATCCGGTAGAAATTGAGGAGAGTGCCTTCGTATTCAGCTTCCAGCCTGTTGGAAAGGACGATCTGGAAGATGTCGCCTTCGCGGATATGGTATTTCGCTTTTTCTACCATCTCACAGTATTCTTCCTCGCTGAAAAGCGCTGTAATATCGCTCTTCAGCCTGCCCGGAACGTCTTTTGCCTTTTCGCCGTGCATTATCAGATCGGCCAGATTCCTGAGCTTTACCATCGCCAGATTGTATTCGGTCTCGTAATTTTCAAGCTTGATGTTTGCGATCAGAATTATTTTCTGCTTGTAGTTGTCGAAGCAGATGACCTTGTCGAACAGCATCAGGTCCACGTCATTGAAGCCTTCAGTATCTTCGGCATCGAGATGAAGCGATTTCTCGGAATATTTCAGGTAGTCGTACGAAAAATATCCCATCAGCCCGCCTGTAAAGGTCGGGAGGCCTTCAAATCTTGCGCTCTTATGCTGATCGATGACCTGCTTGATGTACTTTCCCGGATCGTCAGTTTCAAATTCGAGATCGCCGACCTTCATGTGACCGTTTCTGCACGTGATTTCGAGGCTCGGTTCGTAGCCGAGGAACGTGTAGCGGCCCCATTTCTCGTTGTCGTTAATGGATTCGAGCATGAAGCAGTGGTCCGAAACGTTTTTTAGAACCCTCAGGACTTCGATCGGAGTGCTGAAATCCGCGAGTATTTCCATGCTTACCGGGGCGGTCTTGCATTTTCCCTCCTCGGCTGTCTTTCGGATTAAATCGATATCAGGATAAAACATTGATGATTTCCTCCTGCCGGTTATGCCGGCACTGCCTGCTGAGCAGGCGCAACAGATGCCTTTTCCATGAGGGTATAAAAAAATCCCTGACAGAAAAGATGCATTTCTGTCAAGGACGAATTTCAAAATCCGCGGTGCCACCTTGATTTACGGTATTGCCGTACACTTAGCAGGATACAGATAATATCCCCGGCACTTGACGCGTGCCTCACGTCGCAGAATACTGGGACCTGATAGTCTGTTGACTGCGCCCTCAGCGGTCCATTTGATGATCTGTTTTCCGCCTGATTTTCAGCACCGCAGGCTCTCTGCAGGAGCATAACCACCTTTATCTCCGCCTCATCGGTTTCTTTATGTTCTGTACTTTACTCCTATATATTGATGAAGTCAAGAGTTTTTAATAAATTTTTTCGCCGTTCTCACCGGACCTTAACAATGCACGGTATTCAGGCAGAAAATAACCGTATGCGATGCGAGCGGGACAGTATCAGCGGAAGATGCGTGATCAGCGGGAGCAAATGAATTGAAGTGGACGCAGTTAAATAGTATGCGGGAATGGATGTAAGCGGGAAGTGAGTAATCGGCGGGAGCGAATGAATTGCGGCGGACGCCGTTATTAAATATCAGCGGAGAATAAGGAGAATAAAAAAGGTTCCCTTTAGGTCCGGGAACCTTTTTCACACACTCATATCTTTTTATAAAAAAAGAAGGAGTAACACCACAACCATTATAGCAATGAAGTGTATAAAGTGCAACGAACGGAAACACAAATATGTTGTCATAATAATTCCGCATTGAAAAAGCCGCAGTTTCCGGAAGGATACCGCGGCTCTGATATTCATATTTTGTTTACGGCAATTAATTTCAGAAGTATGTGACGATGCCGTACGTCAGCAGGAAAGCGGTGAAGATCGGGAGCGCAATGCTTAGATATCCTCGCAGTTTCGGCGATATCTTCATGCCGTCGCCGGTATTCGCTTCCTTGAGGAAATTGTCGAATCCCCATCCGAGTTTCCTGGTACAGAACAGGCAGAAGATCAGCGATCCTACAGGCAGGCATATGTTGCTGACGAAGAAATCCTCGAGGTCCATGATCGTATTACCTACGCGGAGCGGCTGGAAACTGCTCCAGAGGTTGAAACCGAGCGCGCACGGAATCGACATTACGCCGATGATTATACCGTTGATGACGCCCGCTTTCTGCCGTTTTATTCCCTTCATGTCGATCAGGAACGCCTGATCGTTTTCGAAGACGCCGATCATCGTGGAGAGAGCGGCGAAGAACAGAAAGATGAAGAACAGAGTACCCCAGATTCTTCCGCCTCTCATATTTGAGAATACGAGCGGGAGAGTCTTGAAAATCAGACTCGGACCCGAGTCCACGTCGACGCCGTATGTCATGCACGCAGGGAAGATGATGAGTCCTGCGACGAACGCTACGAATGTGTCGAGAGCGGTTACTATAGAAGCTTCACCGACGAGTGATTTCTTCTTGTCGATATAGCTTCCGTAGATTTCCATTCCGCCCATGCCGATGCTGAGAGTAAAGAAACTCTGATTCAGAGCAGCGTACATCACATTTCCTATGCCGGCTTCTTTTGCTCTCGCTAAATCAGGCTTGAGATAGAACGAGAGTCCTTCTGAAGCTCCAGGCAGCGTAATGCTTCGGATTCCTAGAACAACCATGATGACGAGCAGAGCGATCATCATGAATTTCGATACCGATTCGACGCTCTTCTGAAGCCCGATGCTGCAGACGACAGCGGTAATGGCAACGACGATGAGTTCGCTGATTATGAGTATTTCCGGCGATCCCATCATGTTACCGAAGATGACATCGATCTGATCTTTGTCGACGCCGGTAAGCACTCCTGAAGCCATGAGCCACGCGTAATAGAGAATCCATCCGGATACGACCGAGTAGAAGAACAGAAGGACATAGTTGCCTGCCATTGCGACGTAGCCCCACAGGTGCCACTTGGTCCCAGGCTTTTCGAGCGTTTTGAACGCGGGATAGATGCTTCTGCGGCTGGCGCGTCCGACCGAATATTCCATGGTCATCAGCGGAATTCCGAGCAAGATTAGAAATACGATGTAGATGATTACAAAAAGTCCTCCTCCGTACTGCCCGGCGATGTAAGGGAACCGCCATACATTTCCGATTCCTATAGCGCATCCGGCAGAGAGAAGGATGAATCCCAGACGGGAGCCTAGTGTCTCCCTGTTTTCCATAATAGTTACCGTCCCCTCTAACAAAAATTGCAGTTTTTTTCACAACTTTTACAGTATATCATATTTTCATGTGCAGAGAAACAGTAACGAAAAATCAAGTAAAGCGCACATCTTAATCGTCAGAATATATTTCAATGTGAATGCTTTGAGCAGAAATCAGCTGCGGCCTGTTCCGGGAACTTGAGCTGCGGTCTGATCCGGACGCCTGAAGTTCAGACATGCTGCTCCGGTCTTGTTGTACCGCCGCCGGTCTTGTGCGGGCAGGGTATCAGCATCAGGCCGATAAATGAAGATAACTGCTGATGGGAAGGCTGATGCTGCGCGGGCAGGGCAGAGGCAGCAAAAATAGAAAAGAATATGCTTGGCCCGCATCAGCGTCCCTGGCGTCTGATACGCTATGCTGGTAAACGCAATTTGCTGCTTACACGCCGGTCGACGGATCAGTGGGAATCTGCAGCCACTGCGCGGGCAGAGTCGAGGCAAAACAGTATTGATAAAAATGAATCTATAAGCGATTTCACATTAATATTTTCGTAAAATAATGTTAATGTTATAACAACATTTTATTCCTGTTGATAAAAAGAATGTAAATATTCGCGTGAAACGATGAAAATCAGAGAATTTTACGAAATATTTACTGTATTCATATAAAATTCATTAACTTATTATAGATATGTTATAATTATTCGTAACGCGGTTTTTGAAACGTTCCCTTTTTCCCGGGCAGCGGAGGAATGTCCGGAGAACCGGATCAGGCAGGGTCCGTGGGAGCGGCTGACGGCCTTTTCTGCAGGGCTGTCGTCACAGAACAAGTTTGCTGTGAGTTCATTTCCCGACTAAAAAAATAGAAAGGAAATTATTATGGATAATCAATCAAAGGGCAGCGGCGAATTCAAGCCTTTTATCCCGGCTGAAAAAATCGTCCCGGAGATGACGGTGACTTCAATCGTAATGGGTATAATCCTTGCGATAGTTTTCGGCGCTGCAAATGCATACCTGGGCCTTCGCGTAGGTATGACGATCTCTGCTTCAATTCCGGCAGCCGTAATTTCTATGGGCATCATCCGGATGATCATGAAGAGAGATTCCATTCTTGAGAACAACATGGTGCAGACTATCGGATCAGCCGGTGAATCGCTGGCTGCCGGCGCGATCTTCACGCTGCCTGCACTCTTCCTGTGGGCCAAAGAAGGCGTGATGGGCAAGCCTGGCATTGTGGAGATAATGATCATCTGCATTATCGGCGGCCTCCTCGGTGTTTTCTTCATGGTTCCGTTAAGAAATGCGCTGATAGTCAAGGAGCACGGTGTACTTCCGTATCCGGAAGGAACTGCCTGCGCCGAAGTACTTCTTGCAGGCGAGGAAGGCGGAGCTTCTGCAAAGACCGTTTTTGCAGGCCTCGGCATCGCTTCAGCATTCAAATTCGGGATCGACGGCTTAAAAGCCGTACCGAGCGAAATCAACCTCCACATTCCTGGTTACTCGGGTGAAATAGGCACACAGATCTATCCGGCTGTTTTCTCGGTTGGCTATATCTGCGGTCCGAGAATTTCATCGTACATGTTTGCAGGCGGCGTCGTTTCATGGATGCTGCTCATTCCGCTGATCGTGCTGTTCGGCGGTGATGTCGTAATGTACCCGGGTACCGAACCTATCAGTACTCTATTCGCTGAAGGCGGTGCGAGCGCTATCTGGAGCTCATACATTCGTTATATCGGCGCGGGTGCTCTTGCAACCGGAGGCATTATTTCGCTTCTCAAGTCTCTGCCACTGATAGTCAGCACATTCCGTGACTCGCTGAAAGATCTTTCGGCAGGACAGGGACACAGCACTCTGCGCACCGATCAGAACATGAGCATGAAGATGGTCATCACGATGATCGTAATCCTCATCGTTCTCATCGCTGTACTTCCTCAGATTCCTGTAGGAGTAGGCGGAGCACTTCTCATCGTCATATTCGGATTCTTCTTTGCCACCGTATCCTCCAGAATGGTCGGCATCGTAGGTTCATCAAACAACCCTGTTTCAGGCATGGCGATTGCAACCCTGCTTATCACAACCATCATTCTCAAATCTACAGGTACGGACGGAACAACCGGAATGAAGGCTGCGATTTCGATCGGCACGATAATCTGTATCATCGCTGCGATTGCAGGCGATACTTCACAGGACCTGAAGACAGGATACATTGTCGGAGCGACGCCTAAGAAACAGCAGTACGGCGAAGTTATCGGCGTCATCTTCTCTGGTATAGCAATCGGCGGAGTTCTCTATCTGCTCGACGCTGCGTGGGGATTCGGAAGCGAGGAGCTCGGCGCACCTCAGGCCACGCTTATGAAAATGATCATCGAAGGCATCATGGGCGGCAATCTCCCTTGGGGTCTCGTTGGAGTAGGTGTTGTGCTCGCAATCGTAATCGAGATCCTTGGAATTCCTGTTCTTCCGTTCGCTATCGGCGTTTATCTTCCTGTCCAGCTCAGTGCGTGCATCATGGTAGGCGGTCTCGTGCGTCTGTTCTTCGACCGCATGAAATATTCGAGCGAAAAGGAAAAAGAAACTACAGTCAATCGCGGAATCCTTTACTGCTCCGGTATGATAGCCGGAGAAGGTCTCGTAGGTATTCTCCTCGCAATTTTCGCCATTGCAGGTGTTGATTCGGTAATCGACCTGAGCGGTGTGATGCAGTCTAATTCGATCATAAGTACGATACTGTCAATTGCGGTATTTGCATTTATTATTTACCTGACTGTGAGATTCACGAGAGGAAAGAAGAGTACGGAATCTGATTCTTAATCAGGTATGATCATTGCAGATTGAAAAAATACGGGGAAAACTGGTGATATTATGAGACGTAATAAAATGACAAGAGAGGAAGCGATCGAGCTCGCGAAGACATATGTTCCTGAGCATTCGGACGACATCGGCTGGGAAGTCGACGATAATGAACTCGTTGTCATTTCAATGGAGAATAAGGGGCTTATGAACCGGATAGCGCAGAAGCTCTTCAGAAAGCCGCGCATTTCTTACATCCATCTCGATGAGCTTGGAAGTTTTGTGTGGCAGTGCATAAACGGCACTGACGACGTCGGGGCGATCGGCGTCAAAGTCAAAGAGCATTTCGGTGAAGAAGCCGATCCTGTCTACGAGCGTCTGGCTGCGTACATGACTACGCTCGGAAACACCGGTTTTATACATTTTATTTAATCTGAAGCAGGAAGATTCAGGGGCTGCCCGAAAGGGCAGCCCTTTTTTTTCTTAAATGAGTAAATGAACAATTGCGGCGCTTCCGGATGGAACCAGCTGTCTATTGTGCTGGCGGCTCTGATCGATTTCTTTGAAGGCGAGAGGCGGTTCGTTGTAATCACGACCGAAACCGATGAATCAGTAAGAAAAATACATGGCTGCATGCTGCTGATAATAGTTGAAATCAGCTTGGAGACTGGATGATCAGAGGGAGCCTGGAGCCTGATTCAGAGATTTCTGACGCTGAAGCAGCCGGCTCTGAGCCGCCCTGGGCGAGAGGGGTACGAAAAATTGCCGACAAGGCAGTGACCAGGAGAGTAGTGCCAAAAGCCGCCAGAATAAATGTAAAGTAATTGCGGCCAGGACGGATACGAATACGAATAACCGTCTGGTGTTTTAGAAAACAGCGCACGAAAAAAGGCAGCTGCCGGAATTGTGTTTCCGGCGGCTGCCCGTCATATGAATTATGTAAAAGTGTACCTTGCAATCCTGGTAGTTCTTCAGGATCCCTGCAATGTCGTCGAGATTTAAATTATTCGATGCCGACCATTACAGAAGTAGCCTTGATTACAGCAACTGCATCCTTGCCTGTTGCGAGGCCGAGCTCCTGAACTGCTCCGTCAGAGATCGTAGCGGTTACAGTACCGATTGCAGTGTCGAGCTTAACGATGTCGTTTACAGCGCCCTTTTCAACCGATACAACCTTGCCAGCGAACTGGTTTCTAGCCGAAAGCTTCATGCTGCCTTCACCGACCATAACCT
>JBMNUZ010000018.1:0-28144 GCA_050946535.1 Anaerovoracaceae bacterium
CGCCGCCAGCGTTCATCCTGAGCCAGGATCAAACTCTTAAATTAAATGGTATCTTAACCAGCCCTGAGGCTGTTTAAAATCTTGATTGACTCATTACAAACGCGTTGCGCTTGAATTACTTGTTTTTGAGAATTGTACTTGGTTCCCTCACAATGAATCTTGACAATTATTGTGATGAGAGATTTGTACGTTACAAAATCTCTGTACTATGAAGTTTTCAATGTTCGCGCTGTCTCGTGTGACAGCTTTTTTATATTATCACCGGAACGAAGGCATGTCAACAGATTATTACAATCTTTTAAAAGATTTTTAAGATACTGTAAAATCGTCTTACCCTCTGATTCCGTTGAAATTCAGGCTCTTTCCGAGCGCCGTCCTTCCGGAGTTTTCGGTGACAACGCTGACTATTATACAGGCTTTTAAAAACTTTGCAAGTGTTTATAGAAGATATTCTATATTTTTTCAGACCGTCATCAGATTTTTTCGATAATGCCGCCCTCGATGGTGATGCCAGGACCCGGACACGACCCGGATTTACAGAATCCGCCGGATATCTGCCGGCCGCTTTCAGAGCGGAATACGCTGCCATGCAAATACACGGCCATGCTGCAGAGCCTTTTCTTCATATAATCGGTTATTTTGCATGAACGGCTGATTCATATGAAAATACTCTTTTATTAGACATTCTTATATGATATAATCTGCGCTGTAGAGTGAATGTCACGCGTTGGCTGCCACTGCACACTTTTCTTCAATTTGTGCTCACGGCCAGCCTGGAGTGCGGCAGTACGGGATGTTGACTGTCGACGAAAGACTATTGATATGTCTGCGGTGTGGCATTGCATCCGCTGCTGCATTATAAGATCACTTCATTTTTATAGTATATAAAGTATAGTAACATGAAGCTTGTTTCTTAGGTGCGGCAACCTGCCGCGCCTGAAGCGCTTTTCAGGAGCCAGCAGATTATTTTTTGCTGGCTGTTTTATTTCACATGCCTTCATATAGAAAGGAGCTCGTCATGACTTCAAAAAGTCTGAAGAATGTTACTACTATTACCTGCATAGCGCTTCTCATTGCGCTCGACATTATTCTCACGCGTTTTGTTTCCATTAATACTCAGTTTCTGCGCATAGGTTTCGGAATGATACCTGTGGCACTGGCCGGTGCGGCATTCGGTCCGGTATGGGGCGGTGTCTGCGGAGCAGTGGGAGATCTTCTCGGAATCATGATCTTCCCCTCGGGGGCGTTTTTCCCGGGATTCACGCTTACGGCAGCGCTTACCGGCATCATCTTCGGTCTCTGCATGTATCACAGGCCTAAAAAAATAAGATATGCTGTCATCGCGAGCGTGATCGTCTGCATCGGATGCAATCTCATCCTCGACACGCTCTGGCTCGACATCATGTACGGCAGCGGTTTTCTGGCGATACTACCGGCAAGAGCCGTCAAATGTGCGGTAAATATTCCTATCTATTCGTTCCTCGTTTACGTTCTCTGGGACAAGGCGATTGCGAGAATTCCATATTTCCGTACAATTTAGCGCGGTTTCACTTTCCGTAGCTTTTATTGCGGTGGCTTCACGGTCTTTGCCTTAACAAATTCTTAATATACTATTTTATGCCGAATTATTTCTTGTGTAATTCGGCATTTTTCGTCGCTTTTTTCGAGTGTATACAAAATCCTTTTTGTATTTTCTGTTCCTTTTTGAAACCTGAGCATACCTGCATCTTAATATAACCATGAACAAAATACGCGGTAAAGAACAGCGTTATTTCTGAAAATCAGGAAATTTACATAAATTCTATTATTGCAAGGAGGTTTTTCAATGAAAGAAACGGTTAATCCCGCAAACGTGATGAAATATGCCGGTGCCTTCGTTGCCTGTGCTATAGGTTCCGGATTCGCCACAGGACAGGAAGTCATGCAGTTCTTCACAGGCCAGGGAATAATGAGTATAGCCGGCACTGTTGTCACAGCTGCCATCTTCGCCTGGATCGGCGGTCTGTTCATGAAACACGGTTATGAGCAGCAGCTCGAAAATCCGGGAGATATAATTTCATTCTATTTCGGAAAAAGATTCGGAAAAATCGCCGAATACATATTCCAGATCTTCCTCTACGGCGTATATGTCATCATGATCGCAGGCGCCGGCGCTACTCTGGCGGAGTATTTCGGCATAAACCCTGTCATCGGCCGTGTGGCCATGGCGGCGCTCGCATTCTTTACAGTAATACTCGGGCTTCAGAAACTCACCGATATTCTCGGAAGTCTCGGAGTCGTAATCATATTCTTCGCTGTCGGCATCGGAGTCTACAGCTTCGCTACTAGCTTTGGATCGATTCCTGCAGCGGCTGCAGCCATTCCTTCGCTCGATATCACAAAGACTCAGGGCGGATGGCTCTGGTCCTCGATTCTCTACCCTGCGTTCAACGCTGTAGTCGTGATCATCCTGGCAAGCAGCCTCGGCAAAAACGCGAACAGCGCAAAAGAAGCACAGTACAGCGGAATTCTCGGAGGAGCACTTTTCGGTGCGGCCGTGCTCGCAATGAATCTAGGACTCATGTCGAACATCTGGGACGTATATTCAAAGTCGGTTCCTACGCTTGCGCTCGTTCAGAAGATCAGCCCTGTACTCGGAGTAATCTTCTCGGTCATCATCTGCTGCGGAATCTACACCACTACAGTTCCTATGCTGTGGGGCAACGTAAGACAGGTTGCGAAGGACGGCACGAAGAAATTCGTTCTCGTAGCCTTGGGTCTCACGGTTCTCGGACTGGTTCTCGGAGCTACGGATTTCAAGAAGCTTGTCAACATCATCTATCCGTTCAGCGGATATGCGGGCCTGGTTCTCATGGGATTCGCGGCGTACCGCGAATACGGAGCGAAAATTAAGATTAAATCCGCTTCAAAAGCAGAAACGAGCAGCGAAGTTCTGGATAACAGCGCTTACGATCAGTCGTCAGACATCGTTGCGTAATTACAAAATTGCTTCCATACAAAAATTAATTCATATTACATTCTTAAAACCAAAGCAGAAAAACAGCGGCCCGGAGGGCCGCTGTTTTCAATGCATTTCCTTCAGTCTCGTTATCCTGTTTTTATTTCAACACTCTTTTAATTTCTGCACTCGTTTACCAGAGCCGATATGAATCTCTTTATCTGTACGTTGCCGTGCTGGTCAGATTTGCCCTGTATGTAGTCCATTTCCTTGTGGACCTGCTCGAATTTGAACAGATTGCCGGCGAACTCGTTGAAAAGCTCGTCGCCGTAGTTGTTCAGACCCATATGGGCCAGATTCGAGAGTGCTGCGGACGCCGCACGCCTTATCCTCTGCTCCATGGATTTCGGCGAATCCGTAAATTTTGCGAATATCTCCTTGAGTGTCATGTCGTTGAGCGCTTCTTCGTGACTGCAGCAGTAATTTACAACGGTGACTATATCATCGCATCCTTTCTCACCGGTTATTCCGATCTTCTGGAGAATGTACTGCAGCTTTTCGTTGCGGTCGCGATCGGCTTCAAACGTATCCCGCTCGGACACTCTGTTTCCGCTGTCAAAGATGCTCTGAATCGAGCTCACCGTTTTCTCCAGCGACTGCTTGCGTGCGACGTTCTGAATGACATTGATGACTTCGATGCTGTTTATCGGTTTCCTGATGAAAAACTCGACTCCGGCTTCGTAGGCGCGCGCGATCATCTTTTCGTTCATCACCTGAGAGAGCATTATGAAAGAAGTGTCCCTGAGCGTTCTCTTCGCCTTCCTGACAAACGCTATTCCGTCGGTTCCAGGCATCAGGAGATCGGTTATGACGATGTCAGGGTCCATGTACTGCAGCTCTTCGAAGGCCTCCTCGGCAGATTCCGCTGTGCCGCATACGACGCCGAGGTTCTTCTGTTCTATAATCATTCTGAGCACGCTGATGACCGCTTTGTCATCGTCGAGCAGAAATATTTTAGCCATTATCTGATCACCTGCATCTTTTCCTTCGGAACGGAAATAATGAATTCCGCGCCTTTTTTCGGCCTTCCGAGGCTGATACTGCCTCCGAGATCATTCTCTACTATATCTTTTACTATGTTAAGGCCGAGTCCTCTGCTGACTTCTCCCGTGTCGTAATTGATCTTGGTCGAAAAACGCGGTTCGAAAATCTCGTCTCTGTATTTGTCCGGTACTCCTGGACCGTTGTCTCTGACGCTGAACACATATGAATCGTCCTCGCTGTGCTCCGAAATGATCACCGAACACCTCTGGCCGGTGCACGCTTCGGCGGCATTAGCGATCAGATTGTGAAATACGGAAAGAAACATGTACGGATTTTCCGTAAAAAGCTTGTCTTCACACTGCGTGAGAACTATGACATTCAGGCCTGAATCGCTGTACTCCCCGCGCACCGATTCCGAAAGAATGAGAAAAAGCTCTGACATCTGCATTCCTTCTGTTCCCGACTCGCTTTCGACTGCATCTGTTATACCCTTATGGATCAGTAGATATTCCTTTTTTATTTCGTGAACGTCTTTGGCGACGGAAAGAGATTTCTCAGCATATTCTTTTTGTCCCGATTCTTCGAGATCCTCGTACAGGCTGTAGGCTGTCGACATCGTGTCTTCGATGCCTGATATGTTCTTGTTCATCCACACGAGTTCGCCTTTCAGCTTTGACGTCAGCATGATCAGCCTGTTATATCTTTCCGCATGCGTCCGCGACAGCAGCATGATCCTGTATTTGTCGATCGAAAGCAGCAGCACCAGCAGTATGAGTCCGCGGACCAGCGCTACCACGATCAGCAGGTACTGGGAATGCGCCTGCCACGCTTCCTGCTGTATCCTCGAAAACAGCTCCATGGCGTTCGACACGTAGTCGATGACGATTACTCCGGGAATGAACACGTAAAGCTTCCTGCTGTGGCCGATCATCTTGTCGAACAGGTACAGCAGAAGTCCCGAAACTATATAGAACAGTATTTCGGGAAAGTTATTATTGAATGCCGTCTCTGCTGCCACACCGGCCGAGACCGATGTAAGCACACGTGTACCTACTATGGCTGCGCCCGATATGATCGAGACCGGGATGACCGATGCGTTGTCGAGCAGATATACGAACGCCGGCAGGCATATCGTTCCGAGCGAGATAACCAGGCGGTCATTGACTATGTGCAGACTCGCCTGAGCGAAAATAACGGTTATCAGACTCAGCAGCAGAACCTTTTTCACCCATCTGCCGGCAGCTGATAAGTAGACGTTCATTGTACTATCTCATACATGGTTCCTGTCATTTCCTTCGTGACGTGCTCCGGAGTCGACAGAACCCTTACTTTCATCTCGCCGTTGCCGAACATTATCAGGATCTCGTCGCCCTGTTCAACTTCCGTACCAGGTTTCGCCTGTTTTCCGTTAACCAGGACTCTGCCCTGTTCACACGCGTCCTTCGCGAGCGTGCGTCTCTTTATGATTCTTGAATTTTTAAGATACTTGTCTATCCTCATCTTCACACTCTCCTCCTTCCCTTTCTGCTGCACAGCCGCAGCCGGCCGCAGATTCCGGTCTCATTTTCAGAGTTCCTCCGCATTATATATTAACGCATTTTCCTGATTACCGCCGCATTGCAGCATCCTCCATTGATACCGCATTCTCCAGATCGATAACGCATTTTCCGGATTGCCGCCGCATTTTCTGCCGTGCAGCGGGTCACCAGACAGATCCTGCTGCATGGCTGCAGTTTTTCTGGCCCGGAATAAACGTGAATTTCCAAATTGTCTTTTCTGTTTTTGCTGCTTTGAAAAAAGCCGCTATGAAAAAAGGGCCGCCTCGATGAGACGGCCCGGTTACAGATAATTCTATTTTTTTAAATATAAAAACTCTTAAAATAAACTATTTCTTGTTTACTGCATCCTTAAGGGCCTTGCCTGCCTTGAATACAGGAGCTGTAGAAGCAGCGATCTGAATTGTTTCTTCAGGCTTTCTAGGATTTCTGCCCTGTCTTGCCTTTCTTTCCTTGGTCTCGAAAGTTCCGAATCCGATAAGCTGAACCTTGTCGCCTCCTACCAGAGCTTCCTGAACACTTGCGATGAAAGCGTTAACTGCAGCCTCTGAATCTTTTTTGGTAAATCCTGTTTTTTCTGCGACCTTCGTGATTAACTCTGATTTGTTCACGTCTGTCCTCCTTGTTGTAAATATAGTTCTGGTACACCGAAAAATATCTAATCTGACGTTATCACTAATGATAACATATTTATACGGCCGATGCCGGTCTCCACACTTAATACTGGCTGTAATACAGCCTTACCACCTATGAATCCCCGCCATCATTCTAAATATATCATCGATTCGTTGCTCGATCAACTGAAAATCAATGCATTTTTCAAAAAAAGCAAGCGATTTCAACATTTCTATAGGCTGAGCGGATAGAAAATGGCTTTTCCTATCAAAAACACTTATTTCAGAGCTAAAATCTGTCAGTAAAATTTCAATCTGCGTGCAATGCCTACAATCTTTTCGCCATGCGGCAGCCTGAGCATCTCTTCTTCTGTGATAGCCTTGAATGCGAATATGAGAAGCGCGTAGATGACCACTCCGGCGAGCACTGCTACGAGCGTCGAAATCATATTGCCCGTGAAAAGAGACATACCTTTATAGATCAGCCAGGCAGATATTCCCATTATCAGAGATGCAGAACCCGGTTTGACTACAGTCAGCGATAAGCTGAAATGGGCTCCCGTGTACTTTTGAGCTGCCCTGAAATTAAGCAGCGAAGCGACCAGATAGGCACAAACCGTGCCTGCCGCTGCACCCTTGACGTTAAGAGCCGGAATACCGGTCAGCACATAGGTGATTACCACCTTGAAGCCCGCGCCGATCGCGAGATTGATCACAGGAATCATCTGGCGTCCTATTCCCTGAAGGATTCCTGTAAGAGTCTGAACCGACGAAAGGAAAATCACCCCGATCGCGAGCACTGCCAGGCACCCTGCGGCGCTTATCGCACTTTCCTTCTGAGTCGGATAGAGCATGAGCATGATAGGTTTCGCGAGTGCGAAAAGTCCTGCCGCACATGGCAGACCGACGATCATGGCCATTCTCATGCCGAGTTCCGTGTTGCGTTTCAGCCCCTGTTCGTCTCCGATTTCGTGTGCCGCCGCGATGGCAGGAACGAGACTCAGCGCGATGCTCTGCGTGAGCACCTGCGGGAAATTGATCAGCGGAGTCGCAAAGCCCGAAAGCTGCCCGTAAAGGCTGTTGGCCTCCTCAGCTGAAAATCCAGTCTGTACGAGTCTTCTGGACACGATCACGAGATCGATGTTGCTCATTATCGGCATGATCGCCGCACCTATGGTTATAGGTATGGCGATGATGATTATCTTTTTTATAATAGTGCCGGCCTTTTCCGTCGGAAGATCGACAGGTGTATCGAGGCACTTCCTGTTGATGGCTTTTCTTCTCCTGAAAAAGACTATAACTATAGCGATCAGTCCGCAGATTCCGCCTGCTGTAGCTCCGAACGAAGCGCCGGCCGCAGCGAACTCGAGTCCCTTCGGCACGAGCAGCACCGCAAGCGTGAGTCCTGTGATGACTCTGAACAGCTGCTCCACGATCTGTGAAATCGCCGTCGGCGTCATATCCTGAAGTCCCTGAGTATAACCTCTGAACGCCGCCATAATCGGTATCACGAGCAGAGCCGGTGAAATCGACCTGATAGCGTATATCGCCTTATGAGTCGAGAACTTGACGTAAAAAGGAGCTCCCAGAAACAGTATGAGGCAAGTCGCAAGACCTATGCCGGCCAGAAGCACGAAGGAAAGTTTGAAGATCCTGTAGGCTTCTCTGTGATTTCCGTCAGCCGTACGCTCCGAAACCATCCTCGCTATCGCGGTCGGAATTCCGGCGGTCGAAATCGCCAGCAGGAGCACGTATATCGGATAGGCCGTCTGATAATAGCCCATTCCGGTATCGCCTATTATATTTGCAAGCGGTATGCGGAAAAACGCTCCGAGTATTTTTACCACTATGCCTGCGGCACCGAGTATGACAGCGCCTTTTACAAATGATTTCCTACTCATACTGTTTACTACAGACTGGCAATAATCTTGCGGCAGGCATTTTCGGTTTCAGCCGCTGCCTTTTCCACGTCGATCGTAGTATACTCTCCGTTTCTGTAGAGAACTTTTCCGTCAGCCATCGTGAGGAGCACGTCGCTTCCGGATGCTGAATATACTACATTTGTCGCGAGATCGTGGATCGGGCGCATGTTGGGAACCGAAAGATCTATCACTATAAGATCGGCTTTATTGCCTGCCTTGAGCGCTCCGCAGTCTTCTCTGCCCTGGGAGAGTGCTCCGGCGATCGTACCTGCTCTGAGCGTCTCAACAGGTGTTACGAGGGTAGGATCACCGTGCCTTTCCTTGTTGAGCAGCGCAAAGAATTTCATTTCTTCTATAAAATTGAGGCTGTTGTTGCTCGCCACGCTGTCTGTTCCTATAGCGACATTGATGCCTTTCGCAAGCATTGCAGGAATATCTGCCACTCCGCTTGCGAGCTTGAGATTGCTTACAGGACAGCTCGCCACAGTCACGCCTTTTTCAGCCATGATGTCGAGGTCGCTCTCCTCAACCCATACGCAGTGAGCTGCAGTCGATCTGTTTTCGAACGCTCCGAGGTCGCTGAACAGCCTGATCGGGGTGCGTCCGCCGTGCCTCTGCTTGCACTCTTCGTGTTCGCTCCTGGTTTCCGAAGCGTGAACGTGCATGTTGAGACCGTACTGTACCGCATAATCGGCCACTTCGCTGATGCTCGTCTCCGTATTGGTGTATTCCGCGTGAACGCTCGCGTCTACAAGCACTCTTCCGCCGGCGGCCTTGTGATAATCCTCCGCAAATCTGACTGCTTCTTTGTAGCTCTCGCTGCCTTTGACGGAGCCGTCGGTGAAGCTCGTAATGCTTCGTGAAATATTGGCCTTGGCACCGCTGTCTATTACCGCCCTGGCCATATCATCGCAGAAATAGTACATATCGCTCGTGGATACGATACCGAATTTCAGCGACTCAGCCATAGCAAGAAGAGTGGAATAATAAACGGCGTCGCTGTAGAGCTTGGCTTCGAACGGAAAAATCCTGTCGTTCAGCCATTCCGACAGGGCGAGATTTTCGCCGTATCCGCGCATAAGCATCATAGGGCTGTGAGCGTGTGCATTGTAGAAAGCGCTCATCAGCAGTTTCCCTCTGCCGTCGTATTCCTCGCCGCAGTTCATTCTGGGACGCTCGTCGTTAATATAGACGATGCGGTCATCGATCGTTCCAACGTACATATGATCATGGCGCTGGAAATTTTCATCAAGAATAGTAATATCAGTGAATAACATTGTTATCTCCTTTTCTACTTGTACGGCTGATATTCTGTCATATTATCTTTTCAAAGTCAATACGGCATCAGTACTTATACCATGTGCGCGGATAGAACATGAGAAGTATCGGGAAAATTTCGAGACGCCCGGCCAGCATGTCTATGCTGAGTACGATCATCGAGAAACGCGAGAATATCGAAAACGATCCCGACGGGCCGACCTGTCCGAGGCCGCATCCCACGTTGTTGATCGCCGCGGATACCGCTGAAATAGTCGTTATCATATCCAGATCGTTGATCGAGACCAGGAGCACCGATACGATGAATGTAGCCGCATACATCACTATAAACGAGTACACGCCAAGAAGGGCCTCCTGCTGCATCACCCGGCCGTTGTATTTTATGACGTTGACGGACCGTGGGCTGAGAAGCCGCTTTACGTCTGCGACAACCATTTTCCCCAGTATCAGGACTCTCGAGATTTTAATTCCGCAAGCCGTAGATCCCGAACAGCCTCCCGTAAACATGAGAGCCAGCAGTAATATCTTCGAATAGCTCGGCCACATGTCGAAGTCATCGAGTATGAATCCCGTGCTCGATTCGGTGGCCGTGACCGCAAACGCTGAATTGAGCAGCGCCTTTGCGAAGCTGCCGTACCTGCTCATCGTGTTGAACGCAATAGTGACGGAAGCCACAGCGGTAATAGCCGCGTAAGCCCTGAGTTCCGGATTCCGGAATGCCTCCCTCGCTCTGCCCGTGAACATCAGGAAAAACAGGGTGTAGTTTACTCCGAAAAGGAACATGAAAACGGTAGTGACTATAGATATATAGTCGCTGTTGTAATAGGCGATCGACGTGTCATGAATGTTGAATCCGCCCGTACCAGCCGTTCCGAACGTTATATTTACCGCGTCAAACGTAGACATGCCGCCTATTTTCAGAAATATAAAGTTCAGAACCGTAAGGATTATATAAATTGTGTAGAGAATGATGGCTGACATCTGTGTCTTCGGCACTATCTTGTCTGTGTCGGAGCTCGGGCTCTCGGCCTTCATGAGATTTACCGCGCTGCCGCCCTTGCCGGGAAGAACCGCGAGCATGAAGACGAGCACGCCCATGCCGCCCAGCCATACAGTGAATGAACGCCAGAAAAGTATCGACCTGCTGACGCTCTCTACGTCCGTCAGCACGGTTATTCCTGTCGTCGTGAATCCCGACATGGTTTCGAAAAACGCTTCGATGAATATCGGTATTTCCCCGCTTACATAAAAAGGCACAGCGCCCACGAGACTGATGGCAATCCACGACAGGCCGACTATAACCATGCTATCTCTCATCAGCAGCACTTCGTCCTTCCTGTCTATACGCGTCAGAATGAATCCGAGCGCAAACGCTATGATCATTGCAGTCAGGAATCCTCTGACCGCAGCATGCTCATGGTACGCGCCCGCCAGAATAAGGGGCAGTATCAGTATGCACCCTTCAACTACCAGTATATTGCCTAATATATGGAACACTGTGCGATAATTCATAGATCAAACTCACTTTATTATATCTTTAAGAGAATCGAGCTTTCCTGTTGTAATGACGGCGACGCTGTCTCCAGGCTGCAGCGTATCGTCGCCTCTCGGAATGATTACTCTGCCGCGCCTTCTGAGCACGCCGAGAATCACATCGTCACGTATGTTCAGATCCTTGATTTTCTTATCGGTCAGAGCCGGATTATCACCGACGAGGAATTCCATCGCCTCCGCTTTGTCGTCCTCGAGACGGAAAAGTGCCTGAACCTCCGATGAATCGGACGTTTTCTTCATGGCTCTGACAAATCTGAGAATATTTTCGGTCGCTACGAGGCGCGGTGAGAACGTGCTGCCAATGTTCAGCATCCTGAGGATCTTTGAAAACGAGTTGTGCGTAACCTTCGTGAGAAGCTTCGCCTTCGACGCTGACTGCACGAACAGGCTCAGCATGATATTTTCCTCGTCCATTCCTGTAAGAGACGCGAACGCATCGGTCTTCGTGACGCCTTCCTCTGTCAGCAGCTGCTGGTCGGTGCCGTCGCCGTGGATTATTTCCGCATCCGGCAGTTCTTCTATCAGCTCCATGCATCTTTCCCTGTCGCGTTCTATTATTTTGACGTGAACGCCGGTTTCGACCATCATGCGTGCCAGATAGAAGCCGATCCTACCGCCTCCGACGATTATCATGCTCTTAATGCGGTTCGTTTTAATGCCGGCCTGTGCGAGGAACCTGAGTTCTTCGGTCCGTTTCCCCGCGACGATCAGTTTGTCGCCGTCTTCTACTACATATTCGCCCGAAGGAATGACTACGTCTCCTGTCTTTTTCGTGACGAGGCATACCAGTATTTCCGGATTTATCTTCCACAGATTTTTCAGCGGCATTCCGATGAGGCGGTTTTTTCCGCTTACCATGAATTCCAGCAGATCGACGTCTCCTCCCGGAAAAGTCTCGACTCTTGTCATTGAAGGAAGCCTCAGAACCCTCACCATTTCATCGGCGCACGCCTTTTCCGGATTAATCGACATGCTGAGTCCGGAATCTCCCTTTATCAGAGGCATCACGTCCATGTATTCCGGATTGCGGACCCTCGCTATTGTATTTTTTGCACCCAGCTTTCTCGCGACCATGCACGAAAGTATGTTCAGCTCGTCCATCTGAGTGACGGCGATGAGAAGCTCGGCGTGCTCCGCTCCTGCTTTGTTGAGAACCGGAATCGTGGAGCCGTTGCCTCTGATTCCGAGCACGTCGTAACGCTGTGCTACCGAAGCGACACGCTCCTCCTGAAGGTCTATCACGGTGATGTTGTGTTCCTCTTCAGACAGTTTCTCCGCAAGCGTCGCTCCTATCTTTCCACATCCAACGATAATAATATCCATCAGCCTGCGATCCCTGCTCCCAGTGTTACAAAAATGCCAGAAGCCGCTATAAGCACTCCGACTATTGTAAATGCGGTGGCAGCTCCTCCCGGAAGTTTAGAGCGGTTGATAAACGTGAACAGCACGAGTACGATTCCGAGCACTATTCCGATTATTCCTGCAATGATGAGTGGGGTTGACATTTTTATCTCTCCTTAAGTTAATCAGCTAGTCTATAGTTCGATGAGCGCGCAGATGACTCTTGCAGCCTCTGCTCTCGTCGCATTGTTGAGCGGGTAGAAATACCTCTGCTCACTGCCGTCGTCGTCCGTAACATCGACGCCGCTGAGTATTCCGGCGCGGACCGCTCTGTCGACTGATTCTTCAGCCCACGAAGGGATATCGCTGCTGTCAGCGAATTCGATCGAAGAAGCGGTATCGTCCAGCGTTATTCCGGTGGCGTCGGCGTAATTGCAGATCATGACGGCCATTTCGGCTCTTGTAATGTTCTTCTCAGGCGAGAACGTCGAAACATCGGTACCTTTTGCTATGCCTTCAGCAACAGCCCAGTTTACGTAGTCTGCGTACCATGCACTGTCGCTTACGTCAGAGAAACCTGCGTCCTCTATCGATGAGAAATCGGTGACTCCTGCACTCGCGGCGAGCATCTTTACGAATTCGGCGCGCGTGACGTTGTTGTCCGGTTTGAACGTACCGTCTCCCATGCCTGAGACGATTCCGGCCGAAACCAGAGTTCTTATGTAGCTTTCAGCCCAATGGCCCGAAATGTCGTTTAATCCTGACGGATCATCCGTCGTCGTTGTGTCGTCGTCATCGGCGCCGGCAGGATCGGTATTGGCTGACACCCTGTTGGACGCGTACGCATTTACATAGAGCTGATAGAGCTCTGTGCTCCCCGCCACATACTTATATCTGAAATGTATCTCGCCCGATACGTTCGGCAGAGAGGTATTCAGCTGAAGCTGCCTGATGAGTTCGTCGGTGCCTGCCCACACTCCGGAAGTCGCATTCGCGCGGTAGTCGGCCATTCCGATGTAAAGCTTGACGTCAGTTCCGTCGACTACATCGCTCCACCATTCGGCGAGAGTCTTGTAGTCTGCTATAGAATATCCTATGTTCCAGTAAATCTGAGGCGCTATATAGTCCACCCATCCGTTCTTTACCCATGTGTACGAATCGGCGTATCTGTCGGTGTAGGATTCGCCTCCGTTAGTGTCTGAGCCAAGCGACGTAGTCGATTTATTCGCCCAGATTCCCATAGGGCTTATTCCGAAAACGCAGTGCGAGTCTGCATCGTGGACTGCCTGATTGACCTCCTGAACAAGCGTGTTGACGTTGTTTCTGCGCCATTCGGCCTTGTCCATTCCGTTTCCGTAGGCTGCGTAAGACTCCGAATCATCGAACGACGAGCCCGGATAAAAATAATCGTCGAAATGTATGCCGTCTACGTCGTAGTTGTTCACGATCTCAAGCACGCCTTTCACGATGAGGTCTCTTACGGCCGGTTCGCCCGGGTCGAAGTAGTACTTTCCGTCATATTCGACCACGTAGTCGTTGTACGCTCCCTTTGCAGGGTTGTCGTCCGAAAGCTCTTCCCAGCCGCCCTCAGAAGTCGTAATCCTGTAAGGATTGATCCACGCATGGAGTTCTATGCCCTTCTCGTGGGCTTTCTCGACCCAGTATTCAAGCGGATCGAATCCGTCCGACGGAGCCTGGCCCTGAGTCCCTGTCAGATACTTGCTCCACGGGTAATACGATGACTCATAAAAAGCGTCCGAGGCAGGCCTTACCTGCAGGAAAATCGCATTCATGCCCATATTGTAGCAGTCGTTGATGACCTGATCGGCCTGGGCCTTCAGCGATTCGGCCGATGTCGTCTGCGTGGTCGGGTAGTCCAGCGATGCCACTGTAGACACCCATATGCCTCTCATCTCTGAATTCGAACTGTCCGAACTGCTCGACTGTGTGCTGACAGACGTGCTGTCAGACGAATCGTCCCCGAACGAGAACATCATCGATCCTGCGATGGTCCACACGAGAAAGAGCGCAGCGAGCACGACTGCTATGACCGCTATTACTCTCTTCTTCCTGGCCTCAACGGCATTTTTGCCGTTGTCGTTCTTGTTTGCCATAATAAAATCCCCCTTTGAATATCTATTGACTTTCAGACTTCCTCATATACAGCATCCTTCATCATATTCCTGCCGTATGCGTCTATTCTGTCGACGATTTCGTCGGAACAGACTTCCCGCAGACGCGATATGGCAGGCCCGAGGTCAGGCTGGCGCCATTCGGCGCTGTGGCAGTCCGAACCAAGGATCTGAATCTTTCCGCTTTCAAACAGCGGTTTGTAGAACTGCACGTTGTGAACGCCGTTGATATAAATCGCGTTCATCTGAATGACGACCGGCATGTTATAGAAATGTTCTATATACTTTGTCGGCGTGAACGTGTGAAAATATCTGTCTATATGAGGAATGACAGGCGTAAAGGGCGTATTCAGCGCTATATCGTCTATTACCTTTACGTTTGATTCCGTCCATGGTGTGAACGGCATCTCCGTCATTATGTATTTCGTCCCGTTGATCGTAAGTTTGTCGAGATAGTCCCACCTGTTCATATCAGGCATGAACTCTATCTCCGCGCCCATGACCATGCGCGGGATCAGCTTTTTGTCTTCTTCGGTAAGCGATTCGCGGATCTGTTCGAAACGCAGTCTTCTCTCTTCCAGCCACGGCACTATGCTGTTTTCTCCCCTCCTGAAATGAGACGACAGTACCACCGTATCGATGCCCTGGGCATAGCTCATTTTCAGCATGGCTATTGATTCTTCAACATTGTGCGAACCATCATCTATGTGATGGAGGATATGTGTATGGAAATCGATCATGAATTTTACGCTTCCCGGAAGTAATAATCAGAAATCAAGATCGCTGAGAATTACGAGAAGCATGCCCTTCTTTACTGAAATCTCAGCATCGTCTTTTATGAATTCGTTGCTTATGCCGAGCGGATACGTGTTCGTCAGCTCCGCGTCGGTCAGAGGATATCTCAGGCCTCTGAGCGTGACGCCCTCGGATTTCCTGTCCATCGAAAATATGGAAATCTTCGTCCATCTGCCTCGCGAGATCCGGCACGTGCCGTCCTCCATGGCAAAGATCTGATGGTGCTCGTCGACGAGAGTGCATCTGGCTCCACGCTCCGCGGCAAACGCGCACAGAGAAAGGTTCGCCACCTCGTGATCCACACGCCCTCCGAGCGCTCCGCATATTACGATGTCGGAAAATTCCATCTCGAGCGCCCTTCTCAGGGCTATCATCGTATCTGTATCGTCTTTTTCCGGTTTTTCCTTTATTATATCGATTCCGGGAGCGATCTCGCCGGGATATGAATCGAAATCACCGACCACGAGATCAGGAATGATCCCTTCGTTTACCGCATGTCTGTATCCCCTGTCACATGCGATTATATAATCAGCGTTTTTAAGGACTGGCGGAATGAAGCACCTCGGTGCTCCGGTTATTATCAGACATGTTTCTGTAGATTCTGCCATTATTATCACGCCTCCGAATATCCAAGTTTAATTATTTATCTGCCGCCGTATTCCTTCGCAGCCGCGTCGAGAAGCGCCTGTTTTTCGTTCGGCAGCCTGTCATTGATCACTTCGTCCAGCAGATAGGAAAGAGCCGTTCCTATCGTCTTGCCGTCTGTAATGCCTGCATTTCTCAGATCATCGCCGTTGACAGCCAGATCGCGGAGTGAGATGCAGTCTCCGTCTGCTATTATCTCTCTCATCATTTCTCTCACGCTGTTGACGCGCTGCGACGTGGCTGTTCTGTATTTTTCTCTCTTTCCGGCTGAGTCGGCCTCCTGGACTTCGAGCAGCATATCCAGCCTTTCCGGCCCGAGCTGCACGAGAGCCTTTCTTATTACCGGCTTCAGCGGCTGAAGTTTCATGTCATGATCTCTGATGAGCTCCGTGACCGTATTGACTATTTCATTTGAAAATCTCATCCTGCGGAGTATCGTCTCCGCCATCTCGGCTCCCGCCGCCTGGTGCCCCTTGAAGTGCCCTCTGCCGGTTTCGTCCATTACGAATACCGACGGCTTGGCGATATCGTGAAGCAGCATGGTGAGTCTGAGCACCGGCTCCGGTCTGATCGCGTTCAGAGACGCGAGCGTGTGATGCCACACGTCTCTGTTGTGGTACGGGCTGTGCTGGTCGAAGCCGAACATCGGTTTGAGCTCAGGAATTATATCTGCAAATATCATCCGGTAGCTGTCCAGAAGGCTGGCTGCATTTTCGCCTGCCAGGAATTTGAGCAGTTCCGTGTCTATTCTCTCGTAGGCGACCTTGCCGAGCACGCCGCGGCATTTTCTTATCGCCTCGTTCGTAGCCTGATCGGGCTGATATCCTTTTACCGACATGAAACGCAGCGCGCGCATGATCCTGAGTCCGTCCTCTGTAAAACGCTTCTCAGGATTCCCGACGCATCTGAGTATTCCGTCTTCAAGATCGCGCTGGCCTCCGAAACAGTCGATGAGGCCTTCGTCAGGCGAATACGCCATCGCATTTACCGTAAAATCGCGGCGCGCGAGATCGTCCTCAAGGCTTTTTACGAAAACCACCTCGTCAGGGTGCCTGCCGTCGCTGTATGCGCCGTCGGATCTGAAAGTAGTTATCTCGACCTCGTGGCCGTCCGTGACCGCCGTGACGGTTCCGTGTTTGATGCCGGTCTTCACTATTTTCATGCCTGACAGAATCTGCTCCGTCTCTTCCGGAAGCGAAGGTGTACATATATCGAAATCATGCGGAGTGATGCCCTCGAGCAAATCTCTGACAGCACCGCCTACGATGAATGCTGCACTGCCCGCATTCTTGAAGCGCTCTGTTATTCCGAGTATATAATCAGGCAAAATGATCTCTTTCATCACATCAACCCCCTGAATACCATAACGAATATCTTTTTATTTTAACATCAACCATATATCAGTGCAAAGAGCATACCGAAGTTCTTCCGAATATATCGACGGCCATCACCGCAGTGCAGAGCTGCGGAACGGCTTCTGCGAGAAGGGGAAGTCCTTCTTTGCGGCTTCTGAATACGGGCATGACCGACACGAACGTACCATCGTCGCCGAGTCTTCCGGCGCACCAGTAGTCGAGAAGCGCGAACGGATCGCCCTCACGCAGCTTCTGTACACTTTCCTTGTACCTCTTCGGGACAGCCGCGTCGTCGGCTTCGAACGAATCAAGGATCACATAAGCACCTTCTCTGTGGGCTCTCACGCGGCATTCTCCATAGTCCGGCAACTGGCCGCTCTCCATGACTTCAAACCCGGATCCTGCCTCGAGCGGACGCTTTATTGAATTAGCCATAGCGAGCCGGCTGACATCGACGCACATGAAGCGGCGGCCGAGCCTTTCCGCGCAGGCCGCGAGCGTGCCCGATCCGCAGTAGAAATCTCCGCAGAGGTCTCCTTCGTCTGTCGCGAGCTTTATGATCCGGTCGAGCAGCGCCTCGGGCTTCTGCGTCGCGTAGTTCAGCCTCTCTGCCGAACTGCGTCCGACCATGTCTATCTGCCAGACGTCTTTCTGATTTACAAGCGTATACCAGCCGTTTTCGTCCTGAAATTCCTCGACACCCTTGAATCTGTAAGGTTTGAAGCCGCGGTTGTACGACTTCTCCTTTCCCGGATGGAATTTGTATTTGCCGGTCTTCGAATAGACGAGAATGCTGTCGTGCTTGCGCGAAAGGTGGCGCTTCGCAGCTCCGCCTGATTTGTAAGACCATATTATTTCATTGATGAAATTTTCCGGTCCGAAGATTTCGTCCATGAACAGCTTGACGGCATGAGACGCGTGCCAGTCCAGATGAACGAATATGACGCCGGTGTCCTTCAGCGCGTCCTTCATCAGCTTCAGGCGGAGCGCCAGCTGCTCGAGATAATCTTCTATGCCGTTCTTCCAGCGGTCGTGATAAGCGCGGAGACGGATCTCCTTCACTTCAGGCACGAGATCCGATTTTACCGGGATCCGCGCGCCCTTGTCGCCTTCAGTAAAAAACGGAGGGTCGCAGTATATAAGGTCAAAACTGCCGGCAAGTTTTCCTGTTATAAGGCCGTCGGCAAGAACTCCGGCATTGTCTCCGAGTACGAAAACACCGCCGTC
The DNA here is from genome assembly GCA_050946535.1 of Anaerovoracaceae bacterium. Lineage (GTDB taxonomy): Bacteria > Bacillota > Clostridia > Peptostreptococcales > Anaerovoracaceae > RUG708. The sequence continues at coordinate 18,402 of JBMNUZ010000018.1, forward strand.
TCTTCCCTCCGATCTCATAACGGTTCTCGCGCCGGCCGGCATGCTCTCCGCGAGCATCCTGATATACTGTTCCTCCGCCCTGTCCAGGATATTGGGCAGCTTTCTTATGAGACTCATATTTATCTTCTCTTTCCGCGGGATCCGTTACTGCCGCGCGGACGCCGCTCTGATCTTCTTCCTGTCTTTTTCCTTCCGTTCTGCCGGCTCTGTACGCCGCGGCCTGATCCGGCAGCCGGGCTCTCAGGTCTCACGAGGCATTCCTTTCCGTATCCTATGAGATCCTCTCTGTGGATTTTCTTCAAAGCCTTCCGGACGAGCGGCGCATTCTCCGGTTTGTTGAAATGAAGCATCGCTCTCTGCATCTTCTTTTCCTCCGGATCACGGGCGGTATAAACCTTCTCTCCCGTGAGCGGATCTATCCCCGTATAGTACATGCACGTCGAAAGCGTAGCCGGCGTGGGGTAGAAGTCCTGAACCTGATCGGGCACAAACCCGTGTTCGTTCAGATAGACCGAAAGTTCGCACGCATCCTCGAGAGTCGAACCAGGATGCGAAGATATGAAATAAGGAATGATGTACTGTTTTTTGTTCAGCCGTCTGTTCTCGGCCTCGAATTCCCTGCAGAATTTCTCGAAAACCTTTTTCGGCGGCTTGTGCATGCGTCGGAGCACTTCATCGCAGATATGCTCAGGCGCGACCTTGAGTTCGCCGCTCACGTGCCACTTGCAGAGCTCGCTCAGGAAATCCGTATTTTTGTCGGCCAGCAGATAATCGTACCGGATTCCGGATCTGATGAATACTTTTTTGACTCCCGGCAGGCTCCTGAGTTTCCTCAGAAGTTCTATATACTCGCTGTGATCAGCTTCTAGATTCGGACACGGTGAAGGATACAGGCAGTCGCGGTGTGTGCACACGCCGTGCGTCAGCTGGCGCCTGCAGGCCGGCTTTCTGAAATTGGCGGTCGGGCCGCCCACATCGTGAATGTACCCTTTGAATTCCGGATCCGCGGTCAGGATCTTCGCTTCTCGCACAAGCGATTCGATGCTTCTCGCCTGCACGCGGCGGCCCTGATGGAACGTCAGCGCGCAGAAGCTGCATCCGCCGAAGCAGCCCCTCACAGACGTCAGGCTGAACTTCACCTCGCGTATGGCGGGAATCCCTCCGTCTCCCTCGTACATTGGATGGCAGCTGCGCATATACGGCAGCTCGTAGACATCGTCGAGCTCCTGCTGCGTAAGCGGATCCGCCGGCGGATTCTGCACCACGTAGACTCCTCTGCCGTAGTACTCAGCGAGCCTCCTGCCTGTCATGCAGTCGGTATTCCTGTACTGTTCGAGGAAACTCTCCGCGTACTTCTCCTTCGATTCCTTTATCTCCTGAAACGACGGGAGAAAGATCAGGTCCTCGTCCCAGGAGTTGTCCTCCTCGAACGTCCCGCCTGCATCCTTGTAGACGGTTCCCTTGATCCATGTAATATCCTTGATATCTATGCCGGAATCGAGAGCTTCCGCGATTTCCGCTGTCGCGCGCTCGCCCATTCCGTAGACCAGCAGATCGGCCTGCGAATCTATGAGGATCGAGTTTCTGACCCTGTCGTCCCAGTAATCGTAGTGTCCCATCCGCCTGAGGCTCGCCTCTATGCCTCCGATGATCACTGGCACTTCTTTTCCGTATGCCTCGCGTATGCGGTTGCAGCAGACTATGACCGCGCGGTCCGGCCTGCAGCCGGTTCTTCCGCCGGGCGAATAAGCGTCCGTCCTGCGCCTGTGTTTGAAAACCGAATAGTGGTTGACCATCGAGTCTACGTTGCCCGAATTCACCAGAAAGGCAAGCCTCGGCCTGCCGAACCGTTTGAAATCGCTGCAGTCCCTCCAGTCCGGCTGCGGCAGCACAGCAACTTTATATCCGAGCGATTCCAGTACGCGGCTTATGATCGCTGTGCCGAAAGACGAGTGGTCGACGTATGCGTCGCCGGTGACGAGCACGAAATCGGGCTGTTCCCATCCGAGTTCCTTTATTTCTTCATATGTAACCGGAAGAAACGGCATCTTTTACTCCATCACGCAGTATTCGGCCATGTACTTCTCCATGGCTTCTTTCGTAGCATCGTCGATAACTATCTTCCCGTCGACCGGCGTATTGTACAGCGTGTCTATGACTTCGCGCACGGTGACTATCGGAAATGTTCTGATTCCGAGTTCCTCTTCTATTTCCTTTATCGCGGTCTTTTCGCCTCTGCCGCGCTCCATGCGGTCGACCGAAACGATGAGAGCCTCGACCTTTACGTCGGCTGCGTTCATGAGCACGGGTACTGTCTCCCTCACTGCCGTTCCGGCCGTGATGACATCCTCGGTAATAATGACTCTGTCGCCGTCCTTCAGCTTCTGGCCGACCATGATGCCGCCTTCGCCGTGATCCTTCTTCTCCTTGCGGTTGAAGCAGTATCCTACGTTCATATCGTATTTTTCATACAGCGCCGAAGCCGTCGCTACGCAGAGAGGAATGCCCTTGTAAGCCGGTCCGAAAAGGACGTCTGGTTTTCCGCTGATGTCGCCCGCCGCGATGTGCTCCGAAATGCACTCAGCGTAGTACCTTCCCAGCATCACCGCCTGCTCGCCGGTATGATAGTTGCCCGTATTCACAAAGTAAGGCGTATTGCGGCCGCTCTTTGTGACGAAATCGCCGAACGTGAGCACACCGGCCGAAACCATGAATTTGATGAAATCCTCTTTATATCCCATTATTAAATGCCTCCTGCAGACATGTGTGTTTTTGTTTTTCCTTATGAAAATACCGCGTTTCGTGCGCTCCGCGCACAAGGCTCACGCCTATATGTCGAACGCATCTTTGAGACCAGCAATCGTCGCGAATCCGTTCTCCGACATGTAATCTATGAACTCCGACTTTATCCTGACCATGGCGGCCGGATCCATCAGAGATGCGGTTCCTATGCCGACGGCCGAAGCACCTGCAGCCAGGAATTCTGCCACGTCGGTGCCCTTTGTTATTCCGCCGAGTCCGATCACAGGTATATCGACGGCTTTAGCCGTTTCCCAAACCATGCGCAGCGCGACCGGCTTGACAGCAGGACCGGAAAAACCGCCCTTGACGTTGGCGAGCACGGCGCGCCTTCTCTTCAGATCTACAGCCATTCCGTATATCGTGTTAATGAGCGAAACGGCATCGGCGCCCGCATCCTCTACAGCCTGTGCTATCACCGTCACATCCGTGACATTCGGTGTGAGCTTCACTATGAGCGGTTTGTCGGTGACTTTCTTTACTTCCCTCGTCACGCGGGCGGCGAGATCGGGTTTCGTTCCGAACGCGATTCCGCCTTCGCTCAGGTTCGGGCAGGAAATATTGAGCTCGAACATCGAAATCTCGTCACAATCGGCGAGGGCCTCCGCCACGCGCACATATTCATCGACGCTGTGGCCTGCCAGATTTGTTATTATCTTCGTATCGTAACCGCTGAGAAACGGGAGCAGTTCGGATTTGTACCAGTCTGCGCCCTTGTTTTCAAGACCTACGGAATTGAGCATCCCGCCGTACGTCTCTGCTATGCGTGGAAGCGGGTTGCCTCTCCATGGAACGGCCGAGATGCCCTTGGTGACTGCCGCTCCGAGCTCGTTCAGATCGTAAAATTCAGCGCTTTCCCATGGTGAAAATGTTCCCGATGCAGTCATGAGCGGGTTTGAAAGCCCGACTCCAGCTATTCTTACCCGCAGGTCTATTCCCAGCTCCTGCGCTTTCCTGTCAAGCTCAGTCATCCCAGATCACCTCGCTCCCTCTGAAAACGGGACCGTCGCAGCAGACCCTCCTGCGTGTCTTCACTATATTTCCATTTTCGTCTTCTTCTTTAACATCTATGCTGCAGCCCATGCAGACTCCGTACCCGCAGCCCATGCGCTCCTCCATCGAAACCTGAAGGCATCTGTCGCCGGAATGCTCTTGTATATGCTTCTCGACGGCATTCAGCATAGGCCTCGGTCCGCACGCAAAATATTCGTCGGCTTCTTCGCCCGTCGCCTTCAGGCAGTCGACGACGGTACCGAGATACGAGTTCTCATCAGGCTCCTCGGTGGTCACAAGCACCCTGCAGTCTGCGTCGCGGAATTCGTCGACGAGGAATTTATCCTTCCTGAATCCGAGAACCGCCGTCACGTTTATCTTCATTTTCCTGAGAGTCTTTGCGAGAAAGACGAGCGGGGAACATCCCACGCCACCGCCTATCAGCATGGCGGAACGGCCCGAAGCGCCTGTGCCTGAGACTTCATCGTCAAATACCGATGTATCGAATCCGTTTCCGAGCGGGCCCGTCACTCTGTAGATCGTCCCTCTCTCGGCGCCGGACATTTCTTTGGTTCCCTGTCCCGTCACCTGATAAACAATATCTATGGTTCCCTCCGGAGCATCTGCGTCGCAGATTCCGAAAGGACGCGGCAGTATGAGGCTCCTGTCGTTGGGATAGATGTTTATGAACTGTCCCGGTACGACGCCTGCCGCTTTGTCCATTACGTATAAACTCATGCGGAAAATGCCATGAGCTATTTCTTCGTTCGTCAGCACTTCCGCTTCAAGGATCTTATCTGTCAAATCAAACCCTCCGTCGGTCTGTTTAAAGTGAAATTCCGTTTCTTTCAAGCGCACCTGTGAGATCGTCTCTCATCTTGACGGCAGCTTCCGCAGCGGCCTCCGCATAATCTTGTTCGCTGTATTTCGGATCTTTTTTATATGCGGCCGTGATGCCTCTCGAGCTGCTTATAATCGCTCCGAGCCCTCTTTCGTCGAAGAAACCGGCTACATCGTCTGCCGTGCCTCCCTGCGCGCCGTATCCCGGCACGAGGAAAAACGTGTGAGGCATGCGGGCTCTGAGCTGTTCTCCCTGCTCTTTATGAGTGGCTCCGACGACGGCTCCCACCTCGCTGTAGCCGTGTGCGCCCGTCAGGCCGCTTCCCCATTCTTCTGTGAGATCGGCTACTGCCTCGTAGAGGCGCCTGCCGTCGGCAAGCTGCTGTTCCTGAACCTCCGCGCTGCTCGGATTGCTCGTCCTCACGAGCACGAAGATACCTTTCCCGCGCGAAGCGCATTCGTCCGTGAACGGTTTGATTCCGTCGGTTCCGAGATATGGATTTACCGTCACGGCGTCTTCCGTCCAGGTATCGACGGTCTCTCCGTTTATTTCTATTCCTCCGAGATGAGCAGCGTAAGCGGCAGCCGTCGACGATATATCGCCGCGCTTTATGTCTCCTATTACGGTCAGCCCTCTGCCCTTCGCATATTCGCACGTGGCATTGTACGCCTGAAGTCCCGGAATCCCGAGTCTTTCATACATGGCTATCTGAGGCTTCACCGCCGGTACGATCTCGTAAACCGCATCGATCACGGCCCTGTTGAATTCGAGGAACATGCCTGCGTACGCAGACGGCGTGAATCCTATGCGGTCGAAATATTTTTCCCTGAGAAATCCTGGCATCATCTCCGGCGTCGGATCGAGTCCTACCACCGAAGGATTTTTCTTTTTCAATATGTCGTCTATTAATTTATCTATCATTTCCCTGCCATTTACTTATGCTGCTTGCTTATGCTGCTGTTCAGGTGCTACTTTTCATATATTATCCTGCCGCCGGCGATCGTCATCACGACAGACCCATAGACTTCCATACCCGCGAACGCGGTGTTCTCCGCCTTCGAACGGAAGCCCGAATCTGGCACGATCCACTTTTCGTCAGGGTTTACGATCGTGATGTCAGCGGCGCTGCCTGGCGCGATACTGCCTCCTCCGCACCCGAGTATCTTCGCCGGATTTGTGCTCATGAGCTCTGTGAGACGCATCGGGCTCATGCCGTTTTGCCTCACGAGAACGGTATTGCTCACGGCGAAGCTCGTCTCGAGTCCTATCACTCCGAACGGAGCTTTAATGAAATCTCTCGACTTTTCTTCGCGGCTGTGCGGAGCGTGATCCGTCGCTATCGCATCGAGCGTGCCGTCGAGCAGCGCATCTATCACGGCCTGGCGGTCCTTCCCGCTCCTGAGCGGAGGATTCATCTTCCTGTGAGAATCGACTGTCACGCCTTTCGGAGACAGGCTTCTGTGGTAGATTTCCCTGCTCTTTCCGCCCGTTATGATATCGGTGTCTGTAAGCGTGAAATAGTGCGGCGCCGTTTCGGCTGTGACTCTGATTCCGCGCTCTTTCGCCAGCCTTATGAGGGCGAGGCTTCCTGCCGTGCTGATATGCTGAAGATGTATCGACGATCCTGTTTCCTCTGCGAGGAGCATGTCTCTGACCGCAATCATTTCCTCTGCCTGCTCCGGTATGCCCGGAAGGCCCGTCAGGCCGGCAGCCGCTCCTCTGTGCACGCAGCCGGCATCTTTTATCTCCGGCTGTTCCGTGTGGTCGAGCACCGGCAGATTCAGTTCTCCGGCCCGTCTCAGCGCCTCGCGCATCAGCCTTATGTCAGCCACCGAAAGACCGTCTTCGCTCACGGCAGCCGCTCCGGCTTTCTTCAATGCCTTGAAATCGGTTAGTTCTTTGCCGCGCTGCCCCGCCGTGATGGCTCCTGTCTGCAGCACTTTTACTCCGCAGGCCTTCTCTGCTTTTTTCAGGACGTACTCGACCTGTTCCGGCGTATCGACCACTGGTTTAGTGTTCGGCATGCAGCAGACGGCCGTAAAACCTCCCGCTGCCGCAGATTCACAGCCTGAAAAAATATCCTCTTTGTATTCCTGCCCCGGATCTCTGAAATGCACGTGCATGTCTATGAATCCCGGAACGACCCAGCAGCCGCCGGCGTCCACTATTCTGTCGAATCCACTGACAGGCAGGCTCCCGGGAGCGGCTTCCGCCGCGATTTTCCCGCTGTCCACGACGATATCCGCAATGTGGTCTGTACCTGTCGCCGGGTCTATCACCCGGCCTCCTGAAATAAGCATTCTCATAATCTGCTCTCCGCTGCTCCGCTGTTACACTGATCCGCTGTTGCGTTGTTGCACTGATTCGCTATCCCACGATTCCGCTGCTCCTATGCTGCGCTGATCCGCTGCTCTGCTACTCAGTGTCCATTGAAACTACTTCATCGCAGTAAATGCAGCGGTACTCGCTGTGTTCGGCATCGTTCAGAACGAATACATTCTTGATTCCTCTCTCCGTCGAAGTCACGCAGCGGGGATTTTTGCACTTTATGACGTTTTCCACGCGTGCCGGCAGTTTAGGCTTGATCTTCGCCTTGATCTGCTCGTTTTCGATTATATTGACGGTCGCATTCGGATCTATGAGTCCTACGACATCCATGTTCACGGCATTGCCGTTGACGTTTTCGATCTTGATGATGTCCTTTTTTCCGCGTTTTTTGCTCACCGCGTTCATGATGATCGCGACCGTGTCGTTTTCATTGTCTATGTTGAGATAGCTGAGCAGCTTCATTCCTCTGCCGGCCTTGATATGGTCAATTACGATTCCGTTCTTAATGCTGTCTATTACCATGTTTACGCCTCCAGTCCGAGAACCTTCATCACGAGTGCCATTCTCACGTACATTCCGAGCTTCACCTGATCGAAATAATGGGCTCTCGGATCGCTGTCAACCTCTGTAGCTATTTCATTTACTCTCGGAAGCGGGTGCATCACGATCATGTCGTCTTTCGCCAGCTTCATCTTTTCTGCGTCGAGAATGAACGAATCCTTTAGTCTTACGTAGTCGTCCTCGTTGAAGAAGCGTTCTTTCTGAACTCTCGTCATGTAGAGGACGTCGAGCTCCGGAAGCACATCCTCGACATGGCGCACTTCTTCGTAAGGCATGCCGTTCTTCTTGATCACGCTGTTCATCACATAATCAGGAAGAACCAGCTCTTCCGGCGAGATCAGTTTGAGACTGATGTTGTCATAGCGCGAAAGCGCTTTTATCAGCGAATGGACCGTTCTCCCGAACATCAGGTCCCCGCACAAGCCTACCGTAAGATTGTCAAATCTGCCTTTGAATTTCCTTATAGTCATCAGGTCGGCCAGCGTCTGCGTCGGATGCTGGTGGCCGCCGTCGCCGGCGTTGATCACAGGAACAAACGAATGTTCGGCCGCTACGCGCGGGGCTCCCTCCTTGGGATGCCTCATGACGATGATATCGGCAAAACTGCCTACCGTCCTGACCGTATCGGCAATGCTCTCGCCTTTGGACACCGAAGACGACATCGCGTCTGAGAAGCCCATGACCTCTCCGCCCAGTCTCAGCATGGCTGCCGTGAAACTCAGCCTCGTGCGGGTGCTGGGTTCGTAGAAAAGAGTTCCCATTATCTTTCCGTCCGCTGCATGTGCATATTTCTGCGGATCGGCTATTATTTCATCTGCTGTCTCGAAAAGCTCCTCCATTTCTTCTACAGTTAAATCCATTGGCTCAAGCAAATTTTTCCCTTTAAGCACAGTCGTACCTCCTGCCTGTTCCTGCCCTTCAGCATCTCAGTCCGCTCCTCCGGGCGCCGTGTGAACGACGACCTGAGGGTATGGAATGTCAATGCCTTCGCGGTCAAACGACTTTTTCAGGTTTTCCAAAAGATAATATTTTGCATCGTAATAAAGCGATGTATCACACCATACCATTACGTCGACGTCGATCGAACTGTCTGAATAATCCGCGACGCCGATGATAGGTTCAGGATCCTTGTAAAAATAATCGGACGAATCGAGCACGCTCTTTATCACAGTTTTCACATGATCAATGTCGCTGTCGTATGAGACGCCGATTTTTATATCGATCCTGCGCCTGTCCATCCCCGAATAGTTTATCAATGTGTTGTTGGCGAGGATAGCGTTCGGTATAGTTATTATTTTATTGTCGAAAGTCTGCAGAGTAGAAAACATGAGGTCTATCTGCTGAACCTTTCCCGTGACTCCGTTGCATTCTATCAGATCACCTTTTGAGAACGGCTTGTTCAGGATTATAAGCAGTCCTCCGGCGAAATTTCCGAGAGTATCTTTGACGGCGAGCGCTATAGCCGCTCCTGCCGCAGCGACGACCGTGACGAACGTCGACGTAGGGACTCCCAGATACCCGAGCACCGTTATGATGAGAATCACCATGCACAGGATCTTCACGCAGTTGATGATGAATGTGTAGAGCACGCTGTCTATCGTTGACTTGTTCAGGACGTGCCGCGTCACCGTGAGCAGTATCTTGATGATCACAAGACCTACCACGAAGATCGCGGCCGCCTGCAGCCACGTTCCGAAATTCTCATCCCGGAACGCGTTGACTATTGTATTCCATACTTCCATGGGACAGTCTTCTCCTTTTTCCATGATAAATCATGTATAGTATAACGCAAAACCGTTAAAATAGCACCCGGACAATGCATCACTGATGAACAGTCCGGCACGCTGCTTCGCGGTCAGCGCTGCCCTGATAATAATTGCTCCATCATCAGCTCCGGTTCGCGGGTGTTGGCTTGGATCCGGTGCCTCACAGGTAGGAGGAAAATCCATGCGGGTGTGCAGGCACATCCAGATTGCACGATGCATCGTGAGGTACGAAAGGAGAACTTTCAGGCACGGTGCAGCCGCCATAACTATGCGCCGGTTTGCTGCCAATATCTTCATAAACTATGTTATACTGTTTCTGCAAAACTCATTCAGGAGACTAACTATGTGAAGTCAAGTAATTTTTGAAAAAAATCATAACTAACCTTTAGAACTAAATAACGGCATGACAAAACAGACAAGCGAGGCTTGCCTTAAAATCGGTCGGCCAGTATCCG
>JBMNUZ010000019.1:0-27318 GCA_050946535.1 Anaerovoracaceae bacterium
AGAAAACAGCTGGGCTACCACACCCCGGAAGAACTCTTCGAAGAATTCCTCGATCAGGTATATTCAATTGCCAAGGTTCAGGTTGTTTGATTTAAGGTTAGTGTTCAAGTTGGAATTGCAATTTGTGATGGCTTAAAATCAGGCTTTCCGGACATTTTACTTGTCTGCCCTTGACATCAATACTACTGTCTCGACGTGTTTGGTAAACGGAAAATTATCGTATGCTTTTATGCGGGTTACGGTGTAGCCGTGCTCCTGCATGAATGCCAGGTTCGGAGCCATGGTCTTCGGGTTGCATGAGATGTACAGGATCTGATCCACACCGTAGTTCATAAGCTTCGGGAGCACCTTGTAATGGATGCCAGCTCTCGGCGGATCCAGAACTAATACATCAGGTTTTTCCGGGATCGTATCGAGCACTTTCAGCACGTCACCTTCGATGAATTCACAGTTATTCAAGTTGTTCAGCTCTGCATTCATGCGCGCGGAGCGCACTGCGTCGCCTGATATTTCAACTCCTACAGCCTTTGCAGCCTTGAGAGCGAGCGTCTGCGTGATCGTTCCCGTGCCGCAGTAAAGATCGAAGACCGTCTTGTCCGTGACGTCGTCGATCATTTCGAGCGCCTCCGTGTAAAGACGCTCAACGGCAGATATGTTGGTCTGGAAAAACGCGAATATGTTTACACGGAAATCGAGTCCCATGATCTTCTCGTTGTAGTAATCTCGGCCGTACAGCACACGCGTCTCCTCATTCGTGACCTTGTCAGCAATATTGTCGTTGATCGTATGCATGATTCCAACGATTTTATTCTCAAGCGGCAGCCCGAGGAGCATCTTGCAGAATCCCTCCTCGTCAAATTCAGGCGATCCTGCCGTCACTATGCATACCAGCAGTTCGCCTGTTCTTTCGCCTTTCCTGACTATCAGATTTCTGAGCAGTCCGTCGTGGCGCTTCTTGTTGTAGTGAGCGTATCCCCTGGAAGTGCAGAAATCGAGAACGCTCTTTCTTATCAGGTTGAAATCGCCGTCCACGAGCATGCAGCCGTCGGTGTTTACAACCGACATGAAGCTCCTCGACTTGTGCATTCCAAGCGTCGTCGGACCGCCCTTTTCCATGTCGCCGAACGTATATTCCATCTTGTTTCTATAGGCGGTCACAGACGGAGCGGGCTCGAAGCCGTCGTACCTTTCGTACTCAATGTGATTCTGCCCGAGCAGATCGAGGACTTCCTTCTCCTTCTTTGCGGTCTGTTCTTCGTACGGTACGCCCTGATAAAGGCATCCGCCGCATATTCCGCCCAGCGGACATTTATTCATGTTTCACCTGCCAGTCCAGATTTTCAAGCTCCTCCAGATCGAACGGAGTGTTCTGGTAAACGTAATTCAGCCAGTTCGTGTAAAACAGATTCGCGTGGCCTCTCCAGGACATATTCACAGGTTTGTCAGGGTCGTCATCGATGAAATAATTGAACGGAACCTTGACGTCGGAAAGTCCCCTTGCTTTGTCTCTGCTGTATTCTGCCCTCAGGGTGTCCCTGTCGTACTCCCAGTGGCCCTGTACGAAAAGCCAGCGGTTGTTGTCGGTCACAGTCAGATGAGGACCTGCCTGCTTTGAGACAGCGACGATGTTGAGTTCGTCTACTTTTTCTATCTCTTCCGAGTATACCTGCGAATGCCTCGAATGAGGAACATAGAAGACGTCGTCGAATCCTCTGGTAAATACCGAAGGTTTGACCACCTTATGCGGGAATACTCCGAACAGCTTTTGGTCCAATATGTGCTTCGGAATGCCGTAATGATGGAAGAGCGCCGCCTGCGCGCCCCAGCAGATGTGGATCGTGCTGAAAACGTTCTGCTTCGTATAATCCATCAGGTCCTGCAGCTCCTCCCAGTAATCGACCTCATCGTATTCAAGTCTTTCGAGCGGAGCACCCGTGATGATCATTCCATCGAACTTCTGATTCCTGATCTGCTGGTACGTCTGGTAGAACAGATGCATGTGAGGCTTGTCCGCGTCCTTGATGTGCTGGTCGGTATCCATCGTCAGCAGGTAGAGTTCCACCTGAAGAGGTGTGTTTGCCAACATTCTTATGAGCTGAGTTTCAGTCACTTCCTTTGTAGGCATGAGGTTTACTATTACGATTTTAAGAGGCCTGATATCCTGAACTGAGCCTCTTACTCTTGCCATTACAAATACGCCTTCGTCGCGTAATATGTTGTAGGCCGGCAGGCCCTTTGGAACCAGAATAGGCATTTCGTCTTACACTTCCTTCTAATGTATCAGATATTCCATCTGTGTATCAGATATTTCAACGGAGCAGCGTCTCGTAATCTCCGTATTTCATATAAAATTCCTTCTTGTATTCGAGAAATCTGTCTTCCTCGATAGCCTTCCGGATGTTTTCCATGGTATGAACCAGGAAATAGAGATTGTGATACGAAAGCAGTATCGATGAAAGAATCTCGTTCGCCTTGAAAAGGTGCCTGAGATATGCTCTCGAATAATGTGTGCAGGTATAGCAGTGGCACTCGTGGTCGAGCGGTGTGAAGTCGTGCTCGAACTTAGCGTTTTTGATCGAGATCCTGCCCGTGCTCGTCATGGCTGCGCCGTTTCGCGCAAGCCTCGTCGGAAGAACACAGTCGAACATATCCACGCCTCGCTCAACGCCTTCGAATAAATGGTCGGGCGTCCCGACGCCCATGACGTACCGCGGCTTGTTCTCAGGCAGGAAATCCGTGCAGTAATCGAGAACACCGTACATCGTTTCCCGTGGCTCGCCGACCGAAAGACCTCCGATCGCGTAACCCGGAAGATCCATTTCCACGATATCGCGTGCGCTCTTTTCTCGCAGGTCACGGTACATTCCTCCCTGCATTATGCCGAAGAGCGACTGCCTCGACGTGTCTTTGTGAGCCTTCTTGCATCGTTCCAGCCATCTCGTCGTCCTTTCTGTGGACTTCTTCGCGTATTCGTAATCTGCAGGATAAGGAATGCATTCATCGAAAGCCATCATGATGTCGCTTCCGAGCGCGTTTTGTACTTCCACCGATTTTTCGGGAGAAAGCATGTGCTTCGATCCGTCGATATGGGATCTGAAATATGCTCCCTCTTCAGTTATTTTGCGCATGACTCCCAGGCTGAAGACCTGAAATCCGCCGCTGTCGGTCAGTATAGGCCTGTCCCAGTTCATAAATCTGTGAAGACCTCCGGCCTCCCTGACGATGTCTGCGCCTGGCCTGAGAAACAAATGGTAAGTATTCGAAAGTATTATCTGCGCTCCGATTTCCTTGAGATCCTCCGGCTTCATCGCCTTGACGGTGGCTTGCGTGCCGACCGGCATGAAAACCGGAGTCTCTACGTCTCCGTGAGGCGTGTGGAGTCTTCCCCGCCTCGCTTTTGTTCTTGAATCTTTTTTTATCAGTTCGTATGTTACTGCGTCCATCTTTCACCTGCAGATCTGCATGCCGCCAGCCGGTTCACCGGCGTGGCAGTGTATACAGCATATTTTTTGTGTAGTTTTCTTATTTTATACCATTAACGAAAGAAATAAAACCGGCAAGGCGTCTCCTGCCGGTTTCACTGCATCGGTCATCGATCTCTGTACTTTTTCTGTCCAGAATGGGAACAAATTTCGCTCGAAATGATTTCTGATATTTTGCAATTTACCAGAGATATTTAAAGATTTATCGGCTGATTGCCTTAATTATTTTCAGCAAGACGATGCCGTGGCTCATGAATTCTTCATGTACGCCAAATCGTTGGCCTGTTATACTAATTGTTTATTTCAAGTTATAGGCTCAGTCTATAACCTGAATTGAGAGTTTTAATCCGAAAAGTTTATCCCGAAAACTCTGTTAGCTTTCATTCCTTTATGCATTCTGAAAAAGCCGGTGCTTCGGCTTCGCTCCGTTTTCCGGCAAATCGCCATGAGCCGCCCTATTCGATGCTCCCTATTCGATGCGCCCTATTCGATGAACATCGCATCTCCGTAGGAGAAAAATCTGTACTTCATCTTCACGGCCGTCTTGTAGATTTCAAGTATCTTCTCGCGGTCGTAGAGAGCCGATATGAGCATCAGGAGCGTCGACTTGGGAAGATGAAAATTCGTGATCAGCGCATCTACGATCTTGAACTTGTATCCCGGATAGATGAAGATTCCTGTGCTGCCGCTTCCCGCGTGAAGTATTCCGTTTTCGTCCGACGCGCTCTCCAGAGTTCTCGTCGAAGTAGTTCCGACGGAAATGACGCGGCCTCCGGCTGCTCTGGCGGAGTTGACTATATCGGCGCATTCTTCCGATACTTCGTACTCTTCAAAATGCATCTTGTGGTCTTCTATGCGTTCGCATTTGACCGGCTTGAATGTTCCGATGCCGACGTGAAGAGTGACATAAGCGATCTTCACGCCTTTTTCTTTTATTTTCTCGAGCAGCTCGTCCGTAAAGTGAAGGCCTGCCGTAGGAGCCGCGACGGAGCCTTCTTCTCTGCTGTATACGGTCTGATACATCTTTCTGTCGAGCGGTTCGTCAGGTCTCTCTATATACGGAGGAAGCGGAATGTGTCCCGTCTCCTCGAGCCTGTCGTGGAAATTGCCGTCGTAAGTGAATTCAACTATGCGCGTGCCGTCGCTGCCGTAGCTTTTGACCTCAGCTGAAAGCTTCGATCCCTCTTTGTCGTTGAAAATTAAGCGTGCTCCCGGTTTGAGCTTTCTGCCCGGACGCACCATTGCTTCCCATCTGTCGCCGTCGATGTGCTTCGTCAGCAGGAACTCGGCCTTGCCGCCCGTTTCTTCTTTCTCACCTAGAAGCCTCGCGGGTATTACCTTTGAATCGTTCATGACGAGAACGTCTCCGGGATTGAGATAATCTATGATATCGTAAAATTTTTTATGCTCGATCGCGTCGTGCGCCCTGTCTACGACCAGGAGCCTCGCCTCATCTCTCTTCTGCGAAGGATACTGAGCGATGAGCTCCTTCGGAAGCTCATAATCAAAATCTGTAAGCTGCATTAAATCCGTCTTTCCTTTTCAAAATTCTCCAGCAAGTAGAAACGGCAGTCAAGCTGCCGTTTCTTTTACTTAACCTCTATGTCTGTGTAATAATAATTCAGAATGTCGGTATAGCTGAATCCCTGCTCGCCCATTTCGATGGCGCCCTGCTGGGACATTCCTACACCGTGGCCGTTTCCGCGGCCGTTTATGATCAGCGTATCGGAATCGCTGCTGAACGTTACTGTCGTAGGCTCAGAAGTTTCCGCTGCAGAAACAGTCGTGATGTTTCCCGATCCGTCCAGAATCTTCAGGCCGTCGAGGTTTATCGACGATTCGCCTTCAAGAGAAAGGACGCTCAGAACATTGCCGAGCACTTCTTTGCCTTTCGAAGTGATCGCATATATCACAGAATTGTCTGAACTCGAAATAGTTTCACCGTTTGATCCTGTAAGCGTTCCACCGTTGGTGTCGAGCGTGAACATGCGCGACTTCAGTGATGTTCCGCTGAATGCCGATCTTATTTTATCCTTAGTATAAGTAACCGATTTATCAGTGCCCGTCACCGTGAGCGACGCGGCATATCCGGAATCGTTGTAGCTGTCGACTTTGACGCTTGTGACCGTTCCGAGACCCTGCGAACTGAATATATTTGTTAGTTCTTCGCGCGTGAATGTCTCTGTCCACGTGTATTCAGGTGAATATTCATCCTTTATTCCGCGCAGATATCCGAGCTTAGCCGTCCAGACATCTTCGCTGTTTTCGGTATGGCCGCCGCTGTTGGCGAAGTAGTATCCGGCAACCGGCTCGCCTTCGTAATAGATCATCTCGCCTGACGTAGACTCGACGGCTTCGTTTGTGCTCGTGTACTCGCCCTTCACACCTATGTAGTTCTGGCAGTGCGATGTGGCACACAGATCGAAGCCCTGTGAACTATGAGTATTCTTTTTGTATTCGGCAAAGCTTCGCGCTGTAACGGCCTGAGCCTTGAGCGCTTCGAGATTCGAAGACTGGCTCATTTCCTTGTGGAGCACGCCCTTGATGTAGTCGTCCATATCCACGTAATTGAGGATGTTCATCTGTCCCGAACTGTTTATGTACGGAATGATGCCTCCGCGGTAAGACGTGCCGTCGTAACTTATATAATCGTCGGTTGAAAAATAGTCAGCCGATGTAATGCATTCCGTTCCGTCTCCCGTAAGCGTCGTGAGTTCGTTGCCCTTTTTATCTGTAACGACAATTTCTCCGTTCGTAAGCGTGAGAACTATGTCTCCGACCCCGTCGAGCACATCGGAAGCTGCCTCGATCGAATTACTTCCCTTAGTGCACATTTTCAGGCCTTCAGAGGCCGACAGCTCCGCTGTCGAATCGGAGGACTGGTATTTGAGGCCGATAGTTATGAACTCACTGTCCGCGGCATGTGCGGAGATTGACGGGACCGCACACGTCGTAAGAGCAAACAGCAGCGCAAAGATGGTGATTATTCTTTTTTTCATCGATCTTCTGTAATCCTTTCGATGCCCAGGTGGCTGTATGCAAGATCAGATACAGTCCTGCCCTTCTGTGTCCTGTTCAGCAACCCTTTCTGTATTAGATAAGGTTCGTACACATCTTCTATCGTTACGCGCTCCTCGCCGAGAGCTGCGGCGATTGTGTCTATTCCTACCGGCCCTCCGTGGAAGCGTTCTATTATAAGTCTGAGTATTTCTCTGTCGAGATCTTCGAGTCCGAGCGAATCGATGCCGAGCGAATCGAAAGCCTTTTCAGCAGCAGCTATATCGATGCGGCCGTTTCCCTTTACCTGCGAGAAATCTCTCACTCGTTTAAGGACTCTGTTGGCTACTCTCGGAGTCCCGCGCGACCTTGCGGCCATGGCATAGAGAGCTTCTTCGTCCGCCTCGACGCCGAGAATTCCGGCAGAGCGCCTTAAAATCTGAACCAGCTCGTCATCCGTATACGGTTCGAATTTGCTGATAACTCCGAATCTGTCACGGAGCGGCGCGGAAAGACTTCCCGCCCTTGTGGTCGCGCCTATCAGCGTAAACCGCGGTATGTCGAGCCTCAGAGACCGCGCCGACGGCCCCTTTCCTATGACGATATCGATCGCGAAGTCCTCCATCGCCGAGTAGAGCACTTCTTCAACCGAACGGTTGAGCCTGTGGATCTCGTCGATGAAAAGCACGTCGTTTTCTTCGAGATTCGTAAGTATTGCCGCGAGATCGCCCGCTCTGCCTATCGCCGGACCGGATGTTATCCTGAGATTGACGTTCATCTCGTTTGCGATGATTCCGGCAAGCGTCGTCTTTCCGAGACCCGGTGGTCCGTAGAAAAGCACGTGGTCGAGCGGTTCTCCTCTCATTTTCGCAGCTTCTATGAATATCGACAGATTGTTTTTGACAGCTGACTGGCCTATATAATCATCCAGCCTTTTAGGCCTCAGACTCAGCTCTATATCTGCGTCCTCGTCTGTATACCCTGAATGTGTGATCATGTTGTCCGCCAATCTGCCGACCTCCCGAAAATCGAATTCTTTTTATCTTCTATTCTATAAATACGCAAAATATGCATTAATACTAATTTTCTATAAATGTGAAAGCTTCTTGAGCGATGCCTTGATTATTTCTTCGGCCGAAGAAGCATCTGCTCCGCACGCCTCGGCCGCTTCCGCAGCTTCGCTTCGCGAATAGCCCAGCGCCATGAGCGCCGACACAGCGTCCTCGAATGCCACGAGCTCTTCCGGTTTTTTCCTGCCTGCAGGAGCCGCTGCGCCGATGTCTGCTGAAATCTTCTCGATCTTGTCCTTCAGTTCGAGAATTATCCTCGACGCCGTTTTCTTTCCTATTCCGGGAGCACGCGTAAATGCTCCCGCGTCGTCGAACAGAACAGCCTTTTTTATTTCGGCTGCGCTCATCACAGAAAGCACCGACTGCGCTCCTTTATTTCCGATGCCGCTGACCGAAGTCAGCATCTTGAAGATTTCAAGACTCTCATTGTCGTCAAATCCGAACAAGCTGACGCCGTCTTCCCTCACGGCAAGGTATGTGTAAACCGTAACCGTCTCGTCCGGCGCCGCCAGATAGATAGCGGAAGAGCTCGGCATGAATATTTCGTATCCTACACCTGAGTTTTCCAGTATGATTCCTCCGTTAAACGTACCTGTGACTTTTCCCTTTATATAATGAAACAATGAGGATCTGCCTTTCTATCTGATTATCCTGAAGTCGTCTTTCTTCTTGCTGTTCTTTTTAGCCGCATCTTCTTTGGCAAGAGCCTGGTCTATCGCATTTTTCAACGTTGCGTTTCCGCCCATCGAATTTGCGTGGCATATAGCTGCCGCCAGCGCGTCCGCCGTGTCATCCGGCTTCGGAACTTTGTCGAGTCCGAGAATGGTCTTTACCATCTGCTGGACCTGCTTTTTCTCCGCGCGTCCGTAACCGACGAGTGCCTGCTTGATCTGAAGCGGAGTGTATTCCGCGACCTCCACGCCCGAATTTACGCACGCGAGCACAGCCACGCCTCTGGCCTGCCCGACGTTTATAACCGTCTTTGCGTTTGTATTGTAAAAAAGCTCCTCGAACGAGGCGGCTTCAGGTTCTGTTTCTGCTATTATATCCATCAGCGAGGAATAAAGGAATTTCAGCCTTTCGGGCATCGGCGCCGAAGGGCCTGTCGAAATACTGCCGTAATCGATAGCTTTCAGCCTGCTGCCCCTGCGCTCAATGACGCCATATCCCATAAGCGCATAGCCTGGATCGACTCCGAGTATTCTCATAAAATTCCTCCTGTTTTTGCTGCCATGTAAATCGTTTAATTTTACCACATATAAAAATCAACGTCAAAATGTAGAAATTTCGTATATTCAATTATTCGTATCTCATCTTATTCGTATCATATTTTCTTAAGTTTGCGGCTTCCCATTAATAGTGTATAATTATTCTATAGATAAAGTAATTATGCATTTCTGACTGGTTTCGTACATGCTGCCGGCTCCGGCGCGCGGCTGAAACTTAAGTGAATGCAACCGAAGTGAAACTGTACCGCTCCGGGCGGAAATCAACTACTGAAGATGCAGTAATGCAGCAACATGAGCATTAATGCACCAGCATAAGCAATAATAGAAGCAGCGATGCAGCAAAACATGCATGAAGTTGACGATAACTCCGCGACGGGGTATTGCAGCGATATATGCGGTAATGCAGCGATGTAGCAACATGAGCATTAATGCACCAGAATAAGCAATAATAGAAGCAGCGATGCAGCAAATAGAAGCAGCAATGCAGCAGTATTTGCAGCAATGCAGCAGTATTTGCAGTAATGCATCAAAAAAGAGGCAGTAATATTGAGATATTCAAGACAGGAGAAAATTCTCGAGCTGATCACCAGCCACGAAATAGAAACTCAGGAGGCTCTCGTCTCAATGCTGGCTGAAGAGGGCTACAGCGCCACTCAGGCAACGGTTTCGAGAGACATAAAAGAACTGAGGCTAATCAAGAAAAGAACGGCTTCAGGCAAGTACATATATTCAAAATCGGAAGAAACGCACAGTGCTGGTTCCTCCGGAAGATACGAGAGTATTTTCCGCAACACTGTAAACAGCATCGAATATTCAGGAAATATACTTGTCATCAAAACAGTATCGGGATGCGCGAACGCCGCATGCGAAGCGCTCGATTCAATGAATTACGACGAAATAGTCGGAACGCTGGCGGGGGACAATACCCTCTTCGCAGTCATTGACAGTCCGGACAATGCTCCGGAGATTTCGGGCAGGCTCCGCGCCCTGCTGAGCGGCGAATAACACAGTACAAGGAGATTTAATGTTATCGCATATTTATATACGTGATTTTGCCATTATTAAAGAGATAGACCTCGACCTTTCTGACGGTCTCAACATCATTTCCGGCGAGACAGGAACCGGGAAATCGATCGTCATTCAGGCCGTAAACGCTGCTCTCGGCGGCAGAGGAAGCGCAGCCATGGTAGCAGAAGGCGCGAAGAAAGCTCTCGTGCAGCTCGTCTTTACCTGCACGGAAAGCGAAATCGGAAGGCTCGGACGTTTCGGGAAAACCTGCGAAGACGGCGAGATAATCTTCTCGAGGGAAATATCGGCTTCGGGCAGGAGCACCGCGAGAATCAACGGAGAAATCGTCAAACTTTCGGAGCTCGCCGAAACGGCTTCAAATCTCGCCGACATACACGGGCAGTACGACAATCAGTTCTTCCTCAATCCGTCTAAGCACATCGATATAATTGACTTGTGCGCTTCAGACACAATTTCGCCCATCAAGAAGAGACTTTCCTCATTGTTTTCTGACTATCAGCAGAAACGGCACGAGCTCGTAAAATTCAGAAAAGACCGTGGAGAATACATCAGGCAGCGCGATTTCATGCAGTATGAACTTGCGGAAATAAACGCAGTCGATCCGAAACCGGACGAGGACAAAGAGCTCCAGGAAAAGTCTGTCGTACTTTCGAACGGCGAAAAGATCTTCGACACTCTTAGCCGCTGCTACGACATCATATACAACAGCAATATCGAAGGATGCGCGAGCATGCTGTCCGAAATCGGGCAATACAGCTCCGTGTACTCCAAACTCAGCGAACAGACGTCCGAATGCGCTTATACACTGAGTGACATTCAGGACGAAATCAGGCGCGCCCGCGACGACGCCGTCTTCTCTCCTGAGGAGCTTGACCGCGTCATGTCCAGAATCGACGCCATCGAAAACCTGAAGCGCAAATACGGCGGAACGATCGAAAGCGTGCTCGCTCACCGCGACGAGGCCGAGCGTGCTCTTTCCCTCTCGGAAGATTCCGATGAGATGGAAAAGCAGCTTAAAGAGCAGTACATTAAAGTGCGCGACGAAGTCATAGCCGTATCGAAGGAACTTTCAGAGGCGAGACGTCAAGCCGCCGGCGAATTCCAGGAAAAGATGACGAAAGAGCTCGCCGAGCTCAATTTCAAAAACGCGGTATTCAAGGTCGAAATCGCGGAGCACAAAAACGCCAAGGGGCAGCCTGTGCTCACTGCCAACGGAACCGACACCGTTGAATTCAGATTCACGTCGAATAAGAACACTTCGCTCAAGCCGCTGGCCGAGATCGCTTCCGGCGGTGAGATCTCGAGAATCTCGCTGGCATTCAAGAGCATCATGGGGAGCGCCTCTATGATCGGCACCATGATATTCGACGAAATCGACACCGGCATCAGCGGACGGACGGCCAGCGTCGTAGGCAGAAAGATGCGGAAGATAGCGGCGGATCATCAGGTGATCTGCATCACCCACCTGCCGCAGATAGCTGCTGCCGGCGACTGCGAATACCTGATAAGCAGAAACGACGACCAGAACGGCAGCTACACCATGATAACAAAACTGGACGAAGACGCGCGCGTGCTCGAGATCGCCCGCCTGCTCGGCGGAACCAATATTACGGAGACAACGCTGAAGAGCGCGCGCGAACTCATAGAAGCTTCCAAATAACAGGCAATAATAATCACACGAAAACGGGCTGTTTCTCCTGTCCTGGCAAAGTGCCGGCGGGAAACAGCCCGTTTAATTTTTTCATTATGTTTTACAGACCTTGCTTAAAGTTCTTTTACTGGTCCGGGAACGACCGGCATCTTCATGTGCATCATCTTCATGAATTCGTAAACCGAATCCTCGAGGCTCTTGCCGTCTGTGTTCAGGACTACATCTGCGTACTTTTCATAGAGCGGTACGCGGAGATTGTAGAGGTCGGCCAGAGTCTGGCCCGGCGCCATGGCTATGCCTCTCGTCTTGATATTTTTGAGGCGTCTGTTTATCTCTTCGAAAGGAAGCTCGATATATACGATCTTTCCTGTCTCGGCCAGGTGCTTCATCGCCCTGTCGCTGTAAACAGCGCTGCCACCCGTTGCAATCACAGTATCGTTCAGATCAACCTCTGAAAGCACTTCATCTTCTATTTTCAGGAATTCGTCCATTCCATCTTTATCGATGATATCCTGCAGCAGTCTGCCCGTCTTCTGCTGGATCAGCAGATCCGTATCTACGAATGACATTCCGAGCGATTTCGCGAGTACTACCCCGAATGTGCTCTTGCCGCACGCAGGCATGCCTATTAATATCAGATTATTCATAACGCCTCCCGGCTGAGCGAAATTATGGATGAAAAAAGCTGCTGTGCAGATAAAACACACAGCAGCTCTGTCACATTCAGTCTTATGGTTATATTCTGAGAAAAATTGCTATTCAGCAGCCGGAGTTTCTTCTTCGGCAGCAGGAGCTTCCTCAGCAGGTGCAGCTTCTTCAGCAGCAGGAGCTTCTTCAGCAGCAGGTGCCTCTTCTTCAGGAGCAGATGCTTCTTCAGCAGGTGCTTCCTCAGGAGCTGGAGCAGCCTCTTCAGCAGGTGCTTCTTCCTCGGCAGGAGCTTCTTCCTCTTCCGCCTTTTCTGCCTCCGCTGCTTCCATTTCGGCCTTTGCATCTTTGATGCTGAGACTGATTCTTCTCTTCTCTTCGTCTATGTCGAGAATCTTGGTGTAAACCTTGTCGCCGATCGCAACTTCGTCAGCGATGTTGTTTACTCTTCTCGGAGCGATCTCGGAAATATGAACGAGACCGTCGAGACCCGGCTCGAGCTCAACGAATGCACCGTATTCCTTGATCTGTACTACCTTGCCTTCTACAATCTGGCCGACCTTGTAGTTGTCGTTGATAACCGACCAAGGTTCCGGAGTAAGCTGCTTGAGGCCGAGCGAAATCTTGCCCTTTTCCTGATTCATTGACAGGATCTTGACGTGGATCTTCTGGCCGATTTCGAGAGCTTCCTGCGGATGTCTGAGCTTGCCCCATGAAATTTCTGAAATGTGGAGCAGTCCGTCGAGGCCGCCGATATCTACGAAAGCACCGTAGTCTGTAAATCTCATTACTGTACCTTCGATAACGTCGCCAACCTTGAGAGAAGCCCAGATCTCAGCGATCTTCTTGCTCTTCTCTTCTGCAAGGTAAGCCTTGTGTGAGAATACTGCCTTGTTTCTCTTCTGATCTACTCTTGTAACCTTTACGGTAAGAGTCTGGCCGATGAATTCATCAGCCTTTTCTACATATCTGTCATTAAGCTGAGACATAGGGATGAAGCCGGAAACTTCTTTGTAGAGAGCGATAACTCCGCCCTTTACCTCACGCTGAACCTTGACATCAATAAACGTCTTGTCTTCATAAGCTTTGATGATTTCAGCCCAGTGTTCGCTGATTTCGATCTTCTTGCGCGAAAGCAAAATATTACCCTCGCCGTCATCGTTCTTTACGACTTTAGCTTCTACGACATCGCCCAGCTTAAACTGAGTTTCTATATCCTGACCAGGTTCTAGCGCCATCTCGTTTTTAGGGATAATACCGTCTTTTTTGCATCCTAAATTCACATAGATTTCGCGAGGACCTATCTGAATTACTTCGCCTTTGACGATTTCACCACGCTGCGGCATCCTCAGGGTCTTTTCGATTTCACCCATGAGGTCGTTCATGTCCTTAGCATCATCGACATTGTTAGTGATAACTTCACTCATATGAGCAATAACCTCCTTAATTATGCGTTCAGGCGCAGACGCACCTGCCGACACTCCTATTCTATTACATTTTAGAATCTGTTGCAATGGCAAAAACTCACTATTTTCTACGAAAAACGTGCTTTTACACACGGCTCTGGAAGTTTCATACAATTTTCGTGTATTTGAACTCGATTTGCTGCCTATTATTATCATTAAATCGGAATCCGCTGCCAGTTCGCGGCAGTCACGCTGCCTGTCTGCGGTCGCCCTGCAGATCGTCCTGTTTATCACCGCGTCTGGAAACCGTTCACTGATTTCTCCCGCGCACTGCTGCCACGCCTCATCGTTAAGAGTCGTCTGTGCCACCACGTAGAGAGGTTTGCCTTCCGGAATCCGGGAGATCTGATCAGGCGAAGAGACTATCACGGCCCGTCCGCCGCACCATCCGTTTATTCCTCTTACTTCCGGATGCTCTCCGTCGCCTATTATTACAACCTGGTAACCCTTCTCATCAGCCTCCTGAACGATGTGATGTATTCTCCGGACGCGCGGGCATGTGGCATCTATGACTTTCAGCGCGTGTTCTCCGAGTGCTTCTTCGACCTCGCGCCCCACGCCGTGCGATCTGATGATTACGGCTGAATTCTTATCCAGGCTTTCCGGACTGCTGCAGATAGAAACTCCCTTTTCTTCGAGCTCTCTCACGACCGATTCGTTGTGTATGATCGGACCGAACGTAAAGATCTTCGTTCCGGTTCCTTCTTCATCGCCGATAACTTTATTAACGGTATCGAGAGCAGCCTTGACTCCGTAGCAGAATCCGCTGTTGCCAGCCAGCTTTATCGTGTGATTCCCATATTCAAATACTGTTGTTGCGCTCATATTCACCTGCTTGATCTGCGCCGCAGTCCTGCGGCTAGAATTCGATTCCTTTTCGCGCCTGAACGCCTGAATCGAACGGATGCTTTATCTTCTCCATGTCCGTAACGTAATCGGCGTCTTCTATCATCCACTGGAAAGGGACTCTGCCGGTAAGAACCAGCTCTTTGTTCTTGTCGAATCCTTCCATCGCTTCTTTCAGTTCTTCCTCTGTCAGGAGATCTGCAGATGCAGCCGTTATTCCCTCGTCCAGTACGAGCACGTCGTAATTCTCGTCTCGTGCTTTTTTCAATACTTCAGCGAGGAACTTCGAATTCGCCTCCGCATTTTCTTTCAGTTCGTCTACTGTCATCTGGTACGTGAACTTTTCGCTTGCTGGCGCTCGCATCACCGTGATATTCGATATCGAGCCGAGCACCGACAGTTCTCCCGTCATGCGTGCCTTCAGAAACTGGGCGAACAGTACTCTCAGCCCGCTTCCTGCAGCTCTTACCGCAAGTCCTACAGACGCTGTAGTCTTTCCCTTTCCGTCGCCGCAGTAGATATGTATCACGAGTACACCTCCGTTCTTCCGGTTAATTTATTCTATAATATTTATTTACCCGATTATTTATCAGGTTTACCCGGTTTGCCCGGAATATTTCAAACTATTACCAAAAGTCCGGCTTTTTTTTATATGTATATGCGAAGCTCTGTTACCTGAAGTCCGTATTACTGTTGCTTAGATTACGTATCTCCTTTACTTGTAATCTATATCTCTGTTGTCTAAGTGCGAATCTCTTTTACCTGGAATCTTTATCTCTGTTATTGAAGTGCGAATCTATATAATTTGGAATCCTTATCTCTGTTGCTTAAGTGCGGATCTATATTAGCTGGAATCTGTATCTCTGTTATTGAAGTGCGAATCTATATAATTTGGAATCCTTATCTCTGTTGCTTAAGTGCAAATCTCTTTTACTTAGAGCTCGTGGCTCGTATCTTTTTACTTAAGCCCGTATCTCTCTTTCAGCAGATCGAAAACTTCTCTGTCCGTCATGCCGTCTTCCTCTTCCGGGACACCATCGAGGAATGCCTTGACATCGCTGTGATTGAGAGCTTCCGACTTTCCGGCCATATTCCTGCTGCCCTTGTCTATGATGTAATAATGAATGTCAAGCTCGTCAAAGATCGAGATGATGAAATCGACGCTCAAATCGAAACCGAAGCACATGATCTGCTCCGTGCTGCAGCCGGCCGAAACAAGTCGTCTGATCTCTTCCGCATCAGGCTGCGTCATGATCATCAGGCGTTCTTTCCTCACTCCGTTTCTGGTCAGGAATGTGTACATGTCTGCGCTTTCAGCCAGGATCTTTCCCGACGTATAGCTCAGACCCGAAAGTATTTCTTCTCTGGACGCGCAGACCTTGATGCCACGGCTCAGCGTGAAATCCTTCCTGAGCCGCAGATATTCGAGACCGTTTTCGTCTGCTTTCCTGCGTATCAGCTCTGAGGCTCCCGCATCCGGCGAAGTACCGTCTATTATCACTTTTATTCCGGTTCTGTCGATCCACCTCTGGATTCCCGCATCATCCAGAAACGAGGAAATGATAGTAATATTTCCGCCGGGCGATTTTGAAGCTCCGTATTTACCCGAAACGGCAGCATACAGCTTATCGGTGTATTGCGACAGTTTCGTCACGAGATCCGCGCATTCGTCCGAACCGACGAACGCCATTATTTTCTGATCTATAGATTCCATGAATTTTCCGACCTTTTAATTCTTTTTCTTATTTTTATGCAGGAACGAGAAGATCGATCTAGGTTTTTCATCCTTCATCTCCGACTCGAGCATCGTGATCTTCTCACGGATATTCGACGCCTCAGGGTTGTACTTGAGCAGGATCCTGTAGCATGAAGCCGCTTCGCTCCTGTTTCCGAGTTTTTCATAAGACATGCCTTTATACTTGTATGCCGTCTCCATGGCGGATGTGCTGACTTCGTTCTTATGCATGATCACAGTGTTGAAATCCTCGACGGCATCGTCGTAACGGGCTAGATTGTAGTATGCCACTCCTCTGTTGACGTACAGATTTACAAAGTCGCTGTCAATCTTGAGACCTATTTCTGCGGCCTCGAGCGCTTCTTCGTATTTGTTGAGTGCGTTGTTGCACTTTGAAATGTAGCTGTAGGCCGACAGGTTTTCAGGGTCGAGCTCTGCCGATTTTCTGAAGTCTTTGTCCGCTTCCTCGTATTTGCCGGAAAGCAGCCAGATAATTCCTCTGAGAAGGAACAGTTCCTCGTTGTCAGGATCGAGCTCCAGCGCCTTGTCTACATCCTTCATGGCGTCCCCGAGTCTGCCCTGCTCCGATCTGTACTTCGCCCTGCAGACGTAAGCCTCGACATTTTCAGGATCGATTTCGACTGCCCTTGAGTAGTAGTATTCCGGTCCTTTCTCAACGTCGTTGATATAGTCGGTTTCGGCGCTGCCTTCGCCGCCTTCCTCTCCTTCTCCTTCTTCTTCTTTTTCTTTTCGTTTTCCTTTTCCGGATTTCTTACCGTCGCCTTTTCCGATTTTTTTACCGTCATCTTTTCCGGATTTTTTGCCGTCATCTTTTCCGGACGCTTCTGATTCGCTGACAGTGTCTGCGCT
Organism: Anaerovoracaceae bacterium; assembly: GCA_050946535.1. Taxonomy (GTDB): domain Bacteria; phylum Bacillota; class Clostridia; order Peptostreptococcales; family Anaerovoracaceae; genus RUG708. The sequence continues at coordinate 17,021 of JBMNUZ010000019.1, forward strand.
GTCTGTGCCGTGCACAACTTCCGTCGTTTCTTCAATCTCGTATCCGGAAATTATCTTTCCGATGAGGATATACAGTTCCGCATCGTCAGGCTTCAGCAGCAGCGCACAGTTGATGTCGTCGAGAGCACGCTGATCTTCGCCTCTTTTCGCAAATATCTCTGCACGCTTTTTGAACGAGCTGTAATCCTCGCGATCGAGCGTAACCGCTTTCGTGTAATATTTTATTGCGTTGTCGAAGTCGCCGCTGTTGTAGAAACTATCCGCCGCCGCAGATACATATCTGTGATTGTCAGGATCGTAATCGCATGCGCTGAGGAACCACCTGAGCGACTTTTTCATATCACCTCTGTCTTTGGCTATCAGTCCCATCAGGAATCTAACCGCAGCGTTGTCAGGATTGTCGGCCATCATCACATCTGCGATGATCTCGGCGCTGTCGAGCTTTCCGGATCTGTAAAGAGCCAGAGCTTTGTAATAGTAAAGTTTTTCCGGCTCCCCGGCGGCCGACGTGCCGGATTCCGCGCAGAGAACCGCTCTGTGCAGTGATCCTTTATTGATGTATTCCTTTATGCACTCCACGTAAAATTCTGTCTCAGAAGATCCTGTGAGGACCGCATATTCGAGCGGAATGAAGAGTTCGTCCGAACTTTCCCCGTTTTTGATCTTCATGAGCGAGTCGTAGGCGTCTGCGTCGGACGGGTGTCCTATGAGAGCAAAAGCCGACTTTCTGTAATCCGAAAGTTCCTTTACATATCCGAGCTTGTAAAGCATGCGTGCTTTCATCGCGCAGAGAGGAGCCGGATCTTCAGCAAGCTTTGCAGCCGAATCGTACATGTCGAGAGCCTTGTCATTTTCGCCTCTCACCTGATAAATCATCGCGAGAATTTCACGCACTCCTTCGACATGATAATCGGCGTCGATCGCGTTGGCGAACGATTCGGTCGCCGTCTGAAGCTGTCCTGTTTCGACTTCGCAGCGGCCCTTGAGCGCCCATGAAGCGGCGTCCATAGAAGAAATATCCACCGAATTTATCTTTGCGAGCGACTCCGCATAATGACCGGATTCAAACAGGATCTCAGCCATGGAAATGTCAGAGATGTCGTCGAACTTTTTCTGATCTATTATGTTGTGATCTATGTCTTCGATCAGGTATCCGGCGCGCTGGTACATGATGTCATCGCGCCCGATCGTCTTTAATATCTGCCTTGCCTCAGCCTCTCTCTTCATGAGGTAAAGTGCGTAGGCTTTTTTGAAAACGAGCAGCGACGATTCCTTGTACGTTTCGGAACTCTTGGAAAGTTCGTAATACGCTTCGGTCATCCTGCCCTTTGCGCTGTATCCATCTGTTTCATCGATGATTTCAAGGATGTACGGAGGAATCTTCATCGTGCTCAAATCGTATTTATTTTCAGGCTTGCTGCCTGCTGCACAGAGCATATCTATGTTGTGATCCTTGTCTTCGCTGATGCGGTCAGGTCCGTCGAGTTTTGCAAGCAGCTTAGCTCTCGCAGTCAATGCGTTTTTCGAGCTTCTGTCGGCTCTGCACGCCGTTTCGTAATAATAAAGAGCATCTTCGTACTGTTCCCTCTGTTCGAGAATAGTGCCTTTCAGAACGCGTATTTCCGACTCGTAAATTCCGAGCTCGAGCATGAGATCGGCTATGTAGTCTGCCTTTTCTATGCTGCCGTTCTGTATATACAGGCTGCAGAGAGCAAAGTATGCTTTGTAGTTCTCGTAATCCTCTGAAATCAGATTTTCGAAGTATGCCGTCGCCTCGTCGAGACGGTTGTTTTCGATAAGGCGTTCGCCCGCTCCGTTCTTTTCAGACAGCGACTCCTTCGCAGATTTATCTGCCGGAAACTCTTTTCTGAGACCTCCGTCGGGTCTCATCTCTAGATATTCTTTTTTCAGCCTTGCCGCTGCTTCACTGTCAGGGAATTTCCTCGCGACAGCCTCGACCGCGCATGCTGCGAGATAGACCTGTCCTCTGCTGATGCGCTTCTCCGCATCTTCTATGAGTGAGATGAGTTCGCCGAGATCTTCGTCCGTCATATCTTCAGGGAGTTTCGCGTAATTTACGGCGTCGCGCTTTATACTTCTGAGATAGATGTTATGCAGAACGTCGATACCGTAGACTTCTGCAAGATGAGCCGGATGATTCTGGATATCGGCATCTCTGATCACTGTTTTTACAATGTCCGACGGTATATATTTGTGTAACTGCACAAAATCAATTACAGCTGTCATCGCTGCTTCGCTGTCATCCTGATACGCCTGGCTGACAGCATCGTGCCACAATTTTTCGTTTCTTCTCGTTTCAATGCTTTTATATATTTTTTCGAGTTTTCTTTTCAACTCTGTTACATTTGGATTTATTATCATGAGTGTTGCTCCTCTTATTTCAAAAATGTACTCGTTATATTATAGCATTTACAAACTATAAATACTATTGATGTAAAACAAAACCCTTGACAAAATCACATACTGGCGTTCTCTCAATGTAGCTGAGTACAAAAGCTGGAAACATTTTTTGTATTAATCTGGAATGATACCTGAACATAGCTGAAACAGAATATGGGAGCCTGGCGGAAGCCGGAAATGAAGGATACGGAATTTGGTCGAGCGCTGAATCTGAGAGGAATGGGATCCGGACGTAAACAGAATATGAATTACAGATAGTTCTGAACAGATACAGGACAGGGGGAAACAAAATATTAATGAACGATGGTTTTGAGTGAGCGTATATAGGTCCAGGCGGAAACAGAATATGAATGGAAGATAGTTCTGAGCGGATACGGATCAGGGCGGAAGCCGGTAAAAAGGGAGATTGCCGGAAAAGGTATTCCATTTTTTTCTGGATTTTTATCAGCAACAGTTGCTTCGAAGAGCTGCCAGAGCAATGAAAAGCTCAGACGATGGATTTTCTCCTGCGATGGTCCGTCAGCAATAAAAAAATCCCCCGCTTTTTTTTTTAACGAGGGATTCATCAGTTTATTAAAGATCTTTGAATTTCAGCGCCGAAAGCAGCATCAAAATTCCTGAAACGATCATGTAGACGCCCATCAGCATGACCAGCACGTAAACTCCCTTTGAAGGGACTATGCACATGAGTATACCGAACGCTACATGAACGATACCGGAAAATATCGCATAGCCTCCTCCAGTGTGTTCGCGTATCAGCAGATAAGCCGACCTGAATCTGTCGATACCTGCTATGAACGCTATTACACCGATGATGCAGCCTGTAATGAACACCGTGATGTCGCTGTTCAGCATCAGATATCCACCGGCCGCCGCCATGACGATTCCAGCGATCAGGTTCAGGGCTTTGCCGCCTTGCTTCCACAAGACGAGAGACGCAATGATATCATAAGCACCGATTACCAGAATCACGAGTCCCACGGCAACTGCCAGAACAGATGCAACCTGCTCGCGGAAGACGAAGAACAAAATACCGGCAGCTATCAGCACGAGCGAAGTAATTACTCCGAACTTTTTAAAAATACTCATATATGCTGACTCTCCTTTCCAAAATTTATGATTTAAGTATATCATAAGGTTCGGGAAAAGAACGCAGCAACTTGTCCGCATCACTCCGTCGCGGAAATGAATCACCTTCTGGACTTGTTCCTCCGCGGTAAAATGAACAACCCACACAGGCAGTCCCGCCGAATAGATGAAAGATGTTCACGGACTCGCGACACCCCCGGCGCATAAACGAATCGCCTTCAGCCTGTTCCAAATAACAAATCAAATCTACGAGACGAGTCCGTCTATCAGATCGCGCAGACGGCTTTTCAGGCTTTTCCTTGTTTTGTACATTCCGGCCTCCTCCTTTAACGCCGTGAGCGCGCTGCTTTCGGCACTTTCTCCGCCTTCAGCTGACTCTTCACTCCTGCTTTGCCTGCCTTCATTGCTGATCTGAACACATCTTCGTGCAGACGCCTCTGTCAGGAGCATCAGCGGACGCAGCTCATCACTCACCGAATAAAGCCTTCCCTTGAAGTCAGACAGCATCATGATATCCCTGTCGTCCGTCATGCAGTATTCTATCGCCGTATCCGCGATGTCGGCCAGCTTCTCCCTGATGCCCATTTCATTTTTATATCCGGGAATGTACATGAACCTGACCCCGGAAGCTCTGTGCCTGCAGAAAATGTGTTCGTCGCTGTCGAACGGAAGATCCGACGGTTTTAAGAGAAAATCCCCGCACAGGCGCAGCGTTTCCAGAAAGGCAGAGCATATGGAAAAGACGTCGCGTGCGCCAGCCATCCCGCTCTTCAGTATTTCGTCGAGACGCATGCATCCGTCGGCCGCGTAGAAGATTCTCGTTCCTCTGCCTTCGAAAACGCACCGCATATTGAGCAGGGCTCTGCACCTGTTTCCTGTCATGATCTGGCGTTCGAATTCGCTGAACTGAGTCTTCTTTGTAAAATAGCTGACGTGGCCGTTTCCAGTATCAGATTCCCTTATGCTGTCGAATATTCCTCCTGAATCATTCAAAATCAACCACCTCCGCAGACGCTGCACGGTGTGTATCCCTTTTTTACAGCATCTTTTTTATCCATTGTCATGATAAACTTGTCTACCGCGCTGCATTCCGACGTATGAAAACTTCCGCCGTAACGGAAAATATACACCGTCATTCCGTCTGCTTCCTTACCGTTTGTGCAGAGCCTGCATCTGCTGTACTTTTTTCTTATCGCGGGCGAGAGCAGTACCGTTTCAGGATATGCATTGGCGTATCTGCACGATCTGCTGTGATACCTTCCGCCTGTTCTCGGGAATATGATCACAGGCGTTCCGTCTCCGCTCTGCTCCATTCTGTCGAACGAAAACGGAGAACCTCCGCTGCTGTAACCGTCCCATCTGTGAAATACGATTTCGTTTTCGAGCTGTATTTCTTTCACGAACGGAAGCGGCATTTTTATCTCTGTGTCATAGCTGTAGATCAGTTTTTCGAAACCGCCTGTTCCTTCGACCGTAATACCTCGTACGAGCGCCTTTTTGTGAAACTGGCTTCCGTCCACGCCCGATTTTTCAAGCGCATTTTCGATGTTTGCGGAAGCGGTGGCACCTTGCACTACGCTTATACTGCTGCGCTGCATTTCACTGCAGGAAGTGCAGTATACGGCCGTTTCAAGGAAACACGCCTTGATAAGCCAGCACAGCGTGACGACAGCGATTATGTACACGGGAAGCCCTATTGCCGCTTCGACGATCATGCTGCCTCTTTTCGCCTTCATATTTGGAAACAGAATGCCGATGCATCTCTGACGCCTGAAATGTTCAAGACAAAATTGAATTTCATGCAGCAGATATTCAATATTCCTGAAAAACGTTCCGGCAGCATGCGCTGGTGCTGATATGCAGTCATGATTCTCTTCCGGACGCGTGATCTCTCTTCCGTATTTTCTGTGCAGTTTTTCCATGCAATTTCTCATCATTTCTCTGTGAAATACGTATGTGCCATTTTAATCGATGCTTCGGAACCCGGAACGCCGGCAGCATGGCTTTTCTTCGAAACGGACGCGCTGATGACGAGCCCAGTGTAGTGGTCTGCGATCGTGAAGTCATCGCGGACCGTTCCCTTGAGATTTATCTGAATCAGATCCATGCACCTGTATAGTTTTGTGTCACGGTCCATCGTAAGCATGAGCATTTCGAGATACCTGTGATACTTCATGATGCTGTTCCCGGGGATCGGGATGTATCCTTCTCCGCTTGTCCCGTTGACCGCGCTGTCTATATCCGTCATCCACGAAGAACTGCTCTTGAGGAACGGAACACCTCTTCCGTCCTCGAGGTTTTTCATGTCGTTTTCCGCTTCCACTGCCGCCCATGCCGTAATTATCAATAGCCTGGTGAGAGGTGCAAAGGCTCCAGGCGTAAGCACCTCCGCCGCAGCCATCGTCGCCGACGACTTTTCAGGATCGGTAAACAGGAATGCCGTGTTTACAGCCAGCCTTATGGTAAAAATGGCTCTGTATGCTTTGCCGCAGTTTTCCCTGTCAGACATGCAGCCGTACAGGATATATTCCATCTCGCCTTTGAAAAAAGACTTATCGCTCGTTTCCGGATCGAGTTTGTTCCGGAAGCGGCTTTCTATATACGCAATCGTGATCAGGTCGTCCGATACGGCGCTGTCTCCCGAAGTGCTGAGATCTTTGATGACCGTCCCGCCGCTGAATGCGCTTCCGCTTCTCTTTCCCGCCGACCTGGACGGCAGATTTTCAGATATTTCGCCGTTTCTGAGCTCTCTTCCGCCGTCCTCGTCTTTGATTGTTCTGTTATCCGCTTTATCGGTTATGTCTTTCGCATTCTTTTTCAGATCGTTCTGTATCTTCTCGGTCTTCTCGATATCCTGGAGACTCTGTCCGGCGGCCGCGGCTTCTGCGGCCTGGTTTTCTCCGGCCTGCGCGGCCGCCTGCTCAGCCTCTGCAGCCGCTTTCTTCGCTGCTTCGCGCTGCTTTTCCAGCTGCTCTATTGTCTTGCTGCTCTTCTCCTTTTCCCTGATCTTTTTGTCTGCCACTCCGAGATCGTCTTTCAGACTTCTCAGAGTATCGGGAACGACGGATTTCTTCTCTATCTTTCTAAGCTGAAGCATGAAATTATCAGGATCTGCCACGGAATATGCGCTCTGCTCTACCTCAACATCTTTCACGCTGCAGTGCGCTATTTCATTTTTCGCGATCGAATCCGCGGCTGTTTTCTTTATCCTTCTTCCAGTCTGTTCCTCGTCACCTTCGAATGCAAATATGCTGTACCTGTCGAAAAGGTCTTTGTCGTAGCAGGCAAGCTGGCTCCGGCCCGCGAGTTCGAAGGCCGCCTCCGAGACGGCTATCGCCGCTTTCCTGTCGGCGGCCTCGTACGTGACCGCAAGAGCACCGGTCAGCGAGACAAAGAGTATGCACAGCAGTACGAAAGCCGAACCGCGCCTTCGCTTAACCTTTGACGGAGCTGCTTCCTTTTTCTTTTTTCCGCGGCCGTGAAATCGTGACTTTTTCTTGCCGGTCTTACTCTCTGACAAACGTCTTAACCGCATTTTTCACCACCTGATAGTCCCACAGCAGCTCCGCTTCATTTACCAGCACAGTCTCGGCTTTGTATGTGTTGTGCCGGGAAATGTCATATACAACGTATCCCGTGAAATTTCTCTCTGCCGAAGCAGACACACTGCCGGTTATCAATCCTTTGTCGACGTCGACTGCAACGTTCTTTCCGCTCATGCCGTCGTTTTCACTGTAATACACCGTCCTGGCCTCTTCGCCGGCGCTCCGTCTCACGGCTCGATTCATATCCGAGCAGGCGGCTGTCAAACCGTAGATATACACCGCTGCCGCGAGCAGCAGCACTGTCACAGCTATGATCACAGGAAAAATGAACGATGCCTCCACTATATACGCCGACCCCCGCCTGCTCCTGATCATCAGCTGAACTTAGCTCCGAGAAGGGCGTTAAATGTTTCGTTCAAGAACTGGCCTATCTTGTCCTTGAAAATGATTCCGAGGCCGACCGCTATTGCGATGAGTATGCCTACCTGCACGAGCTCCATGCCCTTTCTGGATCTCGATTTCATCCTGAATTTTCTCCCTGCCTCGAAAATTCCTGCAGTTACTGCAGCATAAACCTTTGTCATATTTATATATCCTCCGAAAATACCCTGTACAGCCGTCCAGAACATTCACAGCTTTATCTGGCGCTGCACGAAATCAAACGAATTTCAATATTTAAAAACCTGCGATTACCGGTGAAATAGTCACCAGTATCAGTGAAAAAAGCATGATGAGCATCGGAAACGTCATCTTCGAATCTATCATTTTGATGTACTGCTGCATGTTTTTCTTCTTCAGATCTCTGAGATCGTCGCTCTCGTTTTCAAGTTTTCTGCATAGCTCGCTTCCTTTGCTCATATTGTCCTCCAGTATCGTACAGAACCTCAGAAGCTCGCCGGATTCCATCCTTGCGGCAAACGCCTTCCACTCTTCTACGATCGAGGAGTTCGTGCTCTCTACCCTTTTTCCTATAGCCGCTATCTCGGCCGCAGCCGGCGAACTGCCGTAAATTTCCCTTCTGCCGCAGTCCTCGCTTATCCTCATGAGCGCGCTGAAGGTCGTAAGCCCGCTGTTGAGCAGCAGTATGAGCTTGTCGACGATCTCCGGGAAATCAGTCACAACTGCCGCCTTGTATTTCTTCGCATTTTTTCTGGCTTTGTCGTAGCGCGATGCATATATGCAGAAGATGAACAGCAGGCCCATCACCACGATCAGTACCACCGACGAACCGCCTGGTTTGCTCCAGCTGAGCTTCACTCCGCCGTCCGTATAATCAGGAAGAATAACTTTCTTCCCTGACGAAGAATCCGCTATCATCTCCGCTGCAGCGGCAATCTGCTGCTTCATCGATGTTATGTACAGATCCGGATCATCCACGACCTCGACATCTATATCGCAGTTTCTGGTTCTTCCTTCGAGCGACAGCACTGCCGACAGTGTAACCGTCCTGCTTTTTCCATCGAGCGGCACCACGTCGACCTTCCCTGTGTCAGACAGCACGTCGGGATCGCTCGACTTCCACACGATGTCTATGCCCGCAGCGCTGTCCTTTTCCGGCAGTTCGATATCACCTGTTACGACACGTTTTCCGTCCTCGTTTTCCGCCGCTATTTTATCCGGCAGTTCTTCCGCGTAATCTTTAAGGATCTTGTCCTTCTCACTTTCGCTGAGAATCACAGCCGCTATGTTCAGGTTCGTATTTTCCTTTATCTTCTTTCCATTGTACTCTGCTTCGACCGTAACAGGCACGCTCTGATCGCCGCTTGCCGCGCCCGGTCTTGCGATCTCCGAAATGCTCAGATCCGAAAAGTGCGCCGACAGAAAGGCCGCCGACGCCAGAACAACGGTGACAAGCACGGCGGCCGCATACTGCTTCAGCAGCTTCTTCCTGTACGATTCGACCGCAGGCTTGAGTCTGTCTCCCGTATACATGACCGAAAGATTTTCGTTCAGCACGCTGTCGCTTCCGGTCAGCTTTCTGATCAGCTTTCTGCCTATTCCTCCTTCCATATCTCAGATCTCCGAAACCTGTGCGTTTATCATCCTGCTGCTCCACAAATACGAGCCTGCGGTTCCGAGAAACGCTGCAGTCATGATGATCCTGCCCAAAAACGTCTGGTACATAACAGCCAGATAATCGGCCGAGCACAGATTTACGAGCGCGGTGAGCGCAACCGGCATCACCACCAGGATCTTCGACTCGAGTTTTTTCTGGGACAGCATAACGTCTTTCTCTCTCTGCAGCTCGATGTTTTCGCCGAGGAGAAGCACAGCCTTATCTATCATCGCCGTCAGATCTCCGCCTGTGTATTTGCAGGTTATGCAGACATCCGTAAAATCCGCGATCTCCCGGATTTTCGACCTCTTCGCCAGATCTGTAAAGACGACGTCCTCGCTGCAGTTCGTCTCCGTCATTATCCGCTTCATATTTCTTATCTCCCGGACGATCATGCTGTCACCGCCGTGAATCAGTGCCGCCGGCGCTTCGGCATCGATGATCGCCTCTTTGAGATGTCTTCCTGAAGATACAGAAGATGAAATGGAATAAAGCATGTCTTTGAACTGTATCCTGAGTTCCATCTTCCTCCTGTCAGCGAGTGTTCTGCTGTATGCTTTCAGTCCGGCTGCCGAAAAAAGCATCACGCAGCATGCTGCGATCACGCTCTTGTAAAAAACAAAACCACAGATAAAGAGCACCAGTGATGTCTTTATGAAATAATTTCTCTTCTCTTCTTTCGAAAGCAGATAAACGTCGTAATCAGCCGGTATAATCCTGCATTCCTCCTTTCAGCTCGAGCTTGCCAGTATTCACAAGCTTGTTTTCTGTCCGCACGAGGCGTCCGCGTCTCACACCGCTGCCGTCATCGAAAAGCTGATACTCGAACAACGGATTCAGGTTTATCCTGCCTCCCGTATACGATGTCACCTCGGTGATCTCAAGTATCTTGCGCGATTTGTCCGGAAGCCTTCCCATGTGGACGATGATGTCGATCGCGGACGCGATCTGACTTTTGACGGCATCTATCGGGAACGGAGCCGCTGTCAGAAACATCGTCTCAAGCCTCGAAAGCATGCCTTCCGCGGAATTAGCGTGTCCAGTGCTGAGGCTGCCGTCGTGGCCGGTGTTCATGCTGTTGATCATGTCGACCACTTCGCCGCCCCGCACTTCTCCTACTATTATCCTGTCCGGCCTCATTCTAAGACTTGCCTTTATCAGGTGACGCATGGTGATTTCTCCGACAC
>JBMNUZ010000020.1:0-20076 GCA_050946535.1 Anaerovoracaceae bacterium
AAGATACGGTGGTGATTGCGGAGAGGATCCACCTGTTCCCATCCCGAACACAGAAGTTAAGCTCTCTTGCGCAGACGATACCTGGCGGGCGACTGCCCGGGAAAATATGAAGCTGCCGTTTAAAAAAGCGGAATCTGATCTATTCAGATTCCGCTTTTTTTCATGCCCGCACGATGATCTTCCTTTCCGGGCAGTCGCAGCGAACGCCTTTCCGTTACAAAGCTTTGAAGCGGAACTTAACGAAAAAGACAACGGAAAACCGGTCTGCAAGGTATTATGAATATGTATACTTTTTTGTTTTGTAACTTCATCAGTTGTTGACAGATGTTTGCTGTGATAGAATTTAAATAATATTTTCATGCTCCGCAATCGTGGCACGATATGAGAGCTTAAGAGTCAGATACGGAGCTTATTGCTCTTCGGTAATATTTTGCTTATTGCTGAAAACAAAGAAAATTTAGTAAGAGAGGGGAAGTAATGTATAAAATTGTTTTGAAAGAAGAACTGCGCCCTACACTTACCAGGATCAGAGTAGAAGCGCCGCTTGTCGCAAAACGCGCTATGCCGGGACAGTTTATCATCTTCAGAGTTGACAAAAAAGGTGAGAGAGTGCCTCTGACTATTAACGGATATGACAGGGAAAAAGGAACAGTTGACATCATATTTCAGACGACCGGAGCGACTACCATGAAGCTCAACGCTCTCAATGAAGGCGACTATCTCGAAGATTTTGTCGGCCCGCTCGGCAATCCTACACAGATCGAAGGGCTGAAAAAGGTCGCTGTAGTAGGCGGCGGAGTCGGATGCGCTATTGCCTTCCCTGTAGCCAAGGAACTTTACGACAACGGGTGCGAAGTGCATGCCATCACTGGATTTAAAAACGAGGATCTCGTCATTCTGGAAAAGGAATTCGATGAGTCGAGCACAAAACACATCGTCTGCACAGACGACGGCTCGTATGGGAAAAAGGGACTCGTGACGGAGATCCTGAAAGATCTGATCGACGATGGGAACGAATACGACGAAGTTATTGCGATCGGACCGATGCCGATGATGAAATTTGTCTGCAAGACGACGGAACCGTACGGAATAAAGACCATCGTCTCACTGAGCCCGCTCATGGTTGACGGAACGGGCATGTGCGGATGCTGCAGAGTCAGCATCGGAGGAGAGATGAAGTTCGCGTGCGTAGACGGACCTGATTTCGACGGAAGCCTGGTCGACTGGGATCTGGCCATAAACCGCAGCAAAATCTACGACAACTTTGAAAAGCATAAGCGCGAAGAGAGCTGCAATCTTCTGAATGCGGAGGTGAGATAGATGCCTGATATGAGAATGACGAAGTATCCGATGCCGAGCCAGGAAGCGGATGTCAGAATTACGAATTTCGACGAAGTAGCGCTCGGATACGGAGAGGAAACCGCTGTAAAGGAAGCAGAGCGGTGCCTTCAGTGCAAAAATCACCCGTGCATGAACGGATGTCCTGTAAACGTGCACATTCCAGATTTCATTAAGGCTCTCAGGGAAGGAAAGTTCGAAGATGCTTATGGAATAATCACCGAAACGAATGCACTCCCTGCAATATGCGGAAGAGTCTGCCCGCAGGAAAATCAATGCGAGAAATACTGCGTCAGAGGAATAAAGGGCGAGCCTGTCGGTATAGGAAGACTCGAGCGCTTTGCAGCCGATTATCATAATTCACACGAACATCCAGCGCCTGAAAAGCCAGCCTCAAACGGCCACAAAGCCGCGATCATAGGTTCAGGACCGTCAGGCCTTACGTGCGCCGGAGAGCTCGCAAAGAGAGGATACGACGTAACGATTTTCGAAGCCCTTCACATTCCGGGAGGCGTGCTCGTCTACGGAATTCCGGAATTCAGACTGCCGAAGTCGATTGTAGCGGAGGAAATTTCCGGACTCGAGGCACTCGGCGTCAAGATCGTTACAAACGCTGTGCTCGGCAGGTCGTTTACAGTCGATGATCTGTTCGACGACGGGTTTGAGGCCGTGTTCATAGGTTCCGGCGCGGGTCTTCCGAAGTTCATGGATATTCCAGGAATAAACTGCAACGAGGTCTATTCGGCGAACGAGTTCCTGACGAGAATCAATCTGATGAAGGCGTATAAAGACGACTCTGATACACCGGTGCTGCGCCCGAAAAAAGCCGTGGTCGTAGGAGGCGGAAACGTTGCGATGGACGCCGCCAGAAGCGTGAAAAGGCTGGGAGCAGAAACTACGATTGTCTACAGGAGAGGCATGAAGGAATTGCCGGCCAGAAAAGAGGAAGTGGAGCACGCGCATGACGAGCAGATCAATTTCATGCTGCTCTCGAATCCTGTAGAGATTCTTCACGACGACAAGAACAATGTCACAGGTGTCCGCTGCATAAAAATGCGTTACGGCGATGTAGACGCATCGGGCAGAAAGAGCGTTTCGGAGATCCCGGGATCCGAATTTGAAATAGAGGCGGACTGCGTGATCATGGCGCTCGGAACCAGTCCGAATCCGCTCATCAAGAAAGATACGCCGGCGCTTAAGACGAATCGCAAAGGCTGTATCGAGGTCAACGAAGCCGAGATGACGTCGATCGACGGAGTTTATGCCGGAGGAGACGCAGTAACAGGTGCAGCTACGGTTATACTCGCAATGGGTTCCGGAAGGAGCGCTGCGAAGTCGATAGATGATGCTATAAAAGGCATCCACGGGGAAGAAAAATAAGATCAGACAAGAGGAAAAGTCCTTGAAATAAAAGACGGCGGCTCAGCCGCCGGTAAAGGGCATGAAAGCAATAGCAAGTAATGTTCATCCGAAATTCATAATGTCGAAAAAGGGAGAAGACAATCGATGTCTTCTCCCTATATTTTTATTCTTATTTACGTCATACGAGACACTTTTGCGTCATACAGGGCGCTGCCATGCACGGATTCCCGCGGGCTGACAGCCTGAGGTTTAGTAGCCGAGATCCACGGCCTTCTGGAGAACCGTGTTGATGACGCGTCCTGCACTCGTCGCTCCGGATCCGCCTTCCTCGACCATGCATACGAAGGCGAGAGGATGATCGTCGTCGTCGAGGAATCCCACGAACCATCCGTTAGAAGCCTTCGATGTGTCTACCTGTGCGGTTCCCGACTTTGCGCATATGTTGAGTCCAGGGAAGTTGTCCTGTCCGTAATTTTCTTCGACGTCGGTCTTCATGTATTCGGTAAGTATTGACGCTGTATCAGAATTGATCAGCTCATCCGTGTAATGCTGTCTGTAGATGCTCGTGCTGATGCCGTCCACAAACGACGTATGGTCTATGATCTGCGGCTCCGCGGCTCTTCCGCCGTTTGCGATCGCTCCGCAGAATACCATCATCGCGCATGGATTTACCAGATCTTTGCCCTGGCCGATTGCCGACCACGCCAGCTCCTCTTCACCGCCGGTAGAGAAATCGAACGTCGATTTCGCAGTCTTGATTCCGTTTATCGAATAACTCGATGTGAGCCCCGTGCTCTCTGTGTATCCTTTCATCACGCCTGCTCCGAGATCGACGCCGAGCGTTCCGAAAGCGCAGTTGCACGATTTGTTGAGAGCCTCCTCGAGATCTACGGTTCCGTGGACTTCAGGACACGTGACCTTGTATCCTCCGATTTTTGTGCTGCCGGTGCAGGTATAGGAAAACGAAGAAATGTCGCTCTTCTTCTCGAGCGCCGCGGTCGTCGTTATGAGCTTGAAAGTCGAACCAGGCGTAAATTTCGACGAAATGAATTTGTTTATGTACGCGCCGCTCTGCTGCGATGATTCATCCGGATTTTCAGGATCGTACGCAGGAGCGCTGACCATGCAGATGATCTTTCCGGTCTTGTAATTATATACTCCGACAACGCCGTCGTAACCGTCGAGGGCGTCGTAGGCTGTTGCGCAGAGCTCGGAATCGAGCGTCATGTGAAGATCACGGCCGTTGGAAATGCTGCTGCCGGAACCTGTGAATATATTGTATCCGGTGAGTTTGCCCGCAAATTCCGTAAGCGCGCCTGTGCCGATCTTTCCGTCGGGATCGCCTACGGCATGGATCGTGGAGAGCCTTACTGAATCATCGCTGCTGTACTGCCAGCCATCGCTGTACTCGGCGAGTACAACTCCGTTTGCGTCCAGGACACGGCCGCTGCTCAGCTGGCCGTTTGTGTACAGATGGCGGTTGGCTGGATACGAGGCCCACTGTGTCCCTTCCTTTATGAACCGGAAGATGAAAAGACATGTACCTGCCGCGAGTACAAGCGCGAGAAGGATGCAGATAAGTGAACGTGCAGTTATCTTTTTCATTTAATCATTCCCCCTCTCGTTTCCATCCTGACCGTCTGGATCTGATCCGCCTGACCGGTCGTCTCTTAACTGGCGCAGGAACTCGTCCGTATTTTCATCGATTCCCTCGTCATCGTCATAATAGTAGCTCGACGTGTCGTCCATGCGTTCGTCTTCGAACTGGCTGAGAAAAGAATCTATTTCGTCCTCGTTCTGCTGCTGTGTCTTTATATCCTGGTCTGTGAGGCCGTAGGATGACGGTATCTCTGAAGAATCAAAGCTCCGGGTATTGTACAGTGTCTTGTCCGCTGCGCTGTCAGGCGGTTCCGAAATGATGCTGTTCTCGTCGATGTCCCTTACTATTCTGTTGCGTCTTAGAAATCTGGTGCGGTCCTGTCCGGCGTTTCCGCGCGGAGCACGCTGAATTTCAGGCGCAGGCGGTACAGGCGGTACAGGCCTGTATCCGGCTTCTTCCGGAGTCGCAGGCACGACTTCCTTCCGCCGCACGGCGAAGCTTGCGTTGTGACGCGTATCTGCGGCCTTGAGGAACGCCAGCAGGCACCAGGAGGAGATCATGCTCGAACCGCCGCACGAAACGAACGGGAATGTTACGCCTGTGAGCGGGAGAATGTCGACCGATCCGAAGACGTTCAGTATCGTCTGGAATACGAAGAGCGATGTCGCAGCGCATGCGGCTATCGCGTAATATGATGATCTTCCGTTCTGCACTACTCTGTAGGCGAAGAGCGAAAGCGTGATTATGCTGACTACCGCGAGCAGAGCTATTATGAGGCCCCATTCCTCGCAGAGTATCCCGAACACGAGGTCGGTGTTCGAAGCGGCCACATTGTGAAGCCATCCGTTTCCTGCCCCGACACCGATAAAGCCTCCGCTCGATGCCGCCGACATGGTGCGGACCTGCTGGTAGCCGGACGTGTCAGCGTATTCCCACGCATGTCCCCAGACGGAGAATCTTGCGGCGACGTACGGTTTGAATCTTATGACCATGAGTGCAGCGCCTGCCACGGCTCCGCATATGAGAGCGAGGGTGGCGAAATCTCCCGAACGCATGTATGCGATTACGAGGAAGACTACGAAGAATATCGACGCTGTTCCGAAGTCGCCGGTAATAGCGAGCGCGAGAAGGCAGAAGCCTGAAAGAATCATGAAGCCGAAGAGGTTGCGCTTGACGAAGAGCCTGTCGAGCGTAGCCGCGCCTGCGAAGATGAAGCAGACTTTTGCGAGCTCTGACGGCTGAAGAGATAACCCGAATACGCTTATCCAGTTCCTTGCACCGTAGTGGACACCGCCGAAAACGATGTTGATGATGAAAAGCAGAACACAGAGACCTGCGAAAATGTGACGGGCCTTCACGACGCGGCCCAGATCCCTGAGAAACCATCCGAGGAACAGATAGCCGATAAATCCGATAAGCATTGCTGCCGACTGTTTAATCATGGTCGACGGCGTGGAAGTGGCGGTTACAGCCATGTTGAGAGTACACGCGAAGAATGCGAGAAGCTCCGGCTCGAATCCGCGCTGTCCCATCTTCCGCACGACGAATATGTAGATCCACATGATCACGGTAAATGCGGTGAAACATCCCGCGATGACGCCGATGTTCTCAGGTCTTGTGACCGCGAATTCGAGTACGGTGAGTATCTGGAAAACGGTAAGCAGAACAAACGATTTCCACGGGGTCTTTGGAGCTGCCTCCGATCTTCTCTGTTTCTGAACAGCAAGCTCTTTTGCTGTTATAGGGTGGAATGTGAAGCCGACTCCGCCGATAGAAAGCTTGTCGCCCGGTCTGAGGGCTGCTGCTCCCGATACGGCGTTTCCGTTGACGAGAGTAGTTCCTCTCATGCTGAGATCGTGGATCGACCACTTTCCGTCGTCGTCCCTCATCAGGGCGCACTGTGTGCGTGAAATAGTTGCGAATTTGACTATGATGTCGCAGTGCCGCGCACGGCCGACCGTGCACTCCCAGTGGTTGATGGGAAAGCGCCCGAGCTCATCGGAATAGAGATAGCCCCATGTCTCCTTCGGATTTTTTACACGTATCATGCGGAAAATAACTGAAAGAAGGATGATGAGTGCGAGAATCGGCATTATCCAGCGTACGACAGCCAGATAGACCGTACCGAAGGGGAGGCTTCCGCTCGAAGCCAGCCCGAAGAAATATTGAATATATGAATGAATCCGGGTCCAGAAGTCAGACAGCGCAGAACCGATCTGACCTGCCGTATTCGAAAAAAGATTCAAAAAATTCATAATCCCTAGTACCCTGTCCGTTAATTACAAAAAATTTCAGATAACAATTTCTTGTCTATTTTATCATACGGGCAGTTATTTTTCATCGAAAACGGGTTATGATTCATTTATTGTTAAGGTGTATGAAGTCAGCGGTATTTCTCTGGATTCGAGATGGCGTCGACAAGCTCAGCGACTATTTTTTTCTGGGAATGGCTGAGAGAAAGGTATTCCCTGATCGTTTCGATGTCGTCCTCATCGGTCAGGTATTTTACCACGTCCTCGTTCAAATAGGCGGGATCGCTGTGGCGCAGAATATAATCTGTAGAGACGTTAAAATAATCGGCAATTTTTACCAGTACGGAAAATTCCGGCTGTGTTTCTGAATTTTCGTAGGAATTGACAGCCTGCTGCGATACGCCTACGGCATCGCCGAGCTGTTTCTGGGTTATTCCTTTTTCAGATCTCAATTCTTTCAGTGCTTCCAGCATTTTTCCGTCCTTTGAATATTGCATATTGATAGATTGAAATATTTGATCGATATATAGAAATGTTATCAACAATAAACCGAAAAGTGAAAACATTATCATTTGTTAACTTAACCAATGTTAGTTGTTAAACGCACCCGCATACAAGCGCTGGTAAGAAAATGTAAGAAATTTTTTCCGGCGTACTGATTCCCTGATGAAAAAAGGCGGAAGAATGAGTCTGGACAGGCAGAGCCATTATTTTGTGTGTGGGCGGTGTTAAAACATGATATAATTTATAAGGTATGCGTACACGGCGAAGGAAACGTATGCGCATTACGTCACAATTATCAGTTTTGTACGGGCATGGAAAATGCAGAAAGCTGAGAGGTAATATGGAACCAAAATATAAAAGAATCATATTGAAAATAAGCGGCGAGGCTCTTGCGGGCGACCAGGGATTCGGTCTGAACGAAGATGTTCTCGCTTCTGTAGCGTCAGATGTTAAAAAGGTTCATGACATGGGAGTACAGGTTGCCGTTGTAGTGGGAGGCGGCAATTTCTGGCGCGGCCGCACCAGCAAGAGCATGGACAGAGCGACAGCCGACTACATGGGAATGCTCGCAACCGTGATCAACTCTCTCGCACTTCAGGATGCGTTCGAGGCGGCAGGCATGTCGGCCAGAGTGCAGACAGCCATCGAGATGCGTGAAATAGCCGAGCCTTATATCAGGCGCAGAGCCATAAGCCAGCTCAACAAAAATCTCGTGGTTATATTCGGCGCCGGCACCGGAAATCCTTTCTTCTCCACCGACACGACCGCAGCGCTCCGCGCAGCCGAGATAGAAGCCGACATAATTCTGCTCGCGAAAAACATAGACGGAGTTTACGACAGCGATCCGAAGGAAAATCCCGATGCGGTCAGGTACGATACGCTGACTCACCAGGACGTTCTCGAGAAGGATCTGAAGGTCATGGATTCAACGGCAGCGTCGATCTGCAGGGATAACGGCATCAAAATCCATGTATTTGCAATTTCCGATCCGGATAATATCGTAAGAGCGGTATGCGGAGAAAAGATCGGAACATTTATTTCATAGCTGGAAATCTATTATCGGAAATATTATATAAAGAAATATTATTCAAAGAGGTAGAAAAATGAGCGACATCATCGATACGTACACTGACAAAATGGAAAAGACACTTTCCGTACTGAAGGAAGACCTCAACACAGTGAGAGCAGGACGTGCAAATGCTGCCATCCTGGACAAGGTAATGGTTAACTATTACGGTACTCCGACTCCGCTTAAAAATATTGCGAATGTCTCTGTGCCCGATCCGCGTTCACTGCTCATCACACCGTTCGATCCGAGCAGCATTTCAGATATCGAAAGAGCTATCAATGAGGCGAACCTCGGACTCAATCCGTCAAACGACGGAAAAGCCGTAAGACTCATAGTCCCTCAGCTGACCGAGGAGAGAAGAAAAGAACTCACGAAGACTACAAAGAAGATGGGCGAAGAAGCCAAGGTTGCAGTCAGAAATATCAGAAGAGATGTCAACGACGCCGCGAAGAAGATGGAAAAGAACGGCGACTTCACAGAGGACGATCTCAAGTCGACGCTGGACGATGTCCAGAAGGATACGGACAAGTACATCAAGCAGATCGACGAAATGGTAGCCAAGAAGGACAAGGATATCCTGGAGGTATAGTGTGGCATTTACGCCTGACGTACTGGGTATGAAACTTGAACGTGCAGAGGAAAAGCTGAAAGAGGCGGGCGCCGGTTATACGATAGTTAAGCTGGAGCCGCCCGCCGGCCGCGGACTCGACGGCGATACGGAGACGAGAGTCGTGAGGCAGTCCGAGGGTCAGGACGGAGCTTTTATTTTGTACGTCTGCGAGGTATAGGTTATTTTTTGCAGTTATTGTAATAATCAATGTAATTTCTGTCTGATTTTCAGGAGTTTTTATTAATGTCTTCAGGTGAAGAAAACAATATTACGATGCCGCGCCATATCGCGATCATCATGGACGGCAACGGCAGGTGGGCGACCAGAAAGGGACTGCCGAGAACGGCCGGACACAGCGCTGGCATGACTTCGCTCGAAAGAATAGTGCGCTGCTGCTCCGACAGCGGCGTAAAGTATCTCACGGTTTATGCGTTCTCGACAGAAAACTGGAAGCGGTCGCAGACCGAGATAAACGGTATCTTCAAGATCATGGTGCTTTATATTAAAAAAGAGATAGATGAGCTCGACCAGAAAAACGTGCGCATGTGCCCGGTCGGAGAGTGGAACGATATTCCGAGTGCCGCGGCAAAGAGCATGCAGTACGCGGCAGACAGGACGGCGGACAACGACGGGCTCGTCTTCAACATTGCGCTGAACTACGGCGGCAGGCGTGAGATCGCCGACGCGGTGAAGAGCATCATTTCTGAATACAGCGCAGGCGGAAAAGAGCTTACGCCTGATGAAATAACAGAAGAGCTGATTTCAAAACATATGTACGCTCCTGATGTGCCTGATCCCGACCTGATCATAAGAACGGGCGGAGAGAAGCGCATCAGCAATTTCCTGCTATGGCAGTGCGCGTACAGTGAATTCGTATACAGTGATGTGTTGTGGCCTGACTTCGGTCCGGACGAGCTGATGGACTGTGTAAAAGAATTTAACGGCCGCCACAGAAGATTTGGGGGGCTGGACAAAAAATGAAAACAAGAATAATTTCTGGTTGTCTGATCGCGCCTCTGCTGATACTGGTCTTCCTCGGAGGACCCTGGATCAAGGGCGCGGTATTTGTTATCACGATAATGGGACTCTACGAATTTTACAGAGGGTTTCACAATATCGGCGTCCACCCGTCATATCCGATAGCTGTGGCCTCGATATGCCTGCTGTACTTCATCAATATTATCACATACTACGTCCATCTGTTTTCGCCGGGAGTGACGCCGTATCTGTACATGCTGTGGATGTTTGTCTCGGTGCTCATATGCCTGCTGTATATGTTCAAGATAGAGGAACGCAATCTGTCTGACGCGATGGCGACGATCACAGGTATCGTGTATATAGGATTTTTCGCATTTCATGCGACCCTTTCGGAAGACACGTTTGCTGTTCTCTGCGGGGTGAGTCCGGTCTGGCTCATACTGCTGACAGCGTTCGGAACCGATATTTTCGCGTACTTCGGCGGCTATTTCCTCGGCAAACACAAGCTCTGCCCGACTATCAGCCCTAAGAAGACGGTAGAAGGTTCTATATGCGGCACTCTTGCCAGCACCATTTTATGCGCTCTGTTCGGATTCTTCTTCATGGACAGAGATTATATGCTCGCGTTCGTCCTTGTAGGACTTGCGGGCGGAATCTTTTCACAGTTCGGAGACCTCACGGCTTCGATATTCAAGCGCAAGATGGGAATAAAGGACTACGGAAATCTGATACCAGGACACGGCGGCATCATGGACAGGTTCGACAGCGTGATATTCACTTCACCTATGATTTTCTACATTCTTATGTTCTTCTTTGCTGACAAACTGTAAAAAAACAGAGGAGAGTTGATATGAAAACCATTTCCATACTCGGTTCCACCGGTTCGATCGGAACACAGACGCTGGAAATAATACGTGACAATCCGGCAGAGTACAAGGTGCGTGCGCTGACATGCAGGGAAAATGAAAAGCTGCTGGCTGAGCAGATCAGGGAGTTCAAGCCTGAGTTCGCTTCTATCGCCACGGAAGATGCGGCCGCAAGGCTCTCGGAGGCATTTCCTGAAACACGCGTCTTCAGCGGCAGGGAAGGTCTTTACAGAATCGCAGAGGATCAGGGATCCGATATGCTGGTAAATGCGCTCGTGGGAATGGCGGGACTCGTCCCTACATACCGTGCCGTGGAAGCGAAAAGGACGATAGCGCTCGCCAACAAGGAAACGCTCGTCGCCGGAGGCGCCCTGATCATGAAGGCGGCTGCGGACCGCGGAGCTGAGATACTTCCCGTAGACAGCGAGCACAGCGCGGTATTTCAGTCGCTGCAGGGCTTCGAAAGGAGCCAGGTGCGCCGCATCATACTGACGGCAAGCGGCGGTCCGTTCAGGACTACCGGAAAAGAAGAGCTGAAAAACGTGAAAGCGGAACAGGCTCTGAAAAATCCGAACTGGAACATGGGTGCGAAAGTGACTGTAGATTCGTCCACGCTCATGAACAAAGGATTTGAAATTACAGAAGCCAGGTGGCTCTTCGATATGCCGGAGGAAAAAATAGACGTCGTAGTTCATCCTGAGAGTATCATACATTCGATGGTCGAATACGAAGACGGAGCGGTAATGGCCGAACTCGGAGTTCCTGACATGAAGATTCCGATCAGTTACGCGCTCGGGTATCCGAGAAGAGTGCCCAACACGATGGAATCTCTGGATCTCGTAAAGACGGGCAGGCTTACGTTTGAGGCTCCGGATACCGATAGGTTCAGATGTCTCGGGCTCGCGCGCAGTGCGCTCAGGGCAGGCGGCACATATTCGACGGCGCTGAACGCCGCAAACGAGGTAATGGTAAAGGCTTTTCTGCAGGGCAGTGCCGGATTTACAGATATCCCGGAGGTTATTTCAAAAGTTCTCGACGCTCACAAGAGCAGAGACGAGTACGATCTCGATGAAATCCTCCAGGCAGATAAAGAATCCCGCGATTATGCTGAAAAGCTCGTTTCTGAGCTTTAAGACCGCAGGATGTTTTTTGTGGGGCAGACGCATGATCAGGAACGAGCTCCATCATGCGTTAATTGAATTTAACACAACCGTTACCCGGATGATGATATAATAACACCGGAATCAAGTATCTCAGTGATGATAAGTATTAGTTCTGAATAAGCTGATAATACCGGCTTTTTACGGCAATCAGGAGGATATTCGGTTAATGAATGTAATTATCGGGCTCATTGCCGCTGTGGTCATCTTCGCTATTCTGGTAATCGTTCACGAGGGAGGTCATTTTTTCGTGGCCAAAGCCGTGGGCGTACAGGTAAACGAATTCTCCATCGGCATGGGCCCCGTTCTATATCAAAAACACAAAAAAGGAACAGATTATTCGGTCAGGGCATTTCCGATCGGCGGATATGTAGCGCTCGAAGGAGAAAACGAGGATTCGGACAACGAGCATGCGTTCAACAACAGGCCGGCGTGGGCCAAAGCGCTCGTTATCGCTGCAGGTCCGTTCATGAATTTTGTCCTGGCGGTGCTCGTCCTGGCGCTCTTAATCACATATATAGGCACATCCGCAACGCCTGAAATCGCGAAGGCAGAGAGCGGATCCCCGGCTTACGAGGCCGGACTCACCGAAGGATCGACCATTACAGCGGTTAACGGTGAATCCACTCCGGACGGGTCCGACGTGCGGAATGCGATAAGCGAAGCAGCGGAGAGCAGCGATTCGGTCGAAATAACGTTTACGGACAAAGACGGAAATACGCAGACCAAAGATATTGAGTTCACTACAGACGAAAACGGAAACAAGATCATTGGCGTACAGTTCGTGGCACGCCACAATCTGCTGACAGGGCTGAAATACGGCTTCATCGATTCGTTCAAGATGGAAAAGGAAATGCTCGTGGTTCTCGGACAGCTGATCACCGGACAGGGATCAGCCGGAGACGTGGTAGGACCTGTCGGAATAGTGGATGTCGTCGGGAAAACTGCGCAGACCGGCTTCCTCAATATGGTATATCTGCTGGCTCTGCTGAGTCTCAACCTGGGGCTCGTCAACATTCTCCCGTTCCCTGCGCTCGACGGCGGACGGCTCCTCTTCATCGTAATCAGGGGCGTTACGGGAAACATGATTTCGGACGAGACGGAAAACAGGATCAATTATGCAGGAATAATGATCCTATTCATGCTGATGATAGTTATCACCGTGAAGGATGTTTATACATACATTATCAAATAGCAGCAGGTGAATTCGATTGAGAAAGATGACAAGACAGACAGAATGCAGAGGCGTGAAAATAGGCGGAGGAGCGCCCGTCTCGATTCAGTCTATGACGAATACAGATACGAGAGATGCTGCTGCGACGCTCGGACAGATCAGGCGCCTGGAGAGAGCGGGCTGCCAGATAGTGAGAATCGCTGTTTCTGACGATGAAGGTGCGGAGGCGTTCGGCGAGATCAGGAAGAAGACAGACATGCCCCTTGTGGCGGACATACAGTTCGACTACAGGATGGCGCTCGCTTCGGCCGAAAAGGGAGCCGACGCCGTGAGAATCAATCCCGGGAACATCGGCTCGCGAGAGCGCATAAAAGCAGTTGCAGACGCTTGCAAAGCGAGAAATATACCTATAAGAGTGGGAGTGAACTCCGGTTCCGTCGAAAAGGATATTCTCGAAAAGTACGGCGGAGTCACGCCGGAGGGTCTGGCCGAGAGCGCGGTCAGAAACGTGAGACTTCTCGAGGAATCGGGATTTGACGACATAGTAATTTCAGCAAAGGCTTCAGACGTCAGAATGAATTTCGAGACGTACAAAATTTTGTCTGAGATGACAGACTATCCGCTGCACATAGGAGTCACCGAGTCTGGTGACAAGGGGCGCGGTGCGGTCAAAAGCGCCGCCGGCCTCGGAGCGCTTCTTCTGGAGGGAATCGGAGATACGATCAGGGTCTCACTTACTGGAGATCCAGTCGATGAAATTCCGGTCGCACGGGAGATACTCAAGTGCACGGGCAACCTGAACAGCGGGATAAACCTCGTTTCGTGCCCGACATGTTCGAGATGCAGGACGGATATGCCTGCGATCACCTCGAAGGTAATGGAGGTTATTGAGAGCAGGGAACCGGACCTGATAAAACGGGGGCACCCGATGATCACGGTCGCTGTCATGGGATGCGCCGTGAACGGTCCCGGCGAAGCTAGAGAAGCAGACCTCGGAGCTGCCTGCGGCGACGGAAAAGCCGTGATCTTTTCGGAAGGAAAGATTCTGAAGACTGTTCCGGAGGAGCAGATCGCAGAAGCGCTTACAGAGGAAATCGACAGGATAACGGAGGAATAGTGTCTGCAGGCGTGCGCCGGCAGATGAAAAGAGAGGATAGAAAGTATGGCTGATTTTTTCGATGCACTTTCGCTCAACGTATGGGTTTGGATTGCTGCAGCAGTTGTATTTATAATAATCGAAGCGATAACGCTGGGTCTCACTTCGATATGGTTTGCGGTCGGTTCGGTCGCATCGGCTGTAACCGCGATGTTTACTGACAATATTATCATTCAGCTCGCGGTGTTCGTAGCCGTTTCACTTGTTCTGGTACTCATAACGAGGCCTATTGCGATAGAAAAAGTAAACAGAAAAACCGTCGCCACCAACGTCGAATCCCTGATAGGACGCACTGCTTATGCGTTCACGGATATCACGCGCGAGGACGGCGGGCAGATAAAGCTTGAAGGGACCGTATGGTCGGCCGTGCCGTCTGCGGACTCCCAGGAGATAAAAAAGGGCGATACTGTTAAGATACTTGAAGTTAAAGGCGTAAAGCTGATTGTCAGGAAGGAGCTGCTCTCATGATTGTTTTTATTATCGTCATTTTAGCCATTATCATCGGACTTTTAATTACTAACATCCGCATCGTGCCACAGGCAAATGCATTCGTCATCGAACGCCTCGGAGCATATAAGGAGACGTGGCAGGTAGGACTTCACGTGAAGATCCCTCTCATCGACATCATCGCAAAGAAAGTGTCGCTCAAAGAGACGGTAATCGACTTCCCTCCTCAGCCGGTAATCACGAAGGACAACGTCACGATGAAGATCGATACGGTTATCTACTATCAGATCACCGATCCGATGCTTTATACGTACGGTGTGGCGAACCCGCTGGCAGCCATCGAAAATCTGACTGCGACCACTCTGAGAAACATCATAGGCGAGCTCGAACTCGACGAATCGCTCACCAGCCGTGAGATCATAAATTCGAAGATCAGAATCGTGCTCGACGAGGCGACGGATCCATGGGGCATCAAGATCAACAGAGTAGAAGTAAAGAACATCATGCCGCCTCAGGACATCCAGGAAGCGATGGAAAAACAGATGAGGGCTGAGCGAGAAAAGAGAGAGGCTATTCTCCGTGCGGAAGGTGAGCAGAAATCTGCCATCCTCATCGCCGACGGCCAGAAACAGTCGCAGATACTCGCAGCCGAGGCTGAAAAGCAGGCGACTATACTCGCGGCCGAGGCAGCCAGAGAATCTGCCATCAAGAGGGCCGAAGGTGAAGCTGAGGCCATCAGAAAGGTTCAGGAGGCTCAGGCCGATGCGATAAAGATGATCAACGCTGCAAATCCGTCGGATCAGGTCATCACGCTGAGAAGTCTCGATGCATTCCAGAAAGCCGCGGACGGACAGGCTACGAAACTCATAATTCCGTCTGATATTCAGGGTGTCGCAGGACTGGCAGGCGCATTAAAAGAGATAGTTACAGAGAAGTAGAATAAATAGTTTCAGGGAAAATTTACGATGCAGGAAAATTTCACAAAAATTCTTGAAGAAGCCTGTGCCGAGTGCGCGGCGGCAGACGCGGCCTCAGATCAGGACGGCGAGGATCACGCCCTGGAGAGTAAATACACCGTCGAGCAGAAACAGGTAAGCTTCAATAGTAATTCAGGCGAACTCAAAATTTCGCTCAGCATGAATTTCATCATGAATTACGATGTGCGTGAAGACATGCGCGATAAGATAAGGGATGTTCTGCCGTTCGTCAGCGATGTAAAATTCGATACGGAATACAGAGTCGACAACAGAAAGCCCTGCAAAATAATAAAAAACGCTCTGCCGTATATGGCCGATGCCGTGCCTGGAACAGGCAGCCTCATACACACTGTCGAATGCGACGACATCATGATAGAGAACGGGGAAGCGGTCATCAGCGTCCTCGGTGAAAAGGCGGAAAAACAGCTGAACGAAAGCGTGGGATCGGCGTTTTCGCGCCGCCTCAGACAGAAATTCGGCCTCGATATAAAGGTGAGATTCAAGAATTCGGAAGACCGTTACGGCGAGCGGGCGAAGAACAAGGCAGAAAAAAACAATAAGGAGCTTGAGGAAGCGGCGCGCATAGCAGAAGCGGCGGCGCGTGAAGCCGCACAGCGTGAAGCCGCACAGCGTGAAGCCGAGGCGCCTCAGGGAGGATACAACGGCTATAACGGCTACGGCGGCTCCTTCGGCGGCGGTGGAAACAACGGCCAGCCTCAGCGGCGCAGAAAACCGAAATACGAAGGCCCGGTCGAGGGGAACCTGATACTCGGAAGCCCTGTAAAAGGCGAAGCGGTAAAGATCAAGAACATTCCCGGAGAAAACCAGCCGGTAGTAATAGAAGGCACTGTTTTCAGCCGCGACGAAAAAGAGACGAAGGGCGGGAGGTTTATACAGACATTCCTCGTAACAGATCTTACCGACTCGATCTGCGTGAAGTGCTTCGTCTCAGCACAGAAAAAAGCCGATTTCGACGAATACATTCCGAAGGACGCATATATCAGGGTGGCAGGACACACCGAATACGATACTTTCGAGCGGATGACAGTAGTCATGGCAGACAGCATCGAACTGGCCGAAAAGCCGGTGAGACGTGACACGTCGGAGCGCAAGAGGGTTGAGCTTCACGCACACACCAAGATGAGCCGGATCGACGGCACCATGGATGTCAAGGATCTCGTAAAGCAGGCGATCGCGTGGGGCCATCCGGCGGTCGCGGTTACAGACCACGGAGTCGTACAGGCGTTTCCTGACGCGGCTGATGCCGCAGGCGATGACATCAAGGTGCTCTACGGCTGCGAAGGTTATCTGGTAAATGCAAATGAGCGCCCGGACGGTTCGCTCGATTACAAGAGCATGCCTTCATATCACGTGATAATCATAGCCAGGAATCAGACAGGGCTTAAGAATCTGTACAAGCTCGTCTCGTTCTCATACCTCGACTATTTTTACAAGAGGCCGAGAATGCCTAAGCAGGTCATTTCGAAGTACAGAGAAGGCCTGATCATAGGTTCGGCCTGCGAAGCAGGCGAGGTCTTCAGGACCATGAAGAGAGGAGCCACGGAAGAGGAACTCGAGGAAGTCGCTTCTTTCTACGATTATCTTGAGGTTCAGCCGAGGCTGAACAACTACTTCATGCTCGAGAAGGGCGAGGTGCGCACGGAAGAGGAACTGCTGGATTTCAACAGACGCATAGTAGAACTCGGCGAGAAGATGAACAAGCCTGTCGTCGCTACGTCTGACGCTCATTATCAGAATCCTGAGGATTATATTTACAGAAATATAATCATGGCGGCTCACGGCTTCAAGGATCTTCCTGAAAGCCCGAGGCTCTGGCTCAGGACCACGGATGAAATGCTCGATGAATTCAGTTACCTCGGACGCGAAAAGGCTGAGGAGATAGTAATAGACAATCCTCTGAAGATAGCAGAATCGGTGGAAGTGCTGAAGCCTGTTCCGGAGGGCAAGTATCCTCCTAAGATCGAGGGTGCAGAGGAGAGGCTCAGAACGCGCTGCTACGAAAAGGCGCACAGCATCTACGGAGATCCTCTTCCGGAGATCGTGGAGCAGAGGCTCGACAAAGAACTTCATTCGATCATCGACAACGGATACGCCGTCATGTACGTGGCAGCTGAAATGCTGGTTCAGAAGTCGCTCTCCGACGGTTATCTCGTAGGCTCCAGAGGTTCCGTAGGATCGTCGTTCGCAGCTACGATGGACGGAATCACGGAGGTAAATCCGCTGCCGCCGCATTACGTATGCCCGGAATGCAAACATTCGGAGTTCGTGCTCGACGGCGAGTACGACTGCGGCGTGGACATGCCGGACAAGGTCTGCCCGGTCTGCGGAACAAAATACAAAAAGGACGGCTTCAACATTCCGTTCGAGACTTTCCTCGGATTCAACGGAACGAAGGAGCCTGACATAGACCTGAACTTCGCAGGCGAGTATCAGCCTGTGGCGCACAAATATGTCGAAACCATATTCGGCGCGAAAAACGTGTTCAAAGCCGGCACGATCAGTACGATCAAGGAGAAGACGGCGCAGCTCTACGTCAAGAAGTACTTCGAGGAGCGCAACATGACCGTCAATCCTGCCGAGCTGCAGAGGCTGGCGCTCGGCTGCACGGGAGTAAGAAAGACTACGGGCCAGCATCCGGGCGGCATCGTGGTAGTCCCTGACGACCATGAGATATATGAATTCTGCCCTGTCATGCACCCGTCAGAGGGAGCTGTAAAGGACATCACGACGACTCATTTCGATTATCACAAAATCGACCAGAACCTTCTGAAGCTCGATATACTGGGCCACGATGTTCCGTCGATGATCAGGATGCTCCAGGATCTGACCGGTGTGGCACCTGAAGACATACCGCTCGACGACAAGAAAGTCATGGCTCTTTTCCTCGGGACCGAGCCGCTCGACATCAAAATCGACGACTACAGGCAGAAGCACGGAACGTTCGGAATACCAGAATTCGGGACGGCCTTCACGAGACAGATGCTCGACGAGACGAAGCCGTCGAAGTTCTCGGCGCTGGTACGAATCTCAGGATTTTCGCACGGCACCGATGTCTGGAGAAATAACGCCGAGGAATTCATAAAGAGCGGAGATGCCACCATGGACGATGCAATAGCTACCCGTGACGACATCATGAACTATCTGATCGCCAAGGACGTGCCGAAGGCCGAGGCGTTCCAGATCATGGAGAAAGTCAGAAAGGGCAAGGGCCTTACCGAGGAGCGCGAAGCGCTCATGAGGGAGCACAATGTTCCGGAATGGTACATCGAATCGTGCAAGCGTATCAAATACATGTTCCCTAAGGCTCACGCGGCGGCATACGTGATGATGTCCTACCGCATAGCTTATTTCAAGGTCTATTATCCGCCTGAATTCTACGCGACTCATTTTACGACGAAGATCGATTTCTTCAACGCCGACGTGATTCTCGGCGGCATGCAGTCGGTGCTCGACCGCATGGACGCGATCAGGAAGATGGGCAAAGATGCCTCCAACAAAGAGCAGGAAGAGGTTCTCGTCTATGAGGTCGCTTACGAAATGTACGCGAGAGGCTATTCGTTCCTTCCTGTCGAATTCGGCCATTCGAGGGGCGTGAAATTCTCGGTCGAAGACGGCAAGGTCAGGCTGCCGTTCAGAGCGCTCGAAGGAATGGGCGAGACGGTGGCTAAAAAGATAGAGGAAGAATACAATATCAGGGAATTCAGTTCGGTAGAGGATCTCACCGGGCGCACCGGCATCAATTCCAGCAATCTGGAAGTGCTCAGAGCTCACGGTGTCCTTGAAGGCATCCCTGAATCAGATCAGATAAGCTTGTTTGATCTGGCTGCTTGCAGTGTATAATTACTTATGGTATAATCCGAAATGTATAAGTCAAATACAGACTTTATCGCAGAGAGTGGGGTTGATCTCCACTCTCTGTGTGCTGTCAGGCAAAAAACAGAAAACAGAGGGTCATATGGCAAAAAAGAAGATAAAAGATGTAGCCGCAGATATGCTCGAGGGCTATCTGGAGGCAAATGATCTTGAACTGTTCAATATCGAATACGTCAAAGAGGGGAAACAGAGATTTCTCAGAGTATACATCGACAAGCCGCCTGCAGAGGACGGCTCCGACCGTTATGTTAATATCGAAGAGTGCGAAAAGGTCAGCCGCTATCTTTCGGAAAAGCTCGACGAGGCTGACCCTATAGATGAAAATTATACACTTGAGGTTTCATCTCCGGGACTCGACAGGCCTCTGATCAGAGAATCTGATTATGCCAGATACGCCGGAAGACTCGTGGATGTAAAACTTTACAAGGCTGTGGGCGGCCGCAAGCAGTTCTCAGCTGAACTTGAAGGCCTTGAGGACGGCGTTGTCACTCTCAGTGACGGCGGTGAAGAAATAAAGATTCCGCTTGACAGCATTTCAAAGATCAGCCTGGCTGTGGTCTTTTAAGGAGACTAACTATGTGAAGTCAAGTAATTTTTGAAAAAAATCATAACTAACCTTTAGAACTAAATAACGGCATGACAAAACAGACAAGCGAGGCTTGCCTTAAAATCGGTCGGCCAGTATCCGC
>JBMNUZ010000021.1:0-17217 GCA_050946535.1 Anaerovoracaceae bacterium
CAGTCAGCAATAGGGTGCTGCCGTAGGAAAAAGTACTAATCCACAGCGTCTACACAGAAGTATACAGAGAAATTCAAAGAAAGGAAAATGTGGAGAACTTCCCTATGAGTTCAATATACAAGGAAAGGTAAATGAATAAAGAATTTATCTCCGCGATGGACGAACTCGAAAGAGAGCGGGATATTTCCAAGGATGCACTGCTCGATGCGATCGAACAGGCTCTGATATCTGCATATAAGAAGAACTATGCGAATTCGCAGAGCGTCAGAGTCAATATAGACAGGGAAACAGGCGACATCGACGTATACATGATTAAAAAAGTGGTACCGGACGAAGAAGTCATGAACGACTACGACGAGCTCACGCTCGAAGAAGCTCACGAAATAGATCCGAAGTACCAGATAGGCGATATCATTGAGAAGAAGGTTACCCCGAAGAATTTCGGACGTATCGCGGCGCAGACGGCGAAACAGGTCGTCGTACAGCGCATCCGCGAAGCCGAGAGAGGCGTGATCTACGACGAATTTTACAACAGGCAGGGAGAGATCATTACCGGAGTTGTATCGAGGGTCAGCAACGGTACTGTGTTTGTGGACATGAATAAGGCCGAGGGCGTGCTTTCGGCGAACGAACAGGTGGACGGCGAGGATTACAGCATCAACAGCCGCCTCAAGGTCTACATCATGGACGTGCGCAAATCCAGCAGAGGCACTCAGGTTTACGTATCGAGATCTCACCCGGGTCTCGTAAAGAGGCTCTTCGAGCTTGAAGTCCCTGAAATCAGGGAAGGAACAGTCGAAATCAAGAGCATTTCGAGAGAGGCTGGTTCGAGAACGAAGATGGCTGTGGCAGCGAACGATCCCGACGTCGATGCCGTGGGAGCATGCATAGGACCGAGAGGCGCCAGAGTACAGGCTGTAGTCGACGAACTCTTCGGAGAAAAGATAGACATCATTGCCTGGTCGGACGACCCGGCGGAGCTCATCAGAAGCGCGCTGAGCCCAGCGTCTACGGAAGAAGTCTTCGTAAATACGGAGGAAAACTTCGCAACTGTCATTGTTCCAGACTTTCAGCTTTCACTTGCGATCGGCATGAAAGGACAGAACGTAAGGCTTGCAGCAAGGCTCTGCGGCTGGAAGATAGATATCAGAAGCCATTCTCAGTTTGAGGAAGAAGGCGGTGCAGAAGCGTTCGAGAACAGATCGGCCGCTGACATCGACAAGACCTCAAAAGACGATGAACCTGCCGATGAGGATCAGGACGTGATTTCAGAGACTGAAGAGGACGAAGATGACGGCATATTCATCGTATCGGACGAGGATGAATAAATGAAAACGAGAAAAGTACCCATGCGCCGCTGCGTCGGATGCATGGAATCAAAACCCAAGAAAGAGCTCATCAGAATAGTTGGAGACAAGGACGGCCATGTCTTCCTCGACGCAGGAGGCAAGGCGAACGGGCGGGGCGTTTACCTCTGCCCTGACAGGACTTGCTTTGAAAAAGCGCGTAAAAAGCACGCGATTTCGAGAAGCCTCGGAATGAGCGTGAATCAGGAAGATCTGGACAGAGTCTTTGCGGAGCTTGCTCAATATGAAGAAAAAGACACCTGAGAATTATCTGGGCCTTGCCAGAAGAGCGGGCAGGATAGTGTCCGGATACCGGACGTGTATTCACATTATCGGCAGAGGAAACATAAAACTTATGATCATTGCGGATGACGCCTCTCCCAATACAAAGGAGAAGTTTACTGCTCTGTGCAGCAAATACGGCGTTCCGTGCATAATTTACGGTACGGCCGATTCGCTTTCGAGAGCCGCCGGATTGAGTGGCACCGGGGTGTTCGGCATAACGGACAAAAATTTTGCGGATGTGATAATAAAGGAGATCAGCGATGAGAAGATAGTTACCGAGTAGCAGGAGGTGCGGTTATTATGAGAGTATACGAGTTGGCAAAGGAGCTGGGCATCACCAGCAGAGAAGCCTTGGAAAAACTCAGAAAAAACGGTGTTGAGAATATTAACAGCAATATGAATTCCCTCTCGCAGTCAGCGGAGAAGGTACTGAGAAACGCCGTTGCAGGCGCCAAAAAGGCCACTGAAAATGTGCAGACAGGCGCGAAAGACAGAAAAGACACGAGTGAAAACACGGCTCATGCAGACAAAGAAAACAGGAAGAGCCACGCGGAAAAGCAGAATTCGTCTAAGAATGCTGTGAAAAGTGAAAAGAGTCGCGAGGCGCAGGGAAGGCAGAATCTCAGTGCCGGCGGAAAGAAGAACGACCACGGCGACCATCGCAGAAAAGACGGAAAGAACCGCGGCAGAAAAGACAGAAGAGAAAACGAACAGGCCGGAGCCAGAGACCACAGACAGAGCAGCGACCAGAAGAAATCAGGGCGCCAGCAGAAGCCTTCGTCCGGACAGCAGAATCAGCAGCATGGCGGCCGCAAAGCACAGGCAGCTTCCGGCAGCAGAAACAATTGGAACGGAGGCAGAAACAGCCACGGCTCATCTGATAACAGAGATCGCAGCAGAAAAGACAACAGGAAAAACGGAAACGGCCGCAGCGGTGGACATAAGTTCAATACCATGAAAGCGGAAAAGCCGACTCATTCTCATAGAAGAGACCACAGAAAAGAACAGCGCAAAGAGGCTCAGCGCCTTGCAGAGGAAAGAGCCAACGCTATACCTGAAGGCGCTGTTGCAATCACAGTTCCTATCACGGTAAAGGGATTCGCTGAACAGATAGACGTGAGCCCGTCGACGATCATCATGAAGCTGATGAAGATGGGCATAATGGCGAACATGAACGAAAACCTCGATGCAGATACAGTACAGATCCTCGGAGACGAACTCGGAAAGCAGATCGTGATCGGAGGAGTAGAAGAAGAACCTGTAGAGGAAGGCATCGAAGATTTCGAGGACAAAGAGGAAGATCTCAGACCTCGTCCGCCTGTAATCACGGTTATGGGCCATGTAGACCACGGCAAGACCTCGCTGCTCGACAAGATAAGAAAGACAGACGTTACCGCGAGCGAGTCCGGCGGAATCACACAACACATTGGTGCTTCAGAGGTAACGTACAACGGACAGAAGATCGTGTTCCTCGATACACCGGGTCATGAAGCGTTTACCGCAATGAGAGCGAGAGGCGCGTACATCACGGATATCGCGGTTCTGGTAGTAGCTGCGGACGACAGCGTAAAGCCTCAGACGGTCGAGGCGATAAGCCACGCTAAAGCAGCGAACGTGCCTATCATAGTTGCTATCAACAAGATAGACAAGCCGGGCGCAAACGTCGAAAAAGTAAAGGAAGACCTTTCAAAGAACGGCATACTCGTAGAAGAATGGGGCGGAGACGTAATCTGCGTTCCTGTATCCGCAAAGACAGGCGAAGGCATCGACAACCTGCTCGAGATGATCCTTCTCCAGGCGGAAATGCTCGAGCTGCGCGCAAATCCTAACAGACTCGCGCTCGGTACAGTAATCGAGGCAAGACTCGACAAGCAGAAGGGCCCTATCGCTACTCTGCTCGTTCAGAACGGTACTCTCAAGAAAGGCATGTCGATCGTCGCCGGAAACTGCTACGGCAGAATCAAGGCGATGACAAACTACAAGGGTGCTGCCCTCAAGAAGGCGGGTCCTGCAACGGCTGTAGAGGTCCTCGGTCTCGACGACGTACCTCTCGCGGGCGACAATTTCAATGCCGTAAAATCGGATAAGATCGCACGCGAAATAGCTGAAAACAGAAAAGAAAAGCAGAGAGAACAGGTTCTCCACGAAAAGGCAGGAGTATCTCTCGAAGAACTCTTCAACCAGATCAAGCAGGGCGAGGTCAAGTCGCTCAACCTGATCATCAAGGCCGACGTACAGGGATCTGTCGGCGCGCTCGTTTCATCGCTCGAAAAACTCAAGAACGATGAAGTAGCGGTCAAGATCATTCATACGGGTGTAGGCGCGATAAACGAATCGGATGTAATGCTCGCAAGCACCACCGACGCTATAATAATCGGATTCAACGTACGTCCGAGCTCGGCGGTATCGGCACAGGCCGAAAGAGAACACGTGGAAATACGTACATACTCTGTAATTTACGAGATTATCGAGGATGTAGAAGCGGCTCTCAAGGGTATGCTCGCACCTGTGCTCAAGGAACAGGTAATCGGAAGCGCCGAGATTAGAAATACATTCAAGGTTCCTAACGTAGGTACCGTAGGAGGCGCCTATGTTACGGACGGCAAGATGGAAAGAAACGCCGATATCAGGCTTATCAGGGACGGAATCGTAGTCCACGAGGGCAAGATCTCATCGCTCAAGAGATTCAAGGACGACGCGAGAGAAGTTGCAAAAGGCTTTGAATGCGGCATTGGCATAGAGAATTTCAATGACATCAAAGACGGCGACGTTATCGAAGCTTACAAGATGGTAGAAGTTGAGAAAGAATGAACAGCCTGCGGGGTGATATGAAATGGCACACAGCTACAGAAAAGGCCGTCTCGGCGAAGAGATCAAGAAGATCATAAGCGATATGCTTCTCCGCGACCTCAAGGATCCCAGACTGACCGACAAGATGATAAGCGTTACAGACGTCGACGTATCTCCGGACGGAAGCTACGCGACCGTTTACATAACCGTTCTCGGCAGCTCTGTATCTGAGAACACTCCCGATGAAGAGAAAAAAGAGGTTATAGACGGCCTTTCCAAGGCGTCCGGACATATCAGAAAGATCATAGGACGCCGCATCAAGATCAGACACGTGCCGGAGCTCACTTTTAAAATCGACGAGTCGATGGAGTACGGACGCCATATGTCGAAAGTGCTCGACAGTCTCGATATCAAGCCGGAGGAGCCTGGCGCACCGGAGGACGGCGCCGGGAACGTGGCTGAAAATATTGAAGAGAACGGAGGCCAGGAGGACGAAACCGTCGTAGTATCTCCGATGGGCGAGATCGATTATTCGGAAACAGACGAAACGGGAACACTGATAACCGACAAAGACGGATACGATCTCTCAGAGGATAATTACCAGCATTTCAAGCCTGCTTACGTGCTCGAGCCTGACGACAGGACCGAAGCGATGGAGAAGATAGCAGAACTGCTGAGAGAAGCTGACTCCATGTATATCTTTCCTCACTACGTAGCGGACGGCGATGCCATCGGCTCATGCGCATCACTCTGCTGCATGATGAGGAGGCTCGGGAAAGAAGCGGATATACTCATGGAAGATGAAATTCCCGACAACCTCAAATTCATGGACAAAAACTACGTCACATTCGCTGACGACAGCAATGATCTTCCAAAGAGAGACTTATGCATAGCGCTCGACTGCAGCAACCTGGACAGGTTCCCGAAGAGACAGAGACTTTTCCTCGAGTGCGGCAGGCACACGGCCTGCATCGACCACCATATCGCAAACGAGAGCTTTGCCGACGCGAGCCTGATAGATCCCGATGCTTCAGCCACATGCGAGCTGATGTACGAACTTTACCTTTACATGGGTCTCGACATCAATTCCGAAGCATGCGAGGCGATATACACGGGAATAGTAACGGATACCGGGAATTTTCAATATACAAATACTTCGAGAAAGACGCACCTGATAACTGCCGATCTCTACGCTCGCGGCATCGACACAAAGAAGATAAATATCATACTGTATCAGAGCGACAGGCCGCAGAAGCTCAAGCTTCACGCCATGATCATGAGCCATATGAAGCTGTTCTGCGGAGGCAGGGCATCCATCGCCTACGTAACGCTCGACATGTACAAAGAAGCCGATGCAAAGACGAACGAGAGCGACGGCATAAATTCGGCGATCAGGGACATCAAAGGCGTGGAGGTAGCTGTATTCCTCAGGGAAAAGCAGGACCATGAGATAAAGGTCGGATTCAGAAGCAAAGACTACATAGATGTAGCAGCTATATGTGTGAAATTCGGAGGCGGCGGCCACGTGCACGCGGCCGGCTGCACACTGCTCATGACGATGGAAGAAACGATTCCTATAGTCATGAACGCGGTAGAGGAGGCACTCAGACAGTATGACCTCGCACATCCTGAACAGGCAGCGATGCTTGAGGCAGGCGATGATGCAGAGGCTGCGGATGAGTAGTTTGGAGAATTGGACGGATTTATAAATCTGCTAAAACCAGCGGGCATGACGTCTCACGACGCTGTTGGCGCGGTGAGACGCATACTCAGGAATAAAAAGACAGGACATACGGGGACGCTCGATCCGAGAGCGTGCGGAGTGCTCTGTATCTGCGTGGGGCGCGCCACGAGGGCGGCAGAGTATCTGGAAAACAGCCGCAAATCGTACAGATGCGAGATGAAGCTCGGCATAACGACCGACACGGGCGACATATGGGGCGCGCCCACCGGAGGAGATCCGGAAAGGGCGGCGTCGGTGAGCCGTGAAGAGGCAGAGAAAGCGATGCAGGAGCTCACGGGTACACGTCTTCAGTATCCGCCTATGTACTCGGCTGTGAAGATAAACGGCCGGCCGCTTTACGAATACGCCAGAAACGGCGAAGCGGCCGAAGTCAGACCTCGTGAGATCACGATATACAGCATAAAACCGGTGAGCGTATTCGACGAACCGGGCGTGATAATGTTCGATACAGAATGCTCCAAGGGCACGTATATACGCACGCTCTGCGAAGAGCTCGGCGAAATTCTGGGGTGCGGAGCGACCATGACGATGCTCGTAAGGACATCGGCGGGGAGCATGAAGCTCGAAGATTCGGTCACGTTTGAGGAAATGCTCGACGCGGTCGGCGAGGCTGAAAACCTGACTCACAGCGAGATCATGTCGAAGAGGAGAGACGAGCCACTAAAGGCGGATATGAGCAGGTTTCTGACGCCTATAGACGATATGCTCCCCACGTTCGGCAGAATAAGCCTCGGCGCGGAGGACATTAAAAAATTCGTAAACGGCGGGAAAATATCGGGAAAAAGCTCGGTTCCGGAAGCGGAAAACACGCTGCCGGCTGATTCTCCGTTCGGAAATATGTATAGAATCTACGGACCGGACGGTTCGTTTTACGGTACGGGAACAAAAAAGAATGCAACCGGAATACTAACAGCGGAAAAGGTGTTTTTCAGATGATAATTTTCAACAGCTTGGATAAAACCGATATTCAGGAACCCACGGTCGTTGCGATGGGCAATTTCGACGGAATTCACAGAGGACACAGAGCCCTTATACAGCAGGCTGTCGAGGATGCGCACGCTGCCGGCGTAAAAAGCACGGTGTTTACTTTCTCTGAAAACCCGAGAAATATTCTGGCAGGCCACACGGTCGTCAGAAACATCGTATACCCAGAGGACAAGATCGAACTCATCCGCGAGCTCGGTGTTGATTATCTCGTTTCGGTACCGTTCAACGAGAGCCTCATGAAGCAGCTTCCTGATGATTTCGTAAAAGATATTCTCGTCGGGAAATTCAATGTGACAGAGACAGTCTGCGGATTTAATTTCACTTACGGATACAAAGCCGGAGGAAATGCTGAAACGCTCAAGGCTGCCGGAAAAGAGCTCGGATTCAGTGCTAAGGTGATACCAGCGATTACCGATGGTGACGATACCATAAGCAGCACGCTTATCAGACAGAAGATAGCCGAAGGAGATGTCGAAAGAGCTGCGCAGCTGCTCGGAAGAAATTATTCGATAAAGGGAACCGTCGTCCACGGCAATGAAATAGGCAGGACGATCGGCTTTCCGACGTGCAATATCACGGTCGACGAGACGATGATTACTCCGGCGAACGGCGTGTATTTTTCATACTGCCACGTGGACGGAAAACGCTACTGCAGCGTTACAAACGTAGGGAACAAGCCGACGATCGGCACATATGACAAAAATATCGAAACGAACATTCTCGATTTCGACAGGGATATCTACGGGCAGACCGTTACAGTCGAGTTCCTGAAGAGGCGCCGCATGGAACGCAAATTCAGCGGGATCGAAGAGCTTCAGTCAGAAATCAACAAGGACAAGGCTGCGGCCCGGAACTACCACAGGGCCAGAGGGCCTGTCATGCACTCTTGACATGAAATATTGAAGTGTGTATAATCATGAAGAATGTTTTAATCCCGTCTCTTTAAGAGACTAGTACCATAGGCTTAGCTGCTTGTTTCTCCGGCATTCAGCTCAGCTTAAGGTGAATTCAGAACAAGGAGAAAAGAAAATGATCGACCAGCAGAAAAAAGCAGAAATCATCAAAGAGTATGCTACTCACGAAGGAGACACTGGATCTCCTGAAGTTCAGATCGCTATCCTTACATACAGAATAAACGAACTGAACGAGCACCTCAAGGTTCATAAGCAGGACCATCATTCAAGAAGAGGCCTTCTCAAGATGGTTGGTAAAAGAAGAAATCTTCTCGGATATCTCAAGGACAAGGATCTCGAAAGATACAGAACACTCATTGCGCGTCTCGGACTCAGAAAGTAACTGAAATCCCATTCGCGTATTGGCAGGGTATCTTATCAGGATGCCTGGTGCATAATGCTGACGAAGCGGAGCATGGTTACTGTGCTCCGCTTTATGTATATTTAAGTAAAATTTCTCATAATTCAGAAACAAAAACAGATTTCGATATCCATCGGGTCAATGACTTGAGAATCGGAGACGCCGCCGGTTCCGGAGGCATGACGTGGCAGCTTCGCCGGAAGTATCTATTTCCGGCCGGCGCGGGGGCAGGAGACGTCCCGGATTGTCAAGTCAGATCAGATGGAAATCCAAATGATCGGAGGAAAACGTATGAAGTTTGAAGATTATCACACTTTCAGAACCGCACTGGGCGGGAAGCTGCTGCAGATCGAAGTCGGCAAGGTGGCTGAGCAGGCAAACGGAGCGTGCACGGTGCGTCTGGGAGATACTGTGGTTAACGTTACGGCGACCGCGTCTGACGAGCCGAGACAAGACGTTGACTTCTTCCCTCTCAGCTGCGATTACGAAGAGAGAATGTACGCTGCAGGAAAGATTCCGGGCGGATTCATCAAGAGAGAAGGAAGACCTTCGGAAAAGGCTATTCTCTGCTCGAGACTCATCGACAGACCTATCAGGCCTCTGTTCCCGAAGGGTTACTATAACGACGTCGTAGTCGTAGCAACGGTTCTCTGCGTAGACAACGACTGCCCGTCCGACATCGCGGCGATGATCGGTTCTTCTGTCGCTCTCTCGATTTCAGATATTCCTTGGGGCGGTCCGACAGGTTCTGTCCGCGTAGGCAGAGTAGACGGCGAATTTATCATCAATCCTGACATGGCTCAGAGCGAGGTCAGCGACATGAACATCACCGTTGCCGGCACAAAAGACGCCATAATGATGGTAGAGGCAGGCGCGAACGAAGTTCCTGAGGAAGAGGTCCTCGAGGGCATCATGTTCGCTCACGGCGAGATCAAGAAACTCGTAGAGTTCATAGACGAGATTACGGCCGAAGTAGGAAAGCCTAAAAAGCCGCTCCCAGAGCACGAGATTCCTGAGGGGCTCGAGGAATCTATCCGCGAGTTCGAAACGGCCGACATGAGACAGGCCATCATGATCCATGAAAAGGCTGAACGCCAGGAGGCCATGGACAAAGTCGAGAACGCCGTCAGAGAAAAGTACGGCGAGGAATATCCTGACAACGCCAGAGATATCGAGGACATTCTCTATAAGGTAAGGAAAGAGCAGATGAGAGATCTGATCCTTCACGAAGGTGTCCGTCCTGACGGAAGGACGACTACCGAGATCAGACCTATCTGGTGCGAGACTTCGTTCCTGCCGAGAACACACGGTTCGGGCCTCTTCACGAGAGGACAGACTCAGGTTCTTACAGTTGCCACGCTCGGACCTCTCA
This sequence comes from Anaerovoracaceae bacterium, assembly GCA_050946535.1. GTDB lineage: Bacteria > Bacillota > Clostridia > Peptostreptococcales > Anaerovoracaceae > RUG708. The sequence continues at coordinate 9,839 of JBMNUZ010000021.1, forward strand.
GCGACTCACAGGTTCTCGACGGCATTTCGCCTGAGACCGAAAAGAGATATATACATCACTACAACTTCCCGCCTTACTGCGTAGGTGAAGCGAGAACTTCGAGGAGTCCGGGCAGACGTGAGATCGGACATGGAGCGCTCGCTGAGAGGGCTCTGCTTCCTGTAATTCCTTCGAAGGAGGAGTTCCCTTATGCGATCAGGCTCGTTTCAGAGGTTCTTTCTTCCAACGGAAGCTCTTCACAGGCTTCTGTATGCGGCTCGACGCTCGCGCTCATGGATGCCGGCGTTCCTATTAAGCGCCCTGTTTCGGGTATAGCCATGGGCCTCATCAAAGAAGGAGATGAAGTCGCAATCCTGTCCGATATCCAGGGCATGGAGGACTTCCTCGGCGACATGGACTTCAAGGTTGCAGGCACTGAAAAGGGCGTAACCGCCATTCAGATGGACATCAAGGTACACGGAATTTCGCGTGAAATCCTTTCAAGAGCTCTCAAGCAGGCTCACGAAGGCCGCAAGTTCATCATGGACAAGATCCTCGAGGCTATTCCTGAGCCGAGAAAGGAACTTTCGCCTTACGCTCCGCGCATCATCTCCATGCAGGTCGAGAAGGACAAGATCCGCACAGTCATCGGTTCCGGCGGCAAGACCATCAACAAGATCATCGACGAGACCGGCGCAAAGATCGATATCGACGACGACGGCATGATCTTCATCGCTGCGCCTGACCTCGAGTCGGCCAATGCCGCTAAGGAGTACATCGAACGCATCACCGAAGACGTAGAGGTAGGCAAGACTTACGTAGGCGAAGTCAAGAGAATAATGCAGTTCGGTGCATTTATCGAAGTGCTTCCTGGAAAGGAAGGCCTGCTCCACATCTCGAAGATGGCGGATCACAGGGTCGATAAGGTCGAGGATGTCATGAACATCGGCGACAAGGTCGAAGTCAGAGTTTACGAAATCGACAATCAGGGCCGCATCAACCTCGAGCGTCCGGGAGTCAAGTCTCACGGCGGCTCATCGAGAGGCGGACAGCACGGCGGCCGCGGACACAGATTTTAAGACTGATTTACATAAACATACAAAAGCAATATAATATAAATAGGAAACATATAAGAATAGATGCCCTGACCGGACGCGGACTCCGTCCGCCGGGAAGGGCATGTTTTTTACGGCGGAGGAAATGCCCCATGAAAGACAAAAGGGAAGCGAGATATACAGAGCTCGTAAACAAGCTGAATGAAAAGCACGACCTTTCAGACAGCGAGCTTAAAGAGCTTATCGAATCGCCGTGCGGCGACGAAGAACTTTTCAGCGCTGCCGACAGGCTCAGACGCAGGATTTACGGTGAAGACGTGTACATAAGAGGTCTCATCGAATTCACAAATTACTGCAAAAACGACTGCTATTACTGCGGGATAAGGCGCAGTAACGGCAATGCCGACCGTTACAGGCTCACGGACGATCAGATCATGGAATGCTGCTCAGCAGGGTACAAGCTGGGCTACAGGACGTTTGTGCTGCAGGGCGGCGAAGACCCGTACTACACCGACGATCACATCTGCAGGATCGTCTCGGGAATAAAGGAATCGTATCCCGACTGCGCCGTCACTCTCTCGATAGGAGAAAAGCCGAGAGACAGCTACCAGCGCTATTTTGACGCGGGTGCCGACAGATATCTGCTGAGGCACGAAACCGCCGATGAAGCTCATTACAGAAAGCTTCATCCCGCTTCTATGAGCCTCGGAAACAGAAAAAAATGTCTTTTTGACCTTAAGGACATAGGATATCAGGTGGGAGCAGGATTCATGGTAGGCTCGCCGTACCAGACGACGGAAAATTATATCGCCGATCTGCGCTTCATGCAGACTCTCGATCCTGATATGATCGGCATAGGTCCGTTCATCACGCACAAGGACACTCCGTTCAGAGATATGGAAAGCGGGACTCTGGAGATGACGCTCCGCATGCTCGGAATCCTGAGGCTCATGTTCCCGGATGCGCTCATTCCGGCGACTACGGCGCTGGGTACGATAGATCCTCAGGGGCGTGAAAAAGGTTTTAAGGCAGGCGCAAACGTCGTGATGCCGAACCTTTCTCCGACCGATGTGCGCGAAAAATATCTGCTCTATGACGACAAGATCTGTACCGGTGAAAGCGCGTATCAGTGCAGAGGATGCCTCGAAGGCAGAGTATTCGGGGCAGGATACAGGATGGTCTGCGACAGAGGAGACCGCAGGCATGCAGACGATGAAATACTGAAAGGCTGATTATGACCAGAGCTCTCATAGCTATGAGCGGCGGCGTGGATTCGAGCGTCGCTGCTCTTTTAATGAAAAAAAGAGGATACGAATGCATCGGCGTGACGATGAAGCTTTACGACAACGGTGAAATAGGCGTTTCGAACGACCATACATGCTGTTCGCTCGAAGACGTGGCGGACGCGAGAGACGTCGCAGCCAGGCTCGGCATGCCTTATTACGTGTATAATTTCGCCGGCAGATTCAAAGAAGAAGTCATCGGGAGATTCGTAGACGCATATCTTGCCGGAAGGACCCCCAACCCGTGCATAGACTGCAACAGATATCTCAAATTCGGAGAGCTCTTCGCAAAAGCGCGTGATCTCGGCTGCGATTACGTGGTGACAGGCCACTACGCGAGGAACGTATACGACGAAAAGAGCGGCAGATATCTTCTGAAGAAGGGCCTCGATCCGGAAAAGGACCAGAGCTACGTGCTTTATTCGATGACGCAGGAACAGCTCGCGCACGTGCAGTTTCCGCTCGGCGGGCTGAACAAGACAGAAACCAGGGCCCTCGCTGCGGAAGCGGGCCTTGGAAACGCTCAGAAACACGAAAGCCAGGACATATGCTTCGTTCCGGATGGGAAATACGCCGATTTCATCGAGAGGTTCACTGGCAGGAAGAGCCCGGAAGGCGACTTCGTCGATGCAGAGGGAAACGTGCTCGGGCGCCACAAAGGAATAATAAGATACACGATAGGGCAGCGGAAACATCTCGGCATAGCCCTGCAGAAGCCTGCGTACGTATGCAGACTGAATCCTGAGGACAACACCGTGGTTCTGGGCAGCAACGAGGATTTATTTGTTAAGGAACTGACAGCATCGGACGTAAATTTCATCCCGTTTGACAAGCTCGAGACACCTCTGGAAGTCACGGCGAGAGTCAGATATCACCAGAAAGAAAAACCAGCTGTAGTCTATCCGCTTGAAAACGGAAGAATACGTCTGGAATTTAAAGAACCCCAGCGTGCTGTCACGCCGGGGCAGGCTGTAGTAATGTACAGTGAAGATACAGTGATCGGAGGAGGAATCATCGAAGAGGGGGCAGATGATTCCTCCCGCTGCAGATTCGTAACGCGTGTAATCAGATAATACTGCACATTCAAACAGTCGTGAATCTACATCTGTCTATGAGACAGAGCAAGGTTTTTGATCGCTGTATATGGAAATGGAAGGGAAATTTATTCACAGTTGATATACAACTGTTGTTATCTGTCCTTGTTAATAATATATCACACATATGCTGGCAATGCACATAGTATTTTTTAAAGTACAATCCTTTTCATAGGTTATCTGGCAGGCGCTTCCTCCGGAATATCAACAGTATATCCGCAGGTATGCCTGCTTTTTTATATCTCCATGTGCTTCCGCATGTCTTTTCTCACGTGAAAATACGAAAATGTCAGAAAAACTCCGGCCGCAATCCACGCCGCGGGATCGCAGAATACGGCTAATGTGTAGCTCTTGAGATGTATTGCAGCCGCAGCTACTGCAAGCCTGGCGACAAGCTCCACAACTCCGCCGAGCATCGGCAGGATGGAATATCCGCAGCCCTGCATCGCGTTCCTGAACAGGAAGATCATGCTCAGAGGTATGTAGAATGCTACGCTCATGCGCATGTAGATGAGTGCCATAGGGTAGATCTCCGACATATCCGTATCCGCCGAGAAGAACAGAGACAGGGCGGGAGAAAGCAGGAGAAGGCCTAACGCGGCGGCGCCGATCGAATATATTATCTCGGCGAACGCTGCCTGCTTCACGCCTGTCGTTATCCTGTAAAAATCTCCTTTTCCGTAATTCTGGCCGCAATAGGTAGCCATCGCCTGGCCCATCGAGATCATTCCCTGCATGAGCAGACTGCCTATTTTAGACGCGGCTGTGTACGCGGCGACCGCGGCGGCTCCGCAGATGTTTATCGCCGCCTGCATGATCATCGTGCCGGACGCCGTGATGGCGAACTGTAGCGCCATCGGCAGGCCGATCTTCAGCTGGTGGTTCGTGTCGGCCTTATTGAGGCTGAAGCTGAATTTTTCGGGCCAGAGCACCGGCATCTTCCGCCTTATGTATATGTAGCACAGCGCAGCCGAGATCCCCTGAGCTATTACTGTCGCGGCAGCCGCTCCGCCGACGCCCGTTCCGAATGCGATGATGAAGATCAGGTCGAGCGCGACGTTGAGGCAGGCGCTGAATATGAGGAACCAGAGCGGCATGATGCTGTTGCCGACTGCTCTCAGAAACGACGAGAACAGGTTGTTGAAGACCGTCGCCGCCGAGCCCAGACAGATGATGATTATATAAGTGTATGCCATCTGGAATATCTCGTCAGGCGTGTTCATGAGGCGGAGAAGCGGCCTCATAGATGCTGCGCTCACGAACGTCACTACTATCGCTACCGCGACAGACAGCAGTATACCGTTCTGCACCGATCTCTTCGCGCGTTCATATTCGTGAGCTCCGTAGCACTGCGACGTGAGCACCGTGAATCCGGCTGTAAGTCCCTGCACGAAACCGACCACGAGAAACATGATCGTGCCTGTCGAGCCTACTGCGGCCAGAGCGTTTGCGCCGAGACACCTTCCGACTATTACGGTATCTGCCATATTGTAAAGCTGCTGGATTACGTTTCCGATCAGCAGCGGGATCATGAATTTTAATATCGTAGGCAGTATTCTGCCTTCGGTCATATCTGTATCCAAATTTCCTCCTGGTTGAATTTCTTTTTCCTGGTACTGAAGAGCGCTTTCTTCTGGGATTTTTCCCCGGTATTGAAGAGCGTTTTTTTCTTCTGAGAAAGTCTACCACACAGCAGGCATTATGATAAAGCGCATTTTAAGATTTAAGGAATGTTATGGGATTCAGGGACCGCCGCTGGATATGTGCTGCGTCTGTGCGTTTCAGTTCAGGGCGGCGGCCATCCGTCTGCGCGCATATGGATCTGGTTTTGTGAAAACGCAGAAATATCCGGGATGAACGGCCGCCGTATGAAAATAGTGGTTGATGAAATATCGTGCAGGGTATAAGATAGATAGGCAATGCGGGTTTTCAGCCCGCGCCCTTACGGGGGTGTACTGGTTTCGACGGGGGTGCCGAAGCCGGAGAAGCGAGCCGCAGTCTCCCAGTCTGCGTAAAAAGGGGAAACTTAAAATTAAACGCTAAGAACAATAATAATTCTTACGCAATTGCCGCTTAATTAAGCAGGCATTTATCGGTCCGTGCCCACCTGCAGGCGCGGGCAGCCGGTATAATATATGCAGGAAACTCCGTGTGAATTCCCGGCAGCACGGGGGAATAACGGGATAGCAGGAGCTTCAGCCTGACTGCGGGCGGCTGCACCTGTAAAATTCAAATCGCAGTCTGCGCTCGGAGAAGCTCCTGTGGAAGTGCTTTCGGACATGGGTTCGATTCCCATCACCTTCACCATTATAAAAAGTCCGGAATCTTTGTGATTCCGGACTTTCTTCATATTACCAGCTGTCAGCTTTATCATAGGGACATTGTCCATGAACGATATTATTCGATCTTTCCGATCACGACATATCTCTTTTTTCCTTTCTGGGAGCATGTCGAAAGCGTCACCGTTCTGTCTCCAGTGCTTACCTGGATATCTGATGATACGTCCGAACGCGATTTCATGTTATCAAGCCACGAGGCGTACTCTTCCGAATCCGTAAAGCTGATTTTCCACGGCGACGAATTCCCGGTCTCACCAGGCTGCGCCGTGAATGCCGCGAAGAATACCAGCTTGTAATCTTCTTCGGGAGTTACCAGGTATCCGTACGAATGAGAGTCAAAGTAGTCCTGGTTGTGGAAACGCAGCAGATACGCGAACATCGAACCGTTTTTCATCGAGTGGCCGTAGATTATCGTATTTGGGTCAGAGAAATCGGATTTGTTCTCCGCTTCTATAAACAGACTTCCGGCCTTGCCTGATTTCATGTTGTAAAGGTGCGTGAGATAGTAGCTGTCGTCATCAGACTGAGTGACAGGATAGTTTATCACGGTGTCTGGTATCTGCAGCCATGCCTTTACTTCAGGACCTTCTGCTAAGAGCGTGGGAAAGTCGATTTCCGGAAACGCTTCTGTCGTCTGACTGCCTGTTCCTGACGCTGCATCCGATCCGCTCGTGTCCGATTCGATGCCGGCGTACTCTATCGCCTGCTCGTAAACGGCGTCGTCTGCTTTATAGTCGGCTATCTGCCTTATCAGAAATGTGCCGCTAATGATAATAACTATTACGCATATGATTATCAGAACCGTCGAAAGGCGGTTATGTTTTTTTCTGGTTTTTTTCTTATTAGTAGTATTATTTGCTGACATTGTGATTTTCCGTTCCTGTATCCATCCTGTGAGGCGCAGCCTGCTGAGGATTTTTCTTTTTACTGTCGAAATAAGCCTTAACAAGGGAGATCATGATGGCATCCTTGTCTGACTCGTTGAGATCGCCGCCGGCGAAGATGCCGCTCAGCCCCGTAACCAGCTGCATGGCCTGGTGCATGGCGCTCTCCTGCCTGTCGTCGCCCGGAATGCTCAGAGCAGGTTCGTCGTTTACGTAAAGGTAATTTACATCGACGTCGTAAAGCAATGCAAGCTTTTCGTAAATTTCATGGGAACGAGGATATCTGCCGTCTCTTTCATATGAAACGTATGTGCGAAGCGATCTTCCTATAAAATTTGCGGCCTCCTGCTGCGTAATTCCGTGTTGTTTGCGCAGGCGCACGAGTTTTTCGCTGAAGTCCATGAAAAACCTCCTTTTTCACATTATATGTAATTGTAATAGTTATATGTTAAGTAGTCAAATAACAATTCGGTTAAAAAATATAACTGAATAATGACGCAGACCGAAAATATTTAACATGGACTTAATATTTCAAAGATATGCACTTTACAAAGCTGTTCTATCATTTACGTGAAAAGTAAAGAAAACTGTAAGCATGGAACTTTAGAAAGGATTTTTAGGAGACTAACTATGTGAAGTCAAGTAATTTTTGAAAAAAATCATAACTAACCTTTAGAACTAAATAACGGCATGACAAAACAGACAAGCGAGGCTTGCCTTAAAATCGGTCGGCCAGTATCCGCTC
>JBMNUZ010000022.1:0-10881 GCA_050946535.1 Anaerovoracaceae bacterium
ACGTTTTATCGCGTTTTCGTAGTCGGGATCAAGTCCTGACAGTTTGATGCTGCACGCGATCTGGTCCGGCTTCACTGAAACTTTCCCCGTTCCTGTAATTCTTATTGTTCTTTCCATTGTTGTACGCCCTTCTATTTTTGTCCTTCCTATTCCGCATGAAAGTCAGTTGTGATCCGCTGATAGGATCTTTTTGAATTGCGATTACGTCTTTTCCCGGCAATCCATTCTACTAATCTTTCTCATTACCGCAGGACTTATTGTCTTCATCAACCGTGTCATGGTCGATCAAGAGCTGCAGTTCCGGCGTGCTCGCCGGATATCCTTGTCCATATGGTCCCAAAGATACCATATGGGAAGAATAATGCATTTTTCATTGTGTTTGGAGTGTGGCCGAGCTTATTCTTCTCCTGTAATAACCAACAGCGAATTAGTAATCTGGATTTATTCGAACTCTATCGTTCCAGGCGGTTTGCTGGTGCAGTCGTAGAACACCCGGTTGACGCCTCTGACTTCGTTCACTATCCTGTTCGTTACTTTTGAGAGGACATCCCACGGGAGCTGTGCCGCGTCTGCGGTCATGAAATCGCTTGTGTTTACAGCCCTGAGCGCGATCGCGTAGTCGTACGTCCTGAAATCGCCCATGACTCCTACAGATCTCATGTTTGTGAGCGCCGCAAAGTACTGGCCGAGACCCTTGTCGAGACCTGCAGCGGCGATTTCCTCGCGGAATATCGCGTCAGCCTCCTGAACGATCTTTACCTTTTCCTCCGTAACTTCGCCTATAATGCGGATGCCGAGACCCGGACCCGGGAACGGCTGTCTGTTTACAAGTTTTTCAGGAATTCCGAGCTCGCGGCCTACCGCGCGCACTTCGTCCTTGAAGAGCATTCTCAGAGGCTCTATGATCTCTCTGAAATCGACGTGGTCAGGGAGCCCGCCTACATTGTGGTGTGACTTGATCGTAGCCGATTTACCGAGGCCGGACTCGATCACGTCAGGGTAGATCGTTCCCTGAACGAGATAGTCTACCGAACCGATCTTCTTCGCCTCTTCCTCGAATACACGTATGAATTCTTCGCCTATGATCTTTCTCTTCTTCTCCGGCTCCGTCACGCCTCTGAGCTTGTCGTAGAAGCGCTGCTGCGCGTTTATCCTGATGAAGTTTACGTCGTACGGACCGTCCGGGCCAAATACAGCTTCGACCTCGTCGCCCTCGTTTTTCCTCAGAAGGCCCTGATCCACAAATACACAGGTCAGCTGCCTGCCGATAGCCTTCGACATAAGCACTGCGGCGACAGACGAATCTACACCGCCTGACAGGGCGCAGAGCGCGCGTCCGTCTCCGACCTTTTCGCGGATCGCTTCGATCGAGCTGTCCACGAACGAGTCCATCTTCCAGTCGCCTACGCATCCGCAGACTTTGAATAAAAAGTTGGAAAGTACCTTCTTGCCTTCCACCGAATGCGTCACTTCAGGATGGAACTGGACTGCGTAAAAACCTCTGTCTACGTCCTCCATGGCCGCTATCGGACAGTTCTCCGTAGACGCCGTGACGATAAATCCCTCAGGCTGCTTCGCAATGTAGTCGGTGTGGCTCATCCACGCGATGCTTTCGTTCGAAACGTCCGACAGCAGCAGCGAATCGGCGTCCGTAACGCGGACCTTCGTGCTCCCGTATTCGCTCACCTTAGCGGATTTTACGGTGCCACCGAGCTGGTGAGCCATCATCTGCGCACCATAGCATATTCCAAGAATCGGAATGCCGAAACCGTAAAGCCTCTCGTCAGCGAGCGGAGACTCCGGATCATACACGCTGTTCGGGCCGCCCGTGAAGATTATGCCGTCGGGACGGCTCTCCTCTATTTTCTCGATTGCTTTTGTATATGGAACGACTTCCGCGTAGACGCTCAGATCTCTCACGCGCCTCGCAATCAGCTGATTGTACTGGCCGCCGAAGTCGATTACCATTATCGACTGGTGATTCATGCTGTACTCCCTATAGTCCTTAGAACGTCTGGCCGTTGCTCTTGTCCTTGAGTATTACGTCGTGTGCTCCGCCCTCTACGATGCTTGTCGCAGATACGAGAGTGAGCTTCGCCTTGTTCTGGAGTTCCTCGATCGAAAGTGCTCCGCAGTTGCACATCGTAGCCTTTACCTTTGCGAGAGACTGCTGCACGTTTTCTCTGAGCGAGCCGGCGTAAGGAACGTACGAGTCGACGCCTTCCTCGAATTTCAGCTTGGAACCTTCGCCGTCGTCGTAACGCTGCCAGTTGCGGGCACGGTTCGAACCCTCGCCCCAGTACTCCTTGACGTATGAACCGTTGACGTTGAGAACAGGGTTAGGAGATTCGTCGAAACGCGCGAAGTAGCGGCCGAGCATCATGAAATCTGCGCCCATGGCGAGTGCGAGAGTCATGTGGTAATCGTAAACGATTCCTCCGTCTGAGCAGATAGGAATGTAGATGCCGGTCTCCTTGAAATATTCGTCTCTGGCTTCAGCGACGTCCTGTACGGCTGTAGCCTGGCCGCGGCCTATACCCTTGGTCTCTCTCGTGATGCAGATCGAACCGCCGCCGATACCGATCTTGATGAAGTCTGCTCCTGCATCTGCAAGGAATCTGAAACCTTCCTTGTCAACCACGTTTCCTGCTCCGACCTTGACATCTTCTCCGAAAGTATCCTTGATATATCTGAGAGTTCTTCTCTGAAACTCCGAGAATCCCTCTGACGAATCGATGCAGAGCACGTCGACGCCTGCGTCGAGCAGTGCAGGAACTCTCTCTTCATAATCTCTTGTGTTTATTCCGGCGCCGACCATATAGCGCTTGTGAGCGTCGAGGATTTCATTTGGATTGCTTTTGTGAGCGTCGTAATCTTTTCTGAATACGAAACTTACGAGGCGCTGGTTTTCATCGATTATAGGGAGGGCGTTGAGCTTGTTGTCCCAGATGATGTCGTTCGCCTCCGAGAGTGTAACGCCTTCCTTCGCGTAGATCAGTTTCTCGAACGGAGTCATGAAGTTCGAAACCTTTTCGCTTCTCGGCATTCTGGAAATACGATAGTCTCTGCTCGTTACGATGCCGAGAACCTTTCCTTCAGCAGTGCCGTCCTCCGTGACAGCGATCGTGCTGTGCCCCGTCTTTTTCTTCAGATCGAGAACATCCTGAAGAGTCGCATCAGGACCGAGGTTCGAGTCGCTCTTTACGAATCCTGCCTTCGTAGCTTTTACGGCTCTTACCATTGCAGCTTCGTCTTCGACACTCTGAGAACCGTAGATAAAGGACATACCGCCTTCCTTGGCGAGAGCGACAGCCATGTTTTCACCAGAAACAGACTGCATGATAGCGGAAACCATAGGAATATTCAGCGAAATCGCAGGTTCTTCTTCACCTTTTCTGTATTTGACGAGCGGAGTTTTCAGACTTACGTTGCTCGGAACACAGTCTGCCGATGAATATCCCGGAATGAGCAGGTATTCGCTGAAAGTATGTGATGGTTCTGAATAGTACTTTGCCATTATTATCCTCCCTTAAGAATTGAATATATCCAGTTATCTATGGAAAAAGAAATATATATTATTCGATGTTACTCTGCGCTGAAGGACTCATCTTCGCTTTCTTCTGAAGCTCTCGCGTCAGCCGGTATGCTGTTGCCGAGATCGTTCTCCTCTACATACTCCTCTAGAGTGATGTTCTGATCGTAGATCTCCTTTGCAGCCGTTTTCCCTACATATCTTACGTGCCACGGCTCGTATGAATAGCCTGTAATGCTGTCCATTCCCTCCGGGAACCTGATAATGAAGCCGTATTTCCAGCAGTTCTCAGCGATCCATTTGCCGGCTTGCGTATCGCCGAATGCCGACGAATTCGCATAGTCGATTTCGCTTGTCGAAAGATCTGCCGCAAGCCCCGTCTGGTGTTCGCTTTCTCCCGGCCTCGCACTAGTCTTGTTCGCCTCGGCCTCGCCCTTCTGGGCTACATAGCTGTTGAACAGCTGCGTCTGGAATTCGTAGGATCTGTAAGCCGTCGTAACTACGACATCGATACCTTCCGCAGCAGCAGCCTCAGACATCAGATTGAACTGCTCGGCCGCCGTCTTTCTCATGCTCCAGCCCGCGGGCGATCTGTCTGTCGCCACGTATTCTACCTGCTGAAGATCGGACGGTTCGTATGTCGGCGCCAGGTGATTCTCCTCGTCTTTGTTAACGAGAATGAGATAGCCGTCTGCCACGTCCTGATCCAGCTGCTGCTGGGCCGATTCGCTTCGAGCGTCGCTTGTACTGGTCTCACCGCTGGTACTGCTCTCAGCCTCTGCCGAGTCTGCTGACGAAGAAACGCTGAGATCCGTGCTGCCGGATCCGCATCCCGTCACGAGCACCGCGGAAAACACAATGGCCAGAGCAAGCGCTGTCAGCCTGCCCGGCCTTCCGATTTTCATAAACTCTCCTCCTCACACCGCGGGGGCCTGTAAAATTCCTGTTTCCCACGCCCCGCATAGTCTGATTAGTTATTTTACTATATATTTTAACACTTAGCAATAAAAAAGAGCCGTGGAATGATATTCCACAGCTCTTTGTATATCTTTATTTTTGTACTTCTGAAGCCTTACCCTCAGGCAGCCGATTACATCATGCCTGAGCCTGTTCCCATCTGGTTGCCCATCTGGTTTGCGAGTTCTTCAGGGCTCTGCTTCTTGAGCGTTACAACAACTGACTCTGTAGTGAGGAGCATTGCCGAAACCGAAGCAGCGTTCTGCAGTGCAGATCTCGTAACCTTTGTAGGGTCTACGATACCTGAACTCATCATGTCGACGTATTCTTCAGTAGCAGCGTTGAAGCCTACTCCCTTCTCGCTGTTCTTAACCTTAGCTACAACTACCGAACCTTCGTAGCCGGCGTTCTCAGCGATCTGTCTTACAGGCTCCTCGAGAGCTCTCTCGATGATTGCAGCGCCTGTCTTTACGTCTCCGTCAACCGATTCAACATATTTGTGGACTGCTGGGAGAACATTGATGAGTGCTACGCCGCCGCCAGGAACGATGCCTTCTTCAACTGCAGCCTTTGTAGCATTGAGTGCGTCTTCGATTCTGAGCTTCTTCTCTTTCATCTCTGTCTCAGTAGCAGCACCTACTCTGATTACAGCTACGCCGCCAGTGAGCTTTGCAAGTCTCTCCTGGAGCTTTTCTTTGTCGTAATCCGAAGTAGTTTCTTCGATCTGAGCCTTGATTGTAGCGGCTCTGTCTGCGATAGCCTGCTTGTTGCTGTCGTTGTTGACGATGATTGTGTCGTCCTTTGTAACCTTGATCGTATCTGCGTGGCCGAGCTGTTCAATAGTGGTATCCTTGAGATCCATACCGAGGTCGTCCGAGATAACCGTACCGCCTGTGAGGACTGCGATATCCTGGAGCATTTCTTTTCTTCTGTCGCCGAAGCCAGGGCATTTAACGCATACGCATTCGAAAGTGCCTCTGATCTTATTGAGTACGATAGTTGCGAGAGCTTCGCCTTCAACATCGTCTGCGATGATGAGGAGCTTTCTGCCCATCTTTACGATCTGTTCGAGAACAGGCAGGATGTCCTGAATGTTTGAAATCTTCTTGTCAGTGATGAGGATGTAAGCATTGTTCAGAGTAGCTTCCATCTTGTCGCTGTCGTTTACCATGTAAGCTGAGAGGTAGCCTCTGTCGAACTGCATGCCTTCTACGACGTCAAGTTCGTTGGCAAGTGACTTTGACTCTTCAACAGTAATTACGCCTTCCTTGCCGACCTTTTCCATAGCGTCGCCGATCAGACCGCCGACTTCAGTATCACCGGCTGATACGGAAGCAACCTGCTCGATTTCTTCTTTTGTCTCGGTCGACTTAGCGTTCTTGTGGAGTTCATCTACTGCAGTATCTACAGCGCCCTGGATACCTTTCTTGAGGTCCATAGGGTTTGCACCTGCAGCTACGTTCTTCAGACCTTCCTTGACGATGATCTGAGCGAGCAGTGTAGCAGTAGTAGTACCGTCGCCAGCGATGTCGTTCGTCTTGGTCGAAACTTCCTTTACGAGCTGAGCGCCCATGTTTTCGAACTCGTCTGTAAGTTCGATGTCTTTCGCGATAGTCACACCGTCGTTAGTGATGAGCGGGCCGCCGAATTCTCTGTCGAGAAGTACGTTTCTGCCCTTAGGTCCGAGCGTGATCTTTACTGTATTTGCAAGCTTGTCAACGCCAGCTTCGAGTTTTCTTCTTGCTTCTTCGCCGAATTTAATGTCTTTAGCCATTTTTATGCATCTCCTTGTAACTTATATATTCATGATCATCTGATAATGGAATGTTCTATATTAATAACCATATTTGAAAAGCTGTACTTCCGACCGCTCCGCGGACAGTACAAAAGCCGTTCCACGGCAGACCTGCCGAAAAAGAACCGGCTTGATTACTCAACGACTGCCAGGATCGCATCGTAAGGCAGGATGATGAGCTTTTCGCCTTCATATTCGATCTCTGTGCCGCCGTATTTCTTGAAGATTACCTTTGAGCCCTTCTTGATTCCTTCCATCTTTACATCTTCAGTTCCAGGTCCGATTTCCTGTACTTCCGCAACCTGAGGCTCTTCCTTTGCAGAGCTGGCAAGAATGATGCCGCCCTTTGTCTTTTCTTCTGCTTCAAGACGTTTAACTAAAACATTTGCACCAAGCGGTTTTATCATAATGATTATCTCCTTTCGATTTCAAACTCTTATATAATTTTGTTTCTGACTTAGTTGTTAGCACTCAATCTCCTTGAGTGCTAATGATAATTTACATCACTTCAATAGATATGTCAAGATAAAATTATAACTTCTTCTTATTTCTTTCGGCAGGCTTGAAAAGACTGAAAAAACGACGCTTTTCAGAGCGTCGTTTTCCTCGCTGCCGCGCAGATTTTCCACTTGTCCCGCGGCCTGCCTTTTATATTTTTGTTTTATATTTTCTAAAGATGGAATCTGGTGTAGTAGTCCAGCCGTTTTATTTCTGCTTTATATTTTCTAAAGGTTGAATCTCGCGCAGCAGTCCTGCCGTTTTTATTTTTTACTTTATATTTTCTAAAGGTTGAATCTCGTGCAGCAGTCCGGCCGTATTATATCCTTGTTTTATATTTTCTAAAGATTGAATCTCGCGTAGTAATAAAGATACTGCTGTGCGAATCCCGACAATTCTCCGAACTTTTCTCGTGCATACGCGTCCATACCCTTCACGTCGTCCTCTGCGAAACCGTAGAGCTCGCTCATGATCTTCTTCATCCAGACATCGAGCGGAAAGCTGTCGTACTGGTGAAGCCCGAACAGCAGTATACAGTCGGCCACCTTCGGGCCTACGCCTTTAAGCTTTCTGATTTCCTTCTGCGCTTCGTCGTGCGGCATCTTCGCCGCGGCTGTCAGCAGTGCTCCGCCGTCCTCAGCCACCTCCGCGGCGGTGCTTATAATGTACTGGTCTCTGTAACCGAGCCTTACCGGAGCCAGGTCCTCTCTCGCCAGACGGGCAAGCTGCTCCGGGCGCGGGAATGCGTAGCGCTTCTTGCCGCCGAAGCTTTCGAGCGGATCTCCGAACAGCTCGCAGAGACATTCGATGCATTTCTTTATGCGTGGAATATTGGAATTCTGGGAAATGATGAACGAGATCACCGTCTCCCACGGATCCTGCTGCAGCAGCCTTATGCCTGCGCCGAAATCCACGGCTCTCTTCATGACGTCATCGCCCTCGGATATCTTCTTTTTTATCTTTCCGTAGTCTCTCGCGAGATCGAGGTAGCCGTACCAGAAGCCGTCGAAGTCCTGCACGGTGCAGTTTTCTATTTTAAGCACTCCGCCGCTGTAACTGATGTTGACGGTCCTTCCGGATGCCGTTCCCGTGTAGCTCCCGTCGTCTTCCCTGTTCCAGCGGAAACACTGGCCGCAGTCGAAGACGTGGTCCGTGTCGAAATCATCGACTCCGCTTACTATTACGCTGTTTCCCTGCTGCACTGCTTCTGTCATATCATCCTCGCAGGCCTGAGGCCCCTTATAGATACATTCACCATCAATATATTGAACGCCGTCATCTTAGCGACTTCCTCCGCCAGGTTCTTCTGAAGCGTCTCGATGTTGCTCCTGAGCGACCCGTTCATGTCGAATATGACGCTGACGTTTATTTCTACGCCTGCCTCGCTCTTCACGACGCCGCTCTTCAGGACCTCGCTCACACCAGGGCACTTCACGCTGACGTGCTCGATTATGTCATTCACCGCGGAATCAGAGATGTAGAACCTGCCCAGATAGCTGTAGGCCGGTCTTACGACGCTTTTTTCATCTCCCTCGACGAGTCTGCCGTTTCTCTGGAACAGGAACCTGAACGGTGCCATGAAATATCCGGAGAACTCCGGCTGTATCTCGAACGTGGGCACCGGGATTACGTGTTTTCCTTTCTCGCGCCTCTGCCTCAGCGCCGTCGTGATGTCGTCCGAGTCCGACACGTCTTCGATATGCATTATTTCGATTGGTTCCGGCAGCTCTAGTCTTTCGCATATCTTCTCCACCATAGCGTCCGAAGTTCCGATCACGAGGATGCTGCCGGGGTTCACTTCCTTTATTTTATCTGCTACTATCTTCCGTTCTTCGGGATCCTCAAATATCGCCGTCCTTATGGCTGTTATCTTGTTGTCGTCTCGTTTTGCCGAATGGCCCGCCTGTACCGCATTTCCGCAGATAAACAGTCCATCGTCGATTATCGATTCGATTCCACGTTCGTGACAGATGTTCATGGATTGAAAACTCTTGCCTGTACCGCTTTTCCCCGAGAGTCCGTATACTTTCAACCGATTCACCAGCTTCTTCTTGCCGGCCCGCCGCCGGCTCGCTTTCATTGACCTCAAAAATAATATTGTTTGCACTTAGATGTTTTGATATAATAGTTTGAGCATCTTAGGGCTATTATATCATGGCAGCAGATGCTTTATCACTACTCACATTTAGTCCCAAAATCATCTCATGATTTCAATAGGAGGTAATAATATGGCTTATGTAATTTCTGACGATTGCATTCAGTGCGGTGCCTGCGCGGCAGAATGTCCGGTAGAAGCGATCAGCGAAGGCGACACTAAATATGTCATTGACCCGTCGAAGTGCATCGAGTGTGGTGCTTGTGCTGATACCTGCCCTGTAGGCGCTCCTTCAAAAGCTGAATAATTTTATTTAATAACATCAAGCCTGACAGTCACTTCACCGCCAGGTAGTGATGCGTGTCAGTTGACGGATAGACTATAAAGAAAGCTGCCCCGTATGAGGGACAGCTTTTTTCATTTCTATATACTATTTATTACTTTGACGTCTTCGATTATTACTTTGACGTCTTCGATGCTTTCGATGTCTTCTATGCCTTTGACTTATTCGACTTCTTTGATCTCTTTTCTTTACGCTTTTTCTCTATAATCCCTTGTTCGTGTCTCTTCGAATGCGCCCGGCAGATTCTGTTCGTTTCTCTGCAAATGCCCTCGGCAAATTCTATTCGTTTCTATGTGGATGCCCTCGGCAAACTCTGTTCGTTTCTCTGCGTTTGCACTCGGCATACTAATTCTGGTCAGGATGTACGATGTGATAAACCAGAGAATTGAGCGTATCAGTAACGTGAACGTTTCCTACCGGTACTCTCTTAGGAACTTTGAGGTCGAGCGGCGCGAAATTCCAGATACCCTTTACTCCGCCCTCGACGAGCTTGTCGGCTACAGACTGGGCCGCTTCTTTCGTCGTCGTTATTATTCCTATATCTACTTTATGTGTTTTCAGGAAATCCAGCAGATTTTCGCTGTCCTGAACTTCTATATCGTTGATCTTCAGACCGATCAGCTTCGGGTTTATATCGAACATTCCTATAATAGGGAATCCCATCTTGTAATATCTAGTGTGGTTCGCTATAGCCTGGCCGAGATTTCCGAGACCTACGATAACCATCGAATATTCGTGGTCTAGCCCGAGAATGCTGTTGATTTCTTTGTAAAGGCCTTCTACGTTATAGCCGTAGCCCTGCTGGCCGAAGCCTCCGAAGTTATTAAGATCCTGGCGGATCTGGGACGCGGTGAAGCCGATTCTCCTGCTGAGCTCATTGGACGAAATATGCTCTACTCCTTCCTCCATCAGTTCCTCAAGATAACGGCGGTATACAGGGAGTCTGTTTACCACTGCATCTGAAATCTTATTTTTCATATTATTAACCCCATCTTCCTTTTTGTATTTATATATGAACTGAAGTACCGCTTAATAGAAGAAATGCGGCATCAATTTTGCGCAGTCATGCAATGTATTTGCCACAAGACGCGTCAAAAAATAAATTTTTAACCTGTATTTGTTGATTATAGCAAAGAGATGCCGCAAATTCAATATAAAATACTAAAGAGAAAGTGAATAAAAACCGGATTAATTCCGCAAATCCGCATATTTACAGGCATAAAAAAGTCCCCGGGCCGGAATTTCTAAAAAATTTCCGATCTGCCGGGGAGAAAGTAGTTCTTGTACTATTCTGTTTTCTCTGCTACGAAGTTAACAATGTCTTCTACGCTCGTGAACTTTTCTGCTTCTTCGTCAGGAATTTCGATGTCGAACTCTTCCTCGATCGCCATGATAACCTCTATTACGTAGAGTGAATCGGCTTCGAGATCCTTCGTAAGGCTCGTATCCATCTGAATGCTGTCAGGATCTTCTATGCCGAGCTGTTCGACGATAATATCCTTTATTTTTTCGAAGATTTCTGTCTTTTCCATGTTTTTTCCTTGTATATTGAACTCATAGGGAAGTTCTCCACATTTTCCTTTCTTTGAATTTCTCTGTATACTTCTGTGTAGACGCTGTGGATTAGTACTTTTTCCTACGGCAGCACCCTATTGCTGACT
>JBMNUZ010000023.1:0-8457 GCA_050946535.1 Anaerovoracaceae bacterium
GGATACTGGCCGACCGATTTTAAGGCAAGCCTCGCTTGTCTGTTTTGTCATGCCGTTATTTAGTTCTAAAGGTTAGTTATGATTTTTTTCAAAAATTACTTGACTTCACATAGTTAGTCTCCTGATTGGCGATATATGCGGAATTCATGGTCCACATTAGCAGCGCCTGCCTGGCGTCGATCTTGTACTGACCGCCATGCACCTTGCCGTCGAGGCAGATTCGCGACATTGCTTTCGCCATTCCTACGAACGGATTGCAGTCTACTACAGGATAATCGGACGAACCTCCGCAGATGATCCCGTGATCGAAATAATAGCCCGCCGGCGTGTTGAGCTCTGCAAGGTCATCAGCCAGAATCGCTTCGTCTCCAAGATATCCGAAAATGGTCGGCTGAAGCGTTACGGCGACATTACATTTCTTCATTTTCGGGAGCATATCATCGTGAGGCAGCAGCGCATGGATCAGATAATTCCTTCTTCCGGTGTTGTCCCTCTCTTTCTTTCCCTCTTCAAAAGCAGTAAGGGCAGTGTCCATGGCCGCATCGCCTATCGTATGAATTCCTACCTGCCAGTTGTATCTGGCGGCATATCTGCAGACCTCGGATATTTCATCCTGAGAAATCGTAGTATATCCCCTCGTGTCAGGCATGTGTTCGTAGTTGCGCCTCATATACGCGGTACCGCTCGCTGGCACGCCGTCAAGAGTTACCTTGATGCCGTTGAGCTGCAGCATGTCATTTCCAAATCCTGTGACGCAAGGCATCTCGTATATTCGGTTCAGGTGATACGGAACGTCTCCGATCGCCTTGTCCAGATAAAACATCATGTAATCACGATAAGTCAGTTTTCCTTTCTTCAGAGCCTGCAAATATGCTCTCATGCAGTCGAAAGTCATGTTGCAGTCGATCACAGTCGTAAGCCCGACGCTGTTGAGATGCTCTCCTATTCTCCATATAACCTGAATAAGTTCATCCTCGGTCATTTTCGGGAAGACCTTCTCTACCAGATCCATCGCGGAATTTTCGTAGAGCAGCCCGTTCGGTTCACCGTTTTCATCACGTCCGATCACGCCGCCGTCCGGATCGGGAGTATCCTTCGTAACGCCTGCGAGTTCCAGGGCCTTTGAATTTGCAACGATGACGTGGCAGCAGGAACGTTTTGCGAAGATCGGTCTCGTCGTCGAAATGCGGTCGAGATCTTTACGGGTCGGCTTTTCTGGATTCTCCCAGGTGAGCTCATTCCAATTGGCGCCCTTGATCCATTTGCCTTCAGGTTCCGTCTTGTCCCGTTCTGCAAGGGCGGATATCATATCCGTTACAGATGTGCAGGAAGACAGGTCGACATTGGCGAGATCCATGGCGGCGAACATGGCATGCATGTGCGAATCGATCATACCGGGAATAATGACATTGCCCTCTGCGTCCACCGTCTCTGTTTTTTCACCGATGAAATATTTGTCCGGGGCGCCGCTGCCTACCCCGATGATCTTTCCGTCTTTTACCGCAACATATCCGTTATCGATAACCGTAAAATCATAGTTACCATTTCTGATTTCCTCTATCGAGAGATCCATAGTGTAGATCTTCGCATTGATAAATATTTTGTCTGCGTACGGATACCATTTTCTTTTCATCTCATGTTCCTCCTGATGTTCCTTCACGACTTATAAATGTTCTAATGACCAGCTTTTCAGAGGACAACCCGGGCAAACCGAACTGACTGGGCAGACCGGACAAACCGAATTGACTGGGCAAACCGAATTGACTGGGCAGGCCGAACAAACCGAATTGATTGGGAAAACTGGAAAAACCGTGCAATCCTGATAATCTGAGCAGACTGCACAGTAAAAAAAGAGCCAGATAAGATAGATTCATCTTATCTGGCTCTGGAGCTCGATTGTCCCAGTCCATCCGACTACGCGGTTTCCCGTGTGTCTTGCCCGGCAGCGATACAGCCGCACTGCAGCTGATACCTGAATCAGACGATATTCAGACGATCGTCCGTTGTTCGCCGGAAATTCCGTTTCCGGCCTGCCAACCGATGCTGTTTATTCACGCTATTTTGTGTTTATCATATTTCTCATCGTATGTCAACCGCTGAAATGCGATCATTCATGCCTCCTGGTTTCTCTTCTTCACGATGAAGAGCGTCACGACGAAGATCGCCGCAGCAAACGCCAGCTGGATCGCATAACACTGGAAGACGAGGTTATGATTTGCTGCAGAGAGCGATTGATTTTCCGCAAGAGTGTTGTTCGCGATCTCGTACCAGTAGACCGGCAGGAATTTCGCCACACTCTTCACGCTGCTTCCCATATATTCCATCGGAACGAAAGCGCCGCAGAGGAAGCACATCCCGAGCGCTACGATGTTGGCGACGGCAGCCACGGCCACAGGTTTGGTGATCAGGCTTCCGGTCAGGAAACCGATCGCGCTCGATACAACCAACAGGCAGAGTGAATTGATCACATAGTACCCGGCAAGAGACGAAGTGTAGAAATCCGCTCCTCTTGCAACAAGCGGCATCAGCAGTGTGACAAGCCACAAAATCACGAACTGAATACAGAACGCCGCGGCCGCCTGTATCGTCTGGCTGACAGATGAAACCGGCGATGCCAGCATCCGGCTCCGGATTTCTCTGTTCGAGAACGAAATCATCACAGTGCTGATGACGGTGATCATGAGCATCAGGTACAAATACGGGAAGTATGTGAACGTGTAGGAATAAAACGGTTTGCTGTTCTCATCTCTCTTTCCGGTGTCGACGATCGTCACGTCCGCTTTTGTATCAGCGGCTTCAATCGTCCTGTCAGCCGCTTCTTCCTGCGTATAACCGGATTTGACGAACGCGGATGCCGTCCTGACGAAATTATTAATCGTGGCATCCAGATAGTATCCGGCAGCACTGCCAGGGACCTTCGTCGTATCAAGTGCCACATCACCGTCGGCGAAATTTGCTCCGTATCCTTCCGGAATCTGCAGGATATATTCGGTGCTGCGCGCGTAAAGCTGCCTTGTCAGCTCGGCTTTATCCATCTTGCCTTCCGTGACGTCGTTGTTGATCGACAGATATTCGATCAGCGCCTTCGAAATCGCGCTCTCATCATTGTCGATCACTGTGATCTGTTGTCTTTCTGCGGAAAAGCTTTCCGTCTGTTTCCCAGGAATCATCAGCACGATCATGATACATATGATGAGAAAAATAACGAAATAGGAAATTGTGAACCCTAAATTTTTCTCGATGATCTTCAGATAACCTTTAAATACTGGCATAACGCTGCCTCCTCAGATGTAAAACGGCGAGTAACGCCATACCGAAGGAATATGCTGCCAGAAGAATCAGGCGAAGAGTAAAACCCGCCATATCTTCATATACGTTGAGGAAGTAGAAAGAGTCGCTGATCAAAGCCGCCGGATTGAGGCGGTTGACTATCGGAGCATTCTCTTCGAGCAGCTGCTTCATACCACCGTACATCAGGCCGGCCAGGAAGCAGAGGAACAGCGGAACCGCGATGGTCAGTATTGATTTTACAGTCTGTTTGACATTGAGAGAACCGACGAAAATGCCAAAGGACACGCCCAGCAGACTGCCGAGTGCCGCAATCAGAAGCGTCGCTCCGAAATGGTTCAGGACGTCTATCTTGAATACATACTGCAGGCAGAGAAGCAGAACTATGACACTCAGGAACTGGATCGTGAAGCCGACGAACAGATCTGTGAATATGCTGGACAGCTTGCTTCTCGGAGAGATGGCGCGCCTTGCAGCCAGCGGCGAAACGTTCGACGCGTTCTGCTCGCCGAGCGTCTGCCCGGTAAAGCATCCGTAGAAGCAGGCCATCGCGATTAAAGCGAAGAAATATTCCAGAAGCGAGTCGTATGAATTGCCTCCGAGCGACACCGACCGGATATATTCATTGTTGTCGTTTATGAAATTCGAGAAAAATGCCTGGATACGCTCCGGATGTTCCTCTGTCATTTTTTCTGCGATATTCATTTCCTCGTTGTACTCTTTAAGCACGCTCGAGAGGACGGTCGCTTCAAATCCGTTGCCTGGAACCGTGAGGGAAGGTTCTGCCTTGCAGTAAAATATACCGCTTACCTCGTCGTTCTTGAGTGCTTTTTTAGCTTCATTCTCATCCATGTAGGATGCATTGATGATGTCACCGTCAATTTCATCGACTAAGCTTTCGAAATTCTCGTTGCTCTCCTGAATCACGATCGCCGTATTGACAGGCTCGAAATTTTCAGCCGTTCCGAGACCGCTGAATGCGACGAAGAAGAGCAGGCCGAGCGCCAGTGGGAAAAAGAACCCCCAGAAAATGTTGTCGTGCAGACGCAGCGCCTGCAGAAAACGATATTTCAGCTGTATCATAAACTCCGCCTCCCGTCAGTCACGTAATTCTTTGCCGGTGATCTCGAGGAATACGTCGTTGAGCGTCGGTTTCTCGGAGAAGATCTTCCCGAACGCCAGATTGTGGTCCTCTAAGTAATGCAGCAGACCGAGAAGGTTGCCCGCGCTGCTGTACTTGAGTTTCAGCGTCTCGCCTGTATACGACAGGGAGAAAACATTGTCCAGATTGCGGATAGCCTCCAGAGTCTCTTCATCGAGAGCGATTTCCTCGATCGTGATCGTCTCGCCGGTCCGTATCATGCTCTTGAGTTCGTCGGAGGTTCCGCTGGCGATGCATTTGCCCCTGTCCAGGATTGCGATTCTCGTGCAGATCTGCTCCACTTCCTCCATATAGTGGGAAGTGTAGACGATTGTCGACCCGTCGTGGTTCATCTGCTGTATTCCCTCGAGGATGTGGTTGCGGCTCTGCGGATCTACGGCTACAGTAGGCTCGTCGAAAAAAACGAGTCTCGGTTTATGCGCAATGCCGCACGCGATGTTCAGCCTGCGGAGAAGTCCTCCGGACAGCTGCTTCGGGCGCTTTTTGCGATAATCGTTCAGACCGGTGAACTCGATGGCTTCTTCGACGTATTCCCTGCGCTTCTCTTTATCATTCACGTAGAGACTGCAGAAATAGTCTATATTCTCATATACGCTCATCTGTTCGAAGACGGCCACATTCTGGAAGACGACTCCGATCTCGCGTTTCGTGTCGTACGAGGTTGGAGTCATCGGCTTTCCGAAAACCTCGATGTTGCCGCGGTCGTATTTCAGGAGGGAAAGGATGCAGTTGATGGCGGTAGTCTTGCCGGAACCGTTCGGCCCGAGCAGGCCGAAGATCTCTCCCTTGCGGATCTCGAGATTCAGGTGATCCAGAGCGAGCACGTCGCCGTACCTCTTGACCAGATTTTCGATCTTTATCATGTCTTCCATATTAATCTCCCCTTTCTTTGGCTGGAACGGACGGCGAATATCAGTTTCTTTCCTGATAATATGGTATAATTTTTCCGGAAATTTCAGTAGTGTCAGATGTAACCGGAATGGGATGACAAATGTCATGAAAAATACTTACTTTCAGATATGCTGCTATATACTTCTGATCGCGTACGGCCTGATGCGTATTCCAGGGCAGGAATTCAGCGGCACGTTTATCTTCGGCTTTATGCTGGCAATAGCGGCGTCGCTCGGTTCATACCTGCCGCAGAGGCGCTCGCTGAGCGTGGCGATTTCGCTCAGTTACATCGTTTTCACCGGCTTTGTGCCGATTACGATTTCGTTTCTGCCGCTCATTCTCTACGAGCCGTTCCGGCGCAGGGCATTTCCTGTGGCCGCCGCGGCCGCTGCAGTCATCGCGATTCGTTTTTCCACGCTGTCCATGCTTTTCTACCTGATCATCGGGTGTCTGATTTCGATGCTTCTCGGGATCGGCACGTCGGAACTCGTGACGCGGACGCACTCGATCATCGAGATCAGCGACACTGCCGAGGAACACCGCATCGATCTGGAACGGCGCAACAGGCTGCTCCGGGAGCAGCAGGACACCGAGATATACACCGCGACGCTGCGGGAAAGGAACCGCATCGCGAGAGAAATTCACGACAACGTCGGGCACACGCTTTCACGGTGTATTCTGATGACGGGCGCGATCGCGACTGTCAATACCGACGAGAAACTGAAGGAACCGATCGGTCAGCTCGAAGAGCAGCTCAATCAGGCGATGACAAAGATCCGGGAAAGCGTCCACGATCTTCACGACGACTCGGTAGACCTGAAGGAAGCGGCGGAACTTTTGATCCGCGATTTCAAGGCGTGTGAACCTGACCTCGAATGTATGGTCTCGCACTTTGTGCCGAAGGAAGTGAAATACTGTTTCCTTTCTGTGCTGCGTGAAGCGCTCACAAACGTGGTGAAGCATTCCAACGCCACGCAGGTTCATATAAAGATCATCGAGCATCCGGCGATTTACCAGCTCACGATCCACGACAACGGCACCGTGCTCCCGCCGGGGACGTCACAGGGCGAAGGTTCTGCGGGCGGTCCCGATGGCACCGATGCCGGGGACGGGCAATACTACGGGGACCGCTTGAACGGCGGTATCGGGCTTGAAAACATGCGCGACCGGGTAAAGGCGCTGCACGGCAGCATTTCGATCACGGCCGGCAACGGATTCCGGATTTTCATTTCGATTCCGAAGAAAGTGCAGGAATGACGGGCGGATTCAGGATTTTTATTTCGATTCAGAAGAGAATTCAGGAATGACGGGCGGATTCCGGTTTATATTTTGATTCAGAAGAGAATGCAGGAATGACGGACAGATTCCGATTTTTATTTCGATTCCGAAGAAAATGCAGGAATAGCGGACGGATTCCGGATTTATTATTTCGATTACAGGGAAAGTCCGGGAACGACAAACGGATTCTGCAGATGACACGATAGGAAATACTACAGGAGAAATGTGAAAATGAAAGTTTTAATCATCGATGATGACAGTCTGATCACGATGGCGCTCAGCACGATACTCGCCGCCGATCCGGAAGTGGAGATCTGCGGGACCGGCAACAGCGGCGCCGAGGCGATCGATCTGTACAAAGAAAAAAAGCCGGACGTCATCATCATGGACATCCGTATGAAAGAGATGGACGGGCTCACCGCTCTTGAGGAAATTCTGAAGGAAGACCCGGACGCAAAGGTTCTGCTCCTTACGACGTTTCTGGATGACGAGTACATCATCCGCGCGATCCGCCTCGGCGCCCGAGGTTATCTGCTGAAACAGGACTACACGGCGCTGCCGGCGGCGATCAGGGCTGTATGCTCTGGGCAGACCGTCTTCGGCGAGGAGGTAACTGCGAAGATGCCTGATCTCATCGCAGGCCATTCTGCTTCGGGATTCGACGCCTCAGATCTCACCGAAAGAGAAACTGTCCTTTGCGCGTACGTCGCCGACGGGCTCTCCAACAAAGAAATCGGAGAGAAAATGTATCTCTCGGAGGGAACCGTGCGGAATTATCTGTCCTCGGTTCTGTCCAAGCTCGGCCTCCGGGACAGGACACAGCTTGCGATTTACTATCTGACGGGAAAGAAATGATAAGGGAACAATGATAAGGGAAAATAAAGAATCATGAAGAAGTCATTTTTCTATCTTGGAAATATAACCGGCGGAGCCATCTATTACTGCAATGACGACCGGAACATATATTTATTTCCGCCGCAGACCACGGAAACTGCAGAGAAAACGAAGCGCTCCATCGACCTGAGCCCGCTGTTTTCAGCCGCAGGCATTTTCGGGTACCTGTTGATGAGAGGACTCACACATACGGTTACTAC
This sequence comes from Anaerovoracaceae bacterium, assembly GCA_050946535.1. Lineage (GTDB taxonomy): Bacteria > Bacillota > Clostridia > Peptostreptococcales > Anaerovoracaceae > RUG708. The sequence continues at coordinate 7,714 of JBMNUZ010000023.1, forward strand.
ACATTATTCTGCTTTATTCATATTTCTCTACTGCTTCTTTTCTGCGATTGGCGGCCTCGGCATTGCTTTCATGTTTATCGGCTTTATAAGAAGAAGGACCCGTAAAAACAGCTCCAGCTTCGTTTTGCTCGAAAAGATCAGCGAAGATGATTATATGCTGATCCGGAATAAAGCCAGAAAGCAGCTTCCTTTCATCTATATTTTTTCTGCATTGCTGCTGTATGTGGTGATCACAGAGCCCATGAGCTGGCAGGATTACACAGATGTATTCATATTTTTCACTTATTTTGTGGTGTGGGCGGCCCTGGCCGTGATAATTTACTTATTCTCACCATTTCATTGGTTTCGCTCGATGAAAGCACTGCGCCGGATCCGCAACGAATGAATCGTTAAGGAAGGTGTTTTCCCGTCAAGTCAATGAGCAAGTACAACATCAGCCGGTTTTTCCGGATATGAAAATTCCCCCTCCACAGGACTTATATATCAGTATCCTGCAAAGGGGGATCGTATCAGATCATACCATTTCATCAGCTCAGGTATTTAATTTTTCATCGTCTTCCGGATTTCATTCCTGCATCGTTTATCGCATAATTTCCGAACTAAACCGGTGCTATTTCTGATATGTACCCAGAAAACTGGACACATTGATCTAGGAGCCAAACCTAACACATGGATGCTTCCCTGTACTTTGCAGGGGGCATCCAATTTGTTTTCTTCTGGATCCGCTCATTGTTGTAATAATAT
>JBMNUZ010000024.1:0-5049 GCA_050946535.1 Anaerovoracaceae bacterium
ATGCAGCATCTAATGATATTGACGTCCTGACGTCCGTTACCCTGCCTTCCGGATTGACAAGTATCGAAGGCTATGCATTCTCTGATTGCGATGGTTTGGAAGAAATAACCTTAGTACCATCGATTACCACGATTGGCGATTATGCATTCGAATATTGTGACAATTTGAAGACGGTGTATTATCGTGGAAGCCAGTCTCAGTGGAATGTTATCAGCATCAATTATGGAAATGATCCTTTGAAGGATGCAAATAAGATATACAATTACTCTGCATAAAAGTTCGATTATATCTATTCAGTAAAACTTATATAGATTTAATCGCTCGGAGTAACAATAAGCAGATTTTTTGAATCCAGGGAATCAAATTCGCCGCCGGCAGTGCGTAAAATAGTGTACTGCCGGCGGTTTCACTTAGGAGCATTATGCTTATTCGAAAAGAAAAGCGGATTATTATTCTCGATTTCAGCTTAGGATCATGCTTCGTCGACGGAATTTATAATCCCGGATGCTATATCTGCGTTCGCTTCTGCATCGTTTTTAGGCGATGAAACGTCGATGTGTACGATTCCTGACTTCGTCTCGAAGCAGAAGCACCACAGGTAGACGTCAACGCCGCCTGAGGTGGACGAGATCTCGAAATAGTAGCCGCTGTGTCCGTTGATCTTTTTACGCACGGGTGAAACCACGGTGGCCTGATCCTCGGCGTTGTCGCTCTTCTGCGCTATGCTCTGAATGTAGCTGTTCACGTACTGATCCAGAGTGCCTTCGTCCGACGTGTCGGTGTCGAGCGACAGCTGCATGTACATGCTGCTGTCACTGCTCTTCGCAGCGAGAATCCCGTACTGTGAAGATGCCGTCGTCGTCTTCCAGGTCATAGGCACGCTGACCGTAAAATTACCGTCGTCTGATTCGATCTGCCGTCCGACCTGTGTAAAATCGCTGTCAAGATTGTTGTATAAGATCATGCCGCCGATGCCGAAAACGATCAGCAGCACGATGAGTATGATCATGAATTTTCTTTTGGCCATATAGCTGCTCTTTTCTTTTCAAATACATTTAGACAATATTATAGCATACGAAAAAACCACATCACATAGCATATAAAAAAACAAATTACCGTGAAATCGTATTTCTGAAAAGTTTCTTAAATGACATTTTGATTACAGGTGTATACAACGGGTAGAATCGGCCATTCTTTTATGGTAAAATACCATATCACAAGGGGAGGAATGTACCAATGCAGATTTTAAGAAAAAGCAGAGTTCTTCTGCTGATCGTACTGACAGCAGCGGTTGTGTTCGCATTGCTGGGGTTTTCAGCCGATGCTGCGACAGTACCAAGTATCTACATCAACGGCGAAAAGATCGAAACAGATGTAGATCCTTACATTGTAAACGACAGGGTTCTTGTCCCTGTCGCAACTATAGTGAACGATCTCGGCGGCACATCTTCATACGACGGTTCTACCGGGAAGGTTACACTTACATATGGTGACACTGTCATCACGCTGATAATCGGATCGGCTGAGGCTTACGTAAACGGGGAGGCAGTCACGCTCGACGTGGCTACAAGAATAAGCCAGGTGGCAGATGGCAGCGGCGGCAGAACGATGGTGCCGCTCAGGTTTGTCGGAGAGACATTCGGTTTCGAAGTCACATGGGACGGAGAAACGTGCTCGGTATATATAGATTCAGGGACGAATTCGAGTACCGTTACTGACACCACAACCATCACTTCTGTCAAGCTTCTGTCCAATCAGAAATACGGCGACAGTTACTACACTTACGTAACTATCAACGCAGACAAATCGCTCAAGAGCGCTCTCGACAAAACGGAGTGGCTCGAAAATCCGTGCAGGTATTACATGGATTTTAACAATACTACTTTTGATTCGAGCATTTCGTCCTCGCAGACACAGGACGTCAGCACATCATATGTCACCGGAGTCCGGACCGGATCACCGCGTGACAATGTCGCGAGAATCGTAATAGATATGACCGCGGTCGAAGAACCGAACATTTCTTATTCGGACGACGGCACGGAAGTGACATTTGCGTTCGCCGAGACCAAGACCGATTCGACGACGAGTTCGCAGACGTGGACAGCCGGAGAAAACGACACGACGACCGTTCAGGGTACGAGAAAATACGACACGCTTTCAGCCTACCATCCTTGGTCTGACGGAAAAATCGTTGTCTGCATAGATCCTGGCCACGGTTCGACTACAGGCGGCAAGAGATCTCCTGACGAATCTCTCCTGGAATGGGAGTTCAACAGAAGCGTGGCGTACAAGCTCAAAGCCATTCTGGAGCAGAACGGAATCCAGTGCGTTATGACTGTTGCATACGATGACACGACTGATCCTTCGCTTCAGTCGAGAGTCGAAGTCGCAAATTCGAACGATGACGTCGACCTGTTCGTCAGCATTCATGCGAACGCCTATACCAGCAGCTGGAATTCAGCTAACGGCTGGGAGGTTTACTCATACAAGACGGGCGGAGTTTCGGAATACGCTGCACAATGTGTTGAAGCGGCAACGATGGCTGCTCAGAGCGTCATCAGAGACAGAGGAACAAAGACGGCTAACTTCTACGTAATCAAGAACACGGAAATGCCGGCGATACTTATCGAGCACGGTTTCTACACCAACGCGACGGAGGTTGAATACCTCAAGTCCGACAGCTTCAGAAACACGCTTGCTCAGGCAGACGCGACAGGCATAATCAACTTCTTCAATTCGTTTAAATAATTTCGGACGGTGTTTTAAATGGCATCCAGACGCAGAAAGAGAAACACCAGAAAAAACAGCCAGGAAAGGCTGACGGCTTATAACGAAAAGATGTATCCGGTAGGTGATTATCCCCGCTCCCACGTTCATCACAACGGCATGTGGCACAAAGTAGCCCAGTGCTGGATGATCGGAGTGAGCAGAGGAAACGTGAGGGTATATCTTCAGAGAAGGTCATACGAAAAGAAGAGCAACCCCGGGAAATACGACATTTCATCCGGAGGCCACGTTTCCGCAGGCGAAAGGCCGGCAGAATCGATGGTGCGCGAGATCCGCGAGGAAACGGGCATCATCATGAGGCGCGAGGATCTGATTCCAGTGGGAGCGGTTCCCGAGATCTCGGGGCGAGATCACGAAATGGCTTACGAATACGTCAGTTTCCAGAACGACCCGCCTTTCAGGCCGGGCGACGAAGTCATCTATATGGTGTCTGCCGATCTGGAAGATTACTATCATCTGTGCCTTGGGGAACTCGACACAATTGAGGTCATACCGGCGATAAGGACCGGCCCGATGCTGCGTGAGAAATTCAGCGTTGAGAGGAAGGATTTCTGTTTCCACGAATGCTTCATATATATGATCTATCCTTTCGTAAAGGATTATGTAAAACCATATGTGGAGATGTACAAAGACGGAAAATTAGAATAAAACGGTCGTCAGACGTTAATGGGTCCGCATGCAGACGCTGCATGCGGACCTTTTTACTTACGGCACGAAAAACCCCCGGACCCGGGTGATGATCCCGGAGCCGGGGGCTTAGCATCTGGTATGAATGAATTTTATATGAGCGGAACCTCGTGAGTAGAAGGCTTGAGCTGGAACAGACAGAAATGAGTCCTGTTGTCCGGAAAGTCCTCTATATTTTCGTTCATGAGCGTCAGGCCGAAAAGCTCTCCGGCGTTTCGGCGGCAGAGAACCGCAGTAGTTTCCGGCAGCGTCCCGTCGGCGAGGTCTTTGGCTGCCTTGCCGGTATCCTCGACTTCGATCTGTTCGAGCTGCGGATACAGCTGGCGCAGATGATCTTCGCACTGTTTTATTGCCAGGATATGTGAAGCGACGGCTGTAATGCTGCTGTCGGGGATATCGGGACTTTTCTTGAACATGCAGTGGTGTATGTTCAGCGTCGTATCTGCCTTGATATAAAGTTCGACGCCGTTCGTAGCCGCTACGGTCTCTAGCACTATTCCGGCGACGCTGTTGTATATCGCGCATACTCCGTAATTTATCCTTTTGTTGACGAGAGCGTCGATAACGTGGCCTGAATCCACGAGCGGCACGTATTCGATCTCGTCTGTAATTCCGACCTTTTCCACCAGGTCGTGGGCAGCCTGCTCTGCATTTGCCCCTTCTATTCCCTGATATCCAATTTTGATCATACTTATTCCTTCTTCTCCTTGTAATAGTCTGATATTTTCCTCGATTCTTCGCGGGCCTCCAGAATCTGGGCGCGTATCTTTTCACCGAGTTCCTTCTGTTCGGCTTTATCCATTCCTTTCGTCTCTATAGGCGGCAGTATTGTGAGAATCACGTGTCCGGGTTTTATCCAGTGGCCGTTGTTGGCTTCCATGATTTTGTACGTCCCGTCGATGGATACGGGAACGATCGGAAAGCCGTGCCTGAACGCGATCCTGAACGCGCCGCTCTTGAATTCGCCGACATCTTCGCCCCTGCTGCGGGTGCCTTCTGGAAATATGATGAAGTTATTTCCGGATTTAAGCGTCTTTTCGACTTCCATCAATGCTTTGACTGACTGCCTCGCATTGCCTCTGTCGATGAAGATCGCGCCGAGAAGCTCCATCCACTTGCTTATGAGCGGAATCTTCTGGAGTTCCTTTTTCGCAAGTATACCGCAGTTCGGAAGATACGATTCGACGACCATGATGTCCCAGTCGCTCTGATGGTTCGGAAGAAAAAGCGCCGGCGCCTTCGGAATATTTTCGAAACCGTGCACTTCGACCGTCACTCCGGCGTAGCGGAGCATGGCCAGCGACCAGTGGCGCACGCGCGACTGCACGAACAGCCTGGCTGTAAGATTGTCTCCCTTTGCGATCAGCTTATTGATGCGCCTTCTGTCAGGTTCGGCGCAGAGGACGTAGAAAACGGTCCTTATAAGCCATAATATTGTACGCATATTATCCTTGTATATTGAACTCATAGGGAAGTTCTCCACATTTTCCTTTCTTTGAATTTCTCTGTATACTTCTGTGTAGACGCTGTGGATTAGTACTTTTTCCTACGGCAGCACCCTATTGCTGACTGTTT